>JBBCHB010000067.1:0-63456 GCA_037200015.1 Aliidongia sp. | reverse complement strand
AGGCGATCATTCCCCGTATTCCGGCCGCGCGGCTGGTCGGCGGCATTCAAAGAGGGCTTGGACGCTTGCTGCAACAGAAAATTCCGCATAGGCCGGCTGCGTATCGTCGAGCGTGGCCGGAAAGCCCCAATCCCGTCCGCCCATCATCCTCCTAATCATAGCATCGGAGCGCCGATCGATCATGTCTTCTTCCACCGACGACCGCCGCTACGCCCCGGCGACCGAGCGCAATCGCGGACCGATCGTGGCCGTGCTGGAGCGTGTCCTGCCGGCCACCGGCACGATGCTGGAAATCGCCAGCGGCACCGGCGAGCATATCGTGCATTTCGCCCGGGCCCTCCCCGGACGGCGCTGGCAGCCTTCCGACCCGATCCGGCGGCACGCGCCAGCATCGCGGCCTGGTCGGCCGAAGCCGGGCTGGATAGCATTGCCGGGCCGCTCGACCTGGATGCCGCGGCCCCGGTCTGGCCGATCGCCCGGGCCGACGCCGTGCTGGCCATCAACATGATCCATATATCGCCCTGGGCCGCGACGCAGGGGCTCATTGCCGGCGCCGCGCGGCTGCTTTCCGCCGGGGCAACCGCTCTATCTCCTACGGCCCGTATCGGCGCGACGGCCACGCCTTTGCCGACTCGAACCGCGCCTTCGACCAGAGCCTGCGCCATCGCGACCCGGAATGGGGCATCCGGCGCATGGAAGACGTCGCGGCGACCGCCGCCGCGGCCGGTTTCGATCTGGCCCGAGATCGTCGAGATGCCGGCCAACAATCTCAGCCTGGTGTTCCGGCGGCAGTGATCTCCAATGATCTGTAGTGGGGCGGGCGTCGTCGCCCGCCTGCCGGCGATCAGCCGGCATAGCCTAAGCGCGACAGGTGATTGCCGGCTCCCGCCGGCAAGGCGGGCGGGACGCCGCCCCACTAGCATTACAGTTGCGTTTTTGACTTGAAGTGGGCGCTCTGAGCGGCCGCTTGGTGGGCGCGCCGCCAGAGGCGACCAGGCGATGATGTGGGCCGGTTTGATCCGCCGCTGAGCAAGCCTGACGGCGATGCGGCGGACCTCCTGGACCGACCAGCGGATCAGGGGCGGCGCGGCGGTTTCGCGGCTGATGGTTTCGTTTTTGGGGGCGGTGTGGCATTGGCGCGCTGGCGGATGGCAGCCATCATGGCGAAGGCGAGCATGACGAGCGAGACGTGGCGATGCCAGCCATGCCAGGAGCGGCTCTCGTTGTGATCGAGACCAAGCTCGTTCTTGGCGGTCTCGAAGCTGTCCTCGATGGCCCCAGCGATGGCCTTCGACCGACACCAGCGTCTCGATCGGCGTACCGGCCGGACACCAAGTGTGAAGAAGGCGAGATCGCCATTTGCGATGTGGCGGCGGATCAGCAGGCCGCGGGTCCACACGCCCGGATTTTCGGCATCGAATTCCTCGGCCTCTAGGTCGGCGAGCTCAAGATAGGCCCAGTCATGAAGCCGCGGCCCTTTGGTTCCTGCTCCTGCCGAGAGGCGCTGCCAATCGGATGGTTGCAGCGCCTCGGCGATCGCCAAGGCTGATCCTGCGACCGGTTGCGGCTTGTCCCAGGAATGGAAGAGATGGTCGCCGGTGACGCCGAGCACATAACCCTTGCCGGCCCGGCGCAGGACGCGTTCGACCTCGCTGACAACCATAGACGGTATCGGCGGCGACCCAGGCGAACGGCACATGAGCCGCGAGGCGCGCGCCCGATCATCCGGGCCGCCAGCTTGGGCTTGGTGGCGAAGCCAACATCGTCCGACACATGGGCGGCCTTCAGGCGCGCCGGATCGTCGGTCCAGATCTTCGGCAGATAGAGCGCGCGGTCGATAAAGGCGTGGCCGTGGCAGGAGACATAAGCGGCGAACACGCCCACTTGGCAGTTCGTGATCTTGCCGGCCGAGCCCGTGTACTGACGGGACACGCCACACGATGCCTTGCCCTGCTTCTGGAATCCGGTCTCGTCGAGCACCAGCACCGCATGTTCGTCCGCCAGATGCTCGACCACATAGTCGCGCACGATGTCGCGCAGGCGCATCGGCATCCAGCGACCGCGGGCCGAGAATGGCCTGCTGGCGCCACGGCCCCGGATCACCGGCCGCTTCCGCCCGCATCCATCCGGTCTTGCGACGCTCGTCGCCAACCAGCCCATCCAGGAACAGGCCAGCGCTCGCCGCGACGCGGTCCTGCGTGAAAAGCGGTCGTATCCGACCCTTCACATCGCGCAGCGACGAGGCCCACAACGCCAGCGTCGCTTCAATCGAGGCACCAGACATCCATGATCTCCCGAATCATGGTCGCCCATAGATTCAGAGATCAGCAAAATGCGCAACTGTAATGCTAGTTCTCCCCCTCCCCGTCTTTGCCCAGCAGCGCTTCCCTTCCGGGTCGATACCGCCGAGCCGGACCGGCTCGGCCGTCTCGCGATAGAGCAGCCTGGCCTCGGGCGCCGGACCGCGCCGCTCGCCGAGCCCGAGGATTTCGATGTGCCGGCGCCAGCCGCCATGGCAGACCGTAAAGCCGGTCGCCGATGCGCACCGGCTGCGCGGGACGCTGCGCCACGGTGCCGGCCAGTTCGACGGCGCCGGCAGTACAGAGCCGGCCGGCCAGGGAGCGCGTCTTGCACAGCCGCGCATGCCACAGCCATTTGTCGAGGCGCAGCGTCGGGCCGGTCACCGGTTGAACTCCAGCTCCTTGAGCTTGGCGAAGGGATGGTCCGGTGCGACCGGCCGGGGCGGCGGCACCGGTTTGCGCGCGGCGCCGTTGCGGCGCGACCGGCGCGGCAGCGGGGCGAAGCGCAGCACGCCGTCTTCCTGTGCCGCGCCGCGATAGCCCAGCGCCGCGACGACCGCAGGCAATTCGGCCATCGGCGCGCCGATCGAGGACGCCAGCAGCGGCTCGAGCGGGAAGCCGCCGGCGAGCCTGGCGCGCTGGCGCAGGGCCGCCGCCAGCTGCTCCAGCCGGTCGACCCGGATGGCGCGCGGCCCGACGACGCGGTAGCCGATCGCCTCGGCGTAATCGGCCCGGCCGAGCGAATCGGCGGAGACCGACAGGCGGCCGGGCGGCGGCAGGGGCGGGCGGCGGCACGGCTCCGGCACGGATCGACCAGAGCAATGCCCGCATCGCCACCGCAACCGGCTTGAGCGCGGCCGCGATATAGGTCGTTTCCGTTCCGAAACGAATGCCGGCATGGGTCAATATCTTCCGATCCTCCGGTTTGAGCCCGGCAACCAGCGCGGCCGAATGCGCCGCGTCGAGCGTCCCTAGCGTCTCGCCCAGCCGGAACAGCAGCCCGCGCGCCGCAGCCCCCCGGCCTCGATGGCGAGCGCAGTGAAAAGCGGCTTCAGTGCGGTTGGATCGTAGCCGAAACGATTTCCTCGAGCCGCTTGCGCACCTGTTCGCGCACGGCACCGTCGAGGAAATCGGCCGAGAGCCACTTCGACCCGCGGTACCAGCACCCTCTCGCCCGGCACGAGCCGGGCTACCACCTCACCCTGCCAGGCGACGCCACCGCTCGAATCGAGTTTGAAGGCATCATCGGCATCGGCGGCAAGGCGCTCGCCCGCGCAGCGACCTCGCCGCGCAGCACGCGATTGGCGGCCGCCATCAGGGAACGCGCCGATTCGCCCCGCGCCGCGGCATCCGGCGCGAAGCGGAAGCCGCGCATCTCGCCGAGATAATGCCCTTCGACCCGCACCCTCGCCGCTGGCCGACACCGAGGCGAACAGCTCGCGCGCCTCGGCCAGATAGCGCACCAGCGAGGCGGCGCGGCGATCGACGAAGCGCTGGGTCAACCGGTCATGCAACGCGTCGGACAGCTTGTCCTCGATCGCCAGCGTGCGCTCCTGCCAATGCGCACTGTCCTCCAGCCAGTTCGGACGATGTGTTATATAGGTCCAGGTCCGGATATGGGCGATGCGCTGGACCAGCGCATCGATCTCGCCATCGGTCCGGTCGAGCCGGCCGACCTGGCTCGCGACCCAATCATGCGGCAGCCTCTCGGCCGGGCTCATCAGATAGCGCCAGATCTGGCCGAGCAGCCGGGCATGATGCTCGCTCATCACCTTGCGGAAATCCGGGATCTGGCAGACTCCCAAAGCAGCCGGACCGCGCCGGGATGGGTCGCACGCTGGGCGATCTCCGGCTGGCGGATCAGCGCCTCCAGCGCCTGCTGGTCGTCTGCGGCGCGCGAGCGCAGCATGACCGGCAGCGGCGGCGGTGCCTCCAGGCTGCGCAGCAACAGCCCGGCGGAGCGGAAATCCAGCGCGGCGTTGCGCCACCACACGGCGATAGCGGGTCGAAGCGGTGGTTCTCGACCGCCTCGACCACTTCCGGATCGAGTGGCCCCCATCTCGGCCGTGGTGCCGAAGCTGCCGTCGTTCATGTGCCGCCCGGCGCGGCCGGCGATCTGGGCGATCTCCGGCACGGTCAGGCGGCGCGGCGCATTGCCGTCAAATTTGGTCAGGCGGGCGAAGGCGACATGGTCGAGATCCATGTTGAGGCCCATGCCGATCGCATCGGTCGCGACCATGTAATCGACCTCGCCGGCCTGGTACATCGCGACTTGGGCGTTGCGCGCACGCGGGCTCAAGGCGCCGAGCACCACCGCCGTGCCGCCGCGCTGGCGCCGGACCAGCTCAGCCAGCTCGAACACATCGGCCACGGCGAAGGCGACGACGGCCGAGCGCGGCGGCAGCCGAGTCACCTTGCGCGGGCCAGTATAGCTCAGGGTCGAAAAGCGCGGCCGCTCGACGATCTCGGCGTCGGGCACCAGCTTGCGCAGTAGCGGCCGGATCGTGTCCGACCCCATGAACATGGTCTCCCAGCGGCCGCGCGCATGCAGCAGCCGCTCGGTGAAAACATGGCCGCGGTCGCGATCGCCGACCAGCTGGATCTCGTCGATGCCAAGGAAGCTGACTTGCCGGTCGAGCGGCATGGCCTCGACCGTGCAGACGAAGTAGCTGGGATTGGGCGGCAGGATACGCTCTTCGCCGGTCACCAGGGCTACGCGGCCTTGCCTTTGATGCGGACGATCCGGTCGTAATTCTCGCGCGCGAGCAGGCGCAGCGGAAAGCCGATCATGCCGCTGGCATGACCCAACATGCGTTCGATTGGCCAGATGCGTCTTGCCGGTATTGGTCGGCCCGAGCACCGCAAGTGATCCGCCCGGCGATCTCGTTCTGCGCCATCTGGGGAAGATCGTTCGGCCCGCGCCGAATTGCAAGCGTAGGCAACAGGTAGCGGAATTCGTAACAAAGCCTGCGCCGAGAGGCTTGCACGAACTGAGCCATCCCTACATATGAGGGGCGTTTTTTGTAATTCTCAGGTCCCCCGATGGCAGAAACCAGAAGCTTCCAGGCCGAAGTCAGTCGGCTGCTCGAAATCGTCGCGCACTCGCTCTACAGCGATAAGAAAGTGTTCCTGCGCGAGCTTATCTCCAACGCCTCCGATGCTTGCGACCGGCTGCGCTACCTGGCGCTGACCCAGCCCGAGCTGGGCGCGCCGGAAGGCAAGTATCGGGTCGTGCTGACGCCCGACACGGACAAGCGCACGCTCACGCTGGAAGATAACGGCATCGGCATGACCGAGGCCGAGCTGGTCGAGAATCTGGGAACCATCGCACGATCGGGCACGGCCGCCTTCGTCAAGCAGCTCGACCAGGCGAAGAAGGGCGATGTGGCCATGATCGGCCAGTTCGGCGTCGGCTTCTATTCGGCCTTCATGGTCGCGGACAAGGTCGAGGTCATCTCGCGCAAGGCCGGCGAGACGGAGGCCCATAGCTGGATTTCCGACGGCAAGGGCGAGTTCACCGTGGCGCCGGCGGAGAAAGCCGAGACCGGCACGCGCATCACCCTGCACATCAAGGAAGACGAGGCGGATTACCTGACGCCGATCCGGCTGCGTCATGTCGTCAAGGCCTATGCCGACCATATCGCGCTGCCGATCGTCCTGGTCGAGGACGGCAAGGAGGAGGTGATCAACACCGCCTCGGCGCTGTGGACGCGCTCCAAATCCGAGATCACGCCGGAGCAGTACAAGGAGTTCTACCACTCGGTCGGGCATGGCTTCGACGATCCGTGGCTGACGTTGCATTGGAAGGCCGAAGGCAAGCTCGAATACACCAATCTGCTGTTCGTGCCCTCGACCAAGCCGTTCGATCTGTTCGACCCGGCGCGCAAGCACAATGTCCGGCTCTATGTCCGCCGCGTCTTCGTGACCGAGGATTGCGCGGAGCTGCTGCCGGCCTATCTGCGCTTCGTCAAGGGCGTGGTCGACAGCGAGGATCTGCCGCTCAACATCAGCCGCGAGACGCTGCAGGCCAACCCGATGATCGCCAAGATCCGCCAAGGCGTGACCAAGCGGGTGTTGAGTGAGCTGTCGAAGAAGGCGGCGGATGCGCCCGAGGAATTCGCCAAGTTCTGGGAGAATTTCGGCGCCGTGCTGAAGGAAGGCCTGTACGAGGATTTCGAGCAGCGCGAGACCATCCTGGGCTTCGCCCGCTTCCGCTCGACCGTAGGCGAGGCGCTGGTGTCGCTCGACGATTACGTCGCGCGCATGAAGCCTGGGCAGAAGGCGATCTACACCATCACCGGCGACAATCTCGACGTGGTGCTGAAGAGCCCGCAGCTCGAAGGCTATCGCGCCAAGGGCGTCGAAGTGCTGGTCATGACCGATCCGGTCGACGAGTTCTGGCTGCCCAATATCGGCAAGTTCAAGGAGCACGAGTTCAAATCCGTGACCCGGGGCGGCGCCGATCTGGGCGAGATCGAAGCCGATCCGAACAAGCCGGAAGAAAAGAAGCCCGAGCCGCCGGCCAATACCGCCAGCCTGATCGCCATGCTGAAGCTGACCCTGGCCGATGCGGTCAAGGATGTGCGCAGCTCGGATCGCCTGACCGAGAGCGCCGTCTGCCTGGTTGCCGACGAAGGCGACATGGACATGCATCTGGCCCGGCTGCTGCGCCAGCACAAGCAGATGGGCGACACGGCCAAGCGTGTGCTCGAGATCAATCCGAACCACGCGCTGATCCGCCGCCTGGCTGATTCGGTCGGCGCCGCCGGCGCAGCGGCCAAGATCGAGGATGCCGCCTGGCTGCTGCTCGACCAGGCCCGCATCGTCGAAGGCGAACCGCTGCCCGACCCGGCCGCCTTCGCCCGGCGCCTGGCCTCCTGCCTCGAACGCGGTCTGGCGGCTTGATCGAGGGCGCCCCAACCCGCCCCTGCTGGAAAGCTCCCTCTCCGCCCCATTGGGGCGGAGAGGGTCGGGGTGAGGTGGGGAGCGCCCGGATGTCGACAGTGCTCAGAGCCCATCGTTGGTCTCTCATAGGCGGGATCGAACTCCCGGCAGCGATCGAGGTGGTGAGTTTCGAGCGCTCCCCACCTCACCCCAACCCTCTCCGCCCCAATGGGGCGGAGAGGGAGTCTTTTGTCGTCGGGCGGCTCACGTCGCAAATCCCATGGCCCTGATCGGCCGCCCGATCGTCATCATCGGGGCGGGGCGGTCCGGGACCTCGCTGCTCGACGCCATGCTCGACGCGCATCCGGAGATCGCCATGTATGGCGAGTTCGGCGGCACGGTCGATCAACTCTGGCGGCTATTCTGGCAAGTCTCGGCGGCCGAGACACATCGGTCGCGGCGTATCGACGCGATCCGGCACGCGGCGCCCGAGCCGGCCGGCACTAGCGATGCCGAGATTTTCACCCACGTGCGGGATCTGGAACGACTGGAGCGCGCACGGGTCGCCGGGATCGTCCGCACCGCGCTCGACCAGCTTTACAATGTCGCCGAATCGTCCGGCCGCTATTGGGGCTTCAAGGAAATCTGGGCCGGCGACGCGGCACTGCCGGATTGGCAGGCCTGCGACACCGTGTTTCCCGAAGCGACCTATCTTCACATTGTTCGCCACCCGTTCGAGTTCGCGCGCTCCTCCGCCGATTGGCAGCGTCTGCCGTTCACGCGATCCCAGTTGCAGGCCGATCTGACGGCATGGCTGCGCTATCTCCGCATGAACGCCGGCCGCGCCGAGACCGGCCGGTATTTCCGCCTGACCTATGAGGCGCTGCTGGCCGATCCGGCGGCAGCGCTCGACGGGCTCTTCGAACATCTGGGGCTGCGCTGGGACGACAGATGCGCAGCCGCGTCGAGCCGGCGCTTCGTTCCCTCCGGTGCGCCCTCGCCCTATCCCCCGGGTCTTGCCGCGATCCGCGACGCCGTGCCCGGGCTGGCCAAGGCGATGGCGGAGTTCGGCTATGCGCTTCCGGAAGAGTCGGGTGAGACGATCGCGCCGGAGCCCGGCACGGCCAACGCCATCGATGCACAGACCTGGCTGCTCAATCCGCCCTTCCAGGCCGAAACCGGCGCAGCCTGGACGGCACGGCTGCACATGGCACCCGGACTTGCCTGCCTCGAAGCCCAGGCGGACAATCTCGAACACCCCTATCGCTCGCCGGTGATGCTCTACGAGGACGGTGTCGCGCTCGGACCGGCCCATAGCCTGCACGCGCTGATCCGCGCCGAGGGGCACGGCCGGTTTTCCCATTGGGGGCCGCAGCATGTGCTGCTGTTCGCGACGTCGGATAACAGCGATCCGAACCGCAACGGCCGCCGCTACACGATTTCCGCCTGATGGATCGGCCTGAGCCGTAGGAAAAAAGTTGGGGCGGCCTGCGGGGGAGACGAGCCGCCCCTGCGCCGGCAACTGTTACGGCGCGAGGCTACGCTGAACGCCACGACAGCCGAACGGGCAGGCCGCGACCCGCGTAGAGAACGAGTCAATTACGGCGGTTCCCCGCCGACAATGTGGCAGAAATGTGATTTGTGCACAGCTCGCGGCCAGCGTTCATGTGAATTTTATTCACACACGTGGCGAGGATTACTCGTTTGCCGAAACGGCGCTAAGAGCCTAGATCTGACTTGATCAATTCGCCATTCCGGTCTGCGCCGCCCCGACAGGACTGTTGCCGCGCCGGGATCTGCGATATCTAGCAACGAAACCCGCCCCAAGCCTGAAGGAGCCTGCCGTGAAATACGCCGGCCATGACACGCTCAAGACTCGCCGCACCCTCGATGTCGACGGCAAGTCGTATGTCTATTACAGCCTGCCGGTGGCGGCCCAGGCGGCCGGCCTCGGCGATATTTCGCGCCTGCCCTTCTCGATGCGCGTCCTGCTGGAAAACCTGGTACGGCTGGAGAATGGCCGCACGGTCACGGTAGACGACATCAAGGCCGTCGGCGCGTGGCTCGACACCCGCACCTCCGACGTCGAGATCGCGTTCCGCCCGGCCCGTGTGCTGATGCAGGATTTCACCGGCGTCCCGGCCGTGTGCGATCTGGCCGCGATGCGCCATGCGATGGTCAAGCTGGGCGGCGATCCGAAGCGGATCAACCCCGCTCTCGCCGGTCGATCTGGTCATCGACCATTCGGTCATGGTCGATGAGTTCGGCGGCAAATCCGCCTTCGCCGACAATGTGAAGCACGAGTTCGAGCGCAATGGCGAGCGCTATGCCTTCCTGCGCTGGGGCCAGGACGCCTCGACAATTTCCGCGTCGTGCCGCCCGGCACCGGCATCTGCCACCAGGTCAATCTGGAATATCTGGCCCAGGTCGCCTGGATCGGCGAAGAGGATGACGGCACCAAGGTCGTCTATCCCGACACACTGGTTGGCACCGACAGCCACACCACCATGGTGAACGGCCTGGCCGTGCTCGGCTGGGGCGTCGGCGGCATCGAGGCCGAGGCGGCCATGCTCGGCCAGCCGATCTCGATGGTGCTGCCCGAAGTCGTCGGCTTCAGGCTGTCGGGCAAGCTGCCCGAGGGTGCGACCGCGACCGATCTGGTGCTGACCGTCACCCAGATGCTGCGCGCCAAGGGCGTGGTCGGCCGCTTCGTCGAATTCTACGGCCCCGGCGTCAGCCATCTCGGCCTGCCCGACCGCGCGACCATCGGCAATATGGCGCCGGAATATGGTGCGACCTGCGGCTTCTTCCCGGTCGATCAGGAGACCTTGCGCTACCTGACCTTCTCCGGCCGCGATCCGCATCGCGTGAAGCTGGCCGAGGCCTATGCCAAGGCGCAGGGCCTGTGGCGCGACGACTCGACGCCGGATCCGGTCTTCACCTCGACCCTGGAGCTCGATCTCGGCTCGGTCGAGCCGTCGCTCGCCGGCCCGCGCCGGCCGCAGGACCGGGTGCTGCTCGGCGGCGTCGCCGCCGGCTTCGCCAAGGAGCTGCCCAAGATCGCCGGCTCGCGTGATCTCAACCGGCATATCGCCGTCGACGGTACCGGCTACGAGGTCAAGGACGGCGATGTCGTGATCGCCGCCATCACCAGCTGCACCAACACCTCCAACCCCTCGGTCATGATGGCGGCCGGGCTGCTCGCCCGCAACGCGGTCAAGCGCGGGCTCAAGGTCAAGCCCTGGGTCAAGACCTCGCTCGCCCCGGGCAGCCAGGTCGTGACCGAATATCTGGCCGCCGCCGGGCTCGACAAGGATCTCGACGCGCTGGGCTACAACCTGGTCGGCTATGGCTGTACCACCTGCATCGGCAATTCCGGCCCGCTGCCGGAGGCGATCGGCAAGGCGGTCGACGAAGGCGATCTCGTCGTCGGCGCGGTGCTCTCGGGCAATCGCAATTTCGAAGGCCGCATCAGCCCGCAGGTCCGCGCCAACTACCTGGCCTCGCCGCCGCTGGTCGTGGCCTATGCGCTGGCCGGTTCGCTCAATGTCGATCTCGCGACCCAGCCGCTCGGCGAGGATAGCGACGGCAAGCCGGTCCACCTCAAGGAGATCTGGCCGTCGAGCCAGGATATCCGCAGCGAGATGGAGCAGTTCCTGACGCCGGAGATGTTCCGCAGCCGCTACGCCGACGTGTTCAAGGGTCCGGAACAGTGGCGAAAGATCGAGACCGCGACTGGCCTAACCTATCAGTGGCAGCCCGGCTCGACCTATATCGCCGAGCCGCCCTTCTTCGAGAACATGCCGAAGGAGCCGGGTCCGCTCAGCGATGTGACGGGCGCCCGCCCGCTCGCCATCCTGGGCGACAGCATCACGACCGACCATATCTCCCCGGCCGGTTCGATCAAGAAGGACGGCCCGGCCGGCAAATACCTGCTCGGCTACCAGGTGCGTCCGGCCGAGTTCAACTCCTACGGCTCGCGACGCGGCAATCACGAAGTCATGATGCGCGGCACCTTCGCCAATATCCGCATCAAGAATGAGATGGTTCCGGGCGTCGAAGGCGGCGTGACCAAGCACCAGCCCGACGGCGAAGTCATGGCGATCTATGACGCCGCCATGAAGTACCAGGCCGAAGGCGTGCCGCTGATCATCGTCGCCGGCAAGGAATACGGCACCGGCTCGTCGCGCGACTGGGCGGCCAAGGGCACCCGGCTGCTCGGCGTCAAGGCAGTCATCGCCGAAAGCTTCGAGCGCATCCACCGCTCGAACCTAGTCGGCATGGGCCTGCTGCCGCTGCAGTTCAAGGACGGTATGACGCGCCAGACCCTGAAGCTCGACGGTACCGAGATCTTCGACATCGCCGGCGTCGCCGGCGGCATCAAGCCGCGCATGGACGTCGCCGTGACCATCACCCGCGCTGACGGCAAGAAAGAGCAGATCACGGTCACCTGCCGGATCGATACCCTCGACGAGGTCGAGTACTACCGGCACGGCGGCATTCTGCAATACGTGCTGCGCAACATGATGAGCGGCGCGGCGTAAGACGAAAATCCTTCTCTGCCCTTTGGGGGAGAAGGATCTAGGATGAGGTGGGTCGCGCCGCGGCCTCGATATCGGCGGCTCCCCCACCTCACCCCGACCCTCTCCGCCCCAACGGGGCAGAGAGGGAGAAGAGGGGCTTATGGACTCACCGGATCCGCAGGCCGAGACTGTGCATTGGGAGGCCGTGCTGCGCCCGCATCGCAGCCTGCCGCCGAGCGGATTCCTGATCCTGATGTTGTGCGTGGCCGGCGTGAGCTTCGTCTCCGGAATCGTCTTCGTGATGATGGGCGCCTGGCCGGTCTGCGGCTTCTTTGGCCTCGACGTGCTGCTGGTCTATGGCGCGTTCCGGCTGAACTACCGCGGCGCCCGGATGCGTGAAGTGGTGCGGCTGCAGGGCGACGATTTGACGGTCGAGCGGATCGGCGTACGCGGCGACCGGCGGTGCTGGCGCATGCAGGCTTTCTGGCTGCGGGTCGAACTGGTCGAGGCGCTCGACGGCAGCAACAATCTGCTGGTCACGACCCATGGCCGCTCGCTGGCGATCGGCGGCTTTCTCGCCCCGAACGCGAAGCGCGACCTGGCCCGCGAGCTCGAAGCAGCGCTCCGGCGCTGGAAAGCGCCGGGCTAAGCCAGCACGCCTGCCAGGCTGAGCCAGCTCCACAGGAACAGCCGGTCGTCGATCTTGCCGGCGCGATGCCGGCGCCAGCGTTCGGCCACGGCCGCGCCACGGATGCCTGCGACCGCGGGCAGGGGCGGCACCGGCGGGATGCTGCGCAGCCACTCTGCCGCGGGGATGCCGAAGCCCTTCTTGCGCCGATGCGCGATGCCCTGCGGCAGCAGCCCGGCCATCGCCTGCTTCAGGTATTTCCGCGTGCCGTCGCGGTATTTCCAGCGATTCGGCAGGCGCCGGCAGAATTCGACGAGGTCGTTGTCGAGAAACACCGCGCGCGACTCGAGCGACACCATCATCGCCGCCCGGTCCGTCTTGGTCAGGATGTCGCCGGTCAGATAGAGGTTGGTGAAGAACTCCAGCGTCCGGTCGACCGGATCGTCGGTGCCGCCCGACTCCCAGAGCATGATCGCCTCGCTGTAGAGATCTTCGAGCGCCAGCGGCGCTTCGAACACTTCTGCCATCAGATCCGGTTCGAGCGGCGCCATCCAGACCGGGTTCCAGACCGAACGCGGATAGGACAGCCCGGACAGGCTGCGCTTCAGCTTGAAATCGAACGCCATATTGGCGGTCGAGACCGGCAGCAGATCGGCCAGGCGGCGCAGCCCGCGATGCAGGCCGCGCGGCATCAGCCCGCTGATAGAAGAGCGCCGGCGTCAGCGCCTTGAACGGATCGTAGCCGGCAAAGAGCTCGTCGCCGCCATCGCCCGACAGGGCGACGGTGACGCATTCGCGGGTGAACGCGCTGAGCAAATAAGTCGGCAATAGCGACGCGTCGCCTAGCGGCTCGTCGAGCCGCCCGAGCAATTCCGGCACGAGGTCGCGCGCCGTCGCCATGTCCAGCATCTTCTCGCGATGCTGCGTGCCGAAATACTCGGCGACGCGCCAGGCATGATCGGATTCGTCGAAGGACGGCTCGGTGAAGCCGATGGTAAAGCTCTCGATCGACTCGGCGGGTACGGTGCTGCGCGGCGGCCCAGAGCACGCTGCTCGAATCGAGCCCGCCGCTGAGGAACAGGCCGAGCGGCACATCGCTGATCAGCCGCCGCCCGACCGCCGCCGAAAGCAGCGTCCGCAGCTCCTCGACCAGGGCTGGCCTCGGTCCGGTTGCCGAGCGTCTCGTCGGGCTCGATGCGGAATTGCCAATAGGCGGCGAGGCGCGGCTCGCCCCCGGCCAGATCGAGCGTCAGGTGATGGCCGGCCGGCAGCTTGCAGGTCCCGGCATAGAGCGCGTTGGCGCCGGGCAGATAGCCATAGGCAAAGAATTTCTGCAGCGCCCTGATATCGGGCACGGCCTCGATTGCCGGATGCCGGACCAGCGCCGAGAGCTCGCTGGCGAAGGCGAAGCAATCCGGCCGCGCGGCGTAATAGAGCGGCTTCTCGCCGAACCGGTCGCGCGCCAGGAACAGCCTGCCGCGCCGCGCGTCCCAGATGGCAAAGGCGAACATGCCGTTGAGCCGGACCGGCAGATCGGCGCCCCATTCCTCATAGCCATGGACCAGCACCTCGGTGTCGGAATGGTCCGAGGCGAAGACATGGCCGAGCGCCTGCAACGCCTGGCGCAGCTCGACATGATTGTAGATTTCGCCGTTGAACACGACGGCCACGGTGCCGTCCTCGTTCCACATCGGCTGATGCCCGCCGGCAATGTCGAGAATGGCGAGGCGGCGATGGCCGAGATAGACCCGCGCCGCATCGTCGACATGGAAGCCCTCGCCATCCGGCCCGCGATGGGCCAGCGCCGTCGCCATCGCCGCGAGGTCGCCCCGATCGCCCTGTCCGAAAAACCCGGCGATGCCGCACATCAGGGTGCCCTGTCCCCGTCGAAATTGGTCAGATCCTTGACCAGATAGGGCGAGCGGTTCTGCGATTCGAAATAGATCCGCACCAGCATCTCGGCCAGCAACCCCATCAGCAGGCTCATGACGCCGACCAGGAAGCCCATGGCCGAGAGCAGCGGCAAGGGCGTCAGGATCATCGACAGCCCCTCGGCGAACTTCAGATAGAACATGTAGAGCGCCGCCAGCCCGGACAGCGCGAAGGAGAACAGGGCGAAGCCGCCGAAGACATAGATCGGCTTGACGAAATGCCGGTCGAGGAACTTCACCACCATCAGATCGAGCACGACCTTGAGGATGCGCTCCAGCCCGTATTTGGAGTGGCCGAACTGGCGTGGATGGTGGCGGACCGGCAGCTCGGTCACCCTGGCGCCTTGCCAGGCGGCATAGATCGGGATGAAGCGGTGCATCTCGCCATAGAGCCGCACGCCCTTGATGACCTCCTTGCGATAGACTTTGAGCGTGCAGCCATAGTCGCTGAGCGCCACGCCCGAGATGCGCGAGATCACTTTGTTGGCGACTTTGCTCACGAAATTGCGCCGGATGGCCGCGTCCTGGCGGTGTTTGCGCCAGCCGGAGACGACATCGAAGCCTTCTTCGAGCTTGTCCAGCAGGGCCGGAATATCGTCCGGATCGTTCTGCAGATCGGCGTCGATCGCGACGATGATGTCGCCCGAAGCATGGTCGATCCCGGCCATCATCGCCGCGGTCTGTCCGTAATTGCGCCGGAAATTCACCAGCTTCAGCTCCGGCCGCTGCAGCGCTGCCGCGCGCAGCAAGGCCAGCGAGCCGTCGCGGCTGCCGTCATTGACCGCGATGATCTCGAAGCGGTGCTGAAGCCGGTCGAGCACCTCGAACAGCCGCAGCAGCATCCGGTCGATCGATTCTTCTTCGTTGTAGATCGGGACGATGACGGAGAGATGGAGAGAGCTGCCCACGATTACCTTTTTCGTTCCAGCACCGTCGGTGCCGTTTCTTGCAAGAATGCCATTGCCCCGATGCCGACTGCGAGGGCGAGGCTCATATACCAGCCCGGCGCGATCGGATTGCCGGTCCAGTCGATCAGCCCCTGCACGACGAATTGCGCCGACCCGCCGAAAAGCGCGATCGACAGCGCGTAGATGATGGCGAGCGAACCCGACCGGATTGCCTTGGGCAACCCTTCGGCGAGCGCCACCAGGACGGGTACACCGTAGAAGGACTGGACGATGCTGATCAACGCCGTGGCGCAATAGAGTGCCGTCACGCTGCGCAGCTGCGTCACCAGCAGGAAGGCCGGCATGACGATCAGCAGCAGCAGCACGCCGGAGCAGAGCGCGACCCTGCGCCGACCGACCCGGTCGGACAGGGCACCGGCGATCGGCTCGAAGCAGACGCTGCACAGCCCGGTTGCGATGGTCGCGCCGAAGGCGAGGTTGGTCGGCAGGTTCAGGCTGCTCTGCGCGAAGGTCGTCATGTAGTCGACGATGTAGGAGCAGATCGTCGCCGACATCAGCAGGGCGAGGCCGAGCCAGACGAGGCGCCACGGCACCTTTACCGGTGCCTCGCGATCGGCCTCGACCAGCGTCTCGGGCAGGCGCCGCCGCATGGCCAGCCCGACCGGCACGACTGCGACGCCGACCAGGAAAGCCGCCCGCCAGCCCCAATCGTCCAGCGCCTCCGGCGTGAGCAGGCTCGACAGGGCGAAGCCGATCAACCCGGCCGAGAGCACCGCGACGTCCTGCGTGGCATATTGCAGGGCGACATAGAGACCGCGGCGATGGAGCGGTGCCGCTTCGATCAGATAGGCAGTCGACGGCCCGACCTCGCCGCCGAGCGCGAAGCCCTGCAACAGGCGGAAGAGCACGAGCAGGATCGGCGCGGCAACGCCGATCCGGTTGTAGGACGGCGTCAGCGCCAGCCCGGTAATGGCGATGCCCATCAGCATGAAGGACAGCATCATCGCCGGCTTGCGTCCGGCCCGGTCGCCATAGCGGCCGATGATCAGGCCGCCGAGCGGCCGCGTCACGAAGCCGATGCCGAAGGTCGCGAGCGAGGAGAGCAGCCCGTTGCTGAAATGCTCGGCTGGAAAAAAGCAATGGCCGATCTGGATGGAGAAGAACGAGTAGGTCAGGAAATCGTAGAATTCCAAGGCATTGCCGATGCCGACCGCCGCTACCTTGTGCAGCGGCAGATGGGGCTCCGCCGCAGGGATGTCCGACAGGGCGGCGTCGAGCGCGCTCACAGCCCCAGCACGTCCTTCATGCCGTAGAGTCCGGGCGGCTGCCCGACCGCCCAGAGCGCGGCGCGCAGCGCACCGCGGGCATAGATCCGTCTATCCGCTGCCTTGTGGGTCAGTTCCAGCCGCTCGCCCGGCCCGGCGAACATCACGGTGTGATCGCCGACGACATCGCCGCCGCGCAGCGTGGCAAAGCCGATCGTGCCTTCCGGCCGCGCGCCGATCTGGCCGTCCCGGCTGCGCACCGCCGCCTCGCGCAGCATCACGCCCCGGCCGCGCGCCGCCGCTTCGCCCAGGCCCAGCGCCGTGCCTGAAGGCGCGTCGCGCTTCAGCCGGTGATGCATCTCCAGGATCTCGATATCGTATTCGGGCCCCAGCGTGCGCGCGACCTGCTCGACCAGGCCGAGCAGGAGATTGACGCCGAGGCTCATATTGGGCGCCCAGACGATCGGTGCGCGCGCCGCCGCCGCCGCGATCGATTCGGCCTCGCCGGGCGAGATGCCGGTCGTGCCGATCACCAGCGCCTTGCCCAGCCGGCCGGCGATCTCGGCGTGGCGCAACGTCGCCTCCGGCGCGGTGAAATCGATCACGACATCGGAGGCCGCAAACAGCGCCTCCGGATCTGCACCGATCGCAACGCCGAGATGGCCGAGCCCGGCATAGTCGCCGGCGTCCTGTCCATGCAGTGCCGCATTCCGCGCCGTGGCGCCGGCGAGGCGCACACCGTCCGTGCCGGCCACTTCGGCAATCAGCGCCCGTCCCATCCTGCCGCCGCAGCCGGCGATCCCGATCTCAGTCATTCCGTCCGCTTCCGATTGACGCCCCAACAGCCCTCGCCCGCCAAGCGGGAGAGGGTCGGTCTGCCCGCCCGCTCATTTCCCCAACGCCTTCATAGCATGGCGCTTTGCACTGCGCTCGGCTTCCTCTACATCAGCCTGCCATGAGCCTGATTCGCGCCACCGCCACGATCGGCGGCTTCACCATGGTCAGCCGGTTGCTCGGCTTCGTCCGCGACCAGCTGATCGCCTGGGCGCTCGGCACCAGCGTGGTTTCCGACGCCTATTGGGTTGCGCTGCGGCTGCCGAACATGTTCCGCGTGCTGTTCGCCGAGGGTGCTTTCAGCACCGCCTTCGTCCCGGTCTTCGCACGCAGGCTCGAAGCCGACGGCAAGGCGGGTGCCCGGTATTATGCCGAGGAGGCGCTGTCGCTGCTGTTATGCGGGGCGCTTGCGACCCTGCTGCTGGCCGAGCTGTTCACGCCCTGGGCCGTCCGTGTCATCGCGCCGGGCTTCGCGGGCGATCCCGGCCAGTTCGATCTGGCCGTGACCTTGACTCGTATCACCTTCCCCTATCTCGTCTTCATCACCCTGGCCTCGCTCCAGGGCGGCATTCTCAACTCGCTCGGCCGGTTCGCCGCGGCGGCCGTGACGCCGGTGCTGCTCAATTTGTTCCAGATCGGCGCGGTAATCTGGAGCTGGCGCTACGGCAATGCCGGCGGCGACGAAGCGACCGAGCGCTACGCCGCTGCCGTGTTGAGCTGGTGCGTCACCGCTGGCGGCGTCACGCAATTCCTGTGGCTGATGGTGTCCTGCGCCCGCGCCGGCATGGCGCTCCGGCTGCGCTGGCCGCATCTGACGGCCGAGATGCGGCGGCTTGGCGGGCTGATGCTCTGGGGCGTGATCGGCGCCGGGGCGACGCAGATCAATCTGGTGATCTCGACGGCGATCGCCTCGACCCTGCCGGCCGGCTCGGTCTCCTATCTGCAATATGGCGATCGGGTAAACCAGCTGCCGTTGGCCGTAATCGGCATTGCGGTCGGTACCGCCATCCTGCCGACCCTGTCGCGCCGGCTGCAGGCCGGCGACGAGGCCGGCGCGGTCGCGACCCAGAATCGCGGGCTGGAGCTGGCGCTGCTGCTGACCCTGCCGGCGGCCGCCGCGCTGTCGGTGATCGCGGAGCCGATCTTCGCCGTGCTGTTCCAGCGCGGACATTTCGACGCGCTCTCGGCGCAGGGTTCGGCCGGGGCGCTCGCGGCCTATGCCTGGGGTTTGCCCGCTTTTGTGCTGATCAAGGTGCTGGTGCCCGGGCTTCTATGCGCGCCACGACACGCGTACGCCGGTCAAGATTTCGGCATCGGCCGTCGCGGTCAACATCGTGCTGACGCTGATCCTGTCCGGGCCGTTCCTGCATGTCGGCAATGCCATGGCGACCACGCTGGCCGGCTGGGTCAACGCGCTGGCGCTGGTCTGGCTGCTGGCACGCAAAGGCCATTTCACGCTCGATGCCCGGTCGCGCCGCCGCGTGCCGCGCATTTTCGCCGCCTCGAGCACGATGGCGCTGGTGCTTGCCTTCGCGACGCGGCTGCTGCAGGCGCCGCTGCATGGCGGATCCGGCCTGCTGCAGGCGGCCGCCTTGTCCGGGCTGATCGTCCTCGGACTTGCGAGCTATGCCGGTTGCGCGCTGCTCTTCGGCGCGGGCAGCCTGGGTGAGCTCAGGGCGACCTTTCGCCGGCGCTAAGCCGCTTGACCGGCGGCACGGCCGGCGCTACCGAACACAAGCCTCCAGCCAGGAAAGCTCAGCAGCGGCCATGAATCGGATCTTCTCAGGCATCCAGCCGACCGGAAACCTGCATCTCGGCAATTATCTGGGCGCGGTGAAGAACTGGGTCCAGCTGCAAAAGGATTTCGACTGCATCTTCTGCATCGTCGATCTGCATGCGATCACCCAGCCGCAGAACCCGGCCGAGCTGCGCGCGAGCACGCGCGAAGTCGCGGCGTCCTATATTGCCTCCGGCATCGATCCCGAGGCCTGCATCATCTTCAACCAGTCGACCGTACCGGCCCATGCCGAGCTGGCCTGGATCCTGTCCTGCCTGACGCCGCTCGGCTGGCTGAACCGGATGACCCAGTTCAAGGACAAGGCCGGCAAGAACCGCGACTCCGTCGGGCTCGGCCTCTATGCCTACCCGGTACTGATGGCGGCCGACATCCTGCTCTACAAGGGGCACGCATGTGCCGGTCGGCGAGGACCAGAAGCAGCATCTCGAGCTGGCCCGCGACATCGCCCAGGCCTTCAACCGGCAATACGGCGTCGAGTTCTTCCCGCTGCCGGAGCCGCAGATCCTGGGGCCGGCGCCGCGCGTCATGAGCCTGCGCGACGGGCACGAAGAAGATGTCGAAATCCGAGGAATCGGATTATTCGCGCATCAACATGACCGACGACGCCGAGACGATTCGCCAGAAGATTCGCAAGGCCAAGACCGATCCGCTGCCGCTGCCGGCCGACAAATCCGAGCTGGATGCGCGGCCCGAGGCCGCCAATCTGCTCGGCATCTACGCCGCGCTTTCGGGCGAAAGCCTGGAGCAAAGCGTGGCGCGCTTCGCCGGCACCGAATTCTCCAAATTCAAGGAGGCTCTGTCGGAGCTGCTGATCGCCGTGCTCGGCCCGATCGAGGCGGAACGCGCGCGGCTGATGGCAGAGCCGGGCTATATTGACGGCGTGCTACGCCGCGGTGCGGAACGTGCCATGGCAATCGCCGGCCGGTGCTGGCCGAGACCTACGATCTGGTCGGCATGCTACGCCCGTAAGGGAAACTCCAAACCCTCGCCAGTTTGGCGCTGCCGTGTGCACACACGTGCTACCGGATCGGCTTCAATCCCCTAGCGTCGTCATGGCCGGGCTTGTCCCGGCCATCCACGTCGGGCCGACGCTTGAGACTCTCCTGCAAAGACTCAGGCGTCGGCCCGACGTGGATCCCCGGGACAAGCCCGGGGATGACGACCCTTTGAAATCAAAAGGAATTCTTTCCTTGTTCGAGGGTTTCATCGTCGCCGAAATCGCCGCTCCGGAAATACTTGTATCCACATGATGTCCGTTCCGCGGGCGAGGATCATCCGCTACTGCAGTGCGACCGGCCCGGTGCTGACCATGTTCAGCTTCCATCGGGCGGCGCGGGTGTCGTCCAGCTTGAGCTGGCTGGTGACGAAGCGCAGCCGGTCCTTGTCGGTGCCCTTTGCCGTGCAGAAACGGTCCTGCAGGAAGAAAGGCGGGATCGCCTGGTAGTATAGCGTCGCCGAAATCTTGGCCGGCGCGGCCGACAGGCCCTTGAGCGGGACGCGGTAGGAGAAGGTATCGCCGCCCGCCGGAAGCATAGGCCGGATCGTCGCCGGTGCCGATGGCACCGGCATCCTCGGCCATGTCCTCGCCGGCGCCCAGCGCGCGGCTGATCTGGACGCGCTGGTCGAGCGGCAGGAAGCCGTCGGGCAGCAGCCGGTTGTCCTTCAGCGTGCCGCAAACCGACAGGAAGCTGGTCGTCAACTGACCGGAGGCCGGCGCGTGCCGGCCACATTGCTGCGGCGCGTCCGGCGGTACCGAGGTCACTAGCTCTTGGAAGATCTGCACCTCGTCCTGTTGCGAGATCTCGCGGTAATGCGGCTGGTGCGGATTGTGGCCCGGGCTGTTGACGGAGCCCGAACAATCGTCCTTCCACCACAATTCACCCTCGATCGGGCGCCCGTCCTGGTCGACCAGGACGCCGTCGTCATTGGTGCGGCCGGATTCCCACAGCACGTTGCCCGCGCCATCCGACACGGTGAAGTCCACGAAGGCGCGGCGGAAGCCGACGCCGGAGGGGAATTTATGACCGGTCTTGTTGGTGACGGTCACGCTGGCCCGCAATTCGCCCCGCGTCCTGGGAAATGCCGCCGACCGTAATCGCCGCCGTCTTGTCGGAGGCCTGGTCGAGCATTGCCTGCTCGGTCAGGTCGAGCGGCGGAACGCCCTTCTTGCCCAGCATCGGATCGCCCGTCGGCACGCCCAGCACCGTGTTGAACTGCTTCGCCATCTCGATGAAGAACACGTTGAGCCCGACCAGGACGTGCTTCGCGAAGCCGGTCCGGACCGGAAGATCGATCTCGGCGGCGCTCAGCGCGTTTTCGGCCGCCGGAAAGTTGCTGTGCTCCTGGATGCCGGCAATCTTGCTGCGGAACGGCGCGCCCGTAGCATCGGCATTCGGCATGTGGCAGCCCTGGCAGGATTGCGCCAGCGCTCCGGCGCCGAAAGGCAGCTTGCCGTCCGGCGTGTCGCCGGTCCGATAGGCGCTGAAGGCCCATTCCGGATAGGTCGTCTGCTCATAGCTATGTGCGACCACGGTTTTCCCGCTGAAGACCGGCAGATGCACGGTATGGCAGGTGCCGCAGACTTCGGACGATTTGATGGTCTGGTTATGCTCGGGAACGATGCCGAAGGAATGCTTCATCGGCACCTGCTTCGGATCCTCGAATGGGCCGTAGAGCGTATCGGGATCGCCGATGAAGAAGCTGCCCGTGAAGGTCCGGGCGAAGCCTTCATTGTCCGCGTTCAGCAATTTCTGGCGCTGCGCGACACAGCGGTTCTGCGGCTGTCCGGCGAAGCGCGCCGTGTCGGCCTTGCTCAGGACCATGTGGTGGCAGGCCGTGCAGGACACGCCGTCGCGTGCCAGCCGCCGAAATGCGCCAGCGACGCCTGGGCGTTGTCGCTCGGGAAAGGCACGGCATCGACCATCTCGCGCCGGAAATCGGGACAGCCGCCATCGGGCTTCGCAGTATCGATGCTGAATTGGCGCTGGCCCTCGATGCCGTGGCAGCCGAGGCAGGTGTTCTGCACCGTATCCGATACCGTCGGGTGGAAAGTCCTGCGTCTCGCTGGCAAGCTGGCTGAAGAAGATCGGATCGCGCCCGGCCAGGCCCATCGGGCTGGTCCGCCACGTGCCGTAGGGCGAGAAATTGAGCAAGGTCGCCGTGTCGGCGGCGGGCGGAGCCTTGGCCGGCGCGGTCATCTCGAATTGCAGGCCGGTGCCGCCGGCGCTATGGCAGCCGACGCATTGGTCGGCGGTGACGAAGGCGTGCGCCGCCTTGGCGCCATGGGCCGCGACCCAGACATTATCATAAGTCTGAGACGGCATCTTCAGCGTCCGAACCGCCTCCTCATGCGCGAGCGGCGGCAGCTCTCCGAGCTCCAGGCCGGCCATGAACTGTTGATTGCTGGACGACAGCGTCAGCAGGGCCGTCGAGGCCGGAGCCAAAGCCTGCTCGACGACCTCGAGATGTTCCGACGGAACTGCGGTGCCCAAGGCCGGACCGACCGGCAGCGGCTGGGTCCCGAAGCTCTGGGTCTGGTAGAAATCCTGTGACAGGAAGGGCAGGAAGCTGCCGTGCTCGCCTTTGATGTTGTCGAGGCTGGCGAAAGTCTGGTTGTCGCGGGCCGAGGCATGGCAATTCACGCAATACTGGCCGAAGCCCATGAACGGCAGGCCGAAGCCCTTGGGCGGGTAGTCCACGCTCCAGCCGCTGCCGACATCCGGCCAGCCATACCAGCCCCAGAACCAGCCATCCTTCGCGGCGGCGCTGTCGCGGATCATCACCGCAGCGCCCTGCTCGACCGGTTTCAGCTTCAGCAGATCGGGCACCTGGCAGGCGGCGGCCGGGGTGGAGTTATACATCTCCTTGATCATGATCGCGCCGTCCGGCACCGGGGCCGCGACAGCCGGCGTCGTGCCGCCAGGGCGGTATTTCTTCAGCCAGGTCATCATTTCCGGCGAGTACCAGATCAGCACCGGCATATGCGTCGCCCGCTCGCTGCCGGTCCAGACGCCGTTCTCGAGGGTGCCGAAGAACGGGCCGGCGTCGCGCACCGTCTTGTCCATCTTCCAGCCGGATTTCAGGCGGCGATGACAGAAATGGCCGATGAAATCGTCCAGCTTCGCTTCGTATTGGTCGAGTGGCATGGCGCTCGGCTTGCGGATAATCGGGTCCAGCTCGGCACAATAGGCCGGGTTGGCCGGGGGCAGTTGCCGCTCATCCTGCTCGTCGGGACACAGCTTCGCAGCACCCGCCCGCGCCGCCATCGGACATAACAGCAGCAAGGCGAGCGCAAGGCGCCACCGGCGAAGCAGCGGAAACATGGTTCGCATCCCCCGACACAACCAGTCGGGACGCATCGCCGAAGCGACACAACCGTCAGGCTGGCATCCGTATCACTGCCATGCCATCCAGGTCGAGCAGAAAAGGGGAGAGTCTCGCAGGAGTCGCAATTTCCGGTGCGATGCCGGACTTCAATCGGCCGCCTGCCAGCAGGTAATGCGCTGATGGCGGCGATGCCGCCGGAGCGGTGGGCGGTCAAGCGTGGTGCCGAACAGTTTATAAGCCTCCTGCCGGATCGCCGCCTCGCTGCGGCCGAGCCGACCGGCGATCTCGACCGCCGGAACGCGGCCCCAGGCCTCGAGCAGATAGGTTTTCTCGTCCTCGTTCCAGCGCGGAAAAGCCGACATGTCGTGCACCGTCCCTAGCGGATCTGCGTGCCGCAGGGTGCACTTCCGACGCAGGCGGCGTGCGGCGCGGTCCGACCCATCGCCTCGGTGCCCGGTACTTCGGCGATGGCGATGGCGAGCAGCGAAAGGCCGAGAACGACCTGGATCGGCGCCATCCAATCCTGCCATGTGGTGCGGCGTAGCCTGGCCAGCATCAAGTATCCTCCTTGATACGGTTGCAGCCTCGGTAATACCGCGTCCGGATGTCCTGCATATTTCCGGCACTGTGGAGATTTGTATCAGAGTGTTTCCGACGAAAGGAGGAGGGCCGCGACGATGCGGAGCGGGACAAGAGCCGGCGGGCGGCGTTATGCTGATTGGAGCGCCGAGAGGAGCCGCCGATGCTGTCGATCCGAGCCGCCAATGTCGCCGATGTCCGCGCCATCGCGCAGGTCGATGTCGAGACCTGGCGGGCGACCTATGCCGGCGTGCTGCCGGACCGGCTGCTGACCGGGCTGTCGGAACGCCAGCGCGCCGGAGTCTGGTCGCGCTTCATCACCCGCCGGCCGGGCGATACTGTCGCGGCGCTGGACGAGCAGGGCAACATGCTGGGCTTCGGCAGCTGCGGCGCACAGCGCGAGGCGGATCTGCCTTATAGCGGCGAGGTTTTCACGCTCTATGTCTCGCCGGATTACCAGAGCCAGGGCATCGGGCGGCAGCTGCTGCTGGCGCTGTTCGCCCGGCTGATCCGTTGCGGCCTCTATTCCTCGGTGATCTGGGTGCTGGCGGAGAATCCCGCACGCTTCTTCTATGAGCGGGTCGGCGGCCATGCCGTGGCGCGCCGGCGCATCGACATGGCGCAGAACCAGGTCGACGCGATCGCTTATGCCTGGACCGACCTGCCCGACGCGATCCGCACCCGAGCCCGCGCGAAAAGCCGGATCGAATAGCGCCTATTTGGCCGGGCCGAGCGAATCCAGCGCTTGCTGCACGGTCTTGGCTTCGGCGCTGTCGGGCTTGAGCTGAGCCAGCAGGCGCTGCCAATCCGCCGTCGCGGCCGCGCCGTTTCCGGCCTGCTTCTCGGCGAGGCCGACATACCACAGCGCTTCCTGCCGATCCGGCTCGCGCGCCAGGATTTTGCGGTAGAGTTCCGCCACGGCGGGCGCGACCGGCGCGTCGTCCGGCAGCCCGGCCTGCAGCGCATCGGCCTGGCCGAGCAGCAGCGAGGTGTCGTCGGGTGCCAGCGCCGCCGCCTTGGCATAGGCTTCGGCCGATTTCTGCGTGTCGCCGAGCACGCGATAGGAGCGTCCGAGCCGCTTCCAGCCATCGAGATCATTCGGATCCTGCGCCAGCCGGGCAGCCAGCCCATCGACCATGCCGCGGATCGCATTCATCCGGTCGCCCGCAGGCAGCTTCATGATCGCCGCCATCTCGGCCGGCGGCTGCGCCTGGGCTTGTGTCGGTTCGACCGGGGCCCCGCCGCCGGCGAGTTGCCGCTCGGCCTCGGCGATGGCCTTCTGCACCGTCGAGGCCCAAGGGTGCGTCGGCTGGCGCATCGGCCAGCAGCGCGCGCCAATCGCTCAGCGCACCGGCCATGTCGTCGCGCTGCGCCTTGGCGAGGCCGAGATAATAGCGCGAGCGGAACAGGTCCGGCTTGGCTTTGACCGCTTCCTGCAACAGTGCTTCGGCCTGCGGCGTCACCTCGCCCTGGGCTTCCGACACCAGTAGATCGCCATAGGCTTCGAGCATATCCGGCGCCCGGTTGGACAGCGCCAGCACCTTGTCGAACGCCGTGCGCGCGGCTGGCCAGTCGCCGAGGGCGCCATTGGTCCGGGCTAGCAGCATCCAGCCTTCGAGGCTGTCCGGTGCCGTCGCGAGCTTGGCTTCCAGCATGGATTTGGCCTTGGCCAGATCGAGGCTGCCATCGGCCGACAGCACCTTGCGCTCGACCGGACGCTGGACGAGCGGTGCATCCGGCTGGTCGGGAGAGCCCAGACCGAGATAGAGCGGCAGCGCCACACCCGGCACGGCGACCAGCATCATCGCCGCGACGACCCGGATCGTCCGCTTCGGCAGGAGCGGCGCGGCGGCTTGTGTAGCGCGCGGCTGGCTCGACAGCAGGCGACGCTCGATTTCGAGCCGCGCCGCCGCCGCCTCGGTCTCGTTCAGCACGCCACGCGCGACATCGCGCGCGATTTCGTCGAGCTGGTCGCGATAGATCGCCATGTCATAGGCGGCGCGCGGCCGGTCCGTGTCGTTGCGCCGGCTCAGCGGCCGCAACAGGGCATAAAGTACGGCGGCGGTCAGCACTGCCGCCGTGAACCAGAACAACATCTACTTCCCGTCCCGCAGCAGGGCTTCGAGCCGCGCGCGCTCGTCGGGATCGAGCGGCGTCGGCGCGACTGTCCGCCAGCGCCGCGCGGCAAACCCGATTCCAATGACGATCAGCAGCAGCACGGCACCCGGCCCGAACCACAACACCCAGGTCGCGCCCTCGACCGGCGGCTTCAGCAGCACGTAATCGCCGTAGCGCGCGCGCAGATAGGCCAGCACATCCGCATCGCTGTCGCCCGCCTTCAACCGCTCGCGCACCAGCACGCGCAGGTCGTGGGCGAGATCGGCGTTGGAATCGTCGATCGACTCGCTCTGGCACACCAGGCAGCGCAGCTCCTGGCTCAGCGCCCGGGCACGCGCCTCAAGCGCCGGATCGGCCAGCCGCTCATCCGGGTTGACCGCGAAGGCCGGAACGGCCGCCAGCAGGCCGAGCAGCAGGATCAGCAGGCGCATCACTTGCCTTGGAGCGCGGCCAGGCGCGGCAGGATTTCCTGCTCCAACGCCTCCGGCGTCAGCGGCCCGACCCAGCGGTAGCGGATCTGTCCGGCTGCATCGACCAGATAGGTCTCGGGCACGCCATAGACGCCGAAATCGATCGCGGTGCGGCCATCGGCATCGACGCCGACGCGCTGATAGGGATCGCCCAGCTCGGCCAGGAACCGCTTCGACTTCTCCGGATCGTCCTTATAGGCGATGCCCTCGACCGGGATCCGGCCGCTGGCGGCGAAGCCGGACAGGGTCGCATGCTCCTGCCGGCACGGCACGCACCAGGAGGCGAAGAAATTCACCAGCACGGGCTTGCCGCCGAGATCCGCCTTGGCCAAGCCGGGCTTGTCGTCGAACAGCGCCGGCAGCTTGAACTCCGGCGCCGGCTTGTCGATCATCGCCGAGGGCAGTTCGGACGGGTCGTGGCCGAAGAATTCTTCCTTGATCAGCGCGACCGCGAAGAAGCCGACCAGCAGCAGAAAGCCGATCGCCGGCAGCACCGCGAACAGGTAGCGGCGGCCGGCCGGCGCGGTCTCAGGCAGCGACATGCAGATCCCCGGCGGCCTTGGCTTGCCGCGCCGGCGCACCGATGCGCAGGCGCCGGTCGCTCAACGAGAGCAGACCGCCGAACACCATGATCAGTGCGCCGAACCAGATGAACGGCACCAGCGGGTTATAGAAAATCTTGACGATCCAGCCGCCATCCGGCTGCGGATCGCCGAGCACGACGTAGCGGTCGCTCAGCCCGTTGGTATGAATCGCGACATCGGCGACATTCATGTGCTGCAGCGGATAGGCCCGGCGCGACGGATGCATCACGGTCAGCACCGCGCCGTCATGCAGCACGGTGACCGTCGCTTCGTCGGCGGAGAAATTCGGACCTTCGACCGGCGCCGTCGAGTCGAAGCGATAGACGTCGCCGGCAACGGTCTGGGTCTCGCCCGGATGCATGACCTGGATGCCCTCTTCCTTCCAGGCGGTCGAGACCGCGACGCCGGCAATGACCACGGCGAGGCCGAAATGCGCAGTGGTCATGCCCCAGGCGGCGCGTGGCAGGTTGCGGGCACGCGACCAGCTCTCGGCCGGCTTGGCGCGGCCGAGCTTCACCCGCCCGGCGAATTCGCCCAGCGTACCGACCGCCAGCCAGGCGGCGAGGCCGAGGCCGAGCGGCGCCAGCGCATGGCGGCCCTGGTCGAGCAGCAGAGTCACTGCCACGACGATGACGGCAGCGAGCAGAGCGATGCGCAGCCGCATCAGCACGCCGGGCAGATCGGCGCGCTTCCAGGTCATCAGCGGCCCGGCCGCCATGAAGATCAGCAGCGGCACCATCAGCGGCACGAAGGCGCGATTGAAATAGGGCACGCCGACCGAGACTTTCGGTCCGCCGATCGCGTCCAGGAACAGCGGGTAGAGCGTACCCAGCAGCACGACCAGCGCCGCGACAGCGAGCAGCAGATTGTTCAGCACCAGCGACGCCTCGCGCGAGATCAGCGCGAAGCTGCCGGTCGGCCTGAGCGCCGGAGCGCGCACGGCGTAGAGCACGAGCGAACCGCCGATCACCGCGATCAGCAGCCCGAGGATGAACGCGCCGCGCCGCGGATCGACCGCGAAGGCGTGGACCGAGGTCAGCACGCCCGACCGCACGATGAAGGTGCCGAGCAGCGACAGCGAAAAGGTCAGCAGCGCCAGGAAGATCGTCCAGGTCTTCAGCGTGCCGCGCTTCTCGACGACAATCGCGGAATGCAGCAGCGCCGTGCCGGAGAGCCAGGGCATGAAGCTGGCATTCTCGACCGGGTCCCAGGCCCACCAGCCGCCCCAGCCCAGCTCATAATAGGCCCACCAGGATCCGAGGCAGATGCCGCCGGTCAGCGCGCACCAGGCGGCGAGCGTCCAGGGCCGGACCCAGCGCGCCCAGGCCGCGTCGACCCGGCCCTCGATCAGCGCCGCGACGGCGAAGGAGAACGCCATCGAGAAGCCGACATAGCCGGTATAGAGGAAGGGCGGATGGATCGCCAAACCCGGATCCTGCAGGATCGGGTTCATGCCACGCCCGTCCGGCGGCACCTCGGCCAGGCGCAGGAACGGGTTGGACGTGAACAAGATGAAGCTGAGGAAGCCGACCCCGATCATCGCCTGGATCGCCAAAACCCGCGCCCGCAGTGCCGGCGGCAGGTTCCGGCCGAAGATCGCCACGGCCGCGCCATAGGCGGTCAGGATGAAGACCCAGAGCAGCATCGAGCCTTCGTGATTGCTCCAGACGCCGGTGATCTTATAGAGCAGCGGCTTGGCCGAATGGCTGTTCTCGAACACGTTTCGGACCGAGAAATCCGACGTCACATAGGCATGCATCAGCGCGCCAAAGGCGATGGCGACGCAGGCGAATTGCAGCAGCGCCGCCGCGGGCGCCACATCCATCAGCCCACGATGGCCGCGCGACGCGCCGATCAGCGGCGCGACCGCCTGGACCAGGGCGATGGCCAGCGCCAGCGCCAGGGCATAATGGCCGAGTTCGGCGACCGGCAGAGTCAAGGCGTTCATTTCTGCGCCTCCATGGCCGGGCTGGCCGGCGCCGAGGCGGCCGGATCCTCGCGCCATTGACCGGCTTTCTTCAGCGCCGCGACCACTTCGGGCGGCATGTAGCGTTCGTCATGCTTGGCCAGGATGCTGGCCGCCTGCAGCGTGCCCGAGGCGTCGAGCTTGCCCTCGGCAATGACGCCCTGACCCTCGCGGAACAGGCTGGGCGGCACGCCGACATAGCTGACGGAGAGGTCGTGCACGCCGTCCGTCACCTTGAAGGCGATGCGCGCGCCGCCATCGAACTTCGCGACGGAATTCTCCTCGACCAGCCCGCCGATGCGCAGCATGCGGCCGGCGGCGGGCTGCTTCTGCGCGACGTCGCTCGGGCTGTAGAAGAAGACGAGATTGTCGTTGAAGGCGCTCAGCACCAGCGCCACGGCGACGCCGAGCGAGGCCATGCCGCCGAGGACCAAAGCGAGGCGCTTCTGCTTGCGGGTCATCGCGTCGCCCCCGGCCGTCTTGCCTGCAGCGCGTCCAGCTCGCGAGCGGCTGAGCGATAACGCACCACGGCGTTGATCGTGAAATCCGCCGAGCACGATGGCCGCCGCGCCATAGGCCGGCCAGACGAAGGCGGCGTAGCCGCCCATCGCGAGGAATTCGGTCATGCCGACACCCCTGGCGCGCCATAGCCGTATTCGCTGCCGGCCGCTTCGGCCTCGAGCTGGCGCAGCGCCCGGATCTTCCGCTCCAGGAGCGCGGCCCGCATGCGGATCATGAGCAGCACGATGAAAAGCAGGGTGAAGGCCAGCGCCATGATCAGCAGCGGCATCAGGATCGACGGATCGATGGTCGGTCCGCCCAACCGCATCACACTCGAGGGCTGGTGCAGCGTGTTCCACCAATCGACCGAAAACTTGATGATCGGCACATTGATCCAGCCGACCAGCGCCAGCACCGAAGCCGCGCGGATGCCGCGCGTCGGGTCGTCGAAGGCGTGGACCAGCGCGATGTAGCCCAGATAGAGGAAGAACAGCACCAGCACCGAGGTCAGCCGGGCATCCCAGACCCACCAGGTGCCCCACATCGGCGCACCCCAGAGCGAGCCGCTGATCAGGCAGATCGCCGTGAAGCCGGCGCCGAGCGGCGCCGTTTGCTGGGCCGCGATCTCGGCCAGCGGATGGCGCCAGATCAGCGCTGCAGCGCTCGAAGCGGCCAGCGCGCTGTAGCAGAACATCGCCATCCAGGCGGCCGGCACATGGATGAACATGATGCGCACCGTGTCGCCTTGCTGGTAGTCCGGCGGGGCGCGGAAGCCCAGCACCAGCCCGGCCGCCAGCAGCAGCGCTGTGAGCGCGGCGAGCCAGGGCAGCACGACGCTGGAGAGGCGCATGAACCGGGCGGGATTGGCGAAGCGATGCATGACGGGCGCGGTATCCTTTCACGCCGCTGGGTTTATACGAAATTCGTTTATCATTCGAGGGCCTGTCGCAGGGCGGCAGCCGCGGCCAAGGGACACAGCGGCAGGGCGAAGGCGAGCAGCGCGCCAAGGATCGCCAGCTGCGCCGTCCCGGTCGAGGCGTCAAGCGCTGCATCGGCCGCGCCGACGCCGAAGATCAGCACCGGAATTTCGAGCGGCAGGACCAGCAGCGACACCAGCACCCCGCCGCGCCGGGCGCCGAGCGTGAGGGCCGCGCCGACTGCACCGAACAAGCTGAGCACCGGCGTGCCGATCGCGAGGCCGACCAGCAGCATCGGCAAGACGGACGGATCGAGCCGCAGCATCAGCGCCACGATCGGCGTCGCCGCCAGCACCGGCAGACCAGTCACCAGCCAATGCGACAGGCATTTCGCCAGCACGGCCAGTTCGAGCGGCAGCGGCGACAGCCGGATCAGCTCGAGCGTGCCGTCCTCCAATCGGTCAGGAACATGCGGTCGAGTGCCAGCAGCGCGGCCAGCAGCGCCGTGACCCAGATGATGCCGGAGGCGACCCGGGCCAAGAGCTCCGGCTCCGGCCCGATGCCGAAGGGGAAGAGCAGGGCAGCCAGCACGAAGAACATGACCGCCATGGCGCCGTCGCCGCCCTGGCGGAAGGCGAGGCGCAGATCGCGCCGGATGATCGCAGTGAAGCTGGACACCGCTACCAGCCGATCTCGTCGGCCGGCCGGCGCCAGGGGAAATCGGCCAGCGACAGCGTCGCCGCCGCGTCGAGCGCGATGCCCTGATGGGTCGAGAGCACGACAGAGCCACCGCCGGCGCGATGCCGGGCAATCAACGCGCTGAGCGCTGCCAGCGCCGCGGCATCGAGCCCGACCGTCGGCTCGTCGAGCAGCCAGAGCGCGCCGGCCGAAGCGCCAGGCGCGACAAGGCAAGCCGCCGCCTTTGCCCGGAGGACAGGAACCGGCATGGCGTCCCGGCCAGCCCGACCAGTCCGAGCGGCGCCAGCGCCGGCGCCGGATCGGCCAGGCGCGCCCCGGCGAGCGCCGCCCAGAAGCCGAGCGTCTCGGCCACGGTCAGGGCCGGCTTCAGCCCGTCCTGATGCCCGACATAGTGCAGCCTCGCACGATGCGCCTCGGCGTCGCGCGCGACATCGGCGCCGTCCCAGGCGAAATGCCCCGCAACCGGCTTGCGCGACCCGATGGCGATCGAGCGGCATTACCGCGTGCTGTCGCATATCAATTTCCACTACGGGCCGCTGCTGGCCCTTCGACCTCGCGCTCTGGGACCTGGCCGGCAAGATCACCGGGCAACCGTGCTGGAAGCTGCTCGGCGGGTTGTCCAACCGGGTGCCGGCCTATGCTTCCTCGGGCACGCTGCGCGATCCCTCGGCCATGGCCGACGTCGCGGAGCGCTTCCTGGAGCAGGGTTTCCGCGCGATGAAGATTCGCTTCCACCGCGGCGATTGGCGCGACGACGTCACGGCGCTCGAAGCGGTGCGCAAGCGCGTCGGCAAACCGGCTCGAGCTGATGGTCGATTGCAATCAGGGCTGGCGCCTGCCCTGGGACACCGCCACGCCCTGGACCTTCAAGGACGCGCTGACCGTCGCCCGCGCACTGGAGCCGCTCGGCATCTATTGGATGGAAGAGCCGCTGCACCGGGCCGACCGTGCCGGCATGAAGGCGCTGCGCGCGGCAACCCCGATCCGCATCGCCGGTGGCGAGATGACCCGCGAGCTGCACGAGTTCCGCGACCTGATCGCCGATGGTTGCGTCGATGTCCTGCAGCCCGACGTGGCTCTGGTCGGCGGCATCACCGGGTTGCGCCGCGTCGCGACCATGGCGCAGGAACACAATCTGACCTTCACCCCGCACACTTGGACCAACGGCATGGGCGTCACGGCCAATGCCCATCTGGTCGCCGGCATGGTCGATACGCCCTTCCTGGAATTTCCGTACGATCCGCCGGAGTGGGGGCTCGACCGGCGCGACTACATGATGGCGGAGCCGCTCAGCGTGGATCGCGATGGTTCGATCACGCTGAGCACCGCGCCCGGCATGGGCTATGCGTTGGACGAGGCGGTGCTGACGAAGACCAGGATCTCCTGACCGCGACCTGCAACGTGGCGATGACCGGCTTGTGACTATACGCTCCACCGGCCGGCCGGTATTCTCCGGACTTCGAAAACGATACCGGCGGCGCTTGCGGCGAGGATATGGAGTTCAATCAGGTCCGATATTTCCTGGCGCTCGCACGCAGCTTGAACTTTACGCGTGCGGCGGAAGCCTGCAACGTCACCCAACCGGCCCTGACCAAGGCGATCCAGAAGCTTGAAGAGGAACTCGGCGGCCTGCTGTTCCATCGCGAACGCGGCCTGACCCAGCTGACCGCGCTCGGCCAGCTCATGCAGCCTCTGCTGGAGCAGATGAGCACCGCAGCCCGGGCGGCCAGGGAACAGGCCGTCGCCTTCCAGCGCAGAGAGATCTCACCGCTGCGGCTGGGCTTCGATCACGCCGTGCCGGCCGCCATGGTAACGCCGGTCTTGTGCGAACTGGGGCGGCGGGTCGCCGGTTTCGAGCTGGATATGCGGCAACATTCGACACCCCGAACTGTCCGATCTGCTGCTGCAGGGCGAGATCGACGCGGCGCTGCTCGATGGCGGACCCAAGCTGCCCGAGCGGCTCAACCGCTGGCCCCTGTTCGAGACCCGGCTGGTCGTGCTCTGCGCGCCCGGCCATCGCTTCGCCGGATTCGCCGAGGTGCCCGTCGCGGCCTTGGCGGAGGAAACGATCCTGCAGCGCGGCATCCCCGATTGTGCCCATCGGCGCGTCCTGCAGGCGCTTTGCGCCGCCTCCGAGATCGAGGCTTCGCTCCGGCATTGCGCTGCCAGCGAGGAACAACTGCATGAGATGGCCAAGGCTTCGCTCGGTATTGCAGTTTCGACCGCATGTCGCGCACCGCCTTTGGGTCTGATCGCACGGCCTTTGGTCGATGCCCGGCACGGCGTCGTCCTGGCCGCCGTCGCCGGGCGGCCATACGGACCCGGCGTCGCCGTCTTCCTGAAGCTGATGCGGGCGCGCTCCTGGAGCGCCGACGCGGCAGGAACCGGGTTATGAATTCGATAACCTGGCTTTCTTGGACCCTGCTCGGCCATCGGCGCATGCTGTCCGAAAATGTCATTCACCCGTTGCGGCGTATTTGACGATGTTGTTGAGGGAGCGCCTCGATCTGCAACGCAGCACGATGGGGCCGGCCGGACGCGCGGCCTGGGAAGACCTTGTCAACCGCCTGTTGCTCGCGGCTTCGGTGGATCGCGTGCTGAAGCCCGGCCACGCCATACCGGATTTCGTGCTGCCCAATGCCGAGGGCAGGCTGGTCGCGTCCGACACTCTGCTGGCGCGCGGACCGCTGGTGCTGACCTTCTATCGCGGCGAATGGTGCCCGTATTGCTCGCTCATGCTCGATGCGCTGGAAGAAGCGCTCCCGGAAATTGCCGCTGCCGGCGGCCAGCTCGTGGCATTGTCGCCCGAGACCGGCGGCCTCGCACTCCAGGTTAAGCGGGAACGCGGGCTGAACTACGAAATCCTGAGCGATATCGACAGCGGCGTCGCCTTGTCCTTCGGCGTCGCCTTCCGCATGCCCGATGCCTACCGCCAGGGCATGCTGCGCGCCGGCATCGATCTGGCCCGGCGGCACGGCAATGACGGCTGGTTCGTGCCGATCCCGGCCAGCTTCATCATCGACCGCACGGGTCTGATCCGTGAAGTCTTCGCCGATGCGGATTTCACCCGCCGCGCCGAGCCCGATGCAATCGTCGCCGCGTTGAAGCGGCTCTGAACCTGACGCTCGCCTGCAGATCGGTGCCGAGTCCGCCATGCGACCTTGGGCGACCAACGCCGCGAAGCACGGCGCGCTCATCGGTCCGAAAGGGCGCGGGACGCTGAGTTGAATTTGATAGGGAACGCACGAAGGCGGCTGGCGGTTGTGTGAGAGGAGCATGACCGTGAGCTCGAGCGGCCGGAGGTGACACGGGATGGAACAGCGAACTGAACAGTCCCAACCGCTCCGCGGCATGCGCATCCTGGTTGCCGATGACGAGATTTTGATCGCCCTCGACCTGGGCGATATCCTGAGCGATGCCGGTGCCGAAATCGTCGGACCCTGCGGCACGCTGGCCGAAGCCCTGCGCGCCGCGGCAGAATCCGAACTTTCTGCCGCCGTGCTCGACGTGCGCCTTGGCCGGGACACGACCGAAGCGGTCGCTGCCCTCCTGGCCGAGCGCGACGTTCCGTTCGTCTTCTACAGCGGCCAGGCCTTGCCCGATACCATGCGCGACAAGTCCCCGCATGCCCGGGTTCTAATCAAGCCGGCGCGCCAGGCCGCCCTGCTGGAGGCGGTCGTTCGAATGACCGGCCGGAATTGAGGGCAATCCGCGCTCAGTTCGCCGCCAGTTCGGTCCCCTTGGTTTCGGGCAGCAAGAAGGCGCCCCAGGATCACGAGGGCGTAAGCGCCGCCGGCGAAGATGCCGATCGCCTGGCCGAGCGGGATCTCATTCGACAGCCAGCCGACGAGGAAGGGAAAGAACGCGGCAAGGCCGCGGCCGAAATTGTAGCAGAATCCCTGGCCGGAAGCGCGCACCGAGGTCGGATACAGCTCCGTGAAGAGCGGGCCCCATGCCGCTGAAGATGCCGGCCGAGAAGAAGCCGAGCGGGAAGCCCAACACCAGCATCAGCGTGTCAGAGATCTCGAACTGGGTATAGCCCAGGGCGATCAGCATGGAGCCGATCGAGAACAGGAAGAAATTGTTCCGGCGGCCGATGCCGTCGGACAGATAGGCGCTGGTGACGTAGCCGATGAACGAGCCTGTGATGATTACCGCCAGATAGCCACCGGACCCGAGCACCGTCAGATGCCGTTCGGTCCGCAGGAAGGTCGGCAGCCAGGTCGTGATCGCGTAATAGCCGCCCTGTCCGCCCGTTGCGAGGAGCGCGCCGCGCAGGGTGATGGTCAGTAGCCCCGGGCCGAAGATGTCGAAGACGCTGCGGCCCTCGCCGCGCTCGGCGCGGGCGCGGCTTTCGACGAAGACCTCTGGCTCGGGCACAAGGCGGCGGATGAAGAACACGGTGAAGGCCGGCAGGAGGCCAAGGAAGAACATGTAGCGCCACGCGTCCTCCTTGGGGAAATTCTGGAAGATCAGCGTCGCCAGAATGGCCGCGGCCCCCCAGCCCCAGGCCCAGGCGCTTTGCACCGAGCCGACCGCCTTGCCGCGATGCTTGGCGCGGATCGCCTCGCCGATCAGCACCGAGCCCGCCGCCCACTCGCCGCCGAAGCCGAACCCCTGGAAGCCGCGCACGACCAGCAGCTGCCAGAAATTCTGCGTCAGGCCGGACAGCGCCGTGAAGACGGCGAACCAGATGATGGTGATCTGCAGCAGCCGGACACGACCGATCCGATCGGCCAGCATGCCGGCGACCCAGCCGCCGAAGGCAGAAATCACGAGGGCGCTGGTGCCGAGCAGCCCGGCCTGCGACCGGTCGATGCTCCAGATCGCGGTCAGGGCGGGGATGACAAAGCTGTAGATCTGCACATCGAAGGCATCAAGCGCCCAGCCGCCGAAGCAGGCCCAGAAAGTTCGCCGCTCTCCGGTTCCCAGCTCCCGGTACCATTCGAACATATTTTGCCCCTGATGCGTTTTGCCGTCCCGTCAACCCGCCAATTGGGTACTCGCCCAATGGTCGATCCGTTCCAGCAGTTTAGCCGGATCGAAGGGTTTGACGACGAAATCATTGCCGCCGACGCCGATGCCCGTGCGCACCGCTTCGGCCGTCTTGCACGCGGTCAGGAACATGATCGGCACGCGTCGCATCGCAGGCAGCCGGCGCAACCGGCGGCAGGTCTCGAACCCGTTCATCTCGGGCATCTCGATATCGAGCACGATCACCCGCGGCGGTGCCCGGTTGACCAGTTCCAGGCAGTCCTGCCCGCTCGGCACCGCAATGCAGACATAGCCGTGCGACTCGACCAGATTCTGGATATGCAGCAGGTTTTCCCAGGCATCGTCGACGACCATGATGATCTTGCTGCGGCGCGCGACGGCAGGGTTGATCATGCAGAAGCCCCGCCATGGGCGCCACTTGCGGCATTGCGGACGACGTCGCGCGCCGCCAGCCGCGCCCGCATGAACGCGACGGCGTTGCGTGCCGCATCCTCGATCGCCGGCACGAGCGCATCGACAGCAGCACGATCGCCTTCGATGCAGGCGGCCTGGAGTTTTTCGGCGAGGATCTGCACACGAACCTCGCCGAGATTGCCGCAGATGCTGATCATGTTGTGGGCATCATGCCGCAGCCCGTCGAGATCGCCGGCAGCGGCCATCGGACCGAGCCGGGCGATCCGCTGTGCCGTACCGTCGACGAAGGCTCCCAGCATCAGGGCAAACCGGTCGGGCGGCAGCGCCGTCTCCAGCCAGTCGAGGCGCGCGCCGTCGCGCACGGCGATGTCCTGGACGGCATCGGGCGGCAACAGTGCTTCGACCGCTTCGGCCCGCCCGCCGTGGCATCGATCCAGCGCGCCACGATCTGCAGCAGCAGGGGCGCATCGATCGGCTTGGAAATATAGTCGTCCATGCCGGCATCGAGACATTGCTTGCGATCGCCCTCCATGGCACTTGCCGTCATGGCGACGATCGGCACCGAACCCGGGGCACCGCCCAAGGCGCGGATCTGGCGCGTCGCCTCCAACCCGTCCAGAATCGGCATCTGGACATCCATGAGGATCAGATCGTAGCGGTTGTGCCGTGCCGCTTCGACCGCTTCAGCCCCATCCGCCGCGAAGTCCAGCGTATAGCCGAAGCCTTCGAGGATCGTCGCCGCCACTTCCCGATTGATCATGTGATCTTCGGCCAGCAGCAGATGCCCGCCGCGCCCGGCGCTTGCCATCAGATCGACCGGCGCTTCGGGCTCGGCCTCCGGCGCCTCGGCCTCCCCACCGAACAGATGGACGAGGCTTTGCAACAGCGCCCGGTGCCCCAGCGGTTTCATGAGCACGACATCGAACCGGCTGAGCGCGGCTTCGCCGGACTCGGCGGACAACCCGTCGCCGAACAGGACGAGCGGTGGCGCGCCGCCGAGGCGATCCTGTCCGGCAATATAGTCTTCGACGACACCCTGATCGGCGAGTACGACGTCAAAGGCCTGTCCCTGCAGCTGCGCCGCCCGAACGGCGGCGAGGCCGGCCTCGCCATCGGCCGCCTCAGCGACCGTCATCCCACCATCCTCCAGCGCGCGGCGGATCGCCCGGCGGACGATATGCTGGCCATCGATAAGCAGTGCCCGCCGCGCCGCCAGGCTGTCCGTCCCGCGCCGCGCCGCGTCGCTTCGAGCTAGCGGCAGCGAGAGATCGACCGTGAACACCGTACCGCCGCCGACGCGATCCTCGACGCCGATCGTACCGCCCATCAGCTCGGCCAGCTGCTTCGAAATATTCAGTCCCAATCCCGTCCCGCCAAAGCGCCGCGTAATCGAGCCGTCGGCCTGCTCGAATTTCCGGAACAGCTTGGGCTTGTCGGCATCCCGGATGCCGATGCCCGTATCTTCGATCGCGAGGCGCAGGCGCAGCCGGCCGGCCGTGACGATGCCGCCGGCTTCGACCCCGACCGCGCCGCGGTCGGTGAACTTCACCGCATTGGTGAGCAGATTGAGCAGGATCTGGCGCAGCCGGGTCGGATCGCCGATCAGCGGCTGCCGCGCGGCCGGGGCGATGTAGGACGCTATCTCAAGCCCCTTTTCCTGCGCCCGCGGCGACACGAGTTCGACGGCATCCTCGATGATCGTCTCAAGGCTGAACTCGACGGCTTCGAGATCGAATTTCCCGGCTTCGAGTTTCGAGACATCGAGAATGTCGTTCAGGATGGTGAGCAGCGATTGTGCCGAGAGCCGCACCGCTTCGCCATATTTCCGCTGGTTCTGGGCGAGCGGCGTCGCGAGCAGCAGCCCGTTCATGCCAATGATGCCGTTCATCGGGGTGCGGATCTCGTGGCTCATCATGGCGAGGAATTCGGATTTCATCCGGTTGGCGCGTTCCGCCTCGTCGCGGGCGACCGACAAATCATCGGCCAGGCCGGCGAGATCGGCCGCCTGGCTTTCCAGCCGGTCACGGATCTCCGCCACTTCGAGCTCGCGCTGCTTGCGGTCGGTAATGTCGGTGAAGATCCCGACCACGCCGCCGAGCGACGTGACGCGGTTGCTGCCCAGGACCCATTTGCCATCGCCCAGATGCCATTCGGCGAAACCCGGCCCCTGGCCGCCGGCGGCAAAGATATCGGAGGGCGAGGCGCCGTCGAGACCGCCAGCCATGGCCGAAGCGTGCTCCGGCAGCGGCATGTCGTCTTCGACGACCCGCCGGATCCACTCCTCCTGAAACCGCATGACCGGCACGCCGGGCGTGACCAGCGAGGCGCTGAAGCCGAACAGCTCGCGAAACCGGCTGTTGCACAGGACGAAGCGCTGATCGGCATCCCACAGGACGAAGCCGTCATGGATTGCCTCGACCGCGTCGAGCAGCCGCGCCTCGGCTTCCTTGCGCTTGCTGATGTCGCGCAGGCTGGCGACGAAATCGGGCAGCCGGCCGGGCTCACGCTCGCCGACCGCCCAATAGGCTGCCTCGACCCAGATCTCGCGGCCGTCCTTGCGCCGCAGGCGATAGCTGCGCACCGGGTCCGCCGTGCCGGCGATGACGTTGCGGATATGGTCGGCGACACGCGGGCGATCGTCCGGATGGACGAATTTGTTGACCGAGGTGCCGACCAGCTCCTCCGGCTCGTAGCCGACCAGCGCGCGCGAGGCGGGCGAGACATATTGCGCGATCCAGCCATCGCTGATCCGGATGATGAGGTCGGCAGAATGATCGGCAAGCAGCCGGTAATGAGCCCCGGCCGCTTCGGCCCGGTCGGCCGCGGCCGCCGCGGCGCGCTCGGCGCTGGCGATCCGGCTGACCTGCCGGGTCAGGCGATATCCGAGGACGCTCAGAATGATGACGACGAGGGCAACGCCCAGGAGGTGTTCCTGCGCATCGGTGCGCCAGGGCTCCAGCACCTCGTCCCTCGACAGCGCGGCCGACACCACCAGGGGATATTGCTCCAGCGCGCGATAGCCGTTCAGCCGGACGATCCCATCCGTCGATGATTTGATCTCGGCGACGCCGGAGGCCGAATTAGGCAGATAGTCATTGAACAGTGCCGACTGGGTCAGGTGCTGCCCGATCTTTGCCGCACCGAGCGGGCGGCGCACGAGCAGGGTGCCGTCGCGCAGCGCCAGCAGGATCGACCCATGGGCGCCGATATCGAAAGTGTCGTAGAAGCTTTGGAAATACGAGGCGTCGAGCGTTGCCAGCACGACGCCGGCAAAGCTGCCGTCAGGATGGTTGTAGCGGCGCGACACGGTAAGGATCCAGACGCCGCTCGATCGGCTGATCACCGGCGGTCCGAGATGAGGGCCGCTATCGGCATGCGCCCGATGCCAGACCATATATTCACGATCGCCGTTATTCGCGTTCGCCGGCATGGCAGGCAGCGAGCTCGCGATCCAGGTGCCGGCCTCGTCATAGACGAACAGTCCCTTCAACGACGGGACTTCCCCGACGCGTGCGGCCAGCAACCTGTCAATGCGGGCCATCTGCTCCGGGTCGGTACCGTCGGTTTCCAGCCGCTCGACCATTCCGACCAGCGCGGTATCGGCAATCTTGACCGTATCCTGGGCATGCTGGCCGATCGAGCGTGCGAGATTGGTGACGTCTACTGCACTGTCATGCAGCGCCTGCTCACGCGCGTTCCAAATGCGCCAGGCCTCGAAGACGATCAGGGTTGCGCAGACGATGATGACGAACGCCATCACCAGCCCCGTCAACGGCAGCCGTTTTCCCCTTCCCGTTCCAACGTTCTTGATGGCAGTGCCGTCTATGGACATGGCGCGGCGCCCTATGGCAATCGGCGAAAAGACTACCGCGAGGAGGGTAGTGCCGTCTCGTTAAAGTGAAATTTCTCCGGGAAATTGAAGCGGCGCCGATATTGAGACCTTCAGTCGGCGAATTCGGCAATGAGGAATTCCGTAAACCCCCGCGCCGAGGGTTTCGCCGCCCGGCCGCTGGCGAAGACGGCATGCAGCGCGATCGATCCCATGTCCCAATCCGGCAGCAGCCGGATGAGCGTGCCGTCTTCGAGTTCTTGGCGGCAGGCGCCCGAGGTCATGGAAGCGATGCCGAGCCCTGCTGCTGCTGCGGCCGTCGACACCTCGCTGACGGTCGCGGTAACCCGGCCCTCGACTCGAACCGAGGCGGCCTTGCCGTCCTTGCGGAACGACCAGCCCTGCGGCAGGCGCGAGGGACCGGCAATGGTGACGTGCCCGGCAAGATCGGCCGGAATCTTCGGCACACCGGCCTTGGCGAGATAGGCCGGCGCCGCGACCAGAATGCGCGGCCAGGCAGTAATCCGGCGCGACATCGCGGTCGAATCGGACAGATCACCGAAGCGCAGCGCGACGTCGACGCCTTCGATCACCGGATCCTGGCGCTGGTCGTCCATCAGCAGATCGACATGCAACGCGGGATGCCGGTCGAGGAAACGCGGCAGGCGCGGCACGACCTCGCGCAAGGCGAAGCTGGAGGACAGGCCGATGCGCAGCGTCCCGCGCAGCTCGCCGGTGCCGCGCACCGCGTGCTCGGCCTCGTCGAGCGCCGACAGGATCGGCTCGATCCGCGCGAGGAAATCGGCGCCCGCCTCGGTCAGCGCCACCGCCCGCGTCGTACGGGTGAAGAGCGTCGCACCGACCTCCCGCTCGAGCGTCGCGATGACGCGGGACGCCGTCGGCTGCGGGATGTTGAGGTCGCGCGCCGCCGCCGAGAAACTGCCCTTCTGGGCGACGCGGGTGAAGAGGCGCAAGGCGGAAAGGTGGTCATTCATATCAGAAATGAGTAACTCAAAGTCAAACCTGCCGGCTACTGCTAAAGAGGTGAATGGGTCATCTTACATCCATCAAGCGGCGAGGCCGTCGCCCATCGTTGGAGACCACCATGACCCTGCAAGACAAACTCGACGCGCTGAAGCATGAATTCGAGACTAAAATGGCCCCGCCGGAGATCGTCGAGGCGCTGCACCGGTCGGTGAACGAGCTGGTCGCCGACGGCGCGTCGCAGCGTGCGCTCAAGGCCGGCGACCGCGCGCCCGCCTTCACCCTGCCCGATTCCGAGGGCAAGCCGGTTGCCTCGGCCGAACTGTTGAAGACGAGCCCGCTGGTCCTGACCTTCTATCGCGGCGTCTGGTGCCCGCTTTGCAATCTGGATCTCCAGGCGCTCGAAGCGGTGCGGCCGGAGATCGAGGCGCGTGGCGCCACGCTGCTGGCGATCTCGCAGCAGACCGCCGCGAACAGCCGCAAGTCGCAGCGCACCAACACGCTCGGCTTCCCGATCCTGAGCGACAAGGGCGGCGATGTCGGTGCACAGTTCGGCCTGCGCTGGTCCGTGCCGAACTATCTGCAGGCAGTCTACAAGCAACTCGGCGCCGACCTCGCAGCCTTCAACGGGGACGCGAGCTGGACGCTGCCCATGCCGGCGCGCTACGTGATCGACCAGGACGGCATCATCGCCTATGCCGAAGTCAACGCCGACTACACCCGCCGTCCCGAGCCCTCTGACATCTTCCCGGTGCTCGACCGCCTGCGGCGATCGACAGCGGCGTGAGGTACTGTCTTCTCCGTCCTGATAGACGGGGAAGACACGCCGTTTTTTTGCGACCTTTCCGTTTTTCTTGAAACTGCTGCGGTCGGAAATCGGGTTCCCGGGGCGACGGTCCGACTCTAGGGTGCAGAGTCGCGACTGAGGCTCCTGCGCATTCGGGAGTCGCCCCCGGGAAAACTCTATGGTAGCTCCGGCGCTTGGCAGATCTTTCGGGAGGGGCGGATGGCGGTCGGGTTTCGGGGCATGGCGCTGGCAGCGGCGATCCTGACCATGCAGGCGGCACCGGCGCTGGCCGAAGGCTTCGTGCCGGCGGTCGTCTTCGACAATGGCGGCAAGTTCGACAAATCCTTCAACCAGGCAGCCTATGACGGCGCCGAGCGCTTCAAGGCCGAGACCGGCATCCCCTATCTCGAAGCCGAGATCAGCGCCGAGGGCCAGCGCGAGCTGGTGCTGCGCAGCCTGGTCCGGCGCGGCGCCTCGATCATCTTCTCGACCGGATCGGATCAGCGCGCCGCAGTAATCAAGGTCGCGGCCGATACGCCCGCCGTCAAATTCGTGCTGGTCAATGTCGCGCCCGAGACGCCGCTGCCCAATGTCAGCGCGATCTTCTTCCGCGAGGAGGAAGGCTCCTACCTGGCCGGCGTCGCCGCCGCCTCGGTCAACAAGACGGGCAAGCTGGGCTTCATCGGCGGCATGGATATCCCGCTGATCCGCCGTTTCAGCTGCGGTTATGCGCAAGGCATCCGCGCGGTCAGCGTCACGGACGAGATTATCGTCAACATGGCCGGCACGACGGCAGCGGCCTATCACGATCCGACGCGCGGCGCCGAGCTGGCGCTCGGCCAGTTCGACCGCGGCGTCGACATCATCTTCGCCGCCGCCGGCAACACCGGGACCGGTGTGCTGCAGGCGGCGGAAGACAAGGACAAGCTGGCGATCGGCGTCGATTCCAACCAGGATTCGCTGCATCCGGGCCATGTCCTGACCTCGGTGCTGAAGCGGCTCGATAACGCCGTCTACAGCTCGTTCAAATCGGCGCAGGACGGCAGCTGGCAGGCTGGCACCGTATCGCTCGGCCTGAAGGAAGGCGGCGTCGGCCTCAGCGTCGACGAGTACAACAAGGCACTGCTGACGCCGGCTTTGCAGAAGACCCTCGACGAGGCGCGCGACAAGATCATCGCCGGCACGATCAAGGTCCATAACTACGTCGATGACAAAGCCTGCCCTGCCCAGTAACGCCGCTCCGGCGGTCGAATTCGCCGGCGTGTCGAAGCGGTTCGGCGCGGTGCTGGCGAATGATGCGGTGAGCTTTGCCATCGCCCGCGGTGCCATCCACGGCATCGTCGGCGAGAACGGTGCCGGCAAATCGACGCTGATGAGCATCCTGTACGGCTTCTACCAGCCCGATTCCGGCGCGATCCGGCTCGATGGCGAACCGGTCCGGATCCGCACCAGTCATGAAGCGATCGCCCGCGGCATCGGCATGGTCCACCAGCATTTCATGCTGGTCGACGCCTTTACCGTGCTGGAGAACATCGTGCTCGGCATCGAGGGCGGCGCCCTGCTCGGCGCCGGACTCGACCGGGCGCGCGCCAAGCTGGCCGAGCTCGGCCGCGATTACGGGCTGGAGGTCGATGCCGATGCGCGGGTCGGCGATCTGCCGGTCGGCGTGCAGCAGCGCGTCGAGATCCTGAAGACGCTCTATCGCGGCGCCGAGATCATGATCCTCGACGAGCCGACCGCGGTGCTGACCCTGCAGGAGGTCGAAGGGCTGTTCGCGACGCTGCAAAAGCTGCGCAACGAAGGCAAAACCGTGATCATCGTCACGCATAAGCTGCGCGAGATCATGGCGTTGACCGATGCCGTGACGATCATGCGCGCCGGCAAGGTCGCGGCCCAACGCGCCACGGCCGAGACCTCGGCCGCCGAACTCGCCGAGCTTATGGTCGGCCGCAAGCTCGACCCGCCGCGACGTGCACCCGCGACACCCGGGCCGGTCGTGCTCGAGGTCAGGGATCTGAGCCTGCGCGACAGGCGCGGCGTGGCGCTGCTCGACGGGATCGATTTCACCGCGCGGCGCGGCGAGATCCTGGGCATCGCCGGGGTCTCGGGCAACGGCCAGACCGAACTGCTGGAAGTGCTGGCCGGGCTGCGCGCGCCGAGCCGCGGCCGCATCGTCTTCGAGGGCGAGGATCTGGCGCCGCATTACGGCCCGGACCTGCCGGCCCGGCTGCGCCGCAAGGGCATCGCCCATGTGCCCGAGGACCGGCACGGCGCCGGCATGGTCATGCCGTTCTCGGCCCAGGAGAATGCCGTGCTCGGCTATCAGGGCGACCGCGATCTCGGCCCCGGCCCGATGCTGCAGCCGAGCCGGCTGCTCGACCGCTGCCGGCGCTTCATGGCGAAATTCGACGTCCGCCCGGCCGATCCGGCGCTGCGCGCCAGCCTGTTCTCCGGCGGCAACCAGCAGAAGCTGGTGCTGGCGCGCGAGATCGACCGCGACCCGGAGCTGCTGCTGATCGGCCAGCCGACACGCGGCGTCGATATCGGCGCCATCGAATTCATCCACGGCCAGCTCCTGGCGCTGCGCGCTGCCGGCAAGGCGCTGATCGTCGTCTCGACCGAGCTGGAAGAGATCCTGGCGCTCGCCGACCGGATCCTGGTGATGTGCGCCGGGCGGATCACCGGCGAGCTGGCGGCCGGCGAGGCGGACGAAGCCAGGATCGGCCTGATGATGGCGGGGATGGCGGCATGAGAGCCGGATCCCAGCAACGGTTCTCCCCTCCGCCCTTGGGGGCGGAGAGGGAGGGTGAGGTGGGGGCTGCCGCAACGAGCTCAACCTCGCCGGCTGGCCTTGCCACCCCCTCGATACATAAGAGCTTTCCCCACCTCACCCTCCCTCTCCGCCCCAATGGGGCGGAGAGGGGAGCCGCGGCGATGGCATGACTCCCGCCGTCACCCGCCATCTGCTCGCCATCGTCTCGCCGCTGCTCAACATCGGCGCGGCTTTCCTGTGCGCCGGGCTGGTCGTGCTCATGATCGGCGAGAACCCGATCAATGCACTGGGCGTGCTGATCGAAGGCGCCTTCGGCGGCAGCGATGTCGTCGGCTACACGCTCTATTACGCCACCGACTACATCTTCGCCGGGCTGGCCGTCGCTCTCGCCTTTCATGGCGGGCTGTTCAATATCGGCGCCGATGGGCAGGCCTATGTCGGCGGGCTGGGCGTGGCGCTGGTCTGCCTGAGCCTGGATAGCGTCCTGCCCTGGCCGCTGCTGCTGCCGCTGTCGATCGTCGCGGCGATGGCGTTCGGCGCCGCCTGGGCCTGGCTGCCGGGCTATCTGCAGGCGCGCACCGGCAGCCATGTCGTGGTCACCACGATCATGTTCAACTTCATCGCCAATGCGCTGATGAACTACTTGCTGGTCGATGTCCTGATCGCACCCGGTCAGGAATCGCCGCAGACGCGCGAATTCGCGCCGGGTGCCGCGCTGCCGGCGATGCATGAGATGCTGGCCGCGATCGGCATCCGGATCGGCGCCTCGCCGCTCAATCTGTCGCTGCTCCTGGCGCTGGCCGCCTGCGTCATCTTCCAGCTCTATGTCTGGCGCAGCCGCGACGGCTATGCGCTGCGCGTCATGGGCACCAATCCGGGGGCCGCGCGCTACGCCGGCATCCGGGTCGGGCGCAAGACCGTGTTCGCCATGTGCCTGTCCGGCGCACTGGCCGGGCTGGTCGCGATCAACGAGGTGCAGGGCGCCAATCATCATCTTGCGACCGGCTTCACCGGCGGGGCCGGCTTCATCGGGCTGGCCGTGGCGCTGATGGGCCGCAACCGGCCGCTCGGCATCTGCCTGGCCGCCCTGCTGTTCGGCGCCTTGACCCAAGGCGGCACCGAGCTGTCGCTCGAGATCCCGAAGATCGACCGCCAGATGGGCCAAGTCATCGAAGGGCTGATCATCCTGTTCTGCGGCGCCTTGCAGGACGTCTTCCGGCGGCCGCTGACCCGAGCCTGCGAGGCGCTGGGATGGATCTGATCATCAGCCTGCTCGATTCGACGCTGCGGCTGGCGACGCCGCTGACGCTCGCCGCCTTGGCCGGGCTGCTCTCGGAGCGCTCGGGCGTCGTCGATATCGGGCTCGAGGGCAAGATGCTGGCCGCCGCCTTCGCCGCCGCCGCCGTGGCCAGCGTCACGGGATCGGCCTGGGCCGGGCTCGGCGCCGGCGTGGCCGTGTCGGTCGCGCTGGCGCTGGTCCATGGTTTCGCCGCCATCACCTGCGGCGGCAACCAGATGATCTCGGGCATGGCGATCAACATTCTGGCCGCCGGGCTGACTCCGGTGCTGGCGACCGCCTGGTTCGACCAGGGCGGCCAGACACCGTCGCTCGCCGCCGCGGCCCGGTTCCGGCCCGTGGCCTTGCCGCTGGCCGATACGCTGGGCCAGGTGCCGGTCCTCGGGCCATTCTATGCGCGGGTCGTGAACGGCCAGGTCGCGCTGGTCTATCTGACCATCCTGCTTCTGCCTTTGTTCGCCTGGGCGCTGGCGCGTACGCGCTTCGGCCTGCGGCTGCGCGCAGTCGGTGAGAATCCGCATGCCGTCGACACGGCCGGCATCGGCGTGGGGCGCGTGCGCTATCTGGCAGCCCTGTGCAACGGCGCGCTGTGCGGCGCCGCCGGCGCCTATCTCTCGACGGCGCAGGGCAGCGCCTTCCTGCCCGACATGACGGCGGGCAAGGGGTTCCTGGCGCTCGCCGCGGTCATCTTCGGCCGCTGGCGGGTCTGGTCCGGCTGCTTCGCCTGCCTGCTGTTCGGCGCGACCGATGCGCTGCAGGCGCGGCTGCAAGGCGTCAGCCTGCCCGGGCTGGGCGAGGTGCCGGTTCAGATCATCCAGGCGCTGCCCTATATCTTCACCGTCTTCGTGCTCGCCGGCTTCGTCGGCAAAGCGGTGGCGCCGAAGGCGATCGGCGAGCCTTATGTAAAATCACGCTAGGAAAGGTCGACCCCGTGTCCGACAGCAACGCGCCCCAGACTGCCGCCGAGATCATCCGCCGGCGCGCCCCGCAGCCGCCGCGGGTCGGCATCGTCCTCGGCTCCGGCCTGGGCGGGCTGGCCGAGCAGGTCGAAGGCGCCGTCACCATCCCCTATGCCGAGCTGCCTGGGTTCCCGATCAGCACGGTGCAGGGCCATGCCGGCGAACTGGTGCTGGGCACGCTCGGCGGCACGCCGGTCGCCTGCCTGCGCGGCCGCTCGCATTTCTACGAGGGCAAGGGCCTCGGCACCATGACGGCGGCGATCCGCGCGCTGAAGCTGGCCGGGATTGAGCTGCTGTTCCTGACCAATGCCGCCGGCTCGCTGCGGCCGGAAGTCGGACCCGGCCGGCTGGTCGCGATCAGCGACCATATCAATTTGCTGCCCGGTACGCCGATGGTCGGCCCGAACGATGACCGCTTCGGCCCGCGCTTCTTCAGCATGGCCAATGCCTATGATGCCGCCGAGCGCGCCAAGCTGCTCGCGACCGCCGGGGAGCTTGGCATCGCGATCTCCGAAGGCGTCTATCTCGCTTGCCCCGGCCCATGCTTCGAGACGCCGGTCGAGATCCGTATGATGCGGGTGATGGGCGCCGATACCGTCGGCATGTCGACCGTGCCCGAGGTGATCACGGCACGGCATTGCGGGCTGACCGTCACCGCCGTCTCGGTCGTGACCAATTTTGCCGAGGGCATGTCGGACGAGCTGCTCTCGCATGAGCACACGATGAAATACGCCGCAGTGGGCGCCGCCGATCTGCAGCGGCTGATCCTGGCCTTCCTGGCCCGGCGCTAAACAAGGAGGGTGCCGCCATGGCACGCGCATTCATCCTGGTCATGGATTCCTTCGGCATCGGCGAGGCCCCCGATGCCGGGCGCTTCGGCGATGCCGGCGCCGACACGCTCGGCCATATCGCCGAGCATCGGCTGGCAGCCGATGGCCGTGCCCTCGCCCTGCCCGAGCTGGAGCGGCTCGGCCTCGGCGCCGCCGCGCAAGCCGCGACGGGTCGCTGGCCGGCCGGCTTCGCCCGGCGCGACGGCTTTGCCGGCTACCACGCCGCTGCCCGCGAGGTTTCGCGCGGCAAGGATACCCCGAGCGGCCATTGGGAAATCGCTGGCGTGCCGGTCGAAACCGATTGGGGCTATTTCACGGACACGGTGCCGAGCTTCCCGCCGGCCCTGACCGAGGCATTGATTGCTCGCGCCGGGCTGCCGGGTTTGCTCGGCAATTGCCACGCCTCGGGCACCGAGATCATCGCGCGACTGGGCGACGAGCATGTCCGGACCGGCCGGCCGATCGTCTATACCTCGGCAGATTCCGTGTTCCAGATCGCGGCGCATGAAGAGAGCTTCGGCCTGGAGCGCCTGTACGAGCTGTGCCGCATCGCCTTCGAACTGGTGGCGCCCTATAATATCGGCCGCGTCATCGCCCGGCCCTTTGCCGGAACCAGCGGCAACTACGCGCGCACCTATAACCGGCGCGACCTGGCGGTGCCGCCGCCGGCGCCGACGCTGCTCGACATCGCTCAGCAAGCCGGCGCCGAAACCATTGCGATCGGCAAGATCGGCGACATCTTCGCCCATCGTGGCGTCTCGAAACTGCTCAAGGCCAACGGCAACATGGCGCTGTTCGACGCGCTGCTGGGCACGACCGAAACGGCGCCCGAGCGCAGCCTGGTCTTTGCCAATTTCGTCGATTTCGACCAGTCCTACGGCCATCGCCGCGACATCCCCGGTTATGCTGCGGCGCTCGAAGCCTTCGATACGAGGCTGCCGGAATTCCTGGCCGCGCTGCGCCCCGGCGATCTGGCCATCATTACCGCCGATCACGGTTGCGATCCGAGCTTCCGCGGCACCGACCATACGCGCGAGCATGTGCCGGTGCTGTGCTTCGGCCCGGCGGCCCCCGACGGCTCGGGCGGCGTGCGCGGCTCCTTCGCCGATATCGGCCAGACTGTGGCGCAACATCTGGGCCTGCCGGCGCTGGGTGCCGGCGCGGCGCTGTTCGATCGGCAGGCGGCGTAACATGACTCATCCCCTGCCCCTGCGCGATCACCCGCTGCGCAATGACGGCATTCCGCTCGACATCAATCTGGTCAGCGGACTGCGCGTGAACCGGGCATCCGCCGACCGGCGCGCCGCCAGCCTGACGGCCCGCCGCTCGGTCAAGAAGCAGTATCAGGTCGCCTGGCTGCTCAATGCACTGCGCATGATGGACCTGACCACCCTGTCGGGCGACGACACGCCGGACCGGGTCGAGCGGCTGTGCCGCAAGGCGCTGCAGCCGCTGCGCGCGGATCTGCTCGCCGCCCTGGGCGTGCCGCCGGTTCGGGTCGGCGCGGTCTGCGTCTATCACGAGATGGTGCCGACCGCGGTCCGTGTGCTGGCCGGCAGCGGCGTTCCGGTCGCCGCCGTCTCGACCGGCTTCCCGGCCGGGCTCGCGCCGTTCGAGACCAAGCTGCGCGAGATCGAGCTGTCGGTCGCGGCCGGCGCTGCCGAGATCGACATCGTCATCACGCGCCGCCACGTCTTCGCCGGCGATTGGCCGGCGCTTTATGACGAGATCCGCGCCTATCGCGCCGCCTGCGGCGAGGCACATCTGAAAGCGATCCTGGCGACCGGCGACCTGGCCACGCTGGAGAACGTCGCCCAGGCCAGCTGGGTCGCGATGATGGCCGGCGCCGATTTCATCAAGACCTCGACCGGCAAGGAAGGCGTCAACGCCACGCTGCCGGTCTCGCTCGTCATGGTGCGCGCGATCCGCGAGTATTTCGAACTGACCGGCCGCCGCGTCGGTTTCAAGCCGGCCGGCGGTATCTCGACAGCGAAATCCGCGATCGGCATGCTGACCCTGATCCGTGAGGAGCTGGGGCCGGACTGGCTGACGCCGGACCTGTTCCGGCTCGGCGCGTCCAGCCTGCTGACCGATATCGAGCGGCAGGTCGAGCACTACCTGACCGGCCAATACTCGGCCGCGCATCGCCATGCGTTGCCTTAGCCTTCGGCTGCATTACGTTCAAAACCCTCGCCCGCTTGGCGGGAGAGGGTGGCGAGCGGCAGCGAGCCGGGTGAGGGTGGGTGCGTCGGATGCGCCGCTGCTTTTCGGCCTATCCGGCGCACCCACCCTCACCCTCCCGTCGCTAACGCGCCGGGCCCCTCCCTCTCCCGCCAAGCGGGCGAGGGGCTTCCTTGCGTCCGTCAGGACACGCACCGTCCTCACGTCGAGACCATCATGACCATCGCCCCAGAGATCACGGCCATCATGACCAGCCACGAATACGGCCCGTCCCCGGAGAGTCCGGCCGAGGCGCAGGCCTGGCTGGCCGCGCAGGGACGGCGCTTCGGCCTGTTCATCGACGGCGCCTGGACCGCGCCGGGCGACGGCTTCGCCACGCGCAACCCGGCGACCGGCGCCGAACTGGCGCAGATCACCCAGGCGAGCGCGGCCGATATCGACACGGCCGTGGCCGCGGCGCGGCGCGCGCAGCCCGGCTGGCGCAAGCTGGGCGGGCATGGCCGGGCCAAGCTGCTCTATGCGCTGGCGCGGCTGATCCAGAAACATGCGCGGCTGCTCGCCGTGCTGGAGACGCTCGACAACGGCAAGCCGATCCGCGAGAGCCGCGACATCGACATCCCGCTGGTCATCCGGCATTTCTACCATCATGCCGGCTGGGCCCAGCTGGTCGAGCGCGAGTTCCGCGACCATGAGCCGGTCGGCGTGGCCGGGCAGATCGTGCCGTGGAACTTCCCGCTGCTGATGCTGGCCTGGAAGATCGCGCCGGCGCTCGCCTGCGGCAATACCGTCGTGTTCAAGCCGGCCGAGTTCACCAGCCTGACCGCGCTCGCCTTCGCCGAGCTGTGCCGGGAAGCCGGGCTGCCGCCGGGTGTGGTCAATATCGTCACCGGCGACGGCGCGGTCGGCGCCGCCATCGTGGCGCATCCCGAGATCGACAAGATCGCCTTCACCGGCTCGACCGAGGTCGGCCGGCAGATCCGCATCGCCACGGCCGGCAGCGGCAAGAAGTTGTCGCTGGAACTCGGCGGCAAATCGCCCTTCATCGTCTTCGCCGATGCCGATCTCGACGCCGCGGTCGAAGGGCTGGTCGACAGCATCTGGTTCAACCAGGGCCAGGTCTGCTGCGCCGGGTCGCGGCTGCTGGTGCAGGAGCGCGTGCAGGAGCGCTTCCTGGCCAAGGTCAAGGCGCGCATGGCGACGCTGCGGCTGGGCGATCCGATGGATAAATCGATCGATATCGGCGCGATTGTCGATCCGATCCAGCGCACGCGCATCGCCGAGCTGGTCGCGACCGCCGAAGCCGAAGGCGCCACGATCTGGGCACCGCCCTGCACCTTGCCGGAGCAGGGCAGCTTCTATCCGCCGACCCTGATCACCGGTGCTGGTACCGCCGCGACCGTGGCGCAGACCGAGATCTTCGGCCCGGTGCTGGTCGCGATGAGCTTCCGCACGCCGGCCGAGGCGGTGCAGCTGGCCAACAACACGGTCTATGGTCTGGCTGCCTGTGTCTGGACCGAATCGATCAGCCTCGCCCTCGATATCGCGCCCAAGCTCAAGGCCGGTGTGGTCTGGGTCAACAGCGCCAACCAGTTCGACGCCGCCTGCGGTTTCGGCGGCTACCGCGAATCCGGCTTCGGCCGCGAGGGCGGACGCGAGGGGCTGGAAGAATATCTGAAGCTGGCGGTGCCAGGCGCCAGCGCGCCCGGGACTTCCCTCCCGGCCCTTCAGAGCGGAGCGAGCCGCGCCGCCGGCACGATCGACCGCACGGCCAAGCTCTATATCGGCGGCAAACAGGCCCGTCCCGACGGCGGCTATAGCCGACGCATCCTGGCGGCCGACGGGTCGGCGCTGGGCGAAGCGCCGGAGGGTAACCGCAAGGATATCCGCAACGCCGTCGAAGCCGCGGTCAAGCAGGAAGGCTGGGCCGCCGCCACCGCCCATAACCGCGCCCAGGTGCTCTATTACATCGCCGAGAATGTGGGCGCGCGCGCCGAAGAGTTCGCCGCCCGTCTTCAGCGGATGACCGGCAGCGCCGACGCGCCACTGGAGGTCGAGCGCAGTATCGAGCGGCTGTTCTATTACGCCGCCTGGGCCGATAAATATGACGGGCGCGTGCATAACCCGCCGGTGCCCGGCGTCGTCATCGCCATGAACGAGCCGATCGGCGTGATCGGCCTGATCTGCCCGGACGAGGCGCCGCTGCTGTCCTTCCTGTCGCTCGCGGCGCCGGCGCTGGCGCTCGGCAACCGCGTCGTGGCGGTACCGTCGGAACGGCATCCGCTGATCGTCACCGAGCTCTACCAAGTGTTCGACACCTCCGACCTGCCGGGCGGCGCAGTCAATATCGTCACCGGCAGCGCTGCCGAACTGGCGCGCACGCTGGCCGGCCACGCCGAGATCGATGCGATCTGGGGCTTCGGCGCGGATGCCGCGGCCCGCGCCGAGATCGAGCGGCTGTCGGCCGGGACATTGAAGCGCAGCTGGGTCGAAGACGGCGCCGCACGCAACTGGCTCGACCCGCTGGCCGGCGAAGGTCCGGAGTTCCTGCGCCAGGCGAGCCAGGTGAAGAATATCTGGGTCCCGTACGGGGTGTGAGGCTGAACCCTTCTCCTGCACTGCGGGAGAAGGTGGCGAGCGTAGCGAGCCGGATGAGGGTGAGGTGGGTAAGCACCGCAGATCCCGCAAGCGGCACGACCCTCACCCTCCCAGCGCTACGCGCCGGGTCCCTCCCTCTCCCGCGGTGCGGTAGAGGGGCTTCGGCTTCCGAGCGCCCACAAGAAAAAGGGCCGGAACGTGCGTTCCGGCCCTTCCGATCTTTGACCCGGCGTCGAACGCCGGATCACTCCCGTCAGATCAGAACTTCACCTTGGCCTCGACGCCGAAGGTGCGCGGGTCGTTGACGAAGCCGGTCAGGTTGTCGAAGTCGATTGCACCCGTCACCTTGACCTGGTCCAGGAGGTTGTGGATGAAGCCGGCAACTTCGAAGCCATTGTTGTGGTCGATATAGCCGAGCCGCAACCCGCCGAGCAGCAGGGACTGGCCGGTAAACTCGGCCGCCTTGTAGAGGAAGAAATCTTCCGTCCCGCGATAGTTCCAGTCGGTCAGGAAGTAGACTTCGTTCTGGTCCATCACCGGAATCGAGTAGCGTGCCGAGACGTTGTAGATCCAGCGCGGCGCATTCGGCAGCGGATTGCCGTTGATCTTGAAATTGCCGGTCTTGGGATCGAGCTGGTTCTCCATGGTGCAGCCGCCGCCGCAGCCGGACAGCTCCAGCCCGGCGTCCTGGATCTGGGTGAAGTTGTAGCTGGCATTGGCGGTCAGCAGCAGGTTCTCGATCGGCTTGACCTCGAAGGAAGTCTCGATGCCCTCGCCGATCGCCTTGTTGGCGTTGAGCAGCACGACTTCGTTTGCGGCGCCGCCGACTGCGGCGAGCTGGATGTCGTCCGTCGTCCAGGTATAGCCGGTCAGGTTGAAATTGGCCCGGTGGTCCCAGAAGGTCGACTTCAAGCCGACTTCATACGAGGTCGTCGTCTCGGCCTTGGCTTCGGTCAGCGCGCCGATCGTGGTGTTGCCGAAATCGTAGAGCACGTTTCGGCCGTCGAGCGACGGAGCCAGATAGCCGGTCGCGATCCGGCCATAGACATTGGTGTCCGGGGTAATGGCGTAGGTCGCGCTGACGTCGAAGGTCGGCTGCGTGCCGCTGGTGCTGACCTTGGACGGGGTCGGCGCCGCGCAGGTGAGCAGGCAGCCGACGCCGTAGGTGAGGGTATCGTTGCTGACGCGCACGCCGGCCTGGAAGGTCAGGTCGTCGGTGATCTTGTAGCTTGCCGAATCGAACAGCGCGAAGGACTCGGTGTTCTGCGTCTGGGTCTGGATGATATCGGCGGCGCCGTCCGGCGCGTAATCGTAGTCATAGAGCTTCAAGTATTCCTTGAAGTAATAGAAACCGCCTTGATTGAAGAAGCGGCCGTTGCCGTTGGTCGCGAATCGCAGCTCTTCCGAGAACTGGTCGAGGCCGGGGATCGAATCGCTGGTCTCGTCGGCGAAGCCCTGGCCGGCGGTGCCGACCGGCGGCGGCACTACGAAATTGCCGCCGCTGACGTCGCCGCGGCTGCGGATGCTGCCATGCTCATAGCGCTGATCGAGGTCAGCGTCACCGGGCCCAGATCGTCATTGACTGTGAGATGCGTGCCCCAGGTGCCGAGATTCTGGTAGTTGTCGCCGTTGATGTTGACCTGGTTGACGTTGAAGCCGGGAACGAGGTCGTTTGAGCCCTTCTGGATGATATTGGCACGGAACAGCCGGGCGGTGCCGTCGAGCGAGCGGGCGTCGACTTCCCACAAAGCGTCGAAATCTTCGGTCGGCTTGTACAGCAACTGGCCGCGCGCCGCGAAGTCGCTGTAACCTTCCAGGTCTTTATTGTATTGCGTGTTCGGGTTGATGTTGGTGACCCAATCGTCACGCCGTTCCTCAAGCACGGACAGGCGGAAATCGAGCAGGTTCTTGATGATCGGGCCGCTGATCGCACCGTTGAAAATCGACGCTATTGTAGGTGCCGTAGCTGAGATCGGCATAGCCGCTGATGTCGTCGGTCGGCCGGGCCGAATCGATCTTCACCACGCCGGCCGGGGTGTTGCGGCCGAACAGCGAACCTTGCGGGCCGCGCAGGACTTCGACGTCGCTGACATCGAAGACCGGGAAGGATTTGAGGATCGAGTTGTTGACCGCGACATCGTCATAGACGACGGAGACCGGCTGCTGCGCAGTGTAAGTAAAGTCGGAATTGCCGAGGCCACGAATATAGAAGCGCGGAAAGGCGCGGCCGAACGAGGATTCAGCGTTCAAGCTGGGCGTGCGGGCCGCGATCGCGCGGATATCGTCGCCGCCGGCCGTGATATCGGCCACTGCCGTGGCAGAAAGCGAGCTGACCGCGAAAGGCACGTCCTTTTCATATTCGGCTTGTGCTGCGCGGTCACGACGATTGATTCGATTTGACTCGCATCGGCGGTTTGCGGCGCAGCAACAGCCGGAGCGGCGGTCTGCGCAGAAGCCGAATGCGCCATCCCCACCATCATGGCCAAGCCTGACACGCCGAGCAGCGTGGTCCAACGCCCCTGTTTGAAGCCGTTCATCGAAGATCCCCCTCCAAAACGTTCGCAGTACGACCGATCGGCAGCCGCGACATATCGCCCCCGACAAACGGGCTGTCCGATCCGAAACTTGAGTGCAGCACAAGACTGTCATGAATGCCGGGGGGCATCGTAAATATGTTTTTTTGCAGTGCGATCGTTTAGGGTCGGTTGTGTGGCACCGAGGTTACAGGCTATTGCCTTGAATTTATTGGGTTGCACGCGAGGCCGTTTTTTCGTTTTTCTGCTTTTTTTGAAAGTCTTTCGAGCCCATGCCGCGTCACGCGCTGGTTGGGATCCGGCAATATTGCTCAATTTAGCGTCATCGTGCCCACAGACGCGACATTCCAGGAGAAGTCGACCCATGGCATCGTGTGCAACGCCCGCGCGGCCGCTGGCACTGCTGACGCTGCTGACCGCTCTCGCCGGCTGCGCCAACGCGCCCGGCACCGCCGCCACCGTCGCGGCGGCCGGCAACCCGGAGGCGCGGACCGCGCAATATTTCGCAAGCCTGACGCCCGACAGCGCCGAGCGGCTGGCCTTCCTCAAGGCCATGCCGAAGGGCGGCGACCTGCACAACCACCTGGTCGGCGCGATCTATGCGAGAGCTGGCTGCGCTGGGCCGCCGAGGACGGGCTCTGTGCCGATCTGGCCTCGCCGCGCATCGTCAACCCGCCTTGCGACGCCGCCCACGCAAAGCTGCCGGCGAGCGGCCTCGCAGCGGATTCCGTCGCCTACGGCAAGATGATCGACGGCTTGTCGATGCGCAACGTGGCGCCGCAGCCGATTGCCGGCATGACCGGTTCTTCCAGACCTTCGGCCGCTTCGACAGCAATCCGAAGCGCACCGGCGACCAGCTGGCCGAAGTGGCGGCGCGGCTCGCGCGCGAGAACACCTTCTATGTCGAGCTGATGCTGTCGCCCGGCATGACGGATGCGCGTGCGCTCGGCAAGAAGGCCGGCTGGAGCGACGATCTCGCCGCCCTCCACGCCAAGCTCGACCAGCAGGGCTTGGCGGCCCTGGTCGCACATACCCGTCAGGATTTCGACGCGGCCGAGACGCGCATGCGCAGCCTGCTGAAATGCGGCACTGCGGATGCCGATCCGGGCTGCCAGGTGACGATCCGCTATCTGCGCAGGTGATCCGCACTTTCCCGCATGAGCAGGTCTTTGCCAGTGGCGCTCAGCACCGAACTCGCGGCGCAAGGACAGCCGGGTCGTCGGGCTCAATCTCGTGGCGCCGGAAGACGATCCGCGCACATTGAACCGACTATGCCGAGCAGATGCGGATCGTCGGTTTCCTGACTGGGCATGGCGAGACGGTCAATGTCTCGCTGCATGCCGGCGAGCTAGCGCCAGGCCTCGTGCCGCCCGAGGATCTGGCGTTCCATATCCGCCAGGCGGTCGAGATTGCCGGCGCCAAGCGCATCGGCCACGGCGTCGACATCGCCTCCGAAACCGATGCGGCGGCGCTGCTGCACGAGATGCATGACCGGCAGATTCTGGTCGAGATCAATCTGACCAGCAATGACGAGATCCTGGGAATCCGGGGTGCGGCGCATCCGCTGCCGCTCTATCGGCGCTATGGCGTGCCGACAGCGTTTTCGACCGACGATGCCGGGGTCGCGCGCATCGATCTGACTCATGAGTATCAGCGCGCCGCGACGGATTTCGCGCTGGGCTACGCCGATCTCAAGCAATCGGCCCGCAATGCTGTCGCGTTCAGCTTCCTGTCCGGGAAACGTCTGGCCGATGCGGCGGATTGCGCCGCGGAGATCGGGGCCGAGCAGCCCGATTCGGCCGGCTGCCGGGCCTTTCTGGCGGCTAATGACAAGGCGCGCGAGCAATGGCGCCTCGAAGCGGCATTCCACCCGCTTCGAGGCGACCGACTGGCCGGCTTCGTAGCCGTCGGGCTTAGCCGAGCGTCCGCAGCGTCGCGCGCAGCGGATCCGCGGCGTGGTTCACCACGGCATGGCTGCTGGTGATCACGGCCGGCGAGCTGGCCTTGCCGTAATATTCTTCATTGTAGCTGTCGCGCGGCTTGATGATCGAGCCGTTCAGCGTCAGGCCGCCATAGGCGCCGGAGGACGAGGCCCAGACGACGATGTCGGCATTGAGGTTGGCGGTCGTGCTGGCTTCGGCCGAGGCGCCCAGAGTGACGACGGCGAGGCCGGCCTCGGCGCCGATCTTGAACTCGTCCTTCATGAAGGCGGTCTTCGCCTTGTCGCTGAGTGCGATCAGGACCAGCTCGGATTCCTGGGCGCCGATCTGCAGGCCGAAGGATGCCGAAGCCAGGGTATAGAACGCCGGATAGCTCCAATTGCCGTCATGCTCGCGGGTCAGCAGCACGCCGGTACCGCCTTCGCCGCCGACGAAGAAGCCGCCCTTGAACAGCGACGGCACGATCATCACCGCCTTGGCACGGCGCAGCAATTGCTGGGTATTGCCGAATTCCTTGTCCTTCTTGACATCGTCGAGCGTGATGCGGGCGCGATCGACGAGGTTTTGCTCATCCGACGCGGCCTTGGCCATTGGCGCGGCAAAGATAACCAGCGCAGCCATGGCACCCGCGGTCGTCCGGTAGAAACTTGTCATTGGATTTTCTCCTCCTGGTGAACGGTTCCGCACCGTCCGGCGCGGCACTCCGAAAAGCGGAGGTCCGGCGCAGGCGAGTAGATAACCCACGGCAACCGCGAGAGTTCCGTTGGTTGCCACGCTTTTGCCGCTTGGTGGCCGATCGCGCATCTTCGAACTGGTTCGGCCGAAGCCATCCCGGGCGAGTGGTACCCACAAGGCGGTCGTGCGAAAACTCGCCGTGAACACGCCGCGCTTCCCCGGCATACTGTGCGTTCTGTCGAACGACCTGTGGGACGGATGATGTCGGGGAAGCTTCAGCGCGGCCAGGCCAAGGCTGTACGCCGCAAGAGGATGCTCGCGGGAACGGCGCAAGGCCGATGCCGCCAGTCTGGCAGGAGGCCGGGCTGGCGAGGTGCGACGGGCAGCACGCCTGCCGCTTCAGTCCTGCCTCGTGCAATCGGGACTGTTCGAATTGGGCACGGGCACGGTCATCCTGACGCGCCGGATCGGTGGCCGCATGCTCGCCGTGTCGACATTTCCTGGTCGATGCCTTTTGCCCTTGGTGTCATGGACGCCGCGTTTCGTCAGTTCGAAGATGCGGATCTCGACGTGTTTATCAACGCCTTCGAGGCGAGCGCACCGTTCGACTCCGTCGATCCGGCCTATGCGCGAAGCTGCTGCGCGATGCCGTGGCCTATGCCCCGAACGCTCGGCCTGGAACCGCATCCCGATTTCGCCCATGTGGAGCTGCTGTTCGGCGATATTTCGGCAGATGACTCCGACGGCGAGTTCCAGTTCGGCGCGGCGGAAAACCATGCCTATATCACCGGGCCATCCGACTCCCCGACCCAGATCCGGCAGCGCCTGAAGCGCCTTCGCCGCAGGCTGGGCGAGGGCGGTTTCGATTTCGTCGAGATGCTCGACGGTTTCGAAGACCTCGACTTCGAAGATGACGACGAGTCCGAAGACGACTACGACCCGGACAACGAACCGGATCCCGAAATCTGGCTCGCGCTCGATGAAGGCGGAGCGCATGCAGCAAGTTGAGAGTTACCACCGTCATGCCGGCATCTCATCGCCGAGCGATAAGGCCCATGCCCTGGTTCACACCGTTGTGGAAAACCAGATCGCGTTAGGCGACGAGCTGCCGGTTTCGCGATGCCGTCGCGCGACTGATGGCGGAGGGTTTGGATCGGCACGAGGCCATCCATGCCGTCGCGTCGGTCTTCATGGAATACACGAGCCGAGCTATGCAGGACGAAAGCGCGACGGAGTTTCCGACGGTGCAGTATGACGACGCCGTCAAGCAGCTGACCGCCGAAGGCTGGCGTCGCTCATCCGAAGACGAGGCGGAAGATTTGAACGGCCGCAATGGTTGGCCGGCATAGGTCGAAATCGAAAATGGTGTCCCCGCGAGATTCGAACTCACGGCCCTCAGTTTAGGAAACTGATGCTCTATCCTGCTGAGCTACGAGGACTCCAGGCGGTCTTATAGCGCAAATCCCGCTCGGCAGGTAAGTCCGAAGCGCGACGGATCTGCCTTGCTTCAGCGCAATCGAGGATGGCGGCGCCGGGATCCCAGGATCTCGACCGCGGCGGGTTCGGTCAGATCGAGCACCGGCCGGCCCTGCCAACGGACCCAGCCACGCAGGCGCAGCGTCTTGCCGGCCAGGCTGGACGGGTCGATACCGGCGGCCTCGAACAGATGCCGCGCCGGCCGGTCGATCCGGGCGGCGGCATTGCTGCCGAGATCGAGCCAGACTATGCCATGGCGGACTTCGACACTGCCGATCCGAGCTTCGACGACGACGAAGCTGCCGCCCTCATGCTCGAGCCCGTCGGGTGTCCGGACGGTATAGAGCGGCGATTGCCAAACTCCGAGATGGCGGCGCCGCGCTTGGGCCTCGCGCCGGAGCAGGGCAGGCCGACAGCTCGCCTTCCGGCGGCTCGACTAGGACGGCGACCGGCTTCAAGCAGGGCGCCTTCGAACCACACCCCATCGTCCCGGAAGAGCTGGGCGATCAACCGGCCGTAGCGATCCGGCGTCGCTGCTGCGCCGCGCAGGATGACGGCGCGCCCGGCGACGAGCAAGGTCAACAGGTCCGCGCGCCGCGTCTTCCCAGTGCGGATTGCCGCCGGGCGCGGCCAGGACCGGGTTCGATGCCGGGCCAGCCGGACACCGGTCCCGTCATCGAGGGTGAGCGTGGCGCCGTCGAGAATTTGCGTGACGTATGCCGCGCCGTGTCTCGGGCAGAGCGTCGAGCGCTGCATCGCGCCGTGGCCGCCCAGGACGGTCCGGTCGCGGCTGTTGAATAAAACCAAGGCGAGAATAAATATCGTCGGTCGCGCATTGCGGGAAACTAACCGCAAGTCGCGGTGTCGCGCGAGCCTGTCTTACGAGTCCGACAGCAAGGTCGTAGGGCGAGTCGATCCGGCGGCTCATCGAAAACCCGCAGCTTGAGCAGCGCCCGCGATTCGAGCTGGCGGACGCGTTCCTTCGACACGCCGAGCTCGCGCCCCAACTCCTCCAGCGTGGCGCTGACCTCGCGCAGGCGGCGCTCGCGGATGATTCGCCGTTCCCGCCGGCGACAGCTCGTCCAGCGCCTCGGCGAGCCAGGCAGACCGGCGCCGGTCGTCGCGCAGGCTGATCACGACCTCCTCCAGGCGTCGGCCGGGTATCGGCCAGGAAATCCTGCCAATGCTCCTCGCCGCCCTCGGCGAGCGGCGCGTTCAGCGACTGGTCGTTCGCGGCCAGGCGCTGCTCCATGGTCTCGACCTCGGCGATATCGACCTTGAGCGTCGCGGCGATCTGGCGCCGGCCATCCTCGCCGAGGGGCTTGGCCGGAGGCATCTTCGATCCGGGCGCGCAGGCGGCGCAGATTGAAGAACAGGATTTCTGCGCCGCAGTCGTGCCGGTGCGCACGATCGACCAGTTGCGCAGCACATAGTCCTGCATGGCCGAGCGGATCCACCAGGCGGCATAGGTCGAGAACCGGACGTCGCGATCGGGATCGAACCGGGCCGTGGCCTGCATCAGGCCGATCGTGCCTTCCTGCACCAGATCGCCGATCGGCAGCCCGTAATTGCGGAACCGCGTCGCCCCGGCGATGACCAGCCTGGTATAGGCCCGCACCAGCTCGTGCAGCGCCGCAATGTCTCCCTGGTCGCGCCACGCGGTCGCCAGTTCGAACTCCCGGCTGCGCGTCAGCAGGGGCGCCGCCATCGAGATCTTGATGAAGCCTAAATTTGCCCGTTGCGTTTCTGGATCGTCGATATAGGCCATAATCCCTGCGCCCCCTACGTCCTGTTTCTCTTGATACGCAGGGCACGCTTGGATGGATCACTGGCGCAGAAGAAAATTTTCGATTGAGCGGGAAACGATCGGGATTCAGGCCTCGAAGCTGTCGACCACCGTCCCGTCGAGATTGAAACAGGCGCAGAGCAGCGGACCGCCGGCGCCGCAGCCGCGATCGAGCGACACGGCATGCGGGCTCAGCTGCAGCCCGCCATGATGCCGGTCGAAGCCGCGGACGACCTTGCGGAAGCCGGCATAGGCCGATGCCAGGTCGAGGAAGCCGGCACCGCCCCACCAGAAGCTGTCATGCTGCGCGGTCAGCGGGCGTGACGGATCGATCCCGGCATGGACGAAGAGCAGTTCGTTGCCCGACGTGAAGGCAGCGGGCGCAGGCCGGTGAGCAGATTGGCGTGGCCCGGCGCGGCATTCACGGATTGGCGCACGGCATTGGTCCAGCGCGTCAGCGCAACGGCGCCGTCACGCGCCGCTGCCAGTCCTTGCTGGGGATCCGCGCCATAGGCGGCAGAGAGTCGGGCCGACCCCGTGATCGAGCATCCAGGTCAGCACCTCTCCGGGATTGGGGGCGAATTGCAACTCGAGCAGCTTCTGCCACATCTCTTCCTGGCTACCGCGCAGATAGACGAGATCGGCGGCGAAGGCGCCGTGGCGGGCGATGAAGGCGCGGCGGAAGGCCAGCAATTCGGCCACGGTGTCGAAGACCGCGGGCCGATGCCGATCATATTGCCGAGATAGACCAGCCCGTCATGCTGTTGCAGCCGTTTTTCGATGGCGTCGTGAATCGCCTCGAGGCGGCGCACCTCGGCATGGATGGCAGAGGACGGCCCAGATGCGGCGGCACCCGACAAAAGAGGCGAAACGCTGAACCGGCGTGGTCCGTGGGGCAGTCATGAGCGGCGCCGCCGAGCCGTAAGGCGGGGCGGCGCCGTAGGACGCGGGACGCTGGCTGGTACCGTTTGCTGCGCCGCCGCATGCAGTCGCTCAGGCGGCGCTGAGCATCTGTTCGAGCCGCTGGGTCGCGGTCACTTCGTCGATCGCCTCGACCGCCGCGAATTCCCGGACCAGCCGGTCGAGCGCGGCCTGATAGATCTGCCGCTCGCTATAGGACTGGTCGGGCTGGCTCGAGTTGCGGTACAGGTCACGCACGACCTCGGCGATCGAAGCCGGATCGCCGGAATTGATCTTGGCCTCGTATTCCTGGGCGCGGCGGCTCACATGGTCCGCTTCGCCTTGGACCGGCCCTTCAGCTTGGCCAACGCCAGCTGCATTTCCTTCTGGGTCGACAGACGGCGCAAGCCGGAAGCCTGGGCCTTGGTGACCGGGACGCGCAGCGTCATCCGGTCCTTGTCGAAATGAACGACAAACACGCTGAGCTTGTAGCCCGAGATTTCCTGTGTCTCGATCCCCAGGATTTTCCCGACGCCATGGCTCGGATACACGACGTAATCGCCTTCGGCGAAACCAATCTTATCCGACATCCGATTCTCTCAAATATGCTGGGACCAGGTCGGAGGACCCCATGTGTAGTTACGGGTCGCGCGCTACCACCCGACGCAGCATCGTCGGGTACAGTCCAACCACACGGATGGAGATGAGCGGTGCGCAACCGCCGACAGCGCTCCGTTCGAAAAGAAACATAGCACAAAATTGGCAGCGATTGCCAGCGCGCCGGCATTCGGGGCGGTCATGGCTTCCATGACGTGGCGCGGAAATGGGCGCGGCCATTCAGCGCGCCCGGCTCACATCCGGCGTTTTACGGCGGCGTTCAAAGTCCCGAACCGGGTTTCCCGGCCGTCCGAGCCGGTTCGGGAGACAGCGGTGTTTAACGCTTGCCCGGATTGGCCGAGAAATACTTCTCGTATTTGCCGTCTACGTCCTTGAACGAATCGGCATCGGCCGGAGCTTCGGCTTTCCGGGTGATATTCGGCCAGGTACCGGCATAGTCCCGGTTGAGCCCGATCCAGCGTTCCGCCTGCTGGTCGCTATCGGGGATGATCGCTTCAGCCGGGCATTCCGGTTCGCAGACCCCGCAATCGATGCATTCATCAGGATGGATGACGAGCATATTCTCGCCCTCGTAGAAGCAGTCGACGGGGCATACTTCCACGCAATCCATATACTTGCACTTGATGCAGGCTTCGGTGACGACATAGGTCAT
>JBBCHB010000066.1:0-47482 GCA_037200015.1 Aliidongia sp. | reverse complement strand
TGATCAGCCAGCCGATGCGGGCCCTGGCCGATGGAGTGCCGTCGAATTCGCGCCGGAGGCGGCATCGGCGAAGAGCAGCTGGACGTCGCGCGCCCGCTGCTCCCGCCCGTTCACCCGATAAGTCGAGCCTTGCCGCGATCGATGCGGCGTTCGACCTCGATCTCGTCGCTGTCGTTGAGGCCGGCCGGCGCCTTGCGCTCGCTGTTGTCGAGCGAGATCGTGACCGACGCGATATTGCGCGCCGGCCGCGTCGTGGTGCCGCCGAAGATGACGTCATCCATATCCCCGCCGCGCAGCCGCCGCGCCGAGGCTTCACCCATGACCATTGCAGCGCTTCGACCAGGTTCGACTTGCCGCAGCCATTGGGCCCGACGATCCCGGTCAGGCCGGCTCGATCAACAGCTCCGTCTGATCGACGAAGGATTTGAATCCGGTCAGTCGAAGCTTGGTGAACTGCAAATCGCTGCGGGCCCTTTCACCCGGGGATCAGGAACCGGCGCCGGCCGCGCGCAGATCCTTGACGAACTCGTCATAGGGGATCTCGCCCGCATAGAGCTTGCCGTTGATGAAGAAGGTCGGGGTGGAATCGACATTGGCCTCGGTTGCGGCCGCCTGGGTCGCCGCGATCGCCTTGGCGATGGCGTTGTCCGGCGTCATGCAGGCCCGCGCCTTCTCCTCGGACACGCCGCCCAGCTTGCCGATCTTGAGCAGCTCGTCGGTCGGGTCGGGATGGGTCGCCCAGACCTGCTGGCTGCCGAACTCGGCTTCGAGGAAGCCCCAGAAACGGTCGTCGCCGGTGCAATGGGCCAGCTGCGCCGCCTTCAGCGCCGAGCGGTCGAGCGGGAAATCGCGGAACACGAACCGGATCTTGCCGGTCTCGACCCATTCCTTCTTGACCTGCGGGAAGACGTCCTTCTCCCACCGGCCGCAATGCGGGCAGGTGAGGGAGGCGTATTCGATCACGGTCACCGGCGCGGTCGCCTGCCCGATGATCTGATCTTCCGGCCCGACCCAGCGGCACCGGGGCAGCCAGCGCAGTACCGAACCCGACTGCCAAGACGCTGACGCTCATCAACAGAATGCGGCGCATAATTCTCTCCACCACTAGATCTAGACGCTATCGATTTTTTTTCCGGCTTGCAAGCCGGCTGACTCGGGCGGTGCCGCCGCGATCACGGCGCGGCCGAGGCTCTCCAGCGCGGCGCGCAGCTCCGGATCCTTGACCTCTTCCAGCCGGCGTTCCAGTGCCGCGGTCTCGCTCCGGGCGAGCGGACGCGGCTTCGGCGCGCGCGGCTCGGCCTTCCGGGGCAGCGGCCCCTGGCGGATTGCCAGCCGCGCCACGGCACGATAGCCGAAAAACCCGTTGATCCGCTCGACGATGAGCGGTTCCAGATGCTGGATCTCCAACGCCGCCCCGGCCGCCACGCGCAAATGCAGCGTGCCGTCGAGCCGGTCGCCGCGCGGGAAGGCGAGCTTGATCGGCAGCGAATCCCGCGCCAGCAGCTCGCCGACCACCGCCGGCCATTGCAGAATGACCTGCGCCTCGCCGAACCCCCGGCGCCCCAGCACGGGCGCCGCGATCTTGGCGACGGCACTGCCCAGGGTTTTCACGGTCGGGCATTCCTATGATGCGATCTGAAGACCACTCCTCGGCACTCCTGCGCCCGATCCATTGTAGCATCCGGTTGAGCGAGTATTACGCCGCACCGGACTACCGTCGCAACATTCGGGGCCCATTGCGGCACCCTGATGGCGGAAATCGCCGCAGTTCGACGGGCGGCTCAGTCGCGCGGCATCAGCTGTCCTGTACCGGCGCGGTAGCTGGCGACGAAGGCTGCCAGAAATCCGATTGAAGAAGCTCGGCGGCAGGAAGCCATACTCATAGCGATCGCCCTTGAGCTTGCGCAAATCGTAGCCCGGCCATAGAACTCATTGCCCTCGGCGACGATGATCCAGGAGCGAGCGCCGTCAAGACCGAGATGTCGCTTGACTGCCAACGGTATCTCGACGGCGGAGCCGGGTCGGTCGGCGCGCTGTGCGTGATCGGCAATACAGTGACGATGGTAGCGCCATCAGCATCGCGCGCGATGGCCAGCACGATTACGGCGGCCCGGTCCTTCCGCCCCTCTTCGCGTCCGGCTGCATGTTCCCGATGCCATAGAATAGATAGGCGTATGAGATGACGAGACCCGGCTCGGGTTGGGAATCGGCATGGAGCGCCGTTATTTTTTACCCAATTAGGGCGTCGAGATGGGCGTGCCTAGGGTCCATGCGCGATGCGGCGATCGCCTTGACCCTCTCCTCGGGCAACTCCGCAGTGGCGAAGCTCCGACGGCTATCCCGGAAGCGCTTGAACTCTTCATATTCGTCTGGGCCGACGAAGTAGCCGGTGATCCGGCCATGGCTCGATACGGCTATGGCTTCGCGCTGGGCGCGCATCCGATAGCGACCGAAGTTGCGGGTGAATTCGGAAGCGGGGACGGTGTCCGGCATACGATGCCTCCTTGTTTCGATGAGTTATATACGCAAATCACGCGACTTGCGCAAATCGCGTGATTCGGGCGGGCGTCAAAAGGCAGATTGTCGGAGAGTGGCGCAATGCCTATTGCTGCTTCCCACGGGGATCTGTCCTCAGCCGACCGCGCTGCTATAGTGGCCCTGGCCGGCAGCGCTCCCGTCCCCCAAGCCGCGCAGCCGCTCAAGGATTCCGCGTTCTCCGCCCCATGACCATCCCGGCCCGGCCTCTCTCGTCTCCCGATTCGCTCGCCGCCGCCATGCTCGATTGGTACGACCGGAACCGGCGCAGCCTGCCCTGGCGCGCATTGCCGGGCGCGCCGGCGGATCCTTATGGCATCTGGCTGAGCGAGATCATGCTGCAGCAGACGACCGTCGCGGCCGTCGGCCCCTATTGGCAGGCCTTTCGGGCGCGTTGGCCCGATGTCACGGACCTGGCCGCGGCCTCGCTCGACGAGGTGCTGCATCTCTGGCAGGGCCTGGGCTACTACGCCCGCGCCCGCAACCTGCATGCCTGCGCCAAGGCGGTCGCGGCTCTGCCCGGCGCCCGCTTCCCGGAGACCGAGGCGGAGCTGCGCACGCTGCCCGGCATCGGCGCCTATACTGCGGCGGCGATCGCCGCCATCGCCTTCGATCAAAAGGCGACGGTGCTGGACGGCAATGTCGAGCGGGTCATGGCCCGGCTGTTCAAGGTCGAGATGCCGCTGCCCGATGCGAAGCCGATCCTGCGTGCCCATGCCGAGACCCTGACCCCGGCCGCGCGCCCCGGCGACTACGCCCAGGCGGTGATGGATCTGGGCGCTACGATCTGCACGCCGAGGAAGCCGCGCTGCCTGCTCTGCCCCTGGCGCGCCGCCTGCGCCGCCCATGCCGAGGGCAATCCCGAGCGCCTGCCGCTGAAGCGCGAGAAGCCGGAACGGCGGATCCGCCGCGGCGTGGGGTTCTGGCTGGTCCGGCCCGACGGCTCGGTGCTGCTGCGCCGGCGCGCCGAGACCGGCCTGCTCGGCGGCATGATGGAGATCCCCTCGACACCCTGGCGCGAGGCGCCTTGGGACGAGGCCGAAGCCGCCGCGCTCGCCCCGGTCAAGCCGCGGACATGGCGCGCGCTGCCCGGCGTAGTCGGCCATACCTTCACGCATTTCCATCTGGAGCTGGCGGTGCTGGTCGGCCGGGTCGACCCGGTGGCGACCGCCTCGCTCGGAGTGTGGCTCAAGCCCGACCGCTTCGGCGAACAGGCGCTGCCGACGGTGATGAAGAAGGTCGCGCGGCATGCGATTTCGGGGTTGCGGGGGTAGGCGAGCTACGCTGCGTGTTGGTCTCCACCCTCCGTGCCGGATTGAATCGAGCGAGCATTCTGGCTATATATCCAGATATCCGGAGGGTCGAATGGCTAACCCGTCGCAGAAGCGCGCCTTAAAGAACTACAGAGACCGTCTTGGCGAGCGAGGTTTGGCTCGCTTTGAGGTTCTCGGTCTTGATGCCGACAGGGCACTGATCCGTTCGCTCGCCAAGCGCCTTGCTGAAAACGATCCCGAGGCGTCGCAGCTGCGCGCCGCCGTCGCGACCAGCCTTGCCGGAGAGCCGCCGCGGAAGGGCGGCATTCTGGCGGCGCTGCGTCGTTCGCCACTCGTCGGCGCCGATCTCGACCTGGAGCGGCCTGTCATCGAGGGTCGGATCGTCGAGCTGTGACGCGCTATCTGCTCGACACCAATATCATCAGCAATGTTACCCGGCCGGTGCCATCGCCGGCCCTTCTCGAATGGCTGGGCGAGCAGGAGGACAAGGCTCTCTACATCTCGGCGCTGACTATCGCCGAAGTTCGGCGTGGTATCTTGGAGTTGCCTGCCGGGAAGAGGCGGCAGACGCTCGAAGCCTGGTTTTCTGGGCCGGACGGACCGCAGGCCTTGTTCGCCGGCCGAGTCCTGTCCTTCGACGAAAGGGCCGCGCTCGTCTGGGCGAGGCTGATGGCGGAAGGCAAGGCGAGGGGCCGTCCGCGTAGCGCGCTCGATATGGTGATCGCGGCTATCGCGGAAGCGAATGGATGTGTGGTTGTCACTGATAACGAAAGAGACTTCATCGGCATGGAAGTCATCAATCCGCTTCGGTAAACGGATTATGCGTTTCCGCGTAGCCACTTTTTACCCCCGCGCCTGCGATATCCGCCACATCAGCCGATCCGCCATCCGGTCGGTCAGCAATCTCAACAGAAACAGGATCACCCGAGCCCCGCCGCCGGCCGGATAGCGTGTCTTCGGCCGCCGCGCCCTGACCGAGCGGCCGATGATCTCCGCCACGACTTCCGGCGGCGAGCCCATGCTGGACTCCCCGGCGCGCTCATGCATCCTGGCGTGGCGCCTTGCATAAGGGCCGTAAGCTGTTTCGCCCGACCTGCGCAGCAGGCTGTCGTGGGCGATGCCGCCCCATTCGGTCTTGATCGCGCCAGGCTCGATCACGATCACGTCGATGCCGAAGGGGATCAGCTCCATGCGCAGGCTGTCGCTCAGGCCCTCCAATGCGTATTTGGTGGCGTGGTACCAGGCGCCGAACGGCTCGCCGCCCTTGCCACCGATCGAGCTGACATTGACGATCTTGCCGCTCTTCTGCGCGCGCATCATCGGCAGCGCCAGCTGGCAGAGCCGCGCGGCGCCGAACAGATTGACCTCGAATTGCCGGCGGCCTTCGTCGAGCGGCACATCTTCCAGGGCGCCGTAGCTGCCATAGCCGGCATTGTTGACCAGCACGTCGAGCCGTCCGGCCTCGCGGCGGATGCGGTCCATCGCGGCCACGATCGAGGCGTCGTCGGTCAGGTCGAGCGGCAGCAGCCTTGCCCCCGAGGCGTCGAGCCGGGCCATGCGGTCGAGCCGGCGTGCCGCGGCGTAGACGGTGTAGCCATCCGCCATGAGCCGCTTCACCGTCGCCTCGCCGATCCCGGCCGAGGCGCCCGTCACCAATGCGATCCTGTTCATTCTTGCCGCTCCACATCCGAAGAAGCAGCCTCTATAAGTCTGGAGTATGGTCCATGGTCAATGGGGTGAAACATGCTGATCTCGGAATTCGCCCGGGCCGCCGGCCTGACCACGGATACGGTGCGCTATTACATCCGCCGCGGGCTGTTGACGCCGGAGACCAACGGCCTCGGCGGTCGCAACGCCTATCAGATCTTCACCGGCGAGCATGTCCGGATCGCCCGGATCATCCGGCTGGCGCAGTCGCTCGGCCTTTCGCTGAAGGACATCGCCGCGATCGGCGAGGAGGACCGGGCCGGCGGCATCTCGACCGAGCGCAGCATCGAGATCATGAGCACGCAGCTCGTCCGGCTGGAGCAGAAGGCGGCGGAGCTCGCATCGATGGCCGCCTATCTGCGCGCCAAGATCGCCTGGCTCAAAGGCGGCCAGCAGGGGCCGGAACCGGAGCTCGACGGACTCGCGATCGACGGGTTGCAGGGCGCGTGTACATGAGGCCGGTCCGTCAGGCCGGCCGTTCGATCTGCGGCAGCGCCGCCGCGGCCGGCGCTTCGGCCGGCTGGCGCTTGCGGATCAGGAAGAGCGGCCGCCAATCCGCGACCCGGCCGAATTCGATATAGCGGTAGCTCAAGCCGGCGATTGCGCCGACCAGCAGGACATAGATCGGCAGTGTCACCGCCAGGTTTTCCATCGGGGCGTAGAGCGCGTGGAAGACCGGCGTGCGGAACGGTACATGCCAGAGATAGAGGCTGTAGCACATCATGCCCAGCACCTGGATCGGCCGGTTGCTGAACGGCTTGGCGAAGCCGGACTCCGGCGCGGCGAGCAGGCCGGCGACGAGCAGGAACAGCCCGGCCTGGTACAGGGTCTGGAAGGCCGGCACGATCCGGGCCAGTGGGACATAGACCTCCCAGCAGATGGCGGCGAGGATGAGCGCGAGGCCGCCGCCGATGCAGAGCCCGGCGCGCTCGGCGTACTGGAAGATCTCGCCGCGGTGATAGAGCGCGGCCAGCGCCATGCCGATCGCGAACTCGTCGAGATGCGCGGGCAGGCCCTTGGCCAAGGGCAGGAACGGGCCGTCGGCACCGGCCAGCACCGTGGTGCCGAGCAGGCGCGAGACCAGGCCGATCAGGATGGTCCCGACCAGCAGCCGGCCCGTGCCGAAGCGCAGCGCGGCCACGACGAACAGCGGAAACAACACGCTGAACCAGATCTCGACCGACAGCGACCAGAGCGGCCCGTTGATGAAGGGCTCGAAGCCGTGATTGGAAAAGCAATAGCCGGCGCCGAGCGCGCCCAGCAGCTGCTTGAAGAATTTCGGGTCGGTCAAATCCGGGTTCTGATTGAACAGCAGGCAGATGATGACGACGAGGTAATAGAGCGGCAGCAGCCGGCCCGCCCGCCGGCGGTAATAGGTCATGAGCGCCGTGCGATCCGCCATCCGGCGCCGGCCCATGGCATAGGGCAGGAACAGCACGAAGCCCGAGACGATGAAGAACAGCGGCACGCCGAGCCCGCCGAAGGACAGCAGGCGCAGCGGATTTTGCGAGTGCGGGGCCAGCACGGAGATCGGCGAGTCGGGGTCGAAATAGGCGCCGAACAGGTGGCCGAACATGACCACCATGATGGCCCAGCCGCGCAACCCGTTGATGACCGCGAGCTTCTGCTCCATGTCCGGACCTCCGGGAATCGGCTGCCGCCGCTCCGCCACCACCGGAAAATTCGACGGGACGGCTTCGAACGGCGTTGCCATCGGAAACTGTGCACTCGTTGTTCTTCTACCGCAATTGCGATATCGCTCCGGTTGTGATCGCGGGCTGACGCTGATAGGACAAGCCGAAACGCTCCCTCGTTACGGGAAACGCTGGAGCGGCGCGGTTCACTCCGTCGCGGGCGCAGGGCGTGCTTATCTTGCCGACACTCGATGCGTGCGTGTCCTCCTGCGCGGATGGCGGGACTTATACTAAATCGAAAGTAGAAACTCTGAAGACCGGTCAAGCAGGCTCGATCGCTTGACGTGATCAGGCCGCCGCGGACCGGCCAGGTTCGCTGGCCCGGCAAGAGCCGATCTTCCGGCGCGGCGCCCCTGTGGAAATTGCGCGTGCAGCTTGGCGCAAGGCCGGGCTCTCTGGCGGAATGAACTCGCCCAAGGACCAGCTCGACCCGTTCGCCATCTCGCTTATGATCCTGCTCTGCGCGCTCTGGGGCACGCAGCAGATCGTCATCAAGCTGACCGATGCCGCGATCCCGCCAGCACTGCAGGCGGGGCTGCGCTCCGCTGGGGCCGCGCTGCTCGTCTGGGGCTGGGCCGCGTCGCGCGGCATTCCACTGTTCCGGCGCGACGGTACGCTGGTCCAGGGCGTCGCGGCCGGGCTGCTGTTCGGGCTGGAATTCGCCGTGCTCTATTGGGCGCTCAGCTTCGCCAGCGCCTCGCATACCGTGCTGTTCCTCTATTCCTCGCCCTTCATCGTGGCGCTCGGCGCGCATCTCCTGGTGCCGGGCGAAAGGCTGCGCGGCGTCCAGGCGCTCGGGCTGGTCTGCGCCTTTCTCGGGCTTGCTCTGGGTTTCGCCGATGCCATGGCGCTGCCCAGCAGGCAGGAGATCATCGGCGATCTTATGGCGTTGCTGGCAGCGTTGCTGTGGGGCGCCACCACGGTGCTGGTCAAGGCCGGCCGGCTGGCGCGCGCGGCACCGGCCAAGACGCTGTTCTATCAGCTCGCCGTCTCGGCGCTGCTGCTGCCGATCCTGTCCGGAGTCGAGGGCGAGGCGTGGCCGGTGCAGTGGACGGCCACGATGCTGCTGTCGCTCGGCTACCAGATCACGGTAATCGCCTTCCTGTCCTATCTCGGCTGGTTCTGGCTGATCCGGCATTACCCGGCCGGGCGCGTCGCGGCGTTCTCGTTCCTGTCGCCGCTGTTCGGCATGCTGGGCGGCGGGGTGTTCCTGGGCGAGCGGCTGTCGCCCCTGCTTGGGCTGGCGCTGCTGCTGGTCGCCGGCGGCATCTATCTGGTCAATCGGCCGCCGCTGCCGGCACCGATGCTCGCCGCAGCCGATGACTGAGCCGCGAGAAAGTCGCGCCCCGTCTCCTGGATCCATTCGCGGAACGCCTTGACCCTGGGCCGGGCGAGGGCGGCTTCGGGGCAGACCAGCCAATAGGCGTGCTCGCTCTTCAGCCCGTGCGGAAAAGGCCGGACCAGCTTGCCGGCCGCGAGATCCTCGTCGGCCAGGATATCCGTGCCGAGCGCCACGCCCATGCCGCCGACCGCGGCCTGCAGGCTCATATGGGTGTAGCTGAAGCGTGGGCCGGGGCGCGTGTCGAGATGATGCACGCCCTGCATCGCCAGCCAGTGCTGCCAAGACAGATTATGATAGCTCGGATTCGGCTCGTCATGCAGCAGCGTGTGATGCCGTAAATCGTCGAAGCTCAGCAGCGGATGCAGTCCCGTCATCAGCGCCGGGCTGCAGACCGGGAAGACCGTTTCCGGAAAGATCAGCTCGACATGCAGGCCGGGATAATTGCCCGGACCGTAGCGCAGCGCCAGATCGACATCCTCGGTCGCGAAATCGGTCAGCCTCCCATCGGCCAGCACGCGCACCGTGACGTCGGGATGCGCCAGGTTGAACGCGCCGAGGCGCGGAATCAGCCAGCGCGCGGCGAAGGACAGCATGGTCGAGACGGTCAAGCCCGAGGGCTGGGCCTCGCGCACGACATCGGCGGTGGCGCGGCGGATCTCGTCGAAGATCTCGGCCAGCCGCTTGCCGTAGAGCTGTCCGGCATCGGTCAGCAGCACGCCGCGCGGCAGGCGGCGGAACAGCATTATGCCCAGTTGCTCCTCCAGCGCCTTGACCTGCTGGCTGACCGCGCCCGGCGTCACATGCAGCTCTTCGGCGGCCTTGAGGAAGCTCAGATGGCGTGCGGCGGCCTCGAAGGCGCGTAGCGCATTGAGCGGCGGAAGGCGGCTCATGTTGGCCTCGGCATGGCTTAGTTCAGCTAAGCCATCCTAGCAGAAACTCTGGTTTGTCGCATGCCGTGAAAAGGGCCAATCTCCTTGCGCAGTCGGGGATTCTCCCGGTCGCGCGGAGGAGGTGGAAAATGGCTTCGCCTGACGACAACCTAACCCTTAGGACGCCCGGAAACTGTGGCCGGATCGAGCTGCGCAGCGTCGAATTCCGCGCCCTGGATTTCGCGGGCCTGGATTTCCGGGGTCTGATGATCCGGCTGCACGACCTGCGCTCGGCCTGGGCCGAGCGCATGCGGCAGCGCCGGGCGCTGGCCGCGCTGGATGACCGCATGCTGAAGGACATCGGCCTCGATCGCGCGGCAGTGTCCAAAGAGGAGGCCAAGCTGTTCTGGCGGCCGTGAGTGCGGATCGTTGCGGCCGGGCTTGCTCCGGCCATCCATGCGGGCCGAACATTGTCCTCGAAGACCAGAGACAGCTGACTGACCCTCTGTTTGGAGGCTATAAAAATACTGCGGCGAACTCCGCTCTGCAGTGGGGCGGGCGTCCCCGCCCGCCTTGCCGGCGCGAGCCGGCAATCCCCTTTCGCGCGACAGGCTATGCCGGCTGGCCGCCGGCAGGCGGGCGGGGACGCCCGCCCCACTGAAAACCGTAGCCTTCGGCGATAGTTTCACAAGCTTTTAGCGGGCGACGGTTTGTAAGCCGCTCTTTCAGCGCCTATGTCGACAAGCTCAGGGCGGGCGAGGACTTTCCTACCGCTGCGTCAGCTTCAGCTCGATGCGGCGGTTGCGGCGGTAGGCGTCTTCCGTCGTGCCGCGGTCGAGCGGCTGGAACTCGCCGAAGCCGGCGGCGGAGAGGTGCTCGGCCGGGATGCCCTGGTCGATCAGGAATTTGATGACGGAGACGGCGCGCGCGGTCGAAAAGCTGCCAGTTCGACTGGAAGGCCGGGGTATTGATCGGCCGTGGATCGGTATGGCCTTCGACCTCCAGGATCCAGTTGATGCCGGGCGGGATCTGGCTCTGGATTTCGCGCAGCGCATTGACCACCGGGGTGAGCGACTGGCGCGCCGAATCGGCGAGCTCGGCCGAGGCGGGGGCGAACAGCACCTCCGACTGGAACACGAAGCGGTCGCCGACGATGCGGATATCCGGCCGGTCGCCCAGGATCTCCTTGAGCCGGCCGAAGAATTCGGAGCGGTAACGGGCCAGCTCCTCGACCTTGGTGGCGAGCGCCAGGTTCAGCTTGTTGCCGAGATCGTCGATCTTGGCCTGGTCTTCCTTGCCCTTGGTCTGCGCCAGGTCGAGCGCGGCCGAAAGCTGGGCCAACTGGTCCTGCAGCGCCTTGATGTTCTCGTTCAGCGTGGCGATCTGCGCGTCTTCCTCGGAGAGCTGGCGCTGCTTGTCCTGCGCATCGGCCGCCGCCTTGTCCTTGGCTTCGGCGAGCTGCGCATTGAGCGTCGCGCGCGTCGCCTTCAGCTCGTCATTGTTCTTGCGCTCAAGGCCGAGCATCTCGCTCAGCTGATTCAGCTGCTGGGTCAGCTTCTTGATGGTGATGTCCTGGGTACTGACCGCGCCGCTCAGATAGAACTGCCCGACGGTGAAGACCAGCAGCACGAAGACAATGACCATGACCAACTGGGTCAGCGCATCGACGAAGCCCGGCCAGATATTGATCGAGGAGGTGTGCCGCGAACGGCGGGACAGTGCCATTTACCGCTCGGCGCCCTCGGCCAGCGCCGCGATGGTGCGGGCCAGCAGGCGGATCTCGGAGCGGATCTCCTGAACGCTCTTGTCGCGGCCGAGCGTCAGCTCCTCGGCAATGCGGCCGGCGACTCGGTCGAGATTGTGGATATGGGTGCGCGTCGCCTCGTCCATGCCGAAGCCGCCGCGGCCCATATCGGCGAATTTGGCCAGCACCGGGCGCAGATCGGCCTGGGTCTCGGCGAGGCGCAGCAGCACCTCCTGCTGGGTCCGCATCTGCTCGGTCATCAGGCCGAGCCGCTCGGAGAGCTGCAGATAGGTCTGGCTGGCCTCGATCCGGCTTTCCTCGCCGCGCGCCATGATGCGCTGCAGATTGTCTAGGCTGTCGGCGGTCTGCTCGAGCAGTGCCTGGATGAAGGCCGGCACGGATTGCTCGCTGTCGAGGCCCGGTCCGGAGGACAGGCGCGTCAGCCCGGACAGCCATTCTTCCAGATCGTTGAAGAACCGGTTCTGTGCCTGGCCGGCCTGGAGATCGAGGAAGCCCAGCACCAGCGAGCCGGCCAGGCCGAACAGCGACGAGCTGAACGCCGTGCTCATCGCGGCGAGCGGGGAGGCCAGACTCTGCTTGAGCGCATCCATGGCGTGGGCGGCATCGGTCCCGCCGGAAAGCCCGGCAACCACGCCACCGACCGAGCGCACCGTCTCCAGCAGGCCGTAGAAGGTGCCGAGCAGCCCCAGGAACACCAGAACGCCGATCAGGTAGCGCGAGGTCTCGCGCTGCTCGTCGAGGCGCGCCCCGATGCCGTCGAGCAGGGTGCGCATCGAGACCGGCGAGAGCGAGATCCGGCCACGCCGGTCGCCCAGCATATTGGCGAGCGGCGACAGCAGCCGCGGCAGATCTCCGGACAGCGCCGCCCGGTCATGCTGGCGGATGGAGTCGATCCAGCGCACCTCCGGCGTCAGCATGCCGACCTGCCGGAAAATGTAGAAGATGCCGATCAGCAGCACGGCCGCGATCATGCCGTTCAGCGCGAGATTGGCCTCGAAGGCATGTTCCAGCGCAGGCGCCAGCGCCGCGCCGATTCCGCCGACGATCAGCAGGAACAGGAACATGCGCAGCAGATAGGTACGCGGCATCAGCACGGGAACGCAGTCCTCCGCCAGGGCAAGGCTCGCGAAGGTATACGCGCAATTATGACGGCACAAGGGCGCCGAAGACCGCGGGCGCTACTGCTCCGGCCGCTTGCCGGCGCGCCAGTCATGGCGCTGTACGGCATTGACGAAGGCCTTGACGGGAGCCGAAGTCCGTCGACCCGCGACTGTGACCAGGCAGACTTTGCGGGCGACCGCCGGCCTGACGAAAGGGCCGACGACGCCGGGGAAACTGGCCGTGAATTCCGGCAGGAAGCAGACGCCGAGTCCGGCTGCGACCATGTTCAGGATCCAATCCTCGCGCTCGCTGCGATAGGAGTTCATCAGCGTGACGCCGCGTTCGGCGCACAGATCGACCAGTACGTCGCCGAACTCGCAACTGATCCGCGAAAAATTGAATTCGCCGTCGAGTTCGGTCATCGGCACTTCGGTCAGCGCAGCGAAGCGATGGCCGGCGGAGCAGGCGATGACGAAGCGTTCCGAATAGAGCTCCGTCGCCTGGAGCGGCGCGTCGAAGCCGTCCGGCCGAGCCATCAGCGCGACATCCAGCTCGCCCATCACCAGCTTATCGCACAGCTGGTCGGGTACGGATTCGAGCAGCGTGAGATCGATGCCCGGATTCTCCGCCCGGAATCGGCCGAGAAAGCCGACGAACTGGACCGGCGCAATGGTGCACATCACCCCGAGCGCCAGCGATGCCTGCTCAAGCTTGAGGAAACGCGCCGCCGTTCGCTCGAACCGCGCCGGTCTGCGCCGCGACTTCGGCCAGATGCGGCTGGATCAGCCTGCCCAGCTCGGTCAGATGGGTATTGTTCCGCTCGCGTGAGAAGAGCAGCCCGCCGAGTTCCTCCTCCATCTTGCGGATCGCCCGGGTCAGGGCCGGCTGGCTGACATTGCACTGCTCCGCCGCCCTGGTGAAGTTGAGCGTCCGGCTGAGCGCCAGGAAATAGCGGATCTCGGTCAATTCCATGCCCGGTACCTCTTGCTGCCCGCAACGTTCGGTCAGGTCACGACCTACCCTGCCCGGACGGCGGCTGCAAGAGCGGGCTGGGTTTGCCTACGCCTTCTCCCGCGTCAGCTCGCAGATCCAGTTCGCTTCCCAGGACTTGCCGCCATCGGCCGAGAAGGACTGCACCATCGTCGCCGAATTCGGCGACGGGCTGGTCCAGACATAGCGCACGAAGATCCAGCGGCCGTTGAACTCCTCATAGTCGTAGAATTCGCCGCGTCCATCGGTGAAATGGCCGATCGTGGGCGGCAGGCTGAGCGTACCCTTGGCGGCGTCGACCAGATAGATGCTCCACTCACGCGTCTCGGGATTGTAGAGGCGCAGGGTCTGGGCGTTGATGTGCCGCTTGTCCTCCGGGCCCTCGACGTCGAATTCCTCGGTGTTGGCGCGGTCGTCCCAAAGCTTGTGCGTGCGCGAGGTGCCGTCATATTCGACCCATTTGGTCGAGCCGGTCAGTGGGTTCAGCCGCTTCCTCAGATGAGCTTTCCACTCGCCGATCAGGAAATCGAAATCATGCAGCCCGTCGCGTTGCGGCGGCGGCGCGGAAAGGGTGAGCAGGGAATTGGCAGTCATGGCGGTGGTGTCCTGTCCGTTCGGGTTGGCGAATGTCGCGCCGAGCGGAACGGCAAGCAGAACCGCACCCAGAATTGCGGCGCGCAGCGTCAGGCCGCGGCGGCGGAAGGGCACGGTCATGGTCGGGATGGGCATGGTCTGAAACCTCGCTCGGGTTGTGCGAGGCAGAGTTGTAGCGCCCCAAACCTGCCACCTTGTGTCAGGATTGAAACGAGCCGCGTTACAACTGGATCTGCGTGCCGAGTTCGACCACGCGGTTGGGTGGGATCTTGAAGAAATCGGTGGCCGACAAGGCGTTGCGGCTCATGGCGACGAACAGCTTGCCGCGCCACAGCGCCATCCGCGTCTTGACCGAGGGCACCAGCGTCTCGTGGCCCAGGAAAAACGAGGTCTGCATCAGGTCGAATTCGAGGCCCAAAGCCTTGCACAGGCGCAGCGCCCGCGGGATGTCGGCATTCTGGGAAAAGCCGTAGCGCACGACCAGGCGATAGAAGCCCTCGGCCAGGCCTTCGACCTGCACCCGGGCATGGCCCGGCACGCGCGGCACCGGTTCGGTCAGCACGGTCAGGAAGACCACGCGCTCATGCAGGATCTTGTTGTGCTTCAGGTTGTGCAGCAGCGCGTTCGGCACCTTGTCGGGGTCGCCGGTCAGATAGACTGCCGTACCCTCGACCTTGCGGATCGGCTTTTCCTTCTGGCGCTGCAGGAACATGTCGAGCGGCAGCGCTTCTTCGGACAGGCGCCGGGCCAGGGTCAGGCGCCCACGCTTCCAGTCGACATCAGCAGGAACACGGTCAGGCCGACCGCCAGCGGAAACCAGCCGCCGCTCGGAATCTTCAGCAGATTGGCACCGAGAAAGCTGCCATCGACCGTCATGAACAGCGCGCCGAGCAACAGGCATTGCCAGAGCCGCCAACCCCACATCCGCCGGGCGACGATCAGCGCCAGCACCGTCGTCGTTGCCATGGTCCCGGTCACGGCGATGCCATAGGCGGCCGCCAGGCTGGACGAGGTCCGGAACGAGATCACCAGGACGGCGATGCCGAGGAGCAGGCCCCAATTCGCAGTGGGGACATAGATCTGCCCTTCTTCCTCGTCGGAGGTGTGGCGGATCTCCATCCGGGGCGACAGTCCCAACTGCACCGCCTGTCGGGTCAGGGAAAAGACGCCGGAGATGACGGCTTGGCTTGCGATCACGGTCGCCGCAGTGGCGAGACCGACCATGGGCAGCAGTCCCCAGGATGGCACCATGAGATAGAACGGGTTCGCCGCCGCCGCGGGGTTGCTCAGCATCAGCGCCGACTGGCCGAAATAATTCAGGACCAGCGCCGGCAGCACGAGGCAGAACCAGGCCCACTGGATCGGGCGCTTGCCGAAATGGCCCATATCGGCATAGAGCGCCTCGCCGCCGGTCACAACCAGGACGACGGAGCCGAGCACGACGAAGGCGTGCCAGCCATGGACCTTCAGGAACGCGATCGAATACAAGGGGTTGATCGCCGCCAGGATTCTCGGGTGATGGACGATCTGCAGGATGCCCAGCAGGGCGATCGCGATGAACCAGACCCCCATGACCGGGGCGAACAGGGCGCCGATCCGGGCGGTCCCGCGGCGCTGGAGCGCGAACAGGGCGACGAGGATCGCGAGCGTCACCGGCACGATGACGTCGTGCAGCGCCGGGGTGGCGACATCCAGCCCCTCGACGGCCGACAGCACGGAGATTGCGGGGGTGATGATGCCGTCGCCGAAGAAACAGCGCCGAGCCGAACATGCCGAAGACGAGCGCCACACCGATGCCCTGGCTCTTCGACGCGGCTTTGTTGACCAGCGCGAGCAGCGCCAGGATGCCGCCTTCGCCGCGGTTGTCGGCCCGCATGACGAACAGAACATACTTTACCGTGACGACGAGGAATAGCGCCCACAGCACGAGAGAGGCGATGCCGAACACATTGCCCGGGTCGACCGCCAGCCCGTTTTCCTCGCTGAAGCATTCGTGGATGGCGTAAAGCGGACTGGTGCCGATGTCGCCGAAGACTACGCCGATGGCGGCGACCGAGAGCGCCGCGAGACGGCGCGGATTCGGCAGGGACACCGGGGCGGGATGCGGCGACCATCACGGTTCCCTTATGATTGGCTGGCCGATGCCCAGCCTCGCATCACACAACGCGCGATTCGAGAGAAACGTCGCATGTCGGATCGATGCCGGCCAGGTTGAGGAGTTTCTGGAATTCCGTCACCTCGTCCTTTGACAGGGTGTGATGCGTATCGCGAAAACCGTGGGTATGTCCACCGAGCTTGATGACGGCATGGCCATGACCGCCATGCGAGAGGACGCCGGCGATCGCCAGCGATGGACGGTTCGGCCTGTGAGCCGAGTCTCGTAAGCGTCAAGATTTCATCGAAATATAATGCCGGCGATTTGACGTTTAGATGCCGAATTTCCCCGTGCCCTGAGATAAAACAGGAAAATGATGTACTTTGCGAGATGCGTGGTCCTACAGTTGCCGCGTTGATTATAAAACTCGGTCAAAAAATCGAAATTGTTCTGATATCGGCTAAATTTTTCCTTCCACCGTATTGGGGTTCCGCGAGATCATCTGCACTGTAGGAGCGTTTCTGGGAGAGCGGCCGGCACCTAAGCTGGCGTGATCCCATGGAATTGCGCGGAGCTTGCAAGGTATGGCCGAACTCGATGAGGAGTTTTCCCGGTTTTCTATCCATGAGCCCGGGCCGGCGGCAGATCGGCGGCGGGACCGGATTTCCTATTTGGATTCTCTGCGCGGCTTGGCGGCGTTGTCGATTGCCGGCTTCTTTCACTATCAGCATTTCTCAGCCATGGCACAGCCAGGGGCGCCGCCGCCCGATCGGGCGCCGCTCTACGGCTTTCTGCCGCCTCGCTCACCATCTATCTGATCCACGTGCCGATCCAGATCGCGCTGCTGCTCGGCGCTGCCTGGATCGGGCGTTTGGTGCCTTACGAATCTTACCGCTTCTGGGCCTGCTACTTCGCGATCGTCCCGGCCGTCGCCTGGCCGGTGCATCATTGGTACGAGCGGCCGATGCGCAGCTTTCTGAGGCGCAGATTCGGGGCCGTCGGTTCGCTCTGAGTGGGGATGTCCGCCCAGCCTCCTTGTCGAGATACTGACGTTATACATATAATGTCAGTATCATCTGGCCGGAGCCGAGCTATGTCCAAGGCAAGCGTCTTTACGATGAAGCTGGAAACCGAACTGCGCGACGATTTCCTCGCGGAAGCCGAGGCAGCACATCGGCCGGCGTCGCAAATCGTCCGGGACATGATGCGCGAATTTATCAAAAGCCAGCGCGCGGCACGGGAATACGATGCGTTCTGAGCAGCAAGGTCGAGGCGGCCCGGACATCGATGCATGTCGGTGCGGGGCGTTCAAAACGACGAGGTCGAGGCGATATTTGCAGCCCGTCGTGCTGAAGCGAAGGGCTTGTGAGGGTTGTTTGGGCGCCTGAAGCCATACAGGACCGCGATGGACATTTGGACCTATATCGCGATGGATAGCCCTTCGGCTGAGAGCCGGATGGACAACCTGTTCAGCGAAGCAGCTGCGAGGTTGGCCGAGTTTCCGTACAGCGGGCGCACCGGAAAAATCCCGGTACGCGCGAGCTGTTTCCGCACGAGAATTATCGACTCGTATAGCAGATCGAAGCCGAGACCGTATGGATCCTCGGCCTGGTTCATACGGCCCGGCGCTGGCCACCTTTACTGAGGAGCCGGGATAGCGGCCCCGGCGTCTAGCCCTTATTGGCTTGGCGCAGCAACCGGCCGAGCGGCAGGTGCAGATGGTCATTGGCGGCGAAGACGTTGCCGGACTTCATCACGTCATGGGCGCCGTCGAAATCGGTGACGTAGCCGCCCGCCTCGCGCACCAGCAGGATGCCGGCGGCAATGTCCCAGGGGTTGAGCGCGAATTCCCAGAAGCCGTCGAACTTGCCGGCCGCGACATAGGCGAGATCGAGCGCCGCCGAGCCGAAGCGGCGGATGCCGGCGGTTTCGGCCGCAACGGCGTTCAACATCTTGGGGTAGACCGGATTGTCTTTCTTGGCGCCGAACGGGATGCCGGTCGCGACCACGGCTTCGGCCAGGTTGCGCCGGCCGGAGACGCGCAGGCGCCGGTCGCTGACGAAGGCGCCTCCCCCCTTTTCGGCCCAGTATTCCTCGTCGCGCAGCGGCTCGTAGACGACGCCGGCGATGATCTCGCCGTCGCGCTCAAGTGCCACCGAGATGCAGAAATGCGGGATGCCGTGCAGGAAGTTGAGCGTGCCGTCGAGCGGATCGACGATCCAGCGATGCTTGCCGTCGCCGGCGACCGGGGCGCTTTCTTCCATCAGGAAGCCATAGCCCGGCCGCGCCTTCTCCAGCTCCTGGCGCAGGATCTTCTCGGCCTTGAGATCGGCCGTCGAGACGAAGTCCGACGGGCCTTTCTGTGAGACCTGGAGATTTTCGACTTCGCCGAAATCGCGGATCAGGCCGCGGCCGGCCTTGCGGGCGGCGGCGGCCATGACGTTGATGACGGCCGAACGGACCGCCATGGGCTAGTCCTTCGCGCGTTCGAGATAGGTCCCGTCGGTCGTGTTCACGACCAGCCGCGTCCCGGCCTCGATATGCGGCGGGATCAGGATGCGGCGGCCATTCTCCAGCTTGCCCGGCTTGTAGGAGGAGGAGGCAGTCTGGCCCTTCACCACCGGATCGGCCTCGACCAGCTGCAGCGTCACGGTCTGCGGCAGGTCGACCGAGAGCGCCTCGCCCTCATGCAGCTTGACCTGGACGATCATGCCGTCCTTGAGGAAATCGGCCGGGTCGCCAATCAGCTCGCGGCTGATCTGCATCTGCTCGAAGGTCTCCTGGTCCATGAACGTGGCCAGATCGCCTTCCATGAACAGGAACTGCATTTCCTTGTCTTCGAGCTGGGCACGCTCGACGGTCTCCTGGGTGCGGAAGCGTTCCGTCACCTTGGTGCCGGTCCGGATGTCCTTCATCTCGACCGCGGCGAAAGCGCCGCCCTTGCCGGGCTGGACAGTTTCGCGCTTCAGAACGACAAAGAGCTTGCCCCCGAGTTCGAGGACGGTCCCGGGCCGGATTCGTTGGCATTGATCTTCATGGCTGCGCGGCAGTCCAATTGTTCGGAATGGATAGAATGATGGCGCGTTTCCTATCAGCTTGGCCGCTCCAAAGGAAGGGAGAAGCGCCGATCCGGTGTTGCGATGGGGTCAGGGCGGCGATGCTCGGCCCGCGGGCGAGGCCGTCATGAGCCCGCCCTGGTGGGAGCCGGGCAGCTTTGCCGAGCGCCGGAGCTTCCTGGTCAACCGCGCGCGGATCCTGAAATCGATGCGGCGCTGGTTCGAGCAGGAGGGCTTTATCGAGGTCGATACCCCGGCGCTGCAGGTCAGCCCCGGGCTCGAGCCACATCTCAAGGCCTTCGCCAGCTGGCTGGAGACGCCGGAGGGCGAGAAGCGGCTGCGCTATCTGCACACTTCGCCGGAATTCACCATGAAGAAGCTGCTGGTCGCCGGCATGGAGCGGATCTACCAGCTCGGCCATGTCTTCCGTAACGGCGAGCAGGCCGGCACGCACAGCCCGGAATTCACCATGGCCGAGTGGTATCGCACCGGAGCGGCCTATACCGATCTCATGGATGATTGCGCGGCCCCTGATGCGCCGCCGCCTGCCGCTCCGCCGGGACCGGGGAATTCCGCTTCCGCGGCCATGTCTGCGACCCGTTCCGGCCTTACGAGGTGCTCACGGTCCCCGACGCGTTCCGGCGCCATTGCGGCATCGACCTGCTGGCGACTGCGGAGAATGTCGACCGTCTGGCCGCGGCGGCCGAACCGATCGGTATTGCCAAGCATGACGGCGATAGCTGGGAGGATCTGTTCTTCCGCATCATGCTCGACCGGATCGAGCCGCATCTCGGCATGGGCGTGCCGACCATGCTGGCCGATTACCCGGTTTCGATGGCGGCGCTGTCACGGCCCAAGCCCGAGGAGCCGCGCCTAGCCGAACGCTTCGAGCTCTATGCCTGCGGCGTCGAGCTGGCCAACGGCTTCGGCGAGCTGACCGACGCCGCGACCCAGCGCGCGCGCTTCGAGGCGGATATGGATCTGAAAGAGAGGCTTTACGGCGAGCGCTATCCGATCGACGAGGATTTCCTGGCGGCGCTGGAGCTGGGCATGCCGGCGGCGTCGGGCATCGCGCTTGGGGTCGACCGGCTGATCATGCTGGCGACCCATGCGCCCTCGATCGAGGCGGTGCTGTGGGCACCCGTGATGTAGACGGGCTAAGCTGCTGCAATCGCCCGGTTGAAATCCGCCACGGCCTTGCCTGGCCCCTCCGGGCATTCCCACACCGCGCTGACCACGGCGATGAAGTCGGCGCCGGCCTGGACCAGCGGCACGCAATTCTCGGGCGTAATGCCGCCGATCGCGACCGCGGGTACAGTCATGACGTCATTCCACCATTCGAGCAGCTCGGGCTGCGGCCGGTAGTTCGACGGCTTGGTCTTGGTCGGGTAGAAGGCGCCGAAGGCGACGTAGTCGGCACCGGCTTCGGCCGCGACCAGGGCCAGATGCCGGCTGTCGTGGCAGGTCACGCCGACGATGCGGTCGGGGCCCATCCGGCGGCGTGCCTCGGCATAGGGCGCGTCGCTCTGGCCGATATGGACGCCGTCGCAATCGCAGGCGGCGGCTAGGTCGGGCCGGTCGTTGAGCAGGAAGGCGACATCGCGCGCCGTCGCTACCGGCTTCAGCATATCGCAGGCGCGGCGCACGGCTGCGTCGTCGACATCCTTGAGCCGCAGCTGCACGCAAGCGACGTCGCCGCCGTCGAGCGCTGCGGCCAGCTGGTCGCGGAAGACCAGCGGGTCGAGCACCGAGGGCGTCACGAGATAGAGCCGGCAGCGCGCCGGCTCGGGGGCGGGGGAGGGAGCCAGGATCAGTCCTTGCCCAAATAGACGTTGATGAGACCGTCGAGCAGCTTCAGCGCTTCAGCGCGTGGCCGCTGGAAGCTGTTGCGGCCGATGATCGAGCCGTTGCCGCCGCCGTCGCGGATCGCGCGGGCTTCGGTCAGCAGGCTGTCGGTATCCTTCGACTCGCCGCCCGAGAACACGACGATGCGCCGGCCGTTGAAGCAGGCTTGCACGACATGGCGATAACGCGCCGTCTGGTCCTCGATGTCGATCTTCTGCGCGTCATAGACCTTCTTGGCAGCATCCAGTTCGAGCGCGCCGGTCGGCGGCTTGACCTTGATGATATGCGCGCCGAGCAGTGCCGCCATATGGGCGGCATAGGCGCAGATGTCGATCTGACGACGGCGAGGCCGACCTCCTTGGCCTCTTCGGACAGCTCGCGGATCTGCTCCATCATCTCGAACTGCGCATCGGAGCCCGGATAGATGGTGAAGCCGATGGCCGAGGATCGAGCGCGCCGCGATCGGCCAGCACGACGAACAGCCCGTTGAACAGCGCCACGTCGCTGCCCGGCGCCAACGCCAGATGCAGATCGGCGGCGTCGCAGCTATCGGTCCGGCGTGGATCGATCACCACGATCCGCGTGCCGCGCTTGGCGCGGGCGGCGAGCAGGCGCTGATGCAAGACCGGATGGCACCAGGCGAGATTGCTGCCGGTCAGGACGACCAGATCGGCTTCTTCGAGATCCTCATAGGTGCCGGGTACGATGTCGGCGCCGAAGGCGCGATTGTGGCCGGCGACCGAGGATGCCATGCACAGTCTTGAATTCGTCTCGATATTGCCGCTGCCGATGAAGCCCTTCATCAGCTTGTTGGCGACGTAGTAATCCTCGGTCAGGCATTGGCCGGAGACGTAGAAGGCGACGGAATCCGGCCCGTGCTGCTCGATCGCAGCGCGGAAGCGGTCGGCCATCAGGTCGAGCGCCGCGTCCCAACCGGCACGCTGGCCGCCGATGGTCGGATGCAGCAGGCGGCTCTCCAGCCCCAGCGTTTCGGCCAGCGCAGCGCCCTTGGAGCAGAGCCGGCCGAAATTGGCCGGATGCTCGGGATCGCCGACGACTTTGCCGTCGGGCCGAGCGATCAGGCCACAGCCGACGCCGCAATAGGGACAGGTGGTGCGGATGCTGGTCATCGCGCAGCTTCTCCCGTCCACCATGCTCATCTCGTCATGGCCGGGCTTGTCCCGGCCATCCACGTCGGGCCAAGGCTTGAGAGTCTCAGGCAAGCTGCCCGACGTGGATCCCCGGGACAAGCCCGGGGACGACGGTGGGGAAAGGAGGCGGACATGCTACGGCTCCAGCCCGAGCAACAGCCTGCCCTCCGCCAGCTTGAGCGGGATCCGCTTGACGCAGCCGCGATCGGGGGCGCGCTTCGCCGCTGGCCAGGTCGATCACCCAATTGTGCAGCGGGCAGGTCACCGCATTGCCATGCACGATGCCCTGGCTCAGCGGGCCGCCCTTATGCGGGCAGCGGTCGTCGAGGGCGAAGACCTCGTCGCCGAGCGTGCGGAACACGGCGATGTCGCCTTGCGGCGTCGCCACGGTGCGGGCGCCCTGGCGTGGGATGTCGTCGAGCGTGCCGATATCGAGCCATTCGGCCGTCATGCTGCCGCCATCCATGTCAGATCACCGTCGCAAGCGTGCGGAACTCGGCCGGTTTCGCCGCAGCACGTTCGGCCCAGGGATCGTCCTGGGCAAAGCGCTGGCATAGAGGAAGCGCTGCTGCAGCGCCTTGCGGCTGGCCTCGTCCTCGACCACGCGCTTGCGGACATGCTCCAGCCCGGCCCGTTCGAGCCAGGGCGCCGTGCGCTCCAGATAGCGCGCCTCCTCGCGATAGAGCTGCAGGAAGGCGGCGCAATATTCCAGCACGTCGGCTTCGGTCGCGACCTTGCACAGGAAATCGGTGCCGCGCAGCTTGATGCCGCCATTGCCGCCGATATGCAGCTCCCAGCCGCTTTCGACCGCGATCACGCCGAAATCCTTGATGGTGGCCTCGGCGCAGTTGCGCGGACAGCCGGAGACGGCGAGCTTGACCTTGTGCGGGTGCCAGGAGCCCCAGGTCATCTTCTCCAGCGCCACGCCCATCGCCGTCGAATCCTGCGTGCCGAACCGGCACCATTCGGAGCCGACGCAGGTCTTCACCGTCCGGAGCGCCTTGCCATAAGCATGGCCGGAGACCATGCCGGCAGCATTGAGGTCGCGCCAGACGTCCGGCAGCTGCTCCTTGCGTACGCCCAGCAGATCGAGGCGCTGGCCGCCGGTGACCTTGACCGAGGGAATCTGGTAGCGGTCGACGACATCGGCGATGGCGCGCAGCTCGGCCGCCGTGGTCTGGCCGCCCCACATGCGCGGGATGACCGAATAGGTCCCGTCCTTCTGGATATTAGCGTGCATGCGCTCATTGACGAAACGCGACTGCGCATCGTCGCGATACTCGCCGGGCCAGGCGCAGAGCAGGTAATAATTGAGCGCCGGCCGGCAGGAGTGGCAGCCATCCGGCGTCGTCCAGCCGAGCGCCTCGATCACCTCCGGAATGGCTTTCAGGCGCTGCGCCAGGATCTCGCGCCGGACGGTGTCGTGCCCGAGCGCTGTGCATTTGCACATCGGCTTCTCGCCGGCCGGCTTGGCGTAGTCGTGCCGAGCGCCAGCACCAGCAGCTGCTCGACCTGCGGTGTGCAGCTGCCGCAGGAGGATGACGCCTTGGTATGCGCGCGTACGGCATCGAGAGTCGTCAGTCCCTGGCCCGCGATGGCGGCGGTGATCGTGCCCTTGCACACGCCGTTGCAGCCGCAGATCTCGGCACTGTCGGGCAGGGCGGCAATGGCGGCGCCGGCATCGGCCGCAGCGCCGGCGAAACCCTGGCCGAAGATCACCGTATCGCGCAGCTCGCCCAAGGGCGCCGCCTCGCGCAGCAGCTGGAAATACCAGCCGCCGTCGCGCACATCGCCATAGAGCACGGCGCCGACCAGCTTGTCGTCGCGCAGCACCAGCTTCTTGTAGATATTGCGGGCCGGGTCGCGGAACAGCACTTCGTCGGTGCTCTCGTCGCCCTGAAAATCGCCGGCCGAAAACAGGTCGATGCCGGTGACCTTGAGCCGCGTCGCGAGCACCGTGCCGTTGTAGTCCGACACGGTCTCGGCATCGCCGGCCAGATGGTCGGCGCAGACCTTGGCCATGTCCCAGAGCGGCGCCACCAGCCCATAGGTCTTGCCGCGATGTTCGACGCATTCGCCGACCGCGAAGATCGCCGGATCGGATGTGCGCATATCGTCGCCGACCCGGATGCCGCGGTTGATGTCGAGTCCGGCCGCGCGCGCCAGATCGGTATTGGGCCGGATGCCGATGGCGAAGACGACGAGATCACTCGGCACCTCGCGGCCATCGGCCAGGCGGATGCCTTCGACCCGGCCGTCGCCGAAGATCTCTTCGGTCTGGCCATTCATGAAGAAGCTGATGCCGCGCTCGTCCAGCGCCGCCTGCAGCAGCTTGCCGGCCTCGGCATCGAGCTGGCGCTCCATCAGCGTGTCCATCAGATGGACCACGGCGACGCTCATGCCGCGCTTGGCCAACCCGTTCGCCGCTTCGAGCCCGAGCAGCCCACCGCCGATCACGATGGCGCGGCGATGCTGCTCGGACGCGGCGATCATGGTCTCGATATCGGCGATGTCGCGGAAGGCGCAGGTGCCGGGCAGTTCGAGACCGGGGATCGGCGGCACGATCGGCCGCGATCCGGTCGCTAGCAGCAGCGCGTCATAGGGCTCGACCTGGCCGCTTTGCGAGGTGACCGTGCGGGCGTCGCGATCGATCGCCGCGACCGGATCGCCGGTGAACAGGCGGATGCGGTTTTCGGCGTACCAGGCGCGCGAATTGATCTCGATCGCGCCCAGATCTTTCTCGCCGGCCAGGACCGACGACAGCAGGATGCGGTCGTAATTGACATGCGGCTCGGCGCCGAAAACAGTGATGTCCCAGAGGCCGGGCGCCCGTTTCAGCAATTCCTCGACCGTTCTCATGCCGGCCATGCCGTTGCCGATCACGACCAGCCGGCGCGGGGTGGGGGAGAGCATGTTCATGCCGCAGCCCCTCAGATTCGGGCGGCGGCGAGTGCCGCGCCCCAGGTCGCGCGCCACCGGTGCTTCACGCCGTTCAGCCCGGCCAGCGCCGCCAGCGCCAGCATGGCGAAGACCAGCAGCCCGGCCTGATAGCTGCCGGTCAGCTGCTTGGAATAGCCCAGGCTGGAGGCGAGGTAGAAGCCGCCGACCCCGCCCATCATGCCGACCAGGCCGGTCATGACGCCGATTTCGCCGCGGAAGCGCTGCGGCACGAGCTGGAACACGGCGCCATTGCCCATGCCGAGCGCCAGCATCGCGACGACGAAGACGGCGAGCCGCCATCCTGGATTCGGACAAGCCGAAACTGGCCAGGATCAACGCCGTGGCGGCGACCATATAGACCGTGGTCAGCGTGCGCACGCCGCCGATCCGGTCCGCGACCGCCCCGCCGATCGGCCGGACCAGCGAGCCGGCGAAGACGCAGGCGGCGGTGAAATAGCCGGCATGGACCGGGTTCAAGCCATATTGGTCGTTGAAATAGATCGTCAGCGACGAGGCCAGCCCGACGAAGCCGCCGAAGGTGACGCTGTAGAAGAACATGAACCACCAGGCGTCGCCGATCTTCAGCACCTTGAGATACTCCGGCAGTGATTTCGGCGCCGGGCATTCGGGGCTGTCCTTGGCCAGCGCGGCATAGATCGCGAGCGTCGCGATCAGCGGCAGTACGACGAGGCCCAGCACATTGTTCCAGCCGAAGGCCGCGGCGAGGCCGGGCGCGAAGAGCGCGGCCAGCACCGTGCCCGAATTGCCGGCGCCGGCAATGCCGAGGGCGGTGCCCTGATGCTCCGGCGGGTACCAGCGCGAGGCGAGTGGCAGCGCCACAGCGAAGGACGCGCCGGCAATGCCGAGCACGATGCCGACCAGCAACGTCTGGGCAAAGCTGTGCACGCCGAAATACCAGGCGGCGGTCAGGCCCAGGATGACCGCGACCTGGCTGATAATGCCGGTCAGGCGCGGCTTCAGATGATCGACCAGGATGCCGTTGACGATCCGGATGCCAGCGCCGGCCAGGACCGGCACGGCAACCATCAGCCCCTTCTCGGCCGCGCTCAAATGCAATCCTTGGCAATCTGCACGGCGAGCGGACCCAGGATCACCCAGGCCATGAAGCTCAGATCGAAATAGAGAAACGCTGCGAACAAGGTCGGCATATGGCCCGCCTTGAGGAAACCCCTGGTCATCGAAACTCGCCTCCCGAAACGCGGGTGCGCCCTCGGCGGGCTCGTGAAGCCGGATGATCGCGATCCGAGGAAAGCTGCGCCGCCGGACGTCACCGTCCCTGGCAGACCGCCATTGGCCCGCCGGTCAGGAAATCGGAGCGCGGGTTCCGCGCCCCCGTTTCAGGCGGCCCCGCCATTGGAGCGCGCCCAGCCCGCGGCCGAGCAAGGTCGGCCTGTGCAGCAGCGAAGGATATTCTGCAAGCCCTGCGCCAAGATTGTTGCAGTGCGAGAACCAAATGCCGCGATCATCGGGATTTCGAACTTTCCTGTTTTCCGTCAGAGTGTTGGAGTGCCCGGCACGGCAGGAGCGCTTGCGGGGCGAGGTATATCCATCGCCATCTTTGTAGGAGGCATGTGAGCAAGTTTCAGGCAAAGGGCTGCCTCGCCGCGAGGCTGATTACAAATTGGGCACAAGGATGTGTCGCGCGGCCGTGGCGAAGTCTCCGGCATCCCAGCGTACAATGGAGTGGCGCCTAAACCCCTCTCCCGCGGTGCAGGAGAGGGGTTTCGAAACGATTGTTCTGCACCGCTTCTAAGCGTCTCGGGTCGGAAAGCTGGCTCTGTCACAGAATGGATCCGGTGCCATCTCGATCGGTACTGGATCCGCCGCAAGCTGCCAGGGCGCGTCATGCCCGCCCTCGGGCTTCCGGTCGGTCCGCGGCACGGCGAGCCCGAGCGCCCGTGCGGCCTCGGCATGGAGATCCGGGCGATAGATGCGCAGGGCCGCCGCGTCCTGGTCCAGCGCGGCCGGCACCTCGCCCCAGCGCGCCATCTGGCCGAGGAACCAGCGGGCATGGGAGCGCCAGGGATAGGTTGCGGCCTGGGCGAAGAACACTGAACCGCCGGCCAGGCCGCCGGCCAGGGAGGCGGCGATCGCGTCGGCCGGAACGCCGATATAGCGCTGCTGGGCCAGGAGTTCGGCCAGCACCGGCGCCTCGGCCGGGTCGTCGCAACGTTGCGCGGCACGCAGCAGCGCGCGGAGCAGGGCCTGCAGCTGGGCCGGCCGCCGCTCGGCCCAATCGGCGCGGACCGCCAGGCATTTTTCCGGGTGGTTGCGCCAGATCTCGGCGCTGGTGATGACGTTGCGGCCGAGCTCGTCGCGTGCCGCCATCACGCCCCAGGGCGCGCCGGCGCAGAAGCCATCGATCCTGCCGGCTGCCAGGCTCGCTACCATCTCGGCCGGCGGGATCACGCCGATCGCGACGTCGCGATCGGGGTCGATGCCGCTTGCGGCCAGCCAATAGCGCAGCAGCAGGTGATGGGTCGAGCGCGCATGCACGACGGCAAGGCGCGGCAGCGCGTGCCCCCGCAGCAGTGTACGCAGGCGCCGGCCGGCCTCGAGCGCGGATCGGCTACCCAGGATCGGCCCGGCCAGCGCCGTCGAGAGCGTCACGGCATTGCCGTTCAGGCTGAGGCTCATCGGCACCAGCAGCGGAGTGCCGGCAGCGCGCAGCCCCAGCGACATGGCCAGCGCCAGCGGCGGCAGCATGATCGCGGCATCGAGCAGGCCGTAGCTCAGCTTGTCGGCCAGATTGGCCCAGGACGGCTCGACCGACAGCACGACATCGAGATCCTCGGTGGCGAACAGCCCGGCCTCCTGTGCCAGCACGACCGGCGCGGCATCGGTCAGGCGCAGCATGCCGAGTCTTACCGGCGCCATGTCACGCATCCTCCGATTTGGCGGCCAGGATCGCCGCGGCGATGTCGATGATGCGCTTGTTGCGATCCATGGCGCTGCGGCGCAGCAGGCGGTAGGCCTCGGGCTCCGACAGGCCGCGCTGCCGCATCAGCAGGCTCTTCGCCTGATCGATCAGTGCCCGTTCCTTGAGCGACGCCTCGGCCTTGTGCAGATCGCTCTCGACCTGGCGATAGCGCCGGAACATCGCGACGGCGGCGCGCACGATTGGTTTCACATCCGGCAAAGCGGCGCCGACGACGTTGTAGGAGCTGACGCCGGCCTCGATCGCCGCCTCCATGAAGGCGTCGTCGTCATGGTCGACGAACATCACGACCGGGCGCGGATCGTGGCGCGTGAGATGCCGGATATCGTCCAGGCTGTCGCGATCGGGCCGCGCCATGTCGACGATGACCAGATCGGGTAGGGTGCGCGCGACGGCGTCGCGCAAATTTTCGCCGGAGAGCGGCCGCAGCACGAATGTGGCGCCCGCGGCGGCGAGACTGTGCTCGACGCTTTGCGCGCGCTCCGAATTCGCATCGGCCAACAGAACCTTCACCCGCCTCGACCAGCCCTCGCTTGCCCGGGCGGGCCGCTGCAAGCGCCGCGCCAGAACCCGGTCAGGCGTGCCCGGCCTCGATCGACAGCATGCCGGCATCGATACCGAGGCGGCCGATGGCGCGTTCCCATTTCGTGTCGTTGTGCAGGTCGAACACGATGCCTTCGTCGGCTGCGACGCTGAGCCAGGAATTGGCCTGGATCTCGGCATCGAGCTGGCCGGGACCCCAGCCGGCATAGCCAAGTGCCAACAGGGTCTGGCGCGGGCCGTCGCCGCGGCCGATGGCGCGCAAGATGTCGAGCGTCGCGGTCAGCGCCAGACCGTTGCCGACGATCAGCGTGCCTTCATCGGTGTAATCGGCGCTGTGCAGGACGAAACCGCGCGCGGTTTCGACCGGTCCGCCGAAATGGATCTTGTCCGGCGGCATCGGCGTCTCAGTCGGCACTTCCAGATGCGTCATCAGCTCAGGCAGGGTCAGGCTGTCCAGTACCTTGTTGATGACCAGCCCCATCGCTCCATCCGAAGTGTGGGCGCAGATATAGAGCACGGATTTATGGAACCGCGCGTCCTGCATCTGGGGCATGGCGATCAGCAGCTGACCGGTCAGGTAGCCGGCAACCGCTCCCTTCTTGGCGCTGCCCGATCTGCGAGGCGGTATTTTCCGTTTCATGATTCAACAGATAAACCCGCAGGCAGCCCGCTGCAAGACGAGCCGTACGAAAGAGGCGCCGCTGGCGCCTCGCGACAAGTTGTTCATGGCATTTGCCCTCTGCTGGTGTAGAGATGCCGGTATGATACGGCACATCCTTACATCGGGCCGGCTGCTCGCCCTGTTGCTGCTTCTGGTTTCAGGCATGGCGCAGGCCGACGAACTCGCCTCGGACTGGGGTAGCACCAAACAGGGCCAGGTCCGACTGCTCGCCGCCCCCGGCGCCGATGGCGTATTGCGTCTCGGACTGCAGTTTCACCTGGCGCCGGATTGGAAAATCTATTGGCGTTCGCCTGGCGATGCCGGCTTGCCGCCCGATGTGAATTGGAACGGTTCGGCCAATCTCAGCGTCGGCGAGACCAGCTGGCCGGTGCCTGACCGCTTCTCCTATGCCGGGCTCGAGACCTTCGGCTATGAGGGCGAAATTGTGCTGCCGATCGCCGCGACCCGGCCTGATCCGGCCGCGCCGGCCCAGCTGCGCGCTGCAGTCAGCTTCCTGACCTGCGCCGCGATTTGCGTGCCGAACGACGTGTCGCTGACGCTCGATCTGCCGGCAAATGCCGCCGCGTCGCCCGGATCGGCGGCGCTGATCGACCGCTACGCCGCGCGTGTGCCGGGGGAGGCCGACCGGGCTGGGCTCACCGTGCTCGGCGCGACCGTGGTACCGGCCGGCAAGGACGCCGTCCTGGCGCTGCGGCTCAAATCCACGCCGCCGCTGCAGAAGCCGGACCTTCTGATCGAAGGCGTCGATGGCTTCAGCACACTCGCGCCGCAGATGGTGCAGGAACAGGATGCTACGGTGCTGAACGTCACGCTGCCGGGCGGGGCGGGCGCGGTCGCCAAGCTGCCGGGCCATGCGCTGACCTTTACCGTGATCGACCGCGCCGCACCGGCTGAGTCGCCGCGGGCCGCTACGGTCTCGGTGACCCCGGTGGTAGCCGTGCCGGCATCCGGCGTCGCCGGGCTGCTGCCGATCCTGGCGCTGGCGCTGCTCGGCGGTTTCATCCTCAATTTCATGCCCTGCGTATTGCCGGTGCTGTCGATCAAGCTGATCGCGCTGGTCGGCCATTCCGGCCAGGGGCGCCGGGCGACGCGGTTCGGCTTCCTGGCCTCCTCGGCCGGCATCATCGTGTCGTTCCTCGTCATGGCCGGGATCCTGGTGGCGATGCGTTCGGCCGGGGCGGCGGTCGGCTGGGGCATTCAGTTCCAGGAGCCGATCTTCCTGGCCGCGCTGGCGGCGATCGTGACGCTGTTCGCCTGCAATCTGCTCGGTTGGTTCGAGATCAACCTGCCCTGGTGGCTGGCCGGCATGGCGCCGGGAGGCGGCCCGTCGCTTGGCGGCAATTTCCTGGCCGGTGCCTTCGCCACGCTGCTGGCGACGCCGTGCTCGGCGCCGTTCCTGGGCACGGCAGTCGGCTTTGCGCTGGCCGGCAGCCCGGGCGATATCCTGCTCGTCTTCCTGTGCCTCGGCATCGGCATGGCGCTGCCCTATCTGGCGGTTGCGGCGTTGCCCGGCATCGCCCGGGTCATGCCGCGACCGGGCCGCTGGATGCTGGTGCTGCGTCAGGTGCTGGGATTGCTGCTTGCCGGCACGGCAGTGTGGCTGATCGGCGTGCTGGTGTTCGAGGCCGGGCCGCTCGCTGCCGGTGCCGTCGGCGCGTTGGCGCTGGCTGCTGTCCTCTGTCTGGCGCTGCGGTCGCGCTCCGCCAACGTGTTGCCGCGGCGGAGCCTGGGTGTCGCGGCGGCCGTGCTGCTCATCGCCATGCTGGCGCCGCCGCTGGTGACGCAGCCGGCAGCGATGCCGGTCGGGACCGTGGCGGCCGGCTGGATGCCGTTCGACGAGGCGTCGATCGCCGGCCAGGTCGCGGCCGGCAAGACCGTGTTCGTCGATGTCACGGCCAGCTGGTGCCTGACCTGCCAGGTCAATGAGCGGCTCGTGCTCGACACCGAGTCCATGCATCGTCGCCTGACGGCGCCGGCCGTGGTCGCGATGCGCGCCGACTGGACCCGGCGCGACCCGAAGATCGGCGACTACCTCAAAACCTATGGCCGCTACGGCATTCCCTTCAACGTCGTCTATGGCCCGGCGGCACCCGGCGGCGTGCCGCTGCCCGAACTGCTGACCGAGTCCGCGGTGCTCGATGCGCTGCACCAGGCCTCCGGCCAGGCATCCTGAGCAACCGGATTGCGTTCCCCACGGGGCTGCCGATATGGTCCTGGCAGCCCCATCCGGCCCTTCGAAACCCCCGAAAGGATAGCGAGACATGACCATCAAGGTTGGCGATAAACTCCCCTCGGTGAAACTGCGGCACATGACCGCCGAGGGTCCGAAGGAAATCACCACGGATGAGCTGTTCGGCGGCAAGAAGGCGATCCTGTTCGCCCTGCCCGGGGCCTTCACCCCGACCTGCTCGGCCAAGCATGTCCCCGGCTTCGTCCAGCATTTCGACGATTTCGCCAAGCACGGCATCGAGGTCATCGCCTGCCTCTCGGTCAACGACGCCTTCGTCATGGGCGCCTGGGGCAAGGACCAGAAGGCCGACGGCAAGGTCGTCATGCTGGCCGACGGCAATGCCGACTTCACCAAGGCGGTCGATCTGGGCTTCGACGCCAGCGGCTTCGGCCTGGGCTATCGCTCGCAGCGCTACGCCATGGTGCTCGATGACGGTGTGGTCAAGGTGCTGAACGTCGAGAAGCCGGGCAGCTTCGAAGTCTCCAAGGCCGAGACGATCCTCGAAGCGCTCTAAAAATGGTAGCCGGCCCGGGCGTCATGTCCGAGCCGGCTTTCGTCAGCAGCGCGCTCCTCGCCGAGATGGAGGCCGCTGCAGGCCGCCAGCGAGCCACCCGACCGGTTTTTTACGCTGAATCCGCTCCGCCTCTTAGAGCTAGGCGCCCTAGTCGAGGCGCGCTCCTTCTCATGTCAGCGTATGCGCAGATAGCGCGACGCAGGCTTGCCGGTCTGCGAGGCCGCGAGCAGCGCCACGCGCGCCGCATCGTACTGAGCCAGCAATGCGCCGGCATCCTCGACCGACGGCATCGTCACCGTTTCTCCCAGGTCGAGGCCGGCCAGGGCCGCATCGACGCAGTTCTCGACCGACATGATGGTGGCCGGATCGAGCGCCGACAGTGGCACGCCGGAGAGCTCCCAGATGTCGGTGGCCGTCGCCGCGGGCAGCACCAGCTGGACGACGACGCCTGTGTCCGCCAGTTCCTGCTGGAGGCCGCGCGTGAAGTTCAGAACGTAGCCCTTCGTGGCGCTGTAAATGCTGCTCGCCGGCAGGGACTCGAATCCCAGCACGGAGCCGATATTGATGATCGTGCCCCGATCCCGTGCCTTGAAACCCGGCAGGACCGCGTGTGTCAGGCGGGCAAGCGCGAGCACGTTGACGTCGTTCATGGCATCCAGATCGGCACGTTTGGTCTGAGACACGGGGGCCAATGTCGACGCCCCGGCGTTGTTGACCAGCAGGGTGATCCGCTCATCGGCGGCCAGGACCGATGCCACGCGGTCCAGGTCGGCCGCGGCGCCCAGATCCGCAACGACGGTCTCGACGGCGATACCGTGCTTAGCCCGCAACTCGTCGGCTACGGCCGCCAGCCGATCGCCGCGTCGCGCGACCAGGATCAGATCGTAGCCTCTGCCTGCGAGACGGTCGGCGTAAACCTTCCCGATACCGGCCGAGGCGCCGGTGACGACGGCCGTGCCTTTTACATCGCTCATTGCCATTCCCCTTTTGCGTACCCGGTGCCACATGGCGCTCGGGAAATTGTCGAAGTGGACTGCCGCGCCGCGCGACGGAGGGATCAGTCCTGCCAAGCATGGCAAACATCATGCTTGGATTTCGCATACATGATGACTATCATCTTTGATGTCAAGCGCCGCCGATGCGGCCGGAAGGGAGTTTTGGAAAATGCGGTACCCCGCGGCGGAGACGGCGGAAAAGCACGCAAAGATTCTGGAAGCGGCATCGCGGATGTTCCGCGATCGCGGGTTCTCTGATGTCAGCGTGGCCGAGATCATGAAGGCGACCGGCCTGACCCATGGGCCGTTCTACAATCATTTTTCCTCGAAGCAGGCGTTGATGGCCGAAGCGATCCGCCATGCCTCGATGCAGACCTTCGAAGGGCTCGAGAAGGTCGAGCCGTCCGAGGAGGGCAAGGCCGCCTACCGAGCGGAGTACCTCTCGACAATGCACCGCGACAATAAAGCGGACGGATGCCTCATTGCGGCGCTAGCCTCCGAAATCGGCCGCGAGCCATCCGTCCGGGCCGCCGTCGCCACCCATATCAAAGCGCTGATTGAAAAAATGGCGTCGAAATTTCCTTGGCCGACCAAGCGCGACGCGCGCGGCGATGCCATCCGGATGCTGGCCTCGATGCTCGGGGCGGTAATCATGGCTCGCGCGGTGGACGACGATGTCCTGTCGCAGGAGATCTTGCGCGAGGCCGCTCGGCAGTAATGACTATGGGGGGCCGAAGGCAGGTTGGTCTATTCGATCTGGCCCGCTTATTTACGACTTCGATGCCGCGGCCGGGCCGTTGGATGCTGGTGCTGCGCCAGGTGCTGGGATTGCTGCTCGCCGGGACGGCGGTCTGGCTGATCGGCGTGCTGGTGTTCGAGGCCGGGCCGCTCGCCGCGGGCGTCGTCGGCGCGCTGGCGCTGGCTGCGGTCCTATGCCTGGCGCTGCGGGCACGGTTCGGCAGCGAGATGCCGCGGCGCAGCCTGGGCGTGGCGGCGGCCTGCGGCTCATCGCTATGCTGGCGCGCCCCCCGGTGCTGGATGCCTTGCACGAGGCCTCCGGCCAGGCATCCTGAGCAACCGGAGTGCGTTCCCCACGGGGCTGCCGATATGGTCCTGGCAGCCCCATCCGGCCCTTGGAAAACCCCCCGAAAGGATAGCGAGACATGACCATCAAGGTTGGCGATAGGCTCCCTTCGGTGAAGCTGCGGCACATGACCGCCGAGGGTCCGAAGGAAATCACCACGGATGAGCTGTTCGGCGGCAAGAAGGCGATCCTGTTCGCCCTGCCCGGGGCCTTCACCCCGACCTGCTCGGCCAAGCATGTCCCCGGCTTCGTCCAGCATTTCGACGATTTCGCCAAGCACGGCATCGAGGTCATCGCCTGCCTCTCGGTCAACGACGCCTTCGTCATGGGCGCCTGGGGCAAGGACCAGAAGGCCGACGGCAAGGTCGTCATGCTGGCCGACGGCAATGCCGACTTCACCAAGGCGGTCGATCTGGGCTTCGACGCCAGCGGCTTCGGCCTGGGCTATCGCTCGCAGCGCTACGCCATGGTGCTCGATGACGGTGTGGTCAAGGTGCTGAACGTCGAGAAGCCGGGCAGCTTCGAAGTCTCCAAGGCCGAGACGATCCTCGAAGCGCTCTAAAAATGGTAGCCGGCCCGGGCATCATGCCCGAGGCCGGCTTTCGTCCTTGCGTTGAAAGAGGGTCGAAGGCATATACGACTGGCCCTTCGTCAAGGACGTCACATGTTTACTCATCGCCCCGCCCCGCGAATGCGCCGTCCCGACCAGCAGGAGATTGGCCGGAGGGGTTGAGCGCGCACCTGTCGCCGCGCGTGTGAGCGTCGGACCCAAGCCCTCCCGATCCTGCGGAGGGCTTTTTCATTTCATCCGGTTCCGGCGCTTCACCCGTGCAATGACCCCAAGGAGGGCATCATGGCGAAGGTTCTTGTTACGAGCGCACTACCTTATATCAACGGCATCAAGCATCTGGGTAATCTGGCGGGATCGTTGCTGCCGGCCGATATCCAGGCGCGATATCGCCGGCAGATCGGCGATGAGGTCCTGTTCATCTGCGCGACCGACGAGCACGGCACGCCGGCCGAGCTGGGCGCGGCCGAGGCGGGACTCGATGTTGCGGATTACTGCGGACAGCAACACGAAATCCAGTCAGCGATCTATCGACAGCTCGATCTTTCCTTCGACCATTTCGGGCGGTCGTCATCGGCGCAGAACCACGCGCTGACGCAGCACTTCTTCCATTGCCTGGAGGAGCGCGGTTTCATCGAGGAGCGCGTGCTGGCGCAGATCTATTCGCCGGCGGATGGGCGGTTCCTGCCCGATCGCTATGTCATCGGCACCTGTCCCTTCTGTGGCTTCGAGCGGGCCCGCGGCGACCAATGCGAGAGCTGCACCCGTCCGCTCGATCCGGCCGATCTCGTCGAGCCGCGTTCGGCGCTGTCCGGCAGTACGGTTCTGGAAATCAGGCCGACCCGACACCTGTTCCTGCGGCAGTCGGCTTTGGTCGGCGAACTGGAGGCCTGGCTCGCCAGCCGATCCGGCTGGCCGCCGCTCGTCGTTTCGATCGCTCGAAAATGGCTGGATGAAGGGCTCCGCGACCGTTGCATCACCCGCGACTTGTCCTGGGGTGTCCCGGTGCCGAAGGCGGGCTATGAGGGCAAGGTCTTCTATGTCTGGTTCGATGCGCCGATCGCATATATTGCCGCCACGCAAGAATGGGCGGAGGAAGTTTCCGCTTGCCGCGATTGGCGGGGATGGTGGTGGCAGGCGCCGGAGGTCGAATATCTCCAATTCCTCGGCAAGGACAATGTGCCGTTCCACGCCGTCACTTTCCCCTGCACCCTGCTCGGCTCGGGCGAGCCTTGGAAGACGGTCGATGTGATCAAGGGCGTGAATTGGCTGACCTATGAGGGCGGCAAATTCTCGACCAGCCAGCGCCGTGGCGTGTTCCTGGATCAGGCGCTCGAACTGCTGCCGGCCGATTATTGGCGGTGGTGGCTGGCGGCAAATGCGCCGGAGGGCAGCGACACGGATTTCACCTTTGTGCGTTTCGCTGTCGAGGTGACGCATGACCTCGCAGATACCTTCGGCAATCTGATCAATCGCACGCTGCGCTTTCTGGCGACGCGCTATGACGGGGTCGTGCCGCAAGGGGGCGAACGGGCGGCACCGGAAGAGGCCTTGACGGCTCGATTGACGCATCACCTCCAGGCACTCCGGACGCATCACGATGTCCGTACCCTGCGGAAGGCGGCTGATGAAGTGCGAGCAATCTGGCGGCTCGCCAACACCTATTTGGCGGCGGAGGCCCCCTGGACGATCCAGGCCGACGACCCGGCGCGCGCGGCGCTGGTCGTGCGGGTCGGCATCAATCTATTGGCCGTGGCTGCATCGGCAGCTTGGCCCTTCATTCCATCGACGGCAGAACGCGTGCTGTCGGTGCTCGGATCGCCGCCGGGCATCCCGGATTGGCCGGATGCCCGACTCACGGCGATCGAAGCGGGCCGACAGATTGGTGACTTGCCACTGCTCTTTGCGAAGCTCTCGCTGGAATGGGCGGTGGCTAATGCAGCCAGATTCTCCGGCGGCGAAACGGAACTGTCGGACAGATAACATCGGGTCGGCCTCTCGCCCGCTACTTCACCGGCAAACTCCGGGCTACCACCACGCCTTGCCGGGCCAGCGCGTCGGCGCGTTCGTTTTCGGCGTGGCCGGCATGGCCCTTGACCCAGATCCAGTCGACCTGATGCGGCTTCAGCGCTTCCAGCAGCCGGAGCCACAGATCGATGTTCTTGACCGGCTTCTTGTCCGCGGTTTTCCAGCCGTTGCGCTGCCAGCCATGGATGTAGCGGGTGATGCCGTCCTTCAGGTACTGGCTGTCGGTGTGTAGCTTGACCGTGGCCGGGCGTTTCAGGGCAGACAGGGCCTCGATCGCCGCCATCATTTCCATGCGGTTGTTGGTGGTCGGGTTCTCGGAGCCGAACAGCTCCTTCTCGACTTCGCCATAGCGCAGGATGGCGCCCCAGCCGCCGGGGCCGGGATTGCCGCTGCAGGCGCCGTCGGTGAAGACATCGACGGTGGGAACGGGGCGTTCAGAGTCCATAGGTTTCCGGTCCGGCGGCGGCGCGGTGGAAGCGCAGCTTGGTGAGGTATTCCAGCGGGTCCTTGGGGCGGACCAGGGCGCCGGTCGGCCGGTTCAGCCAGTCATAGAGCCGGGTCAGCAGGAAACGCAGCGCGCTGCCGCGGGCCAGGATCGGCAGTGCGACGCGTTCGGCCGGGGTCAGCGGGCGGATCGCCTGATAGGCCTCGACCAGATGCCTGCCTTTCTCCGGGTTCCAACTGTGATCCGCCTCGAAGCACCAGGCATTCAGGCAGACGGCAAGGTCATAGGCATAGGCGTCGGTGCAGGCGAAATAAAAATCGATGACGCCGCTGACATGCTCGTCGCGGAAGAACACATTGTCGGGGAACATGTCGGCGTGGCAGATGCCGGTCGGCAGGTCGCGCGGCCATGCCGTCTGGAGCTGGTCCATCTCGCGCGCCAACTCATCGGCAAGGCCGGGTGCCACCGAATCGGCCTGGTCGCGCGTGGCCGCGACCAGCTTCGGCCAACCTTCGACCGACAGATCGTTGTGCCGCGTGACGGCGAAATCGCTGCCGGCTCTGTGCAGCCGGGCCAGCGCGTCGCCCACGCCGGTGCAGTGGAACGGCAGGATGTTGCGTGGCCACAGCCCTTCGAGGAAGCTGATCACCGCCGCCGGACGGCCGCAGAGCTGGCGCAGCGAGCGACCGTCGCGGCCGCGGATCGGCGTCGGGCAGGAAAAGCCGCGTGCGGCCAGATGCTCCATCAGCCCGATAAAGAAGGGCAGATCCTCCGGATTCACCCGCTTCTCATAGAGGGTGAGGATGAAGCTGCCCTGCTCGGTCTTGATCAGGAAGTTGGAATTCTCGACCCCTTCGGCGATGCCCTTGCAGGACAGCGCGGCGCCGAGATCGTACTCGGCCATGAAGCGGGTGAGGTCGCCATCGGAGATCTCGGTATATACGGCCATCAGGCGGTCAGCACGCGCGGCAGGTTAAACCGCACATCCTCTATGGTGACGGAAAGCTCTTCCAGGCACACGTCATAGCGTGCCCGGCACGCTTCGATCAACTCATCCACGAGGCATTCGGGCGCCGAGGCCGCCGCCGTGATGCCGAGGCGCTCGACGCCGTCCAGCGCGCGCCAATCCAGCACTTCGGCGCGGTCGAGCAGGATGGCGCGGGCGCAACCGGCACGCTGCGCCGTTTCGATCAGCCGGAGGGCGTTGGAGGAATGCGGTGCACCCAGAACGATGACGGCATCGACTCGCGGCACCATCGCCTTCATCGCCGCCTGCCGGTTGGTCGTGGCGTAGCAGATATCCTCGCCCTGCGGCCCCTGGATGTCCGGAAACCGCGCCCGCAGCGCCGCGACGATGGCCGAGGTGTCGTCGATCGAGAGGGTAGTCTGCGTCGCGAAGGCGAGTTTCTCGCCGGGTGCCACGTCGAGCGCCGCGATATCGGCGACGCTTTCGACCAGCACGGCCCGGCTGGGCGGTACCTGTCCCATCGTGCCCTCGACTTCGGGATGACCGGCATGGCCGATCAGGACCAGTCGCCGCCCGGACCGGGCATGGCGCTGCGCCTCGAGATGGACCTTGGTGACCAGCGGGCAGGTCGCGTCCAGCGCCTCGAGGCCGTGCGCCGCAGCCTCGGCGACGACCGAGCGCGCGACGCCATGGGCGGAGAAGACGATGGTCGCGCCCGGCGGCACGGTGTCGAGTTCATTGACGAAGACGGCGCCCAGGCGTTCCAGTCGCTCGACGACGAAGCGGTTATGGACGATTTCGTGGCGGACATAGACCGGTGCGCCATGCCGCGCCAGTGCCGATTCGACGATCTCGACGGCACGCGCCACCCCGGCGCAGAAGCCGCGCGGACTGGCCAGGATCACCGACAGGCGGGGCAGGCTCATCTCTTATGCCTCGGGCCGGCGCGGCGCTTGGGACCATCGCGCGGGCAACCCTTGTGCGATGCCGCGGCGACCCATAGTATCGCCGCTCCCCGGTGCGCAGGCCCCGGCCGATCGCGTGCGGACCCTAGTACAGCCTCCCCGACGAAGGAAGTCCTCTATGTCAGAGCCGACCTGCGCTCAAAAGAGCCTGTATGGCACCGCGCCGCTCTGCGACGGCATTCACAATAAGCTCTGAGATCATGCCCCTTCCTTTCCAAACCGGTCGCGCCGCCCGGCGCCTTGTCATCGTTGTCGGCCTAGGCCTTGCGCTTGGCGGCTGCAGCTGGGTTTCCGGCCAATATTCCGATGTGAAATGCCCCGCCGCCGGCGTCGTCGGCGGCATCGATACCGTGTCGCGCTTCGACGGCCACGGCACCGGCTATGTCAATCTCGCCGACCGCGCCACGCTTGGCGGGGTCAAGAGCGATTGCAGCGTCGACAGCTCCGGCGTGAGCGTCACGGTCTCGTTGTCGACCGTGGCCGAACTCGGGCCTCAGTCATCCGGCCGCACGATCGAGTTCCCCTATTTCGTCGCGATTACCGATCTGCATGACAAGGTCGTCGCCAAGCGCGTCTTCGCCAACGCCGTGACCTTCAAGCCGAACGAGAACCGGGCGGGCTCGCAGGATACGGTCACCGAACGTATCCCGCTGTCCAATCCCCGCGATGCGGACCGCTACCACGTCGTGATCGGCTTCCAGCTGACCGAGGACGAGCTGGCCTATAACCGCACCCTGCGCTGAGCGTCAGGCCGTTCGCCGCTTCCGCCGCTGCCGCAGATGCGTGAGGGCTCCGGCCAGCCGGCGCCGGACGCTGAAGCCCTCCAGCGGGTCGCGCGCCGGGTCGAGCGCCACGCCGATCTCGGCGATGCAGTCGCCGTCCAGCCGCCGTACGATCAGGTCGACCAGGCCTAGATGCACGCGGTCGCCGACGACCGGCTCGCGGCCGAGCCGCTTGCGCAGGAAATCGCCGGCCGTCCTGGCCCGATCGGCCAGCGTGCCGGGCAAGCCGTAGAGATCGACCACTGTCGCCATCGGCACGGCGGGGTCGAGCACGAAATCGCCGAGCGAAACGGCGGCGGGCCGGAGTTTCGGCCGGGTCGCAAACAACCGGTCCATGGTCTCCTGCGTTTCCGGCGGGGCCACCGCCAGCACCATGTCGCCCGGATTGAGCCGATCGAGCTTGGCCAGTTCCATGACCGTGCCGTCACGCAGCACGGAGACCAATCTTACGGCGCGCGGCAGGGCCAGCGCTTCGAAGACGCGCTCCGAGGCCGGCGAACCGGTCGCGACGCGCCAGGCGGAAATCTCGCGCGACGAATCGGCGACGATGCCCAGATCGAGATGCTCGCCGTGGATCGGCTCGCTCGGCAGTTCCAGGCGCAGCCACCGGGCGGCTGGCGCGATGGTCCAGCCCTGCAGCACCAGCGAGGCCAGCACGACGATGAAGGCGACATGGAAATAGGTTTCCGGCCCGGCCAGTCCGTCTAGCCGCGGGATCATCGCCAGGAAGATCGGCACGGCGCCGCGCAGGCCGACCCAGGCGACGAACAGCCGCTCCTGGACGGTAAAGCGGAACGGCGCGAGGCATAGCCAGACGGCAATCGGCCGGGCGATGAAAATCAGCACCAGGGCGATGCCGAGCGCCGCCGGCACTTGCGGCAGGAGATGGCGCGGGACGACCATCAGTCCGAGCATGATGAACAGCACGAGCTGTGATAGCCATGCCATGCCTTCATGGAAGCGGGTGATGGTCTGGCTCGCCCGCATCCGGCTGTTGCCGCAGATCAGCCCGGCCAGATAGACCGCGAGGAAGCCGGAGCCTTCAGCCAGTTGCGTGCCGGCGAACAGGCAGAGCGTTCCGGCCATGACCAGGATCGGATAGAGCCCGGCCGCGACCGGCAGGCGGTTGACCAGCCAGACCAGGGTCGAGCCGCCGGCCAGGCCGAGGCCGGTGCCGATCGCCGCCTGGCGCAGCAGGAACAGCCCGATCTCGGCCGCGGATTGGCTGGTCTTGCCGGACAGGGCAGTGACCAGGGTGATGGTCAGGAATACGGCGACCGGATCGTTGAACCCGGCCTCCGTCTCCAGCGTCGCCGCGACGCGCTGGCTGATGTCGCGGCCGCGCTGATGCAGCAGCAGGAAGACGGCGGCGGCGTCGGTCGAGGAGACGATGGCACCGATCAGCGCCGCCGGCAGCCAGCCGATGCCGAGCAGGAAATAGGCCGGTACGGCCGTGATGCCGGCGGTCAGCGCGACGCCGATCGTCGCGAGCGAGAGCGAGGGGCCGAAAGCCAGCCGGAAGACGCGCCGCTGCGTGTGCAGCCCGCCATCGAACAGGATCAGCGCCAGCGCGGCGCTGCCGATCAGATAGGCGCCGCCATTATCGGCGACGCGTAGCCCGAATCCGTCGGGCCCGGCCGCCATGCCGAGGCCGAGAAAGGCGAGCAGGAGCGGGGCGCCGATACGGGAGGAGAGCATGCCGGCGATGATGCCGGCGAGCAGGAGCAGGGAGCCGATGAAGATGAGCTCATGCGCCTGCGCCATGCTTCCCTATCCCCCCGCGAATTGGACCGGCAGGGATATAACGGACGGAAAGCGGCTTTTAAGGGGCGCGGCCGAACAAAATTTTGTCGCATTCGGCGGCGAGAGGCCTCCCGTTTCCAAGATCCCCGTCCTTGGCCGCAATGGGCGCCAGGATAACGTGGATAAAAGCTTTTCCGGCGGCGCGACCCACCTCTCCCCCCTGAAGGGCGGAGCGGGAGGCTTCAGGCGCCTGAGCGGAAAGTCCTTCTCCGCCCTTCAGGGGGAGAAGGATTTAGGATGAGGCGGGTCACGCCGCAGCTCGGAACTCTCCAAGATCCATAAAGCGAAACGGCGTTCCCGTTGCCAGGAACGCCGTTCTCTATCTCATAGGACGCCCGCCGTCAGTGCAGGCGCTTCGGCAGGTCCTCGATCGCCTGATCGATCAGCCTTGCCCCATGCGCCTGGTCGAGGGTTTCGGCCAACAGCACGCGGACCGCCTCGATCGCGACGTCGACAGCGACGCCGCGGACTTCGGCCAGGGCCTTGACCTCGGCCTGGGTGATCTTGTCCCGGGCTTGCTCTTCGCGGCGTTTGATCGCCGCTTCGAGGTCGATCTCGGCCTGCTTGGCGACGCGTTCGGCTTCGGCTTGGGCCTGGACGACGATGTCCTGGGCTTCGGCGATGGCGTCGCGCTGCTTGCGCTGATACTCGGCCAGCATGGCCTCGGCCTCCTCGCGCAGGCGCTTGGCTTCGTCGAGCTGCTGCCGGATCGTCCGGGCGCGGGCGTCGAGCCCGCTGACGACCTGATCCTTGGCCTTCCAGATCAGGATGCCCACTGCGACCAGGAACGCGATGAGAATATAAAATTCTTCGTCGTGCAGGAAATTCATCAGGCGCGTCCCTTCATGACCTGCTCGACGGCGGCCGAAACGCGGCCGGCATCGAAACTCTCGCCGATCAGCCGCTGCGCCGCCGCCGTGGCAGCCTCGGCGGCAATGCCGCGGACATTGGCCAGGGCCTGGGATTTGGCCTGCTCGATCCGGGCCTCGGCCGCCTTGGTCTGCTCGGCCAGGGCCGCCATGGAGGCGTGCTGCCGTTCAGCGGCGATCTGGGCCAGCTTTTCCTTGGTGGCGTTGACCGTGGCATTCGCCTGGGTCCGCGCCTCGGCCAATGCCCGCTCATAGGCCTGGATGACGACGTCGATCTCCGCCTTGAGCTTGGCCGCCCGTTCGAGGTCGCCGTCGATCTGTCCCTTGCGGCGGGCCAGCGTGCTGCCGATCGAAGGCAGCGCCACCTTGGCCATCAGGAAGAACATGACCAGGAAGGTCAGGGCCAGCCAGGCAAGCTGAGGCGGAAATGTAGTCGCGTCGAGTTGGGGCATCGCGTAAGGCGCTCCGAGAGTCCGGTGTCGTCCGGGATCAGCATCGGCCGGCGGGACGCGGGGTCCGGCCGGCCGATGGCGGGCCTCAGACGAAGAGGATCAGGAACGCGATCAGCATCGCGAACAGGGCGACGGCTTCCGTCAGCGCGAAGCCCAGAATGCCGATGCCGAACACTTCGCCGCGCGCCGCCGGGTTGCGGGCGACCGAGCTGATCAGCGTGGCGAAGATGTTGCCGATACCGACGCCGACACCCATCAGGGCGATAACAGCGATACCCGCACCAATCATCCGAGCGGCTTGAACGTCCATTTTCTTTTCCTCTGAGAAACGATTTCGAAAACTAGGGAAGGCTGGGCCGCGACCGGCTCAATGCATCTCGATCGCGTCTTTCAGGTAGAGACAGGTCAGGATGGTGAACACATAGGCCTGCAGCCCAGCCACCAGGAATTCGAACAGGGTCAGCGCGATGTTGACCGCGAAAGGCAGGACGCCGAATACGCCGAGCGCTATGACGAAGCCGCCGAACACCTTCAGCATGGTGTGGCCGGCCATCATATTGGCAAAAAGTCGGATCGACAGGCTGACCGGCCGGATGAAGTAGGACAGGATCTCCAGCGCGACGACCATCGGCGCCATCGCCAGCGGCGTGCCTTCGGGCAGGAAGAAGGCGAAGAAATGCAGCCCGTGCCGTGCGAAGGCGATCACCGTCACGGTCAGGAACACCATCATTGCCAGCGCGAAGGTGACGATGATGTGGCTGGTGAAGGTGAAGGTATAGGGGATCATCCCCAGGAAATTCCCGAACAGCACGAACATGAAGATCGAGAAGACCCAGGGGAAATACTTCATGCCGGCCGTGCCGACATTGTCGCGCACCATGTTGGCGATGAATTCATAGGCGAGCTCGCCGATCGACTGCAGCCGGCCCGGGACCAGAGCGGCCGGGCGGCCGGTCAGCACCAGCAGCAGGGTGCAAACGAGCACCGCCGCCACCATCATGGCGGCCGACTGGGTGAACGACACGTCGACGCCGCCGATATGGATCGGCACGATCGTCTCGATCTTGAACTGCGAGAGCGGTGACTCGTGTGCTTCAGCCATGTGCGGCGCCGCCCCTATGCATCATCAGACCCATTACGCCCTTCTCCGCCCGGTCGCTTGAACCCGGCTGCGAGACCCATGCCATTGGCCACGCGATAGACATTCATCATGCCGGCCGCGGAGCCGAGAAAGAAAAACGCGACCATTAGCCATGGCCGCGTGCCGAGCCATCGATCGAGCAGCCAGCCGAAACCGACCGAGACGATGAGCGCCGCCACCAGTTCGACACCGATTCGAAAGGCCGCCCCCATGAAATTGCCGGACAGGCTGTCCGTCACCTTGGGCTTGGCCTCGGGGCCTTGCTGTCGGCGGCGCGCTTCCGCGATTCGCGCCTCCAGCTGGTCCGGCGAGTCCTTGCTATCGGTGTCCTTCATGGGGCCCCTCCGGCGGCGAGCGCCATCCTTGCCCGTGCTGCCACGACGGCTGAAAACGGGGCGGAAATTAGGCGGCGGCTTTACCGCCTGTCAAGGCGAAACAGCCCTTTCGGCATGCAGCCCGCGAGGGGCGTCTTGCACGGGCCGGCGGGCTCAGGCGGTCTGGCGCAGCCGCTCGGCAGCGGCGAGTTCGACGGAGACGAGTCGCGAGACGCCTTTCTCCATCATGGTAACCCCGTAGAGGCGGTCCATCACCGCCATGCTGACGCGGTGATGGGTGATGATCAGGAAGCGCGTGCCGGTGCGCTGACCGATCTCGCGGACGAGGTTGCAGAAGCGCTCGACATTGGCGTCGTCGAGTGGTGCGTCGACTTCGTCCAGCACCGAAATCGGCGCCGGGTTGGTCAGGAATACGGCGAAGACCAGGGCGAGCGCAGTCAGCGCACGCTCGCCGCCGGACAGCAGCGACAGCATCTGCAGCTTCTTGCCGGGCGGGCTGGCCATGATCTCGAGCCCGCCGGCGAAAGGATCGGCCTCGTTCTGGGTCAGCTCCAGATAGGCGCGGCCGCCGCCGAACAGGCGGACGAACAGCTCCTGGAAATGGCCGTTCACCACCTCGAAGGCCTGCAGCAGCCGCTCGCGGCCTTCGCGGTTCAGCTGGTGGATGCCCTGGCGCAGCTTGGCGATGGCGGCGACCAGATCCTCGGATTCGGTGACGATGGTGGCGTGCTCTTCCGCCATCTGCGCCATCTCGGTCTCGGCCATCAGATTGACCGGCCCGATCGCTTCGCGTTCGCGCTTCAGCCGCTCGAAGCGCGCTTCCAGATCGGCCGTCGCGTCCTCGGTCGCCGCAGCCGGAATGCCGGCGACGCGCGGCAGATGCTCCGAGGGGCATTCGAAGGTTTCGCGGGCGCGGTGCGAGGCGGCGGCGCGGGCTTCCTGCGCCTGCTCATGCGCGGCCTCGGCGCGCACGCGCTGCTCGCGCGCCTCACCATGGCCGGTATTGGCGGCCTGCTGTGCGCGGTCGGTCTCGGTCGCCAGGGTTTCGGCCTGGCGCAGTTGCGTGGTCGTGGCCTGGGCCGCGGCGCGGGCGGCGGCGATCTCGGCAAGCAGGGCGGTTTTCTCGGCGGCGAGGACCTGCGGCCGGTCCTGCAGGGCTTCGACTTCGGCGATCAGCGCGGCGCGGCGTTCGGCCAGGGTCAGGCAATGCTGTTCGGCATTGGCAGTGCGCTGACGCCAGGCTGCCGCTTCGACCTCGATGGCGCCGAGCCGGGCCCGGCCGGTCGCGGCGTCGCGCACCAGCCGGTCGAGCGTGTGGCGATGCAGCCCGTCTTCCTCGCGCAGCTTGGCGACCTCGGCCCGCAACTCGCCGAGCGCTGCCTGATCGGCCGCGGGATCGGGCAGCAGTGCCGCTTCGCGTTCGATCTCGTCGGCCTGGCCATCGGTTTCGGTCAGTTCCTGGCCCAGCCTCTGCCGGGTCTCCTCGGCCGCCTGGCGGCGCAGCTGGGTCTGCGCCTGCTGCTGGATCAGCACATTCTGGGATTGCCGTGCGCTGGCGAGCGACGCGCCGGCGCGCTGCAGCACGGCTTGCGAGGTACGCTCTTCCTGCTGGGCGGCGGTCAGGGCGGTCGCCGCTTCACGCTGGGCGGCTAGGGCGGCGGCGACTTCCTGGTCCAGGGCGGCGCGCTGCGATTCGAGCGCCTTCAGCCGGTTGCGCTGGGCGAGGCGCGTGGCGGCAGCAGTCGGGGCGCCAGCGGCGACGCGCAGCCCGTCCCAGCGCCAGGCGGCACCGTCGCGCGTGACGAGCCTTTGTCCTGGCCGCAAGGCCGGCTGCAGGCGCATGCCGGTCTCGGCATCGGGGACCAGGCCGATACGCCGTAGCCGGCGCGCGAGTTGGTCCGGCGCCTCGACCGAACCGATGATCGGCTCGGCGCCATCGGGCAGCGGCTCCGTTGGATCGGATTCCTCGGCGAGGCTGCTCCAATGGATCGGCGCCGCGCTGTCGAGCGTCGCCAGCAGATCGTCGCCTAGCGCCGCACCGAGCGCGGTTTCCAGGCCGGGCGCTACCGTGATGCGGTCGAGCACCGGGGCGAAGCCCTTGCTCGTGCCGGCCGCGACCACGCTTTTCAACGCATCGATCTCGGCGCGCAGCTTGATGCTGCGCCGTTCGGTCTCCTGGACCGGCTGGCGCGCCGCCTGCTCGGCCTGTTGTGCCGTGCGGATCTGGCGGGTGGCATTCTCGACCGCCTCGCGCGCACCGGTCAACGCCTGCTCGGCCAGCGTCACCGCGGCGGCGCTTTCGGTCAGCCTAGTCTCGGACACGGTCAGCAGATCGATCTCGCGCGCCTTGGCTTCGGCCTCGGCGATCTGCCTGCGCAGCCGTTGGCGCCGCTCCTCGACGGCGCCGCGACGGCGCATCAGGGCGGTCCGCTCGGCGACTCGGGCCGCGTTGCGCGCCGTCGCCTCGCTGAGCGCGGCTTCGGCGACGTTCACGGCCTGCTGCGCCGCGGCGACCCGCTCCTGCGCCGCCCCCGCCTCGGCCGCTTCGCTTTCCTGCCGGGTTTCGAGCGCCGAGGCCTCGGTCTTGAGGCGGTTCAGTGCGGTTTCGGCTTCGACCGCGAGCTGCTGCTCGCGCGCCAGATCCTGGTCGATATGGGCGACTCGGCGGCGGCTGTCCTCGGCCAGCTGAGCCAGGCGCTGTTCTTCCGCCTGGAGCAGATGCAGCTTGCCGTTCAATCGTTCGACCTGCTGCCCGGCCTCGGATGCGGCATCGCGCAAAGGCGGCAGGGCGGCCTGCGCCTCGTCGCGTGCCGTGCGGGCGGCCTCGGCCAGCGCCAGCGTCTCGGCCACGCGTGTCTCGGCCTCGGCCAAGCGCGCCGCCGCCTGCTGCAGCCTTGCGCTCTGGTCCAGCCAGTGACGGTAGAGCAGCAGCGCTTCGGCCAGGCGGACCTGCTCGGACAGGCGGCGATAGCGCTCGGCCTGGCGCGCCTGCTTCTTCAGCCGTTCGATCTGCTGGGTCAGCGTCTCGGCGATGTCGCCCAGACGCACGAGATTGCTTTCGGCCGCGGAGAGCTTGAGCTCGGCCTCGTGCCGCCGGGCGTGCAGCCCGCTGATGCCGGCGGCCTCTTCGAGCAGGCTGCGCCGCTCGCCTCGGCTTGGCAT
>JBBCHB010000065.1:0-62693 GCA_037200015.1 Aliidongia sp. | reverse complement strand
CCATCACTCACTTGTCCTTCTTAGTGGCAAGACGGTCCAGAATGGCGCTCTGTCGCAGCCATTGGCGGCCTTGGTACCGACGGCGTGCCAGCCACTTCCGTGCCGGCCGGTACGTCCCGGCATCACACCGCTCTGCGCGCCGATCCGGACGCCCGTCCCGATCGACAGATGGCCGGCCAAGCCGACCTGGCCGGCGAGCACCCACGAAATCGCCCAGTCTGGTGCTGCCGGAAATGCCCGTCTGCGCCGCAATCACGCAGCACCGGCCGAGCACGACGTTGTGACCGATTTGCACCAGATTATCAATCATCGATCCCGCGCCGATTGACCGTATCCGGCCCGGCGCCGCGGTCGATCGTGGTGTTGGCGCCGATCTCGACATCGTCGCCGATCCGGACCAGCCCGAGCTGCGGATCTTCACATGGCCGCCGGCATCGGAGGCGAAGCCGAAGCCGTCCTGGCCGATCCGCACGCCCGGAAACAGCGTGACATGATTGCCGATCACCGCATGGCTGACCGAGACATTGGCCGAGACCACGCAATCGATCGCATCCGATCACCACGCCAGCGCCGATTACGCTGTTATGGCCGATCTCCGTCCCGGCGCCGATCTCCGCCCCGGCTTCGACGACAGCGTTGTGCCCGATCGACACTCCCGCGCCCCAGGACCGCGGTGGGATCGACCATGGCGCCGGCCGAAATGCCGCCGGGCGCCGCGGGATGCGGATAGAACCGTCCCCGCCGCCTTGGCAAAGGCCATGTAGGGGTTGGCGGAGAGCAGCAAGGTCATGCCTTGCGGCGCCCGGCTCACGAAGCTCGGATGCACGAAGGCAGCGCCGGCGCGCGAACGGCCCAGCACCTCGGCATATCTCACATTGCTGAGAAAGCTGAGGTGCTGCGGCTCGGCCGCTTCAAGCGGAGCGACATCCGCCAGGCTCAAAGCGGCATCCGCCGCACCCGCCGATTTCGGCGCCGGTGAAGGCGGCGATCTCGGCAACCGTGAACGGACCAACCGCCCGGAAGAACCGGGGATCGGCCATCTGCTATTTCTTCTTGCCGGTCGTCGGCGCCGGAGCGGGAGCCGTGCCGTCAGCGGCCTCTGCACCCGGCGGCGGCACCTTGGCGAGCACGAGTTGCACGCTCGGCACCTTCTGGTCCAGCCGGCGCAGCGCGTCGGCACTGGCATCGTAGGACGGGTCGAAGATCATGAAGGGGGTCGCCTGCAGGACCATATTGGCATGGCGCTCGCTCGCGATGTCGCGCACCACTTCGACCAGCGCACGCTTGACCTTCGCGAGGCTCTCGTTGAAGCCCTGCTCAAGCGCCTGCTTGCGCGAAGCGGCGTCCCGCTGCACCTCGGCAACACGCTTCTCGAAGGCATGGACCTTGTCCTGAAACGCCTCGTTCGGTGTGCTGCCCTGTTCCTTGCGCAGCTCGGTTTCCGCGGAACGCAGATCTTCCTGCTTCTTGGCGAATTCCTTTTGCAGCGATTGCTGCTGGCCTTCGACTTGTCCCTGCAGCCCCTTCATCGCCTTGGCTTCGGACAAGACCTTTTCGGTATCGACGATGAGCATCGCCGGCATCGGGGGCGCCTCGGCATTTCCGGCAGCAGGCTGCGCGGCTGGCGCCGCGTAGCTGGCCCCAGCGATCGATAGAACCGCGAACGCTACGGCGGCCGCACAGAATTGACGCTTCACCGACATCTAAAACCTCTCGTTAGAACTTCGTGCCGAAATTGACGTTGATGAGCTGACGCTGGTCGAACGGCTCTTTCAGGATCGGAATACCGAAATCGATCTTCACCGGGCCGAGCGGCGACTTCCAGGACACGCCGATACCGCTCGACAGACGAAGAGCGGAACTGTCGATGTACGTATCGATGACCGGAGCCGCCGCCGTACTGCCGGGCGCGATCAGCGGCCGGGCCTGGTTGATACCGAACAGCGATCCGGCGTCGACGAAGACGCGGCCCGACACGCCGAGTTCTTCCGGCAGTCCCCAGCGGCACGCCGAGGGTCAATGAGCTTGTGTAGTAGTCATTGCCGCCCAGGGCGTCATCCGTCCTGTTGTCGCGCGGACCGATACCGGCCGGTGCGAAACCACGCAGATTGTCGCCGCCGACATAGAAGCGGTCTCCGATGAACACTGGCTGTCCCAGGCCCATGACGCCGCCGATTTCGGTCTTCGAAGACAGCGTCCAGCCCGGCGCGAAGGTAAAGTAATATCCACCGCTGACGACGCCCTTCAGATAACGGACATCGGCGCCAAGGCCGGCGAACGACCCGTCGATCGAGGTGTAAAAGCCGCTGGTCGGATTGATGTGATCGTCTCGCTGATCCCAGAACAGGGTCGAGCCGATCACCGATTCCGTCCGGGCCGATTCTTCAGCGACGATGAAGGGCGACGCGGTCGAGGAGATGTCAGAGATCCGGTCGTTGCGGATCGTGTAGCGCCAGGTGTTGTGCAGGTCTTCGAATAGATCGTAGCCGAGACGGCCCGTGGCCACCGAGCGAGTACAGATTGTAGGTCTGCAGTTCCTGGTTATTGTTCTGCGTCTGGAACAGGTCGAAGCCGGCAGCGAGCGGCCGGTTGAGGAAATACGGCTCGGTAAAGCTCAGGTCGACCGCTTTCACGAAGAACGAAATCGTGCCGTTGACGCGCAGATCCTGGCCGCGCCCGAGCAGATTGCTTTCGTGGATGCCGACATTGGCGAGCAGGCCTTCCGTCGTCGAATAGCCCGTGCCGACGCTCAGTTCGCCCGGTCGATTGCTCTTCGACATTGACGTTGATGACCGTCTTGTCCGGCGCGCTGCCCTGGACGTTGGTGACTTCGACCTTCTTGAAGAAGCCGAGATTCTTCAGGTTCTGCTCCGACCGCTTGACCTTCGAGGTGTTGAAGGCGTCGCCCTCGGCGACCTTGAACTCGCGGCGGATGACGCGATCCAGCGTCGAGACGTTGCCGTTGATGTCGATCCGCTCGACATAGACACGCGGTCCCTCCGCGATGTCATAGGTCAGGTCGACCGTATGCTGCTCTTTGTTGCGCGTGACCAGCGGACGGATATCGATGAAGGCGTAGCCGCGATCGCCGACCGCGGTGGTCAGCTTGTTGATCGATTTCTCGACGTCGTCAGCATTGTACCAGTCGCCTTCATGCGTCGTCAGCAGCGGCTGCAGCTCTTCCGGCGTCAAATTCTTCAGCCCGACATTCAGGCCGACCTTGCCGATATGGTAGCGCTCGCCCTCTTCGACATCGAAAGTGATGATGAAGCCGTCACGCGCCGGCGTCAGCTCGGCCACCGCCGAGATCACTCGGAAATCGGCATAGCCCTTGGCGAGGTAATATTTCCGCAGCAGCTCGCGGTCATAGGTCAGGCGATCGGGATCGTAAGTATCGTCGCTCGAGAAGAACCGGTACCAGCGCGATTCCTTGGTCGAGATGACAGCCTGCAGCTCACCGTTCTCGAAGGCCTTGTTGCCGACGAAATTGATGCTCTCGATGCCGGTCAGCTTGCCTTCATTGACCTCGAAGATCAGATCGACGCGGTTCTGCGGCAGCTGCACCACTTTCGGCTCGACCGTCGCGGCGAAACGGCCGCTGCGCCGGTAGAGATCGAGGATGCGCTTGACGTCGGCCTGAACCTTCGTCCGCGTATAGACCGCACGCGGCTTCAGATGGACTTCGTCGTTGATCGCCTTGTCGTCGAACCGGTCGTTGCCTTCATAGGCGACGCGGTTGATGATCGGATTCTCGACCACGCGAACGACCAGGGTGTCGCCGCTGCGCTGCAGATCGACGTCGGCGAACAACCCGGTGCCGAACAGCGCTTTCAGCGATTTGTCGAGCTTCTCGCTATCGAACTGATCGCCCGGCTGGACGGTCAGGTACGATCTGACCGTCTCGGGCTCGATTCGCTCGGATCCCTCGATCCGGATCTCGCGAATGATACCGCCCTGCTGAACCTGCGCGACCTGCTCCGGTCCCCCGGCAGCGGCCACAACAGGTACAAACAGCAAGAGGGCGACCGCAGCCGTGCCGCTCCGCAACATAACATCTAAAGCCGGCCGCAAAATGTCCCCCGCCAGTATACGAAATCGTTAGCTCGTCAGACCTTGGTGAACGGCCACACATGGAATTGCGCCATCCAGGTCGCGAACACCATCAACGTGAGCACGATCGCCAGACCCACCCGGAAACCGAACTCCTGTGCCCGCTGTCCGAGCGGCCGCCCACGCAGGGCCTCAGCGGCATAGAACAGCAGGTGCCCACCGTCAAGGACGGGGATTGGAAACAGGTTGATCAACCCGAGATTCACCGACAGGACTGCCATGAACGAGATAAGGCCGAGCAGGCCGCCCCCCTGGACGACCTCGCCGGACATTTTCACGATACGCAGCGGCCCGCCGATCTCGTCCGAATTGCGGGCTCCGTGATCATCTGCCCGACCGCCTTCAGGATCCCCGTCGCCATCGACCAGGTCTCATGAAAGGCTTCGACGACGGCAGTGCCCGGCCCGCGCTGGAGATAGGCGACGCCGCTACCCTGGACGCCGAGCAGCCCGTAGCGGGGTCGTGATTGCCGAAGCGGTCGACCGTCTCAGTCATGCGCGGCGTGATGCTCAGCGTCACGTCCTTGTCGTCGCGGCGGACGACCACCTGCATCGGCGTGCCGGTATTGAGCCGAACCGCCTGCTGGACATCCTCGAAGCGGTTGACCGCCTGGCCGTCGATGCTGACGAACACGTCGCCGGCTTGAACGCCCGCCTCGGCGGCGGCGCTTTCGGGCTGTACCACGCCGATATTCGGCGGGGTGTAGCGCTGCCCGACCGTCGCGAACATGCAGGTCAGCACGACGATGGTGAACAGGAAATTCGCTCCCGGCCCGGCGGCGATGACCGCCGCGCGCGCCGCCAGCGGCTTGTGATGGAAGGAGACGGCCCGCTCCTCCTCCGTCATCGTATGCACCTCCTCGCCGGGCAGCGAAGACGCGTCGGCATCGCCGAACATCTTCACATAGCCGCCGACCAGGATCGCCGAGATGCGCCAGCGCGTGCCGCGCGGTCGTACCAGCCGAACAGCTCCGGTCCGAAGCCGATCGAGAACGTCTCGATCCGAACACCGCTCCACCGCGCCACCAGGTAATGCCCGAGCTCGTGCACGAAGACGAGCACGGTCAGCACGACCAGGAACGTGACGATATTCTCCGCTCCGGAGACGAGGAAACTCATCGACCCTTACCCTCTCTTATCGGTCACGCGCGACCGGCCGCACCGGCGAGACGTGCCGCAATGTCACGAGCCCTTTTGTCAAAATTATGGACGTCGTCGAGACTATCTATGGGGCCGACAGGCAGTTCCGCCAAGGCCTGTTCGACGATGGCCGCAATATCGAGGAAGCCGATCTGCGTATCGAGGAACGCTTGTACGGCGACTTCATTGGCCGCGTTCAGAACGGTCGGCGCCGAACCGCCGGCGATCAGCGCTTCGCGTGCCAGACGCAGTGCCGGAAAGCGCACCGGATCCGGTGCCTCGAAGGTCAATTGGGCAATGGCGGGCAGATCGAGCCGAGGACTGGGCGAGGCCATTCGCCGCGGCCAGGCCAGCGTATAGGCGATCGGCGTGCGCATGTCCGGCGAGCCGAGCTGAGCCAGCACCGACCCATCGACATAGGCCACGAGGCTATGGATAACCGATTGGGGATGCACGACAATCTCGATCTGCTCCTGCGGCAGCCCGAACAGGTGCTTCGCCTCGATCAGCTCCAGACCCTTGTTCATCATGGTCGCGCTGTCGACCGAGATCTTGGCGCCCATGCTCCAATTCGGGTGCTTGACCGCCTGGGCCGGCGTCATGCCCGACATCTCCTGGCGCTCGAGCGAGCGGAACGGGCCACCCGAGCAGGTCAGGATGATCTTCTCGATCGCATCGATCCGGTCGAAATCGAAGACCTGGAAGATCGCGTTGTGTTCGCTGTCGACCGGCAACAGCGTGGCACCGCTGCGCCGTACTTCCGCGGTAACCAGATCGCCGGCGCAAACCAGCACTTCCTTGTTCGCGAGGGCCACGACGGCGCCGCGGCGGATCGCCGCAAGAGTCGGCGCCAGTCCGGCAGCACCGACGATCGCGGCCATCACCCAATCGGCCGGCCGCGAAGCAGCCTCGACAACGGCCGAGGCGCCGGCTCCGACTTCGATGCCGGTGCCTGCCAGCCGGGCCTTGAGCGTGTCGTACTGCATTTCGTCGGCGATCGCGACGAAACGGGCGCCGATCTCGATCGCCTGATCCGCCAGCTTCTCCGCATTGCTGTTCGCGGTCAGGGCCTCGACGGCGAAGGCGCCGGGATCACGCCGGATCAGGTCGATCGTGCTGCAGCCGACCGAGCGGTCGAACCGAGAATGGTTACGGATCTTGGTGTCGTTGTGCCGTTCACGCCTACCGCCATGTGAAAATATTTCCGCCCGCGACCATCTGGAGCAACACGACGGCGGTAACGACGGCGAGCATTCCGTCGAGCCGGTCAAGCAATCCTCCATGTCCGGGGATAAGATTGCCTGAATCCTTGGCGCCGAAGCGCCGTTTCGCATAGCTCTCAGCGATATCGCCGATCTGCTCGACAACCGCAAGCCCGCCGCTCACCAGCGCAATCCGCCAAGGAGACGGAATCCCCTCGACCAGCCGAAACCTGCACCGACCAGCACCGCCGCAGCAATGCCGCCACCCAGGCCCGACCAGGTCTTGTTCGGGCTGATGCGCGGCGCCAGCTTTGGCCCGCCCACACTGCGGCCGACGGCGTAAGCCGCCGTATCGATTGCCCAGACTACCAGGAGCACCCAGAGCGTCGTCGGCCATCCGGCAACCGGATCGGACCGTAGCACAACGAAGCAGATCGACGACAGCACGATCCAGCCGAGCCCGATCGCCGTCCAGGCCGGGACGCCGGACGCGCCAAAGCAGCGCCAGCACCGCAATGCCGATGCCGCCGAGGATCAAGCCCGCTCCGACCGACAGGAAGCCGGCAAGCAGGACCGCACCGGAACCGATCGCGACGAACAGCGCCGCCTCGACGGCCGTTTCCAGCCGCCCGATCAGCCGCCCCCACTCCCAGGTCATGAGGCCACAGGCAATGGCGGCCAGGATCGTCGTTCCGTCCGTACCGGCCAGATCGCCCCCAGTGCGACCGGCACCAGGACGAGAGCCGAAAGGATCCGCCGACGCAGCGCGCCGCGCTCAGCGGGACGAGCCGGCCGAGGCGCCGTAGCGGCGTTCCCTGCCATGAAACTCCCGAATGGCGTCCGCCAAATCGCTTTTGGAGAAATCCGGCCAGAGCCGGTCGATGAACACCATCTCGGAATAGGCGCATTGCCACAGCAGGAAATTGCTGATCCGCTTCTCGCCGCTGGTGCGGATGACCAGGTCCGGATCGGGCAAGTCAGACGTGAACAGGTGCCCGGCGAACAGCGTCTCGTCGATCGCGGCCGGATCGAGTTCGCCGCGCTTCACCTGTTCGGCCAGATGCCGGGCCGCGGTCGCGATCTCGTCGCGGCCGCCATAGCTGAGCGCGATGGTCAGATTGCAGCGCGTGTTGCCGCGCGTGACCTGCTCGGCATTCTCGATCAGCGCCACGATGTCGTCGGCCAGGCGGTCGCGCTGGCCTATGACGCGCAGCCGCACATTCTGGCGGTGCAATTCCGCGAGCTCGCCGCGCAGGTACAGGCGCATGATCCCATGAGATCGCGCACTTCTTCCTCCGGCCGCCGCCAATTCTCGGAAGAGAAACCATAAAGCGTCAGATGTCCGACGCCGAGATCGATCGCGGCGCGCAAGGTCCGACGCACCGCCTCGACGCCGCGGCGATGACCCACGATCCGGGGCAAGCCGCGGGCCTGCGCCCAGCGGCCGTTCCCGTCCATGATGATCGCGACATGGCCTGGCGGCTGGGTCTCGACCGGCGATGATGGCATCCCGTCCATCCAGTCAGACCTGCAGGATCTCTTTGTCCTTCTGCGCCATCGCCTCGTCGATCTTCTTGATGAAGTCGTCGGTCAGAGCCTGAACCTCGGCCTGCAACTTGCGATGTTCGTCCTGAGAGATCTCGCTGTCCTTTTCCATCTTCTTCAGCGTGTCGATACCGTCCCGCCGCACATTGCGCACGGACACCCGCGCCTGTTCGGTGTATTTCGCGGCGACCTTGATCAGCTCGCGCCGGCGTTCCTCGTTGAGATCGGGAATCGGCACACGCACGGTCTGGCCGTCGGTCTGCGGATTGAGGCCGAGACCGGCGTCTCGGATCGCCTTCTCGACCGGCTTGACCAGCGTCTTGTCCCAGACCTGGACGGTCAGCATGCGCGGCTCCGGCGCGCTGACCGTGCCGCATTGGGCGAGCGGTACAGAGCTGCCATAGGCATCGACCATGACCGGTTCGAGCAGATTGGTCGAAGCCCGGCCCGTCCGCAGTCCGGAGAATTCCTTCCTCAGCGCCTCCAGGGCGCCATCCATGCGGCGCCGGAGGTCTTTCGTCAGCGCGTCGGCCACGGTCAACCCTCTGGTTCAGTAATGATGGTAAACAGTCCCCGCCCCGTCACCACTTCGGCGAAACCGCCGGGCTTGAACAGCGAAAAGACGAGGATAGGAATATTGCTCTCCCGTGCCAAGGAGATCGCGGATGCGTCCATCACCTTGAGGTCTTTGGACAGCACTTCCAGATAGCTCAGGCGATCGTAGCGCCGCGCATCGGGCACGAGATTGGGATCGGCGTCGTAGACGCCGTCGACCTTGGTTGCCTTAAGCAGCGCGTCGCAGCCCATTTCCGAAGCGCGCAGCGCCGCCGCCGTGTCGGTCGTGAAGAACGGATTGCCGGTGCCGGCCGCGAAGATCACGACCCGGCCCTTTTCCATGTGCCGGATCGCCCGGCGCCGGATATAGGGCTCGCACACCGCCTGCATCGAAATCGCCGATTGGACTCGGGTCATGACCCCGGCCCGCTCCAGCGCCGACTGCATGGCAAGCGCGTTTATGACCGTGGCCATCATTCCCATGTAATCGGCCGCCGCCCGGTCCATGCCGGCGGCCGCACCCGAGACTCCGCGGAAGATGTTGCCGCCGCCGATCACGATGCAGATCTCGACGCCGAGATCGAGCACCTCCCGCGTTTCTTCCGCAATGCGCTTGACGATCGCCGGGTCGAGGCCGAATTCGCGGTCGCCCATCAGGGCTTCGCCCGACAGCTTCAGCAGAACGCGGCGATAGACGGGCTTGGACATGAAGCGACGGCGACCTTTTCAAGGACGGCATTCGGCGGGCGCGAGGCCTACGTGATACTGCGACAGCCGCCCTGACGCAAACACCAACCGACCCCGCACGTTACCAAACGGCGTGTACGGGGTCGGCGTTTTGCGCGCGCCTCAGCCCTTCGCGGCAGCCGCCACTTCGGCCGCGAAATCGGACGCTTCCTTCTCGATGCCTTCGCCGAGCACGAACCGGACGAAGCCGGTCAGCTTGATCGGGTGACCCGCCGCCTTGGCCGCGTTCTCGACGACCTTGGCGATCTTGGTCTCGCCGTCGATGACGTAGACCTGCTCAAGCAGCACCACTTCCTCGTAGTACTTGCGGACGCGGCCTTCGACCATCTTGTCGATGATGTTCTCCGGCTTGCCGGAAGCGCGCGCCTGCTCCTTGAGTACTTTCGCGCTCGCGCTCCAGCGCCGTCGGATCGACCGAGGCGACATCGAGGAATTGCGGCGCAGCAGCGGCGACGTGCATCGCGAGCTGCTTGCCAAGCGGTGCCAGCACGCCCTCATCGGCGGTCGATTCGAGCGCGATCAGCACGCCGATCTTGCCGAGGCCGGCGGTCAGCGAATTGTGGACGTAGCCGACGACCAGGCCGCTCGACACTTCGAGCCGCTTCGCCCGGCGCAGGTTCATGTTCTCGCCGATGGTAGCGACCAGACTGGTCAGGTGGCCATCGACCCGTATTGCCGAACTCCTCGACCGCGAGTGTTTTCAGCGCCGAGACATCGTCGCCATGGGTCGCGGCCGACTTGGTCACGGCGGTGACGAACTCCTGGAATTTCACGTTCCGGGCAACGAAATCGGTCTCGCTGTTGACTTCGACGGCGGTGCCGACGCGGCCGGCGGTTATGGACGCCGACCAGACCTTCGGCAGCGACTCGGCCGGCCTTCTTGGCAGCGGCGGCGAGGCCCTTCTTGCGCAGCCAGTCGACGGCCTGCTCGACATCGCCGGGCGGTCTCGTTCAGGGCGCGCTTGCAATCCATCATGCCGGCGCCGGTCTTCTCGCGCAGGTCCTTGACCAGGGCGGCGGTGATCTCAGCCATGTTGAGTCTCCTGAATATCTGCAATCACTGGCCGGCGCCGATCGGACGCCGGTAAATTCTACGGTCCAGAGAAAACGGTGCGCCGGCCACCTTGCGGCGGCCGACGCACCAATTCCACCTCGTGCTGCCGTCGCGGGCGATCAGGCGCCGGGCTGGGTTTCCTCGGGAGCGGCTTCAACGGCCGGAACCTCGGCGAAGCCCTCTTCCGGCAGCTCTTCGATCTCACCCAGCTCCTCGGCCTCGCCGACATCGACACCGGCCGCCGTCAGCTCGGCCTGGATGCCCGACAACACGGCGCCCGACACGAGGTCGCAATAGGTGTGAATGGCGCGCATCGCGTCGTCATTGCCCGGCACGGGATAGGTGATGCCATCGGGCGACGAGTTGCTGTCGATCACGGCGATGACCGGGATGTTCAGCTTGTTCGCCTCTTCGATCGCGATCTTTTCCTTGTTGGTGTCGATCACGAACAACAGATCCGGCAGGCCGCCCATCTCCTTGATGCCGCCCAGAGCGCGCTCGAGTTTGTCGCGGTCGCGGGGTCAACTCCAGCAGCTCGCGCTTGGTCATGCCCGAGGACGGGGTTGTTGATCTTGTCGTCGAGCTCGCGCAGCGCTTGATCGAGCCGGAGATCGTCTTGAAGTTCGTCAGCATGCCGCCGAGCCAGCGGTGGTTGACGAAATACTGGCCGCAGCGCCGAGCGGAATCCGCAACCGGCTCCTGCGCCTGGCGCTTGGTACCGACGAACAACACGCGGCCGCCGCCGGCCACGGTGTCGCGCACGGCCTGCAGCGCACGGGCGAGCAGCGGCACAGTCTGCTCAAGGTCGATGATATGCACACCGTTGCGCACGCCGAACAGATAGGGCTGCATCTTCGGGTTCCACCGACGGGTGTGGTGGCCGAAATGCACGCCGGCTTCGAGCAGCTGGCGCATGGTAAAACTGGGAGCGGGAGCGTTCATCTACTTCGCCTTGTTCCGGTTGAGCCACCGCGGGAAGTCACCCCCGAAGGGGCACCGGAGCCAGCACGATCGCCGCCGACCCATTCAGGCCAGCGGTGCGAGCGGCAATCCCGCGTGAGTTTTCGCGACAATCGCGGAGCGCGTACATAAAGCGGAACGCCCGGCTTTGCAAGCAAAAGCCGGGCGCTTTCCGTCAAAGCAGCCTTGCGCCGCTACTCGCCCGGATAATAGGCGTAGGAGCCTTCGCTCCAGCGATAGACCCGCCAGCTCGGCAGCAGATTGTCGCCCTTGTCGTCGAACGAGACCTCGCCGAGCACGGTCGGAATCTTGCCCTTCTGCAGCTCGTCCGCGACGATATCCGTATGGGTCGACTTGCCGCGGATCATGGCGGCGGCGAAAAGCTGCACGCTGGCATAGGCATAGAGCGTGTAGCCGTCCGCCTTCTTGCCCTTGGCCTTCAGCCGTTCGACCACATCCTGTGCAGTCGGCAGCAGCTCGCCGCGGGCAGGAAGGTAAAGGCCATGCCTTCGGCAGATTTGCCGGCAAGGTCCCAGACCCGGTGGTTCGACATGTTGTTGGTCGAGATGTATTGCGCCTGCACGCCGGCCTGGCCGGCCTGCTGCATGATCAGCCCCGCCTCGGTCGGATAGCCGATATAGACCACGACCTCGGCCGCGGAGGTCTTGAAGCCAGACACCAGGGCGCTGAAATCTTTTGTGCCGGCATCGACCGACTGATCCAGCACGACCGAGACCTTGCCCTGCTGCTTGAGAAAATTGCGCAGCTGGGCCGCCAGGCCGACGGCATAGGCCGAACGGTCGGCGACCAGCGCCACGTGCTGGCCAGCGTGATGCATGGCGATGAAATCGGCCAGAACCTTGCCCTGCCGATCGTCACGCCCGGCGATGCGGAACAGCCCGTCGAAGCCCTGTTCGGTGATGCGCGGATTCGAAGAGAGCGTGATCTCGACCGTGCCGTTATCGGCATAAATCGACGATGCCGGCACCGTCACGGCGGAGCAGAAATGCCCGACCAGGAAATCGACCTTCTCGGCGATCAGCTTGTTGGCGACCGGCACCGCCAGCTTGGCGTTGCAAGCGTCGTCCTCGACCACGAGGGTCAGCTTCTCGCCGGCCACGCCGCCATGGCTGTTTACATCGTCGATCGCGGCCTCGACGCCGACACGCATCTGATTGCCGATCGTCGCATTGTCGCCGGTCATCGGACCGCCGAGACCGATGATAATATCCGCGGCGGCCGGCCGAACCGCACCGACCAGGCTCAAGCCCGCCGCCAAACCGAACATCACACAGCGGGTCAACATCGCTCGGGGCCTCGGCTGCATCTTCACGCCCATTACCGATACTCCCTGTACCGCAGCCACAGGCCCCATCCGGAGAACAGCACCGCGAAGACGAGAACCCCAGCCAGGAGCGAGGGGAGCGTCGAAAGATTCCAGGTCGCTTGCGCCAACCGCGTATCGAACGAGGCGTTTTCGGTCGCAATCATCTTGTCGAGTGCCGCATCCATCCGGTTGAACGCCCAATTGGCGCCGCCCTCGCCGCCGCCGATGCTCAACTGGACGGCCTTGTCGCGACTATCTTCCAGCGCAGTGGTGCGGATCTGGCGATCGATGTCGAGATAGTCGAGCAGATAGGAGACGGCACCGTAAGCGGCCTCCCACTCCGTTCCGGTCTCGCCGAAATGCCGGAGTTCGCTCCCGAGTATGCCCGGCACCCGCGGCGTCAGCTTCATCGCCTCGTCGCTGCGGCCCAGCTTCTGCTGCTTTTCCGCTGCGACCAGCGACGCCTTGACTGCCTCGACGGCAGGCTTGTCGACCGGGTCGGTATAGGCGGCGCCTTCGACGATGGCGCCGGGGAGAAATCGGCGACATGACCGACATCGATCAGCTGGCGGGCGGAATCGCCGAAGCTGCGGGCATAGAAGGCGCGCAGCCGCTTCTGCTCGAACCGCGCCTTGCGCAGCTCGAACAGCCACATCGATTCATCGGCCTTCATCAGATAGGCCGTGACCTTGGCACGGTAGAGCGTCTGGAGATCGTCGAACGCGTCTTCCTTGGCGGTCAGGATCGCCGACCGGCCGCTTTCGGCGACATAAGAGAACCAGCCGACGAATCCGACCAGGACCAGGGTCGCTGCAAAAAGCGGCACATTGATCAACCGGCGCGTCCGCCGCGAGATGAACAGCTGCGCCGCAATAAGCAGCACGAGCAGCAGCACGACCGGCAGCAGCGCAAAGGCGGTCGAGAAGACAGTGTAGCGGCGGAATTCGGCATAGGCGTCGACCAGCTTTGCCGTCCGCCAGCTCCGCGGCCTTCTGGGCCTGCGGGATGATGTCCTGCCGCATCATGCGCGAGGCCCACAACGTCGTGGTCATCGCCAATTGTTCGTTGCTGACGAAGATGTCCGGCGAGGTCACGCTCGACCCGCCGATCAGCTGATAATAGCTGCGGAGTTTCAACTGAACGGTTCCGCAGCGCCTCCGCCTCGGCGTCGTCGCCGCGCACCGTCCGGTTCGCCTGCTCCGTCGTGTTCACGGCGGCGTCGATATCGCTTACATAGCGCGACCAGCTCTGCCCGTTGCCGAGCGAGCTGTCGGTGACCTGAGCATCCATATCGGCGAGCGTGACGCTGAGCTTTTCGGCCAGCACGGCGGCCGGCTTCGTCTCATCGCCGATCGCGATCGTCGCCGCCTGAAACCGGCCGATCGCCGCGGCGGGAAACGAAGAAAGCAATGACGGACAGGCCGAGGATCGTGAGGAAGGCCGAACGAAGAATCTCAGGGGTTGTCAATCTAAGCCGTTGACCGCGCATACCGCTACTCACCAAGCGGCGTACGCCTGAGCGGCCGATCTCCAAATTCGCCAATTTGCGCTCCCGCAATATTCATACTCGGAAATTCACTCCGCATGACCCGGCAATACGTTCGCCCAAAGCGTTCGGGATCAATGATCTTGCGGGGAGTAAACGCCCAAAATTATGAACGGCAGGTTATTTCAGCTTCACGCCTTTGGGCAGCGCCGGCATGCCGTCTGCTGGAGCAGCCTTGAGCACATGCACCGTGATGTCGTGCTTGCCGGCCTTGGCGAAGTCCAAGGTCATGATGAAGCTTTCGCCGGGCTGCAGCTTGTGATGCAGGCCCCTCAGCAGGAAATGCGGTCCCTGAGGTTGCAGCACGGTCGGCGCATGCGCGTCGAGCTCGATTTCCGGAACGCTCTCAAGATGCTCGCGCTTCTTGTGCTGGACCGGCGCGATCAGCTCAGTCGCGCTCGCGACCGGCGTGCTGGCGCCGATCAATTTATCGGTCTGCTCCCCGCGGATCGTCACCGTCATGTAGACGAAGCCGGTGCGAGCCCGGTAGTCGCTGACGCGGCACCAGACGCCATCGACGGAAATGCCGGCACTCGCCGCGGTGGCCGGTCCCACCACCAGCATACCGAACAGGACTGCCAAAATGCCGGAAAGGATCCGGCTGAAAACCCGTGGCCCCATGCCCCTCGCCTTATGCATCCCATCCGCCGGAACGACGGTAACGGAACCGTCACCTATCAGAAATCATGCAGATCGACTACGCCCGGGATCGCCTTGACCGCTGCCCGCAGCTGCGCGCCGATCTCGTAAAGCCCCGGCAAGGCGATCTCGACCTCGCGCTTATCGGCCGGCAGCACTAGGCGCATCCGGCCGCCGCGGCGTTTTGCATCGGCGAGCCGCCCTTCCTTGGCCAGGATCCGCTTCAATGGTTCCAGAGCCGCGGGCGATTCGACGAAGACCTTGAGTCCGGCCGAACTCGCCGCCGCAGCCTCGTCGAGCAATTCGACCGTCTGGCCGGTCAAACGGACCATATCCTCGTTCTCCAGCCGCGCATCGGCGGTGATCAGGAGCGGCTGCCCGCTATCCAGCAGACTCCGCGATGCGCCGAGAATCTCCGAGAACAGCATGACCTCGTAGAGTCCGGTCAGATCCGACATCTGCACGAAAGCGAATCGGTTGCCTTTGGCCGAGGTGCGTTCCTTGCGCGATACGACGATGCCGGCCAGCCGCACGCGGCCGGCTGCGCCGCGCGCCAGCTGGGCGACGAGCTGCGACGAGGTCACTGCGCCGATCCGCTTCAAGGCCGTCTGATAGGGATCCAGCGGATGCGATGACAGGTAGAAGCCGATCGCTTCGAATTCGCTCTGCAGCCGATCGATCGCCGGCCATTCCGGCGTCACCGGCAGCAGCGGCTTGGCGAGCCCGCCCGGACCCGGGCCGAACAGCCCGATCTGGGCACTGCCGCGTTGCTCGGCAGCAACAGCGGCATGGCGCATGATCAGTTCGGCTGCGGCGAAATTCTGTGCCCGGTTCGTATTGAGGCTGTCCAGCGCGCCGGCCTTGGCCAGGTTCTCGAATTGCCGCTTGTTGAACTGCTTTGTGTCGAGCCGTTCGGCCAGATCGAACAGGTCCTTATATCGGCCATTCTTGTCCCGCTCCGCGACCAGCGCGGCCATGGCCTGGGCACCGACGCCCTTCACGGCGGCCAACGCATAGCGCACGGCAGCGTCCTCGCCCTGCCCTTCGACAGTGAATTCGACGCCCGAACGGTTCACATCGGCCGGCAGCAGACGGATGTTCATCCGCTGCAGCTCCTGCCGGAACACGTTCAGCTTGTCGGTATTGCCGAGGTCGAGCGTCATCGACGCGGCCAGGAATTCGACCGGATGGTTGGCCTTGAGATAGGCAGTCTGGTAGGCGATCAGGGCGTAAGGCGCCGAATGGCCCTTGTTGAAACCGTAGCCCGAGAATTTCGCCATCTTGTCAAAGATCAGCTCGGCCGTCTCCAGCGGCACGCCGCGCTCGACCGCGCCGTCCTGGAAGATCTTGCGCTGATTGTCCATCTCGGCCTTGATCTTCTTGCCCATGGCGCGGCGCAGAAGATCGGCGCCGCCCAGCGTATAACCGGCCAGCACCTGGGCGATCTGCATGACCTGTTCCTGATAGGTCATGATGCCGTATGTTTCTTCGAGGATCGACTGGATCTTCGGATGCAGATAGTCCGGTTCCTGGAGGCCCTGCTTGCAAGCGATATAGTCGGGAATCGAATCCATCGGTCCGGGCCGGTTCAACGCATTCGCGGCGATGATGTCTTCGAAGCGGTTCGGCTTGAGTTTCTTCAGCAGGTCGCGCCCGCCCGCACCTTCGAACTGGAACACTCCGACCGCTTCGCCGCGCGACAGCATTTCGAAGGTCTTCGTATCGTCGAGCGGGATGGTCAGTAGTTCCAACGCATGGCCGCGCTGGTTGACCAGCTGTACCGCGCGGTCGATCACGGTCAGTGTCTTGAGGCCGAGAAAGTCGAATTTGATGAGGCCGGCATCCTCGACGAATTTCATGTTGAACTGCGTCGCCGGCATGTCCGAGCGCGGATCGCGATAGAGCGCCACCAGCTTGTCGAGCGGCCGATCGCCGATCACCACACCGGCAGCATGGGTCGAGGCGTGGCGATAGAGCCCCTCCAGCCGCATGGCGATTTCCATGAGGCGCCCGACCGCCTCGTCGCTGTCGCGCGCCTGGCGCAGCTGCTCGTCGCCGTCGAGTGCCTGCTTCAGCGTCACCGGATTGGCCGGGTTGTTCGGCACCAGCTTGCACAGCTTGTCGACCTGGCCGTAGGGCATCTCCAGCACGCGTCCGACGTCGCGCAGCACGGCGCGGGCCTGCAGCTTACCAAAGGTGATGATCTGCGCGACGCGCTCGCGGCCGTATTTGCGCTGGACGTAGCGGATGACCTCTTCGCGCCGGTCCTGGCAGAAATCGATGTCGAAGTCGGGCATCGAGACGCGTTCAGGATTGAGGAAGCGCTCGAAGAACAGCCCGAAGCGCAGCGGGTCGAGATCGGTGATGGTCAGCGACCAGGCGACCAGCGAGCCGGCGCCCGAGCCGCGGCCCGGCCCGACCGGAATGCCCTGCTGCTTGGCCCATTGGATAAAATCGGCGACGACCAGGAAATAGCCGGGAAAGCCCATCTTCTCGATGACGCCGAGCTCGTAATCGAGCTGCTTGCGATAGCGCTGTTCGACCGCAGCCCGATCCTCTTCCGGTCCCAGCCGCGGATAGACCTGCTTCTCCAGACGCTCGTTAAGGCCGTTTGCCGCCATCTCGCGCAGCAGCTCGACTTCGCTGCGGCCGCTTTCATCGGTGAACGGCGGCAGCAACGGCTTGCGCTTCTTCAGCAGGAAGGAGCAGCGCTGCGCGATAACCACCGTGTTGTCGCAGGCCTCCGGCAGATCGGCGAAAAGCCGCCGCATCTCGGCCGCGGATTTGAAATAATGCTCGGCGGTCAACCGTCGGCGCTGCTGGACATTGGTCGTGACGCCCTGAGCAATGCACAGCAGCACGTCATGCGCTTCGTGGAAATCGCTCTGAGCGAAATAGGCGTTGTTGGTCGCGACCAACGGAATGTCATGGCGATAGGCGAGATCGACCAGCGCGGCCTCGATCCGATCTTCCTCGGGCATGCCGTGGCGTTGCAACTCGATGTAGAGGCGGCCGGGAAACATCTGCGCCAATCGGAGCAGTGCCGCCTCGGCGGCATCCGGCTGATTGGCCAGCAGCAGCTTGCCGATCGGCCCCTCCGGCCCACCGGTCAGGCACAGCAGCCCCTCGGCATGCGGTGCCAGATCGGCGAGCGCGACCTGCGGCGCCTCGTCACCGGTCGTTTCCATGTAGGAATTGGACACCAGCTTGACGAGGTTGAAGTAGCCCTGTTCGCTTTGCGCCAGGAGCACGACGGGTTCGGGCGGTTTGGGACCGACCTGGCCACGTGAAACACCGCTCCGTTCCAGCTCGGGTGCGCGGATGCCGAGTTCGCAACCGATGATCGGCTGGATCCCATCGCCCGAACAGGCAACGGAGAATTCAAGCGCGCCGAACAGATTGCCGCTGTCGGTGATCGCCACCGCCGGCATTGCGTGCCCCTTGCACAGATAGGGCAGCTCCTTGAGCTTGATTGCTCCGGCCGACAGCGAATAGGCCGAATGAAATCGAAGATGAATGAAATCTGCCGGTGCCATCGCTCAGTTCACCGCGACCAGAAGGCCGTCCTCAAGCGTCACGATCCGATCCATCCGCCGGGCTAGATCGAGATTATGGGTGGCGATCAGCGCCGCCAGCCCGACCTGGCGCACGATGCTGATCAACACGGCCATGACGTCGTCTGCGGTATGGACATCGAGGTTGCCCGTCGGTTCGTCGCCCAGCAGCACGCGCGGCGCATTAGCCAGCGCCCGAACCATGGCAACGCGCTGCTGCTCGCCGCCCGACAGGCGGGCCGGACGATGCGTCGCCCGCTTGGTCAGCCCGACCAGTGCAAGCAGCTCATGCGCCCGCTCGCGAGCGACACGGCGCGGGACGCCGGCGATCATCTGCGGCAGGACGACGTTCTCCAGCGCGGAGAACTCCGGCAGGAGATGGTGGAACTGGTAGATGAAGCCGATGGTCGAGCGCCGAATCCGGGTCCGCTCGTCATCGCCCATGCGACCGCAATCCTTGCCGCCGACCCGTACGATGCCGCCATCCGGCTTTTCCAGCAGGCCGGCAATATGCAGCAGGGTCGATTTGCCGGCGCCGGACGGACCGACCAGCGCGACCAGCTCGCCCGGCCGGAGCACCAGATCGGCACCGCGCAGCACCGGCAGGGTCTCGCCCGCTTGGTGATAGGTCCGCTCGATGCCGTGCAGTTCCAGCGCCGGCTCTTCCAAGCTCGGATCACTCATAGCGCAGCGCCTCGACCGGATCGAGCCGGGCGGCCCGCCATGCCGGATAGAGCGTCGCCAGGAAGCTCAAGGTGAAGGCGATTGCCACGACCGTCACGACTTCACCCGTTTCGATTTTGGCCGGCAGCCGGCTGAGGAAATAGATGTCTTCACTGAACGGATCGGAACCGGTAATGCGCTGAAGGATTTCACGAATCGACTCGATATTTGCAGCAAAGGCAAGGCCGGCGACGAGCCCCAGCACCGTGCCGATCGCACCGATGCTGGCGCCGGTCAGCATGAAAATGCGGAGCACCATGCCGCGCGTTGCGCCCATGGTCCGCAGGATCGCAATGTCGTGCCCCTTGGAGCGCACCAGCATGATCATGCTCGAGACGACGTTGAAGGCGGCGACGACGATGATCAGCACCAGGATGAAGAACACCACGCTTCGCTGCGTCCTGACCAGGGTGAGGTAGGGCGATGCGCCGCTCTGCCAGTCATAGAGCCGGGTACGATCGCCCGCTGCCTGCGCTATCGGCCCGCGATAGCGCCAGAGATTTTCCGGGTCGTCGACGAAGACCTGGAGCGAGGTGACGCCGTCGGGGACAGCGAACAGGCTTTGCGCCGTCTGCAGGGAAACGAAGGCGAAGCCTTTGTCGAATTGGCCGAATCCAGTGTCGAAAGTGGCTGCAAGCCGGAAGGATTTGCGTGGCGGCAAAGTCCCCGTGCCCGGCCCCGTCCCGGCAATGGCCAGCAGCCCCACGGTGTCGCCGGCATGCACGCCCAGACTCTGAGCGTTTTGCGCGCCAAGCATGATCGCATCATCGCCCAGATCGTCCAGCGAACCCTCGACAATATGATCGGCGAGGTCGCGGTTGCGCTTGATGTCCTCGACACGCTCGCCGCGGATATGCACGGCGGACCAGTTGTTGCCGGCCAGGATCACGGCCTGCTGGTCGAGGATTGGCGTCGCCGAGACGACACCCGGCACTTTCCGGACGGATTCGGCAAGCTCGTCGAATCCCGCCAGCGCCGGCCCATCGCGCGACATGACCGAAAGATCGCCCTGGAACTCCAGGATCTGCTTCAGGAATTCCGCGCTGAAGCCGTTGAACACAGAGGTCACGACGATGAGCGTTGCCACGCCGAGCATGATGCCGAGCAGCGAGAAGGCCGCGATGACCGAGAGGAAACCCTCCTCGCGCCGCGCCCGCAGATAGCGCAGCGCCAGCATCCGTTCGAAGGCGCCGAAGATCGCCCGGTCACTCATAGCGCAACGCCTCGACCGGATCGAGCCGCGCCGCCTGCCAGGCCGGATAAAGCGTGGCTAGAAAGCTCAAGGCAAAGGCGAGCAATGCAACCCCGATCACCTCGACCGGATCGATCTTCGATTGCAGCCGACTCAGGAAATCGATTTCCCCTGCGAACAGCTCCGCGTTCCGGAACCCGGCCAGGAAGTGCCGAATCGTTTCGATGTTCCCGGCAAAGGCGAGGCCGGCAGCAAGGCCGAGCAAGGTGCCGGCCGTGCCGATGCTGGCGCCGGTCAGGAAAAAGATGCGCAGTACCATGCCACGCGTCGCGCCCATGGTCCGGAGGATGGCGATATCGCGCCCCTTCGAGCGCACCAGCATGATCATGCTGGAGATGACGTTGAAGACCGCGACCAGGATGATCAGCGTCAGGATGAAGAACATTACCGCGCGTTCGGTGCCGAGCGCGTTCAGGAAGGCCGAAGGCCGATCCTGCCAGTTCTGGACTACGCCGTGCTCCCCCACCGCCTGGGCCAGCGGCGCGCTGTAGCGCTGCAGCGATTCGGGGTCCTCGACGAAGACCTGGATCGAAGTCACGCCGCCCGGCATGGCAAAAAAGGTTTGCGCGGCAGCGAGCGACAGGAAGGCGTAGCCGCTGTCGAATTGGCTGAAGCCGGTGTCGAAGGTGGCGGCCACGCGATACGCCTTACGGCGCGGCAGCACGCCGATCGGCGTCGGCGTGCCCTGGGGCGAGATCAGGGTCACGGTGTCGCCGGCATGCACGCCTATGCTCAGCGCGACCTGGAATCCCAGCATGATCGCATCGTCGTCGATCGCCTCGACCGAACCTTCGACGATATGGTCGGCGAGATCGTGATTGCGCTTCAGATCCTCGATTCGGGTGCCGCGCACCGCGACGCCCATCCAGCGCTTAGCCTCGGACTGAATGAGGATCTGATTGTCGATGATCGGCGTGACGTCGACCACGCCCGGCACTTGTCGAATCGTCGCCGCCAGGGCGTCGAAATCATGCAACGGCTTTGGCGCCTCATGGGAGAGCACCGAGATATCGCCTTGAAATCCCAGGATTTGCTTCAGGAATTCCGCGCGAAAGCCGTTCATCACCGACATCACGACGATCAGCGTGCCGACTCCGAGCATGATGCCGAGCAGCGAGAAGGCGGCGATGAGCGAGACGAAGCCCTCCTGGCGCCGCGCCCGCAAATAGCGGAACGACATCATCCGTTCGAACGCCCCGAACGCCATCAGCGCGGCGCTCCGCCTGTGCGGATTGCTCTCGGCTGCGTCGCCGACGTGCCGGATGATGTTGCGACAGACATTTCGAGGGACGCGCTTTCCGTTCTTGGCCTGCTGCCGGGCTCACCCAGCGGTGCAGGACTGTAGGGAAACCCCATTGCGGTGTCCATGTTCCCGGGCCGACCGCCCCCTTTCACCGCGGCCTGACTGAAACGACCGGCAAAATGCCATGCAGAAAAGTCGGCGGTGACCCAAAAAAATGGATGACGTGACCGTTGATAATTCGTAAAGTCCTGCTCGCGAACAAGGGGTAGCACACCCGCGTTATTCGGGCCCGAGTTTAGGGAGGAATCGCAGGAGACACTGCGAGCGAGTTTGGCGGCGCATCAAGAAAGCAAACAAGAGCGCCGCACTACGCAATGGCAAGAGCCGTCGGGCCTTGCCATTTTTTTATTGCCGACCGCTGCCGTCGCACCGCATGCCGTCGTCTAAATAGCGATCGGAGCGCGGCTCTGTTTTAAAGGATAATTTACGCGGCATGCCGAAGTTGATCGGATGCTTCGTATCTCTGGCTGCATCATACAACAGCATGATTTAGGGCTCGTGTTGCTAGCGGCCGTCATCTGCTTTTTCGGCTGCTATACGGCGTTGCGGCTGTTGGTTCGCGCCTATGGCGTCGGCGAGCGGAAAGACCGGACCGACTGGCGATGGGTGACCGCCGCCGCGGTCGTTGCCGGCGCCGGCGTCTGGACGACGCATTTCGTTGGCATGCTGGCTTTCCGGCCCGGAGTCCCCGTCGGCTACGACATTCCCCTCACCATCCTGTCAATCGCTCTGGCCATCGTTTTTACCTGGATGGCCTTCGCGATCACGGTGCATTTCTCGGCGCCGGCAACCGGCGGCGTCCTGTTCGCTCTGGCCATCGCCGTCATGCATTTCACGGGCATGGCGGCGCTGGACATTCCGGCCGCCATTCACTGGGATCTGTCTCTGGTCCTGCTCGCCCTGGGCATCGGAATGACGTTCAGCGCATTCGGCCTGATCCTGTTTGCGCGCAATCGCTCCGTCCGCGCGCAGTTTTCTGCGATGTTGCTGCTGACGATTGCCATTATAGGCCTGCATTTCGCCGCAATGGCCGCTGCATCGCTCACGCTCGACGCCGACGCCCTGCCCTCGCCATCGAGCATGGCCACGGAATGGCTTGCCATCGCGGTTGCGGGTGCCATGGTTCTGATCAACACGATCGGTCTGTCGGGCTCCGCGGTGGACCAGCATCTGGCCGAACGGCGCGCGGAAGAAGCCGTGCGGTTGCATGCCCATATCGCCGAGCTGGAAGCCACCAAGCGGCAGCTCGAGGCGACCGCCCGGGACCTGGAGACTGCTCTCGAAGCGGCCGCTTCGGGCAGCCAGGCCAAATCGCAATTCCTGGCGACCATGAGCCACGAGCTGCGCACGCCGCTCAACGCCATCGTCGGCTTCTCTGAAATGCTGGCCCAGGAGCTCTTCGGCCCGCTCGGCGATCCGCGCTAGCAGGACTATGCCAGGACGGTCAAGGATAGCGGGCTGCATCTGCTCGACCTGATCAACGACGTGCTCGATTTTTCCAAGGTCGATGCCGGTCACCTGACGCTCGATGAAGAAGAGCTCGACCTCGTCGAGATCACCCGCGCCTCGCTGCGCATGATGGCCGGCCAGGCCGAGGCCGGCGGCATCCGCCTGATCGACCAGATGCCGAAGCGCCTGCCCTATCTGCGCGGCGATCAGCGCCGCGTGCGCCAGGTCCTGCTGAACCTGCTGTCGAACGCCGTCAAATTCACGCCGGATGGCGGCGAAGTCCGGGTCTTCGCCAGCGAGAACGCCACCGGCATCACGCTCGCCGTCGCGGATACCGGCATCGGCATCGCGGCCGAGGATATTCCGCGCGCCCTCGAACGCTTCGGTCAGGTCGACAACATGCTGAGCCGGCGCTACGAAGGCACAGGTTTGGGATTGCCGCTATCCAAGCGCCTGATGGAATTGCATGACGGCACGCTGGCGCTCGAAAGCACCGTAGGCGTCGGCACGACGGTCCTGGCGAGCTTCCCGCTCGACCGGATCGTCGAGTTGCACGCAGCCTGAGACACGGCTCAGCGCGCCCAGGGCGGTGACAGCGCCAGGATCTCCTCATAGCGCGGACAATCCGCCGTATGCGCGCCGGGCAGATACCCCAGGCTCATCAGGAATTCGCCGACGATCTCGCCACCGGTAAAGCGGAAAGTCTTGCCGAAGAGCTTGACCCATTCCGCCTTGTCGAGGGGGTGATGCGCGTCGAGCCAGGCGGCAAAGGAGCCGTGGCTTTCCCGGATTTTCTGCAGCCGTCGGGCATTCTCGATTGCGGCTTCGACCTTCAGCCGGTTGCGGATGATGCCGGCATCTCCGAGCAGGCGCGCGACATCCTCCAGCCCGTAGGCCGCGACCGTGTCGATATCGAAATCGCTATAGGCGGCGCGGAACGCATCGCGCTTCTTCAGGATGGTCAGCCACGACAGGCCGGCCTGGTTGATCTCGAGCACCAGCCTCTCGAACAGTATCCGGTCGTCGCGCTGCGGAAAGCCGTATTCGCTGTCGTGATAGGGCCCGTGGAAGACATGGCCGGGCGCCGCCTGGCAATAGGTCATGCTCATTTAGGTCGCCGGCCTGAAACTGATCCAGTTGGAGATGATGATCAGATAGACGATGCCGAACAGCACCGTTGCGATTCCCGTCGTCACCAGCACCTTGAAGCCCAGCCGCGGATTGGCCGGCGCGCCGGCATCGTGGCCGAGATGACCCTCGCCAGCCGGCGTGACGCCGAAGGGCAGCACGCAGAACATCACCAGCCACCACAGCACGACATAGACGACGACGCCCGACATCCAGTTCATCGCATCGGCCTCAAATCTGTTCCAGCTCGACCAGCGTGCCGGCGAAATCCTTCGGATGCAGGAACAGCACCGGCTTGTCATGCGCGCCGAGCTTCGGCTCGCCGCTGCCGAGCACGCGCGCGCCCTGCGCCTTCAGATGGTCGCGCGCGGCCAGGATGTCCTCGACCTCGTAGCAGATGTGGTGGATGCCGCCCGACGGGCTGCGCTCCAGGAAGGCCTTGATCGGCGAATCCTCGCCGAGCTGTTCGAGCAGCTCGATCTTGGTGTTGGGCAGTTCGACGAAGACCACCGTCACGCCGTGGTCTGGCTGCGCCTTGGGCGCCGACACCTTGGCGCCGAGCGTCTCGGCGTAGAGCCGGGTCGCCGCCACCAGATCCGGCACCGCAATCGCCACGTGGTTCAGTCTTCCGATCATGCCATTCCTCCCGTCAGATCCGCACGACATGTACATCGGTCACGGGCTTCTTGCCATGGCTGGCCGAGATCGCCCGGCGGATGGCGAGCCGCGCCGCTTCGCGCACGATCTCGTCTTCGAGCCGCTGTTCGGCCGACAGCTCCGACACCGCCCGTCCGACCGCCCCGGCAACGGCGCTCATCACGGTATCCGCTTCTTCGCCCAAAAGGCCATGGATGGTCAGCTGCGGCGGCGCCAGCAATTTGCCGCGGCGATCGACCACGATCGTCGCAACGGCCGCGCCGCTATAGGTCATGCGCAGCCGGGTACGGAACGAGCCGCTCTCCAGCGGCACGAGGTTCTTGCCGTCGAGACCGACGCGGCCAGTATCGACATGATCGATCACCTGGGCCGGGCCGGGACCGAGCCGCACCATCTCGCCATTCTCGGTGACGATGGTATGTGGCACCTGGCACTCTTCGGCCAGCTTGGCATGGGCAATCAGGTGACGGGCTTCGCCATGGACCGGCAGGGCAACCTTCGGCCGGATGATCTGGTACATGCGCGCCAGCTCGTCGCGTGCCGGATGGCCGGAGACATGGACGAAATGCTCGGCCTCGGTCACGACCTCGATGCCGCGGCGCGACAGCTGGTTCTGCAACCGGCCGATCGCACGCTCGTTCCCGGGTATCACGCGGGATGAGAAAATAACCGTATCACCCTGATCCAGCTTCACATTCGGATGATCCTGCGCGGCGATCCGGGTCAAAGCCGAACGCGGCTCGCCCTGGCTGCCGGTGCAGATCATCAGGATCTGATCGCGCGGCAGCTCGACCACCTGCTCCTCGCGCAAGAAGGGCCGGACGCCGTCGAGATAGCCGTTCTCGCGCGCCGCCTGCTCCATGCGCCAGAGCGAGCGGCCGACCAACGCCACCGATCGGCCATGCGCCTCGCCCGCCGCCGCCGCCGAATGCAGCCGCGCCACGTTGGAGGCGAAGCAGCCAATCGCAACCCGATTGTCGAAGCGGCCGACCAGCTCGATCAGCGAGGCCCGGACATCGGCCTCCGATCCGGCCTCGCCCGGCCGCAGGGCATTGGTCGAATCGCCGATCAGGACATCGACGCCCTCATCACCCAGGCGCTGCAGCGCGGCCATGTCCGAGGTCCGGCCGACCAGCGGCTCTGGATCGAATTTCCAATCGCCGGTATGCAGCGCCGTGGCGGCCGGCGTCCGCAGCACGACGGCATTCGGTTCGGGAATCGAATGGGTCAGCGTAATGAGCTCAAGCGCGAAGGGGCCGAGGGTGAAGCTGCCCGACAACGGGATCTCGATGATCTTCACTTCGTTCAGCAGCCCGGCCTCGCCCAGCTTCAGCCGCAGCACCGAGGCGGTGAAGGGCGTCGCATAGATCGGGCAGCGCAGCTGCGGCCACAGATGGGGGATGGCGCCGATATGGTCTTCATGGGCATGAGTCACGACCAGCCCGACCAGCTTGTCGCGCCGCTCCACGATGAAGCGCGGATCGGCCATGAAGATCTCGACTCCCGGCGTCGTGTCGTCGCCGAACGAGATGCCGAGATCGATCATCAGCCAACGATCACCATAGCCGTAGAGGCTGAGATTCATGCCGATCTCACCCACGCCGCCAAGCGGCAGGAAGACCAGCTCGTCGGGCCGGTTGAGCGTCGCCTGAATGTCTGTCGTTCCGAACGGAATGCCTGTCATCACCCTCTGTTTCTCAAATGGATCAGCCGGAGCCCGGCCAATGTCAGCTCGGTATCGACCCGGTCGATCGCCTTGGTCGCGCCGGCGAAGAGCGGCGCCAGACCACCAGTCGCCAGCACCTGCATCGGCGCGCCGTATTCCGCCCGGATGCGCGTGACCAGTCCTTCGATCAGCCCGACATAGCCCCAGAATATGCCCGATTGCATGGCGGTCACGGTACCAGTGCCGATAACTTTTTCCGGTGGCTTGATTGCAATGCGCGGCAGCTTCGCCGCCGCCATATAGAGCGCCTGGAGCGACAGATTGATACCCGGGGCGATCACGCCGCCGGCGTAATCGCCATCGCCATCCACCACATCGAAGGTCGTCGCCGTGCCGCAATCGATGACGATGAAGGGCGGCGCCAGGAGTTCCTTGGCTGCTACGGCATTGACCAGCCGATCGGCACCGACTTCCTCCGGACGCGGCAGCTTGATGCCGATGCCGAGAGCGACCTGCCGGTCGCCGACATTCAGCGGCTCGGTGTTGAAATAGCGTCGCGCCAGCTGCACCAGATTGAACACTGCCTCGGGTACGACGCTGGCGATGATGCAGGCATCGATGTCGTTCGGCGCGAGCCCCTTCAGACCCATGAGCTGCGTCAGCCATACCGCGTATTCATCGGCCGTGCGCTTGGTATCGGTCGAGGCACGCCAGGCGCCTTTCAATGTCTCGCCGTCGAAGACCGCGAAGACGAAATTGGTGTTGCCGGCGTCGATGGCGAGCAGCATTGCGAAACCCTACACTGCCGGAAAATAGACATCACCGGCGGTTATACGCCGAATGCCTGATGCGGTCTCCAGAACCAACGCGCCGTCCAGATCGAGATCGAGAAAGCGTCCGGACAGTTCGTCCTCCCCCTGACGAACCTGCAGCGGATCGCCCAGTCCGCAGGCCTTTCCGAGCCAGGCATCGCGAATCGGCGAGAAACCCCGGCTTTCCCAAATGCCGAGCCACATGGCCAAGGACGCGGCGAGAGCCTTCAGGACCTCCCCGACGGGCGGCACGGCCATGGTCAACTGAGCGAGGCAGGTCGCCGGATAGGGCGTGCCGCTCGGCGCCGCGACGATGTTGATGCCGATGCCAAGGACGACCCAGTCGACCAGTCCCGAGGAGCCCGAGCGGGCTTCGAGCAGGATGCCGGCGATCTTGGAACCACCGGCCAACACGTCGTTCGGCCATTTGAGACGCACATGATCCGGTCCGGCGAAGCGTTCGATTGTCTCGGCCACCGCCAGCGCGGCGACGAAACCGAGCTCGGCAGCTTGCGCCGGCGGCGCTTCCGGGCGGAGCACGATCGAGGCGAATAGATTGCCGCGTGGCGATACCCAGCGCCGGTCGAGCCGTCCGCGCCCGCCGGTCTGTTCGAGCGCCCAGACCAGCGTGCCGTGCTGCGCCCCGGCGGATGCCAGGGTCTTGGCCTCGTCGCTGGTCGATCCCACGCAATCATGGGCGACCAGGATAAACGGGGACGGCAGGGTCGGAGCCTGGCCGCCCGTTCCGGCCATCAGGGTTTGAGCGCTTTCGCCGCCGCATCGGCTGCGTCGAACAGCCAGCCCGGCGACAGGATGAAGAGCGTAATCGCCAGCATCGACACCGCGACCACGAAATTTACCGCGTGCCCGCCCGAGCCGGTGTCGAAGGCGTCCTTGACCGGGTCGAAGTACATCACCTTGACGATGCGGATATAATAGTAGCAGCCGACCACGCTGGTCAGCACGCCGAGGATGGCGAGCGCCGTCATGCTGTCGGTGCCGACATGGATCGCCGCCATGAACACGGCGACCTTGGAGAAGAAGCCGGCCAGCGGCGGAATGCCAGCCATCGAGAACATGAAGACGGCAAGCGAAAACGCCAGCGCCGGCCGCGTCCGCGACAACCCGGCCAGGTCGCTGATCTGCTCGACCATCTGCCCGCCGCGCTCCATGCACAGGATGACGCCGAAGGCACCGAGCGTCATCGGCACGTAGATCGCGAGATAGACCAGCACGCCGGTCACACCCTCATGCGTACCGGCCGCCAAGCCGATCAGCGCATAGCCGACATTGCCGATCGAGCTGTAGGCCATCAGGCGCTTGACGTTGCTCTGGCTGATCGCGGCATAGGCGCCGAGCGCCATGGACAGGAGCGAAATGACCCAGATGATCTGCCGCCACTCATCGGCCAGACCGCCGAGCGGCCCCATCATGACGCGCAGGAACAGCGACAGGGCGGCAATCTTCGGCGCCACCGCAAAGAAGGCGGTGACCGGCGTCGGCGCGCCTTCATAGACGTCCGGCGTCCACATATGGAACGGCACGGCGGAGCATTTGAAGGCAATGCCGACCGACAGAAACACGATGCCAATGACCAGCCCGATCGAGCGCGGACCGGCATGGTGGACGACGGCGGAAAGGGCGCCGAAATTGGTCGTACCGGCAAATCCGTAGATTAGCGACGCGCCGAACAAGAGCATGCCGGAGCTGAGCGCGCCGAGGACGAAGTATTTGAGGCCGGCCTCGGTGCTGCGCACCGTATCGCGCTTGAAGGCGGCCAGGACGTAGAGCGCCAGGCTCTGCAGTTCAAGACCGACATAGAGCGAGATCAGGTCATTGGCCGACACCATGGCCATCATGCCGGCAGTCGCGAACAGCACCAGCACCGGGTATTCGAAGCGGTTGATGTGCTGGCGCGTATTGTAGCGGATTGCCAGCAGCAACGAGAGCGCCGAGCCGATCAGAATCAGCGCCTTCATGAATTTGGCGAAGCCGTCGGTGACGAAGAGACCGTTGAAGGTCTCGGTATGCCGGCTCGGCCCGACCGAGACCAGATACAGGACGATGGCGAGCGCCGCGACCGCCAGCAGCGATATCGCGCCGCCGCCGGTATCCTTGCCGCGGATCACCCCAAGCAGCAGCAGCACCATGGCGAAAACCGCAATGACGATCTCCGGCACGGCCGGGGTGAAGCTGAAAACCTGGACCATCACTGCACCAGAGAGGCTGCAGCCTGCACCGGATGCGGTGCGGACTGGGAGGCGACGTGGCCGCGTTCGATCATCGCGGTGATCGCGGGGCTTCATCGGATCAAGGAACGAAGACGGGTAGATGCCCATCCAGAACACGAGTGCCAGGAGCGGCGCGAAGATCAGCTTCTCGCGCAGGCTCAGATCGAGCATGCCCTTGACGTCTTCGCGGGTAATCGTGCCGAAGATGATCCGGCGATAGAGGTAGAGCATGTAGCACGGACCGAGGATCAGCCCGGTCGTCGCCAGCAGCGCGACCCAGGTGTTGACCTCGAAAGCGCCCATCAGCACCAGAAACTCGCCGACGAAGCGGAGGTGCCGGGCAACCCGACCGAGGCGAGCATGAAGATCATGAACACCAGGGAGTATTTCGGCATGTTGTTGGCGAGGCCGCCATAGCGCGCGATCTCGCGGGTATGCAGCCGGTCATAGACCACGCCGACGCAGAGGAACAGCGCGGCCGAAACGATGCCGTGGCTCAGCATCTGGAACATCGCGCCTTGCACGCCTTCCTGCGACAGCGTGAAGATGCCGATGGTGACGAAGCCCATATGCGCGATCGAAGAATAGGCGATCAGCTTCTTCATGTCCTCCTGGGCCAGCGCCACCAGCGAGGTGTAGATCACCGCGACCACGGAGAGCGTATAGATCAGCGGCGTCAGCACGACCGTCGCATCCGGGAACAGCGGTATCGAGAAGCGGATGAAACCGTAGCCGCCCATCTTCAGCAGCACGCCGGCCAGGATGACCGAGCCCGCCGTCGGCGCCTCGACATGCGCGTCGGGCAGCCAGGTATGAACCGGCCACATCGGCACCTTCACGGCGAAGGAGGCGAAGAAGGCCAGCCAGAGCCAGTATTGCAGCGAGGGCGGCAGATGCGACTGCATCGCCGTCGGGATATCCGTCGTGCCGAGCTGCCAATAGACCGCCAGGATCGCCAGCAGCATCAGCACCGAGCCGAGCAGCGTGTAGAGGAAGAACTTGAACGCGGCATAGACCCGGCGCTGTCCGCCCCAGACCCCGATGATCAGATACATCGGGATCAGCACGGCCTCGAAGAAGACGTAGAACAGGATCAGGTCGAGCGAACAGAACATGCCGACCATCATCGTTTCGAGCACGAGGAAGGCCAGCATGTATTCCTTGACTCGATTATGGATCGATTCCCAGGAGGCAACGATGCAGATCGGAGTCAGGAGCGTCGACAGCAGGACGAAGAACAGCGAGATGCCGTCAATGCCCATATGGTAATTGATCTTGAGCGTCGGCAGCCAATTCCCGGATTCGACGAATTGAAAGCCGCCATCCTTCGGATCGAAGCCGGTCCACAGGAAGATCGACAGTACGAAAGTAATCAGCGAAGTCAGCAGCGCCGCCCATCTGGCGTTCCGCGCGACCGCTTGTTCCTCGCCGCGAATCAACAGGATGAGCCCCGCCCCGACCAGGGGCAGGAAGGTGACGAGCGACAGAAGATGCGGCAGGTTGCTCATGAATCCCCTCAGCTTAACAACGCAGCATGATTTCCGGCTGGTAATTCTGGCCGCAACCGTTAGCGTTTTTGCGTGTTTCGCGACCGTCAACCTGTTCGTCCGTGCCCGGGAAGCGGCCCCAGCGAGGGAAGCTCGCCTTGTTGTCCGCAGTGGCGGGAGTCGTATTCGGCTCCGGCGTCTGGACGACGCATTTCGTCGCGGAACTTGCGTACCGGCCGGGCCTCCGATCGGCTATGATGCCGGCCTGACCACCCTGTCGCTCGCGGTCGCCGTATCGATCGCCTGGCTCGGCATGCTCGTTGCCCTCCGTTACGGCGCACCATTGTGGGGCGGTGCCCTGCTCGGCGCCGCGATTGGGGAATGCATTGCGTCGGCATGGCGGCACTCCGCGCACCGGCCGATTTCCAATGGGACCTCCGGTTCATCCTGGCTTCGCTGGTGATCGGGAGCATCCCGGCAATGGTTGCGTTGCGCATCCAGTCGCACGGCGCGACTTGGCGGCACCGTCTTGCCGGAACGTTGCTGCTCGTCCTGTCGATTTGCGGGCTGCATTTTACCGGCATGGCCGGCCTCACGCTGGTTCCCGACTTCATCCATCGCGTTTTCCGACCAGATCGTCGCGCCCGAATTCCTCGCCGTCGCGATTACCGCCGTGACGATCCTCATCATCACGCTGGCACTTGCAGGCTCTCTCGTCGACACTCGTCTGCAACTGGGCGCCGCCCTGATCGCGGCAGACGCGGCGAACCGTGCGAAATCCGAATTCCCTGGCAAATATGAGCCATGAGATCCGGACGCCGATGAACGGCATCATCGGCATGAACGGCCTGCTGCTGGACACGGATCTCGATGCCGCCAGCTGCAATTTGCCACGAGCGTCCAGATCTCGGCTGAGCTCCTGCTCACTGTCATCAACGACATCCTGGATATTTCCAAGCTGGAGGCCGACAGGGTTGAGCTTGAAGAGGTGGACTTCGATCTGGAGGCAGTAATCGAGGCCGCTCTCGCCTCCTGTGCCGTCACGGCCCAGCAAAAACAACTGGACATCGCCGCAGTAATCGATCCAGCACTGCCCCGCTGGGTGCGTGGTGATCCGACGCGGTTGCGCCAGGTGCTGCTCAACCTCATCGGCAATGCCGTGAAATTCACGCAGGCCGGCCATGTCGTGCTCGAAGTCCTGGCACAGGCCGAGGCCGATACCGCCGCGCTCGTGGAATTCGCCATCACGGATACCGGGATCGGCATCCCCGATTCCGCGCGCGGAAGCTGTTTCAGAATTCAGCCAAGCGATAATTCGGTCACGCGCCGGTTTGGCGGCACCGGCCTCGCCTCGCTATCTCCAAGCGGCTGATCGAACTGATGGGCGGCGAGATCCGGGTCGAGAGCGCCGTCGATCAGGGCTCACGGTTCTCGTTCACGCTGCGCTTCAATGCGGCACAGGCAATCCGGCCGCCGCGGTGATTCCGCACCCGGCACTCTTAAGGGGCCGGCGGGTCATCGTTATCGATGATACGCCGATCAACCGGCGGGCCATTGTCGGTCAGTTGGAATCCTGCGGGATCGAGGTGTCGGCCATGGCGGATGCCGAGCACTTTATCGACACTCTACAGTCGGCGGCGGACCGGGACACGCCGTTCGATGTCGCCATCCTCGACCAGCAGATGCCCCAGCTCAGCGGTATTGACCTCGCCAGACAGATCCGCACCCGACCCAGCCTGGCCGCGACGAAGTTGATCCTGGCTACCTCGATCGGACTACCGAATCCGAGCGACGAGGCGCGACAGGTCGGTTTCGACGCCTTCGTGGTCAAGCCGCTCAGCCGGTCGACGCTGACCGCGGCACTCTGCCAGGTGCTCGACATCACCAGCGCCGCGCCACCGGTCGACCGCGAGCGCTGGGCGCCAAGGCGGGACAGGGCGGTGACCAAGGCTCTGCGCATCCTGGTCGCCGAAGACATTGAGATCAATCAAATAGTCGTCACGGCGATGCTCGACAAGCTGGGCCACCATGCGGTGCTCACTGCGAACGGTTATGAGGCAGTCACAGCCGCCCTCGCTGGCGATTACGATCTCATCCTGATGGATCTGCAGATGCCTGGAATGGGCGGTGCCGCAGCCGCAGCCGCCATTCGGCGAGCCGGCGGCCGCCGCGGCACAGTCCCGATCATCGCCTTGACGGCGCATGCCATGGTCGAGGTCCGGGCAGAGGTTCTTGCCGCAGGCATGCAGGACCTGATACGAAGCCGATCGATCCGCAGGAACTGGCGACGGTCATCAACCGCTGGTCGGGCAGGCAAGACTTTCCCGGCGAGTCTGGCCGTCCATTGCCAGCCGCCGGGCCGTCCCTTTACGGCAGCCGCAAAACCCAGTCGGTTTGATGCGACATGCGGAAGTCCCCGAGGCCGAATTTTCGGCCTCGGGGGCGGCGCCTAAACGGCCTGTGCGCCCGGCGCCGCTTCGACGATTGCCCAGAACTCCTCGGCATTGAGACTGGCGCCCCCGACCAGCGCGCCGTCGACATCCGGGCGCGCCAGGATCTCGGCCGCATTCGATGCCTTGACGAGCCGCCATAAAGCAGGCGGATCGCCGCACCGCCGGGCAGCAATGCTGCCAACACCTCCCGGATATGCCGATGCATCGCATCGATATCAGCGATGCTCGGTGTGCGGCCGGTCCCGATTGCCCAGACCGGCTCATAGGCAACGACGACATTCGTCCCTGTTGCCTCGGCCGGGACCGAGCCGCGCAGCTGGCCGGCCAGGATGTCTGTCCCCTGCCCGGCATCGCATTCCGCCTCGGTCTCGCCGACGCAGATGATTGCGGTCAAGCCCTCGGCCAAAGCAGCGGCCGCCTTGGCGCGGATCTGTGCGTCGCTTTCGTGATGGCCGGCGCGCCGTTCCGAATGCCCGACGATGACATGGCTGCAGCCAACATCCTTCAACATGCGCGCAGAGATATCGCCAGTGAAGGCACCGTTCGGCCGCGCATGGCAATCCTGTGCGCCCAGCGCCACGGCGCTATCGGCCAGCGCATCGGCGCAGGGCACCAGGAGCGTCGCCGGCGGGCAGATCAGGATATCGGCCTTGACCGTCTGCTGCGCCCGCCCTGCGAGCGCCGCAGCCAATGCCACGCCATCCTGCCGCAGCCCGTTCATCTTCCAATTGCCGGCAATCAGTGCCCGCTTTCCAACGCCCATCCGTTTCCCTCCTGGGAGAAAATCGCCAAACTATCGTGCCGCAGCGGCCGACCGGGGCCCATTGCCGGCATTTCCCGGTTGCGGCCCGCGCCGCCGCCGCTCTATGGTCGCCGCGCCCGGCAGGGGCAGGTCGTCAGGCCGCCCGCGCCCTTGCGCTATCATAACGGTTCGATCTTCAATGCTGCAATTCATCCGCTCCAAGGCCGGATCCTTCTTCGTCAAGCTGCTCTTCGTGTTGCTGATCGGTAGCTTCGGCATCTGGGGCGTCGGCGATTTCCTGCGGCAATCGCCGCGCGACACGACCCTGATCTCGGTCGGCAGCGACACGATCGAAGCCGATCGGGTGCAGGCCGCGTATCGCCAGACGCTCGAGCAGATGCGCCGGCGTTTCGGCAGCTCGCTCGATCCCGAGCAGGCGCGCGCCTTGGGGCTGATCGACCGGACGGTCGACGATCTGGTCGGCCAGACGTTGTTCGATCAGGAGGCCAAGCGTCTGAATGTCGCGGTCGGTGACGCGCAGATCGCAGCCTCGATCGCGGCCATTCCCGGCGTCGCCTCGGGCGGCAAGGTCGACCGGATTCAAATTCGCCGAGCTCCTGCGGCAGATCGGCATGAGCGAGCAGCAATTCGTCGTCGCGCAGCGCGGCGATTTGCGCCGTGAGATGGTCGGGGCCACCGCCCAGGAAACCCCGACCGCGCCCAAGGTGCTGGTCGACACGCTGTATGATCTGCGCAATGAGCATCGCGTGGCCGACTACGTCTTCCTGCCGACCAGCGCAGTAAAGGATCTGCCGCGCCCGACGATGCCGCGCTCCATACCTATTACGACAAGAACCATGAGAGCTTCACGGCGCCGGAATATCGCGGCTTCACCGCGCTGTTCCTTCAGGTCGCCGACGTCGCCGCCGGGGTGAAGATCGCCGATGACGATCTCAAGGCGGCCTATGAGAAGCAGAAGGATACATTCCACAAGCCGGAAACCCGGCATGTGCTGCAGATGCTGCTGCCCGACGAGGCCCACAGCCGACCAGGCCGAGCAGGCGCTCGCCGGCGGCAAGGATTTCCTCGACGTCGCCAAGACGATCGCGAAGCAGGACGCCAGCACCGTCGATCTGGGTTCGGTCAGCAAGGACGACCTGCCGACGAGATCGCGAGCGTCGCCTTCGACGCCAAGAACGGGAGACGTCGCCAAGCCAGTGCACAGCGCACTCGGCTGGACCGTGGTCAAGATTGCCGCATCGAGCCGGAGGCGACCAAGAGCTTCGATGAGGTCAAGCCGCAGCTCGAAACCGAGCTGCGCAACGATGCCGAGCGCGACGCTTTGGACAAGCTGGCCGACAACGTCCAGAACGCGTTGTCGGGCGGCGTCGATCTGAATGCCATCGCCCAGCAATTCAATCTGAAGCCGGTGACGGTCGCCTCGGTCGACGATGGTGCAAAGGACCCTGCCGGCAACATCCTGTCGACCCTGCCGATCCCGGCGGCGGCGGTGATGAAGACCGTATTCGAGACCGCCAACGGCCAGGCCAGCGGCCTTGAAGAAATCAAGGACGGCAGCGGCTACTACGTCGTCAAGGTCGATACCGTCACCGCACCGGCGCTGCGTCCGTTCGACGAGGTCAAGGACAAGGTCGTGGCGGGCTGGCAGGCCGAGCAGCGGACCGCGAAGGTTGCGGCCGACGGCAAGGCACTGGCTGACAGCGTCAAGCCCGATCTGACGCTCGCCAAGGCTGCGGTTGCGAAGAAGCTCGAGCTGCGCACCAGCAAGCCGTTCACGCGCACCAATGATCGGCGCGACGCCCCGCTGCCGCCCGACGTCGTCGCGGCGCTGTTCAAGGGCGATGTCGGCACCGTGGCCAGGCGGCGCCACGCCCGATGGGTTCTACGTCGCCAGCTCAAGGAAATCCAGCCTGCGGCGACGGGTACGGATCCGAACGCGACTGCGCAGCTGAAGAAGCAGCTCGACCAGGAAATGGGCTCGGAGATGGTCGACGAATTCGAGCTGGCCTTGCGCGACCGCTATCCGGTCGATGTCCGCCATGCGGCGATCGACCAGCTGCTGGGCGGAGGTCCGAGCCAGTGACCACCCTGCCCGGCTTCGCCGAATTCGCGGAGCCGTTCGAGCGCGGCCAGCCGGTGCTGGTCTGGACCACGCTCGTCGCCGATCTGGAAACGCCGGTCTCGGCCATGATGAAGCTGGCCGATGGCCGGCCGATGAGCTTCCTGTTCGAATCGGTCGAAGGCGGCGCCGTGCGCGGCCGCTACTCCTTCATTGGGCTGAAGCCGGACATCATCTGGCGCTGCCGCAGCGGCAAGGCCGAAATCAACCGCAACGCCCGGTTCGATCTCTATGACTTTACGCCGGTCGAGGACGCGCCGCTGACCGCGCTGCGGGCGCTGATCGCGGAGAGCCGGTCGAGATTCCGTCGCCGCTGCCGCCGATGGCGAGCGGGCTGTTCGGCTATCTCGGCTACGGCATGATCGGCCAGGTTCGAGCGGCTGCCCGATGCCAATCCCGATACGCTCGGCGTGCCGGACGCGCTGCTGATCCGGCCGAGTGTCGTCGCGATCTTCGACAACGTGCTGGACCGCGTCACGGTGGGTGACGCCGTGCTGGCCGCAGGGACGGCCGTGACGGCACGCGGCGCCTATGATCAGGCGCGCACCCGGCTCGCCGATGTCGTCCAGGATTTCGGGCGGAGCTTTGCCCTATCGCGCCGAGCGGATGGACGACGTACCTGTACCGGAGCCGGTCGCCAATATGGGCCGGCCCGACTACCACGCCATGGTCGAGCGGGCGAAGGAATATATCCGCGCCGGCGATATCTTCCAGGTCGTGCCGTCGCAGCGTTTCGTCGTGCCGTTCAAGCTTCCCGGCCTTGCCTTCTATCGGGCGCTGCGCCGGCTGAACCCGTCGCCCTTCCTGTTCCTGCTCGATTTCGGCGAGTTCAGCGTGATCGGCTCCAGCCCCGAGATCCTGGTCCGGCTGCGCGACAATAAGGTCACGATCCGGCCGATCGCCGGTACGCGCCGGCGCGGCGCCACGCCGGAAGAAGACCAGGCGCTGGCCGCTGATTTGCTCGCCGATCCCAAGGAGTTGGCCGAGCATCTGATGCTGCTCGACCTCGCCGCAACGATGTCGGCCGGGTCGCCCGGATCGGCACGGTGCGGGTCGGCGAGCAGATGATCGTCGAGCGCTATAGTCACGTCATGCATATCTGCTCGACGGTCGAAGGCGAAATCGATCCGAAACACGACGCGCTCGATGCGCTCATGGCCGGCTTTCCGCCGGCACCGTCTCTGGCGCGCCCAAGGTCCGCGCGATGGAAATCATCGACGAACTCGAGCCGGAGCGGCGCAACGTCTACGCTGGCGCTGTCGGTTATTTCGGCGGTTCGGGCGCCATGGATACCTGCATCGCCCTGCGCACCGCCGTGCTCAAGGATGGCAGGCTGGTGCTGCAGGCCGGCGGCGGTGTCGTGGCCGACAGCGATCCTGAAGGCGAGTACCAGGAATCGCTGAACAAAGCCAAAGCCCTGGTTCGCGCCGCTGAAGAAGCCGTCCGCTTCGCCGCCGGCCGCTGAGGTTAAGCCGCCTGCCGGCTGCGGCGTTCGAGCAAGGCGGCGAAATAACGCGTCTCGAGTTCGGTAAAGACGGCCGCCGCTTCGGTGCGTCGAGGTCGAGATCCGGATCGAGACCGTCGCCCATCCGTTCGAGCTGCAGGACTGTACCAGGGGATCAGCTGGAACAGATTGATCTTGCTTTCATAAATCGGCGCTCGCGCAAGATCGCCGGACAGCAGCCGCTTCGGCGTCTCCGGCGCGGCGATGAGCGGGCGGCCCAGCCCCGACAATATCCAGCTCGCCTGCTTCGAGCGCCTCGACCATGCCTTGGACCGTGCGGAAGCCGCCGGTGACCATCACCGGCATCTTGGCCACCGCGCGGACCGCACCAGCGAAGGCGATGAAATAGGCTTCGCGTGCAACCGTGCTCGCGCGCGGCCCGTCCTCGCCCTCATCCTTGATTCGCAACGCCGACGACTTTCGGCTGTTCGAGCGATCCGCCCGACAATTCAAGCAGATCGACGCCGACTTCGTTCAACCGCGCGACGAGCGCGATGCATTCGGCATTGGTGAAGCCGCCCTTCTGGAAATCGGATGCGTTGAGCTTGATGCCGATCGGGAAGTCCGGGCCGACGGCGGCGCGCACCGCGGCAAGGACCTCGATCAGGAAGCGCGATCGGTTTTCCAGCGAGCCACCCCAGCGATCGGTCCGCCGGTTCGTCAAAGGACTGAGGAATTGCGAAATCAGATACCCGTGAGCCGCATGCAGCGCGACGCCGGTTAAAACCGGCCTCGCGCACCTTCCGGCGGAAAAGGCGAACTGGCCGATAGCATGATGGATCTCCGCCTCGGTCATCGCTCGGGGCGGCGCGAAACTGTAGCCGGAGCCTCGGATAATATCGATCTCGACCGACGACGGCGCCAACCGGCGCCGCGTTGATCGCGTCGGCCACTTGCCGGCCGGTATGGGCTGAGCTGGGCCCAGAAATGCGCACCCTGCGATGTCCCCGCCACCGCGAGCCGGGCGAGTTGGACCTGACCGCTGTCGTCATCCACGACGACATTGCCCGACGTTCGAGATGATCGCGATCGACCTGAATATTGCCTGAGAACAACAGCCCGGCGCCGATGCGGCCCAGCGCCGGTAGAGCGCCTCCAGGCGCGGCGTGGCGTGATTGTTCGCGTCGGCAAGTCCCTCGCTCATCGCCGACTTCGCGAGGCGGTTCGCCAGAAGTAACGCCGCAGGGCAGCTCGAGCGGCTTCGATAGGGCATTCGTCATGATGTCATCTTCCCGTCAAGTGCTGGCGGTCGCCGCGGCGTTCGTGCAACAGTGGCCGTTGTTGCATATACGACAGCGACCGATGTTCTATATAGGACAGTGGATGCTGTCGTACGTTCTGTCAAGCCATGGAGATCCTGACGGATGGCGAAGATCTGGTCGGCGGACAACCCGAAGGCCGCGCTCATGGCGACCAAGCGGGCTGCCATTGTCGGCGCCGCGCTCCAAGCCTTTCTCGACGCCGGCTATGCCGAGGCTTCGGTCAACCGCATCGCGGCCTCGGCAGGGGTGTCGATCAAGACCCTCTACCGCCATTTCGAGAACAAGGACGATCTGTTCAGCGCGGTGATGCAGGCCGCCTGCTCCGCCGAGGCCGAAACGGCGGATCCGCCTTGGTATGCCGAACCGCCGGCGATCGCCCTTCCCATCGCGGGAGGCGGCCTATCTTCGCGATGCCCTATCGAAGGAGCAGCTGGCGCTTTATCGTGTCGTTGCCCGCGACGCCGACCGGTTTCCGGAGCTCGGCCGCCGCTACCATGCCGAGATGGTTGGCCGGAGGATCCAGCTCGTTGCCGGCTATCTCGATCGCTGGGCCGAGACCGCCGGCTGGCAGCAGCCCGACCCGACCGATGTCGCGCAGACTTTCGAAGCGCTGCTGCGGGCTGGCCTGTTCGACGCCGCGTTGCATGGGCTGCGCCTTCCGAGCGAGGCGGAGATTGCCACGCAAGCGGCAGAGGCTTCAGCACGTTTGCTTATCCTGTTGGAGGCCAAGCGGCTTTAGCCGTTTCCCCGAGAGATGCCCCGGAATTCGTTCTCTCTTGCTCTGTGGAGGGCGCTCATTGGAGCAACTCGTCCGAGCTTCGTCAGAAGGTTTGCGACGGCTATCCAGTAAATATCGATAGACGTTATTAACCCGCCCTGGTTAATTCTCGACAAGTTGCCCCGCTTGGTGTCGGGCGCAACCAATTGGCTGCGTAGTTATCCAAAGATGGGTTCGCTCCGGATGAGTGGCGGATCGTCCTGAGGAGTCAGATTGAGCGTTTGGTTGCGGTGATTTGCGCCGCTTTGGCAATCGGCGTGGCCGATCCGGTCATGGCGCAGGTCTATCCCTATGCGGCGACGGTCGGCGTTCGCCGGCCTCGTGTCGCCAGCGCCGACGACCCGGAAAGCGAGCCGCAAGGCCTCGCTTTCGACACGGGTGGCGAACCGGCTGCTGATCGCCGAGGGTCCCAACCAGATCGTCCAGTTGCTCGACGGCACGAGCTTGGTGCCGGTGGCAACGCTTGGCGTTGCCGCGGTCGGAGGCGGCGATGCCGCCCATCTCTCCAATCCGAGCGGGGTTGCCTTCGACGCGATGCGCAATCGCATCCTGGTCGCCGATACCGGCAACGACCGCGTACAGGTGTTCGACGCCGCCAGCCTGGCTCTGATCGGACGCTTGGCGAATCCGGTATCGCCGGCGCGATAACGGGCATTTCTTCAGTCCGGGCGGCGTCGCGATTGATGCGACCAACAGCCATATCGTCGTCGCCGATACTGGCAACAGCCGCGTTCAGCTGTTCGATGCAAATAGCTTCACCTTCCTTGGGACGATCGGCATTCCGGGCGTCGCCGGGCCGGATACGGGCACCTTTCGAGCCCGCAGGGCGTCGTTGTCGACACGATCGCAGGGCATATCCTGGTCGCCGATACCGGCAACAGCCGGGTGCAGGTCTTCGATGCGCAGACCGCTGGCCTATGCCACGGACGATCGGGCAGGTCGGCGCCGTGACGCAGCTCGGTCTCGACGTGACCGGACGCAATATCTTCGCGGCCGATTCGACCGATTTCGTGGTTGCCGTGGTCAATGCCGACACGTTCAGCGCCACATCCACCCTCGGTCTGCTCGGCAGTTTCGGCATCGACAACGCCAGGTTCATGACACCGAGCGGTGTCGCCTTCGATCCGGCGACTGGACGCATCTTCGTCGGGGATGCGCTGCTCAACCATGTCCAGATCTTCGGCCAGCCTTCCTGGCTCTTGGCCGCCGTGTCGCCCAATGGACGGGCATTGACCGCAGGGCAACCCGCGACGATCTTCGCGACGATCATAAATACCAGCGCGACCGATTTCGCCAATTGCCAGGTCGCATTACCCAACGACGCGCCGACGGGCCTGTCGCTCAGTTTTCAGACGACCAATCCGCTCAACAACCTGACGGTCGGGCAGATCAACCAGCCGGTGGTCATTCCTGCCGGCCAGGGGCAGAGCTTCGTGTTGACGCTCAACACGCAGGCGCCGCTCGATACGATCGGCGATTCTTTCTGTTCAGCTGCGACGGCACCAGCCCGGCACCAGTCTATTCCGGCATCAACACAGCCGATCTGACCTTCGCCGCCGCCCCCACTGCCGATATCATCGCCGCCGCGGTAACGCCGCAAAATTCCGGCGTCGTTATCCTGCCGAATCTGACTGCGCCGAGCTCTTCGAACTCCGTCACGGCCTTCGCCGTCGCCGCCTTCAATTTCGGGGCCAGCGCCACGCTGCAGGTCTCCGCCGACAGCGGCAGCTTCTACCCCGTGACCGGTGACGGCACCGCGCCCGGCTTTTACCAGACGCTGCCGGTCAAGGTGCAGATCTGCGAGACCAATCTGCTGACCGGTCAGTGCCTGAGCCCGGCAGCGGCACAGGTCCCGGTCAGCTTCCCGAGCGGCGGCACCGAGACCTTCACCGTCTTCGTTTCCTCGCTTGGACCTGCGATACCCGACGAGTTGCAGGAGCCGCGCCTGTTCCTGCGCTTCACCGAGGCGACCGGCGCGGGTCGTACCGGACTCCGTCGGCGAAGCCAGTGTCGTGGTGACGACTGCTGCGCCGTCGCAGAACTGATCGCTGCCGAAGAGCAGGAATCGGACGGCCTCGGCCCCGGCCGGCGTGCGGATCGAGGCGGGCTATGTCTGCTCGTCCCGGCCCTCGCCATCCTGTTTTGGATGCCCTAATCCGATAGTTTCGAATTCCGCCGCCGCAGCTGTCGGCGCCTTGATCCGCGACCGCCCATCCGGCAATGTGCCGCCGGAGCGTCCGGGAAGGCGGGAGAATGTTGGTTCTTGAGGTCTCGGCTGCGCCGTCATCCGGCTCGAGCCGGCTGGTCAGCCGCGGCTGTCGCGATCCTGGTCGCGACCGGGCTTTGCGTGCCGTCAGCGTATGCCCCAAAGTCCCAAATTCGACATTACGCTGCCGGCCTGACACGCTGATCGAAGCGCTGAAACAGTTGCGGAGTCAGACAGATAGCCAGATCGTCTACTCGCCGCAGCAACTGGACGGCGCGCGAACAACCGGGCTGTCCGGTTCCTTTACCGTTGGCGAAGCCCTGACCGAACTGCTCAAGCAGTCGAATTTCACGTTCAAGCTGGATGAGCGCGGTACGATCGTCGTGCTCCCCGCGGCCAGCCCGCCGGCCTCGCCCGATTCCGCGCCGGTGCCGGCGCCGTCCCGTCTCGCTCCCACGCCGATCGAGGAAATCCTGGTAACGGCCGAAAAGCGCGAAGAGGCCGCGAAGGATGTCCCCGAGTCGATCACCGCGCTGACTGGCCAGACCCTGTCGGACCGCGGGCTGAACGGCTTCGACGACTACGGCAGCTATGTGCCGGGCCTGACTCTGCTCAGCAATCAGCGCGGCTTCGGCCAGATCGTGCTGCGCGGCATCACCACGGGGCACGAGCCAACCGACCGCCTCGGTCGGCTCCTATGTCGACGACGTGCCCTAAGGCAGCAGCACTGCCTTCGGCGGCGGTAATCTGGTGATCGCCGACATCGACCCCTTCGATGTCGAGCGGATCGAAATTGCGCGCGGACCGCAGGGCACGCTCTACGGCGCCGGCACGCTTGCCGGCCTGCTGAAATTCGTCACCAACCCGCCTAAGCTCGACAGCTGGGAAAGCCGGGGCGAACTCGATGGCCGGCGGCACCGATGGCGGCGGCTTGGACGAAGCGGCCAAGATCATGACGAATGTCCCGCTGGGCGACCGCGCGGCAATCCGCCTCGATCTCTACCAGCGCCGCGATTCGGGCTATATCGACGATGTCGGCACCGACAACAAGGCCGAGAATTACAGCGACGTGCGTGGCGGCCGTGTCTCCGTCCTCGCCAAGCCAACCGACGATCTGTCGATCCGCTTCACATCGATCTATCAGGAACGCTATGTCGGCGGCACGCCATCGGTCGATATCGACCCGATCACACAACAGCCGACCTTCGGGCCTCTCGACCAATCCCGGACGCTTCGTGAAACGGCAAGCCAGCAATATCAGCTCCACGACCTGGAAGCTGGATTGGAACCTCGGCTTCGCCGATCTCATCTCCTCGACCAGCTATGGGCGCAGCCTCGCGCATGCGGTGACCGATGAGAGCACGCTGCTCGGCCCGGTGCTGCAGGAGCTTTCCACGACACTGGTCGGCCCGTTGCCGACCAGCCTCTCCGTCTCGGTTCCGACCAGCTTCACGACCGACAAGTTCACCGAGGAAATCCGCCTCGCTTCGACGCAGACCCGCTCGTTCAACTGGCTGGTCGGCACGTTCTACACTTATGAATGGTCGAATGCGCGCGATTCGATTCTCGGTTTCATTCCGGATGTGAAGGCTGCCGGACGTTGTCGCTTCGGCATTTAGCGAGGAGGAGCCGTCGCGGTTCCGCGAATATGCCGGATTCGGCGATGTCGATTACTACTTCAGCCCCGATGTCGACCTGACGGCGGGGCGCGCTGGAGCCGAAACCGCCAATCCTTTAACAAACTGCCTCCGGTCTGCTGAACAATTTCCTGAATCCGTCTCAACGGCCAGCAGCCATCGGCTCCTCCGCCCGGCACCAGCTGGACATTCCGCATTGCGCCGCGCTGGCGCATTTACAGATGAAATCACAACCTACGCCGAAGCATCGAGCGGCTACCGTCCGGCGGGCCCAACGTGCCGCCTCCCAAGCTCCTATCGACCTCGACGCCGACATTGAGCAGCTTCACGTCGGATACTCTGTGGAACTACGAGGTCGGCCTGAAGAGTGAACTGTTCGACAAGCGCCTGTCCTTCGATATCGATGCTTTCTTCATCGATTGGCGAAACATCCAGCTCCAGCCGAACAACGTCGTCTTCGCTACCGAGAGCAATGGCGGCGCCGCCTCGAGCCGGGGCGTCGAATACGAAGCGAGCTATCACCCGTTTTAACGGCGTCGTCCTCGGCCTGGCCGGCGCTTATACCGACGCGGTTTTAACGTCGGACGCGCCGCTCATCGGTGGCCTGAGAGGCGATGCGCTGCCGACCGTGCCGCGCTGGAGTGGCGCTGCGACCATGGATTACACCTTTCAGGCCTTCGGAGCATGGGACGCCACGGTCGGCGCCAGCTACCGCGTGAACGGCGCGCGCAAACTCGTCCTTTCCGAATGACAACACGGTGCCCAACATCCATCTGACCCGAATTTGGCGAGCTCGATCTGCGCACCGGCGTCGCGATCGACAACACACCATCAGCCTGTTCGTCGACAATGTGCTGAACGAGAGGGGCGCGGTCGACGTGCAAATACACCATCACGCCGCCGGGCGCACCCGAGCACGAAACCATCATCCGGCCGCTTGCCTTCGGCCTTCAGATCACGACGGGGTTTTAAGGGCTTTTCTCGCTATACGCGAAGCGCAGGGTTCCCCGACAGGTCGGACCGGTCATGCAGGATTGAGCCGGAATAGCGGCCTCGCGTGCGGCCTGTCGGTTGACCCGGACAGTCGGGCATGGGATTTTTTACCATTACCGCTTATAAGTGCGCCCTGGAAGGGACTGCTCTCGTGAAGCTGGAAGCCGCTCTCATGACCGTCGAAGGTCGGACGAACCACAGCCGGTGCGGCGTTTCCCGCGTCGAGATTGGTTCGCGTCCCATTACCGGGAGCTCGGACAGTTCCTGCGCCGCTATGTGCATACGCCGCACGAAGTCGACGATTGCCTGCAGGAAACCTTCCTGCGCGTCTGGCGGCAAGAGCAACAGGGGACGCTCAAGGACGATGCCCGGGGCTATCTGTTTACCACTGCGCTCAATATTGCCCCGCGACCGGCATCGCCCAGCAATCAGGTACGCTGCGCCGGTTGCGCATGACAGCTTGAGCGACGAATTGATCGACGACGCGGGACCCGACGCAGAGGCTACGGCACATTGGCGGCACGGCATGCGGCAGCTTGAACAGCCCTGGCCGGACTGCGTGACTCGACCCGTGCGGTCTTTCTGCTGCACCACGTCGAACGGCTCACATATCCCGAAATCGCCCGGCGCCAGGGGCGTGACCACCCGCACCGTAGAGCGCGAGATGGCGCGCGCGCTGACCCATTGCGCCGAAAGGCTGCAACCTTTCTTGGAGGGGTCATGATCGCCATGAGCTCCTGGTTCCAGCGCGGACCGAGCAACGCTGCGGAATGGGTCGCCCGACTCCATTCCGGTACGATGACGTCCACCGATCATGTGGCGCTGGCCGTCTGGCTCGAGCGCAAACCACAACATCGCCAGGATTACGAGAGGACCAGGGCGGCCTGGCCTTGGCCCAGAGCCTGCAATCGAGCGCGGTCGCGCGGCAAAATACCTTGCCGAAAGCGCCGCGAATCCGCGCCGCGCCGCAAACCGCAATCGAGGACGCTGATGTTCGGTCTGGCGGGTGGTCTCGCTACCGCCCTCATCGCTCTCGCCGTCCTGCCGGAGCGCGGCGTCCATACGACTGGACCAGGCCCGAGATCCAGACCGTCGAGTTGGAAGACGGCTCGACACGTGTGGCTGAACGGAGACTCGCGTCTCAAGGTCGATTTCACGGCGCCGACCCGGCATGTCGTGCTGGAGCGCGGCGAGGCCTTCTTCAAAGTCGCGCATGATGCGAACCGGCCCTTCGTGGTCGAAGCCGATCCGCGGCAGATCGTCGTCACCGGCACGGAGTTCGATGTCCGGCGCGCTGCCGAATCCGTGTGACGTCGCGGTCACCGAAGGTCATGTCAAAGTCGAGCAGGCCGTCCTCCGGGCCGAGCCGGGCAGCCCGGTCACGGCGCTCTCGGCCGGTGACGATGCGCATTTCGATGCCGGACAAGCCACGCCGGCAGTCGCGCGCGGCATCGTCGCCCAGCACAAGGGCGCCTGGCGCGAAGGTAAGATCTATCTGGACGATCTGCAGCTGGGTGCAGCGCTGGACGAGATCAATCGCTACAGCCGTACCAAGCTCGTCCTGGCCGACGAGACGATGCAGCACATGACGATTTCGGCGGTGTTCCAGACTGGCGACACCAAGAGCGTGCTGTTCTCGCTCGATGAACTGTTCCATCTTAAGGCGCGGCAGGAACCCGGCCGGATCGTACTCTACCGCCAGGGCGAATAGCGCCGTCAATCCTGCGCGTGGCCGGCCCGCGCTTCATTGTTGTTGAACGAATGGCTGTGACCGGCACCAGCCGAAACCCATGCGCCTCGGCCAGCGGCAGCCAGCGCCGCAATTCCGCGATCGTGCCGACATGCGGATGGCCGATCGCGATGGCAATGCCATTGCGCCGCGCCACCGCTTCCGTCTTCGTCAGCTCCACCGCCACCGCCGGTGCCGCCAAGTCGTCGTCGAGGAAGACGTCGCGGGCAGCATGCGGCAGGCCCATCTCCTGTGCCAGATCGATCCCGACGGTATGCGGCGTCGTCCTTGAATCGAGGAAGAACAACCCGCGCTCGCGCAGCCATCGCCAGCACAGGCGCCATGCCTTCCGGCCATTCGGTGAAGCGGCTGCCCATATGGTTGTTGACGCCGACGATGCCGTCGATCCGCCCCAGATCCCAGGCCATGCGCCGCTTGATCTCGTCTTCGTCCAGCCCGTATCTTAGCGCGTTCGGACCCGGATCCACATGCGCGGCCAGCGGCTCCATCGGTACATGGAGCATGATCTCATGGCCGTGCGCGCGCGCCGACGCGACCTGGTTCGACAGATCCTCGGCATAGGGCCATGAAGGACAACGTCAACGGCGCCGGCAGAGCCGCCGCCTCGTCAGGAATGCTTCCGGTCGAGCCCCATATCGTCGATCACGATTGCAATCATCGGCCGGCCGTCCTCGGCTCCAGCATGGACGGCGTAGTGCCGCCACGCCGCCTCACCAGCCGGTAACGGCCCGAGGGGCGGCAGCGTGAAGGCGGGTGTGGCGGCCGGTGGCGGTTTGGGTGCGGCAGGCCGCTCGGGCGACGGCTGGCGCGGCGGCGCAATGGCGGCCTCGACCGTCGGATGAGCCGGCTCCGGTGCTGCCACAGCCGATGGCGGCACCCTCGACGGCGGAGCGGCACGGCATTGGTCACGGCGGTTTCGGGGCTTGTGGCAAGCGGATCGCGGATTCCATGACGCGGCATTGCCGGCGGCTCGACCGAAACGGTCCAATGCGCCGGCTTGCTGGGCAGGAACTGGACCAGCGTCAAACCGGCGCCAACGACCAGCGCCAGCGCGGCGACCCCGATCTGCCATCTCGTCCTTGCCGATTACCGACGCGCCGACGCGCCATACGCTCCGCCCCAAAGGATGACCGTTTGTAACGAGTTTTCCGTCCGGCCGTCACGCCGCCCGTGCGCTTGGCCCGTGCAACAGCGTCAGAGCGGGCAAAATCCCGGCGCTCTTCCTGGCAAGCCGCCATGCTGTTATATCCACAGCACGCATTGCTTGGATCGACTCGGATCAGATGTTCCTGCTCATCGATAACTACGACAGCTTCACCTACAATCTCTGGCACTACCTGTCGGAGTTGGGCGCCGAAACCGTTGTCTATCGCAACGACGCGCTGACGGTCGCCGAAGCGTTGGCGCTGCGTCCGCAAGGCATTATCATCTCGCCCGGTCCCGGCGTGGCATCACGGTCCCGATCGTGGCGGCGGCCGGCGGTATCCCGCTGCTCGGGGTCTGCCTCGGCCATCAGGCGATCGGCGAGGCCTTCGGCGGTCGCGTCATCCGCGCCCCGGCGCCGATGCATGGCAAGGTCAGTGCGATGGAGCATGACGCGACGGGAGTCTTCGCCGGGCTGGCCAACCCCTTCATGGCGACGCGCTACCATTCGCTGATCGTCGAGCGCGACACCCTGCCCGGCTGTTTGCGCATCAACGCCTGGACCGCCGACGGGCTGATCATGGGCGTGGAGCATCGCAGCCTGCCGATCCATGGCGTGCAGTTCCATCCCGAGAGTATCGCTTCGGAACACGGCAAGCCGTTGCTGCGGAACTTCCTGACCGCCGCGACGCGGCTGGCGCCGGCGGCGTGAGCACGGCGCCGTCTGCCTTCAAGGCCTGGCTCAACGACCTCGCCACCGGCGCGACGCTGACCGAGGATGAAGCGCAGGCCGCCTTCGAGGTGATGATGTCGGGCGACGCGACGCCGTCGCAGATGGGCGCCTTCCTGATGGCGCTGCGCCTGCGCGGCGAAACCGTGGCCGAGATCACCGGGGCCGCCCGCGCCATGCGCGCCCGCGTGCTGCGCGTCGAAGCCCCGGCGGATGCCATCGATACCTGTGGCACAGGCGGTGACGGTGGCGGTACGTTCAATATTTCGACAGCCGCAGCCTTCGTCATCGCTGCCTGCGGCGTGCCGGTGGCAAAGCACGGCAATCGGAATGTGTCCTCGAAATCCGGCTCAGCAGACGTGCTTACGGCGCTCGGCGTGAATATCGACGCGCCGATGGAGATCGTGGAGCGCGCCATTGCCGAAGTCGGCATCGGCTTCCTGATGGCGCCACGCCACAATGCCGCGACCCGTCATGTCGGGCCGACCCGTGTCGAACTCGGCATGCGCACCATCTTCAATCTGCTGGGACCGATCTCCAACCCGGCCGGCGTGGAGCGCCAGGTGGTCGGCGTTTTCGCCGCGCGCTGGGTGCGGCCGATCGCCGAAGTGCTGCAGCGCCTGGGCAGTACGGCATGCTGGGTCGTTCATGGCGACGGGTTGGACGAGTTGACCACGACCGGTCCCATATTGTAACCGCGCTCGAAAACGGCGCCATCCGCGACTTCACCCTGGACGCCGCCACAGCCGGCCTTCCCATGGCACGCCGATCGGATCTGGCCGGCGGCACGCCCGAGGAAAATGCCCTGATGATGCGCGCGCTGTTTGCCGGCGCGCAGGGGCCGATCCGCGACATCGTGCTGCTCAATGCCGCCGCCGGACTGGTCGTCGCCGGCCGGAGCGCCTCGTTGCGCGACGCTGTGAGCCTCGGCGCGGTCGCTATCGACAATGGCGGCGCAAGTCAAGTCTTGGACCGCCTCGTCGCCTTTACTACATCGACGTCATGACTGATATTCTCACCGAAATCATCGCGCGCAAGCGGCAAGACATCGCCGCGTCCCGCATTGCCCAACCGCTCGATGCGCTGGACCGCGCCGCTCGCGAACAGGGCCCGCCGCGCGGCTTTATCGCGTCGCTCCGCCGCGCGCTCGCGGAAGGCCGTTATGGGCTGATCGCAGAGATCAAGAAGGCTTCGCCGAGCCACGGGCTGATCCGCCCGGATTTCGAGCCGGCGGCGATCGCCCGGGCCTACCAATCGGCCGGCGCCTCTTGCCTCTCCGTGCTGACCGACACGCCGTATTTCCAGGGCACGACGGCGCATCTTCAGGCTGCACGCGCCGCCTGCCAACTGCCGGTGCTGCGCAAGGATTTCATGGTCGACCCTTATCAGGTGGTCGAGGCGCGGGCGATCGGGGCCGATTGCATTCTGCTGACATGGCGGCGCTCGACGACGGCCAGGCGGGCGAACTCGAAGCGGCGGCGCCCTGGAACGGGGCCTGGACGTGCTGATCGAAGTCCATAATCGCGCCGAACTCGATCGGGCGCTCAAGCTTCGCTCGCGGATGATCGGCGTCAACAATCGTAATCTCAAGACTTTGACGACCGATCTTGCAACAACGGTCGAACTCGCGGCGGCGCTGCCGGCCGGTCGGCTCGCCGTCAGCGAAAGCGGCTTGCGGACCCCGGCCGACCTCGCGCGCATGGCGGTGAGCGGCGCCAGATGCTTTCTGGTCGGCGAATCGCTGCTGCGGCACCAGGACGTCGCCGCGGCGACCCGTGCCCCTGCTGGCCGCGGCGTGACGGGCTTCAATCATTTTCGACCCGAGGGCAAGGCCATCATGGTCGATGTCTCCGGCAAGCCCGAAACCGACCGGCTCGCGACCCCGCCCGCGGCAGCATCACCATGCAGCCGGCAACGCTGGCGCTGATCCGCGATGGTGCCGTCGAAAAAGGCGATGTCCTGTCCGTCGCGCGCCTGGCCGGCATCATGGGCGCCAAGCGCACGCCCGATCTCATTCCGCTGTGCCATCCCCTGGCGCTAAGCTCGGTCCGGGTCGAGCTGACGCTCGATCCCGACCACGACGCCGTGGTGGTCGAGGCGACTTGCAAGCTCAAGGGCCGCACCGGCGTCGAGATGGAGGCGCTGACCGCCGTCGCCATCGCTGCCCTCACCGTCTACGACATGTGCAAGGCCGTCGATCGCGGCATGGTCATCGGGCGATATCCGGCTTGGGTCCATAAGTCCGGCGGAAAATCCGGGGATTGGGACGCAGGCCATGATCTCGGTCGCGGCGGCGCTGGCCCGCATCCGCGACAGCTTCGCGCCGCTGCCAGCCGAACTCGTCGGCCTGAACGAAGGGCTCGGCCGCGTATTGGCGGAGGATCTCGCCTCGCGCCGGACCCAGCCGCCTTTCGCCGTCTCGGCCATGGACGGCTATGCCGGCCGTGCCGGCGGACATCGCCGCCGAGCCGAAACCGCTCAAGCTCGTCGGCTATGTCCAGGCCGGCGCGCGGCATGACGGCGTCGTCGGCGCGGGCGAAGCCGTTCGGATCTTTACCGGCGCGCCGGTGCCGGAGGGCGCGATACCATCATCTCCAGGAAGATACCGACGCCGAGGGCGACACGGTTCTAATCCGCGAAATGCCGCGGTCGGGACAGCATATCCGCGCCGCGGGCAATCGACTACGATCGAGGGGCAGATCGGCCTGACCGCCGGCACGCGCCTGGGCGCGCGCGATCTCGGCCTCGCGGCGGGTATGAACCGGCCTTGGCTGATGGTGCATCGCCGGCCGCGAGTCGCGATCCTGCCGACTGGGGACGAGGTCGCCCTGCCCGGCGATCCCATCGGCCCGAACCAGATCGTCAGCTCGAACGGCACGGCGCTCGCTGCTCTGGTGGCCGGTGCCGGCGGCGTGCCGATCCAGCTCGGCATCGGACGCGATGACAGCGACCGCGCTGCAACACCTCGCCGCCGGCGCGTCCGTTGCCGATCTGCTGGTGACCATCGGCGGCGCTTCGGTCGGCGAGCATGACTTGGTGCAGACGGCGCTGGGCAAGGCCGGGCTCGATATCGACTTCTGGAAGATCGCGATGCGGCCGGCAAGCCGCTGATGTTCGGACGAATCGGCGCGGTCCCCGTGCTCGGCCTGCCCGGCAATCCGGTCTCGGCCATGATTTGCGGCTTGCTCTTCTTGCTACCCGCGTTGGAGCGACTCCAGGGTCCTGGCGGGCGAGCCGCCGGTGACCGAATTGGCCTTGGCCGCGATCGACCCTGCCCGCGAACGACCACCGCCAGGATTATCTGCGCGCCCGGCTGGCAGTCGATTCGGACGGAAATTTGCGGGCGACTCCTTTCAGCCGGCAGGATTCCTCTATGATGTCTGCGCTCGCCGCAGCCGATGCGCTCATAGTGCGGCCGCCGGAAGCCCCTGCCATACCCGCCGGCACGCCGATCGGATCATTCGGCTAGCGCGGCACGGCGTCTGGATCTGACGCAAACTAGGCGAAAAGAGCCTCTTGACGTAAGCTCGGAACCAAACTAGAACATCTTTTGACGTTTTGTTTTGTTCTGAAGTATATGTCGCCGTTAACTACCGGCCTGTTCGCCGGCGGAAGGAGCGGCAAAGGAGCTCGCCAATGTTGACGAAGAAGCAACATGAACTGTTGGTCTTCATACACGCCCGCCTGTCGGAGGGCGCTGTTTCGCCGTCCTTCGAAGAGATGAAGGAAGCGCTCACAATCTGCGCTCGAAGTCCGGCATCCATCGGTTGATCAGCGGCCCTCGAGGAACGCGGCTTCATCCGCCGCCTTGCCCATCGGGCACGGGCGCTCGAAGTCGTCCGCCTGCCCGACGGCTCGTTGCCTAGCCCTACAAGGATCGCGGCCGGTTTTCCCCGACCGTCATCAAGGGCGAGTTCAAGTCGCCCTTCGCCGGTGCCCCGGTTCCCGTCGAGGCCGAAGCGGTCCAACTGCCGCTCTTGGCCGCATCGCGGCCGGGACCCCGATCGAAGCGTTGCGCGACACCAGCGCCAGCGTCGGCGTTCCCGCCCTCGATGCTACACGGCAGCGCAGAGCACTATGCTCTCGAAGTTGCCGGGGACAGCATGATCGATGCCGGCGTTTTCGAAGGCGACACAGTGATCATCCAGCGCTGCGATACCGCTGAGAACGGCTCGATCGTCGTGGCCCTGGTCGACGAGAACGAGGTCACGCTGAAGCGGCTCCGCCGCAAGGGCGCGTCGATCGCGCTCGAACCGGCCAACAAGGCCTATGAACCCGCATCTTCGGACCGGATCGGGTCAAGGTGCAGGGCCGGCTGGTCGGGTTGCTGCGGCAGTATTGACGGGGGTCGCTGCGCGTCACGGCGCGGCGGCGAGATGTGGGCCGAGTTTTACCACCCAAGGCCGCTCGCCGCGCCGATCCTGCGCCGTATCCAGCACAATCGCGGAGTCGAGCCAGATCGCTGTCGCGCCGTTGCGGCGCAGATCGACCCGGTCGACCACCAGCGCATTCGTGCGGCAGCTGTGCCGCACCGGAACCAGGGCGATGAGACGGCGGCGTTGGCGGCAATCCTCCGGCAATGCCGCCGCGTCCCGGACCAGCGCAATCAGCCGGCCCGGTCGCGATGCCAGAGACAGCCGAGCGCGTCACAACGCAAAGCGCCCGCCTCCGCCGATTCGCCGGGCTGCGGCAACGGGGCTGCCGGCACCCCGCCGGCGGCGCGCAACCACGCTTCGGCCGCAGCTTGTCGGATTTCTCGGACGACAACAGATAGCCACCATTCGCTGCGCGGATCGCGACCAGCTGGCCGTCTTCGGCGGCGAGGATGTCGGGCGAACCGCCGGGAACGGGCTCGCCGCAGCCAACAGCAACGGCGCCAATCCCCAATAGCGCCAGGATGTGCGCCAGATCACCAGCCAGATGCCGCCCAGCGCCGCCGCCAGAAGCCCCCAGACCGGCATCGCCGGCAGATCGAGCACGGCAATCCGGCAGGCCGGCGGTCCAATGCGCAACCTGCTCGATCAAGCTCAGGCCCCAGCCCATCGGCACGAGGCCGATCGTTCCAGTCCGAAAGGCAACAGCAGGCAGGAGGCCACGGCCCAGGGCACGACCCAGAACCCTGCGAGCGGCCACCGCGACCAGATTCGCCACGATCGAAACACGGCGAAGCGGTTGAAATGATAAATGGCGAAGCCAGCCGTCGCGAGCGTCGCCACCAGCGTCGTCAGGCCGACGCCGAGAGATGCAGCACGAAGCGCCCGATCGGCCCCCGGCCCTGGCGTCGCTCCGAGAGGGCCGGCCCCGCCGTCTCGTAGAAGGCGATCAGACCGGCAACGGCGGCGAAGGACATCTGGAAGCTGACGCCGGTCAGCGCCGACGGATCGACCGCCAGCACCAGCCCCGCCGCCCACGCGACCGCTGCCATGGACAGGCTGAACCGATCGATCATGATCGCAATGAGCCCGAGCGCCACCATGGTGAAAGCGCGCTCGGTCGGCACGGCGGCACCCGACAGCACGAGATAGAGCATGGCCGCAGCCAGTGCGACACCGGCCGCCCATTTCTTGATCGGTACGCGTAAGGCGATCGCCGGGATCAGCGCCAGCAGCGCCCGCACGGCGAAGAAGACGAAGCCGGTTACCAGCGTCATATGCAGGCCGGCGATCACCAGCAAATGCGCCAGGCCGGAATCCCGATAGTCCTGGTTGATCTCGGCCGGGATTGCCCCCGTTCGCCTGTACCATGGCCGCCGCGATGCTGCCCTCTGGCCCCGGCAACGCCGCGCGGAAGCGGGCCGCGATACCGGCGCGCCAGGCCCGGATGCGGCCGGCCAGACCACCGGCGCTGCCGGGCTGAATGGACGGCTTGCCGAGTGCGTAACCGACGCCGCCGATGCCGCGGAACCAGGCCTGGCGCTGGAAGTCGAAACCGCCCGGCAAGGCCGGGCCGGCCGGCGGCATCAGCTCGGCCTCCGCACTCATCTGGTCGCCGATCGCGATCGGCGGCGGCGTGCCGCGCAGCTTGATGCGGACCAGATGCGGCAAGGTTCCTGGATCGAGATGCGCGATAGACTCGGGCACCAGAGTGACCCGCACGCCGTCCGGCTGCGCCTCGATATCGACGACACGCCCCGACAGCGCCACGGCGCCGAGCGGATGGTCGAGCATCGGCGTCGCCAGGCGCCAGGTCTCGAACTGCGCCGCGGCGAAGCCCGAAGCCACGATGCCGAGCGGCAAGGCGATGGCCAGGATCGCCGGTGCCATCGCGTGCGGGCTACGCCGCGCGAAGAGCGCGGTACCGAGGGCGAGCGTTGCCGCGATGGCGCCGATCCAAGGCCAGGGCTCGACCGGCAGCGCGAAATAGAGACCAATGCCGAAGGCGAAAACCGACCGGTAGCCAGAGTCCCCAGCGCTCGCGCTCCGCCAGCAGCCGCGCGCCGAGCGAAGTCCGCAGACGGGCCGGCCAGGCCGGCATCCGCCACGGCTCCGCTCGATCGAAGACTGCTTGCACCATCGCTCCGCCTCGGCGCGCCCTGCGCTCGCGCGCGAGTCAATCCTGGCGTGCGCCCCGGATCAAGGCTTTCGTGCAATCTCCGGACATATTCCAAGCAGGATCGTGTGCATGGGGCCATCGGGCGTACCGCGTGGCGAGACTTCGACCGAACCTGCTCGAAAGCCCGCTGCGGCCAGCGTTTGCTCGAAATCCGGTGCCGGGTCGGCCGACCAGACGGCCAGCATGCCGCCCGGGCACAGCGCGCGGCGCGCAGACGCCAGCCCGGCCGGCCCGTAGAGCCGATGATTGCCGCGATCCGACAGCGCCTGAGGCCCGTTATCGACATCGAGCAGGATGGCATCATAGGCACCGTCGGCCGCGGCGATCGCCTCGCCGACGTCGCCGACGGTCAAGACAACGCGCGGATCGCTCAGGGGATGACCGGCGAGGAGCGCCAGCGGCCCATGATTCCAGGCGACGATCTCGGGCATCAGCTCTGCCACCGTCACGCGGGCACCGCGGGGCAGATGGTCCAGTGCCGCGCGCAGCGTATAACCATGCCCAGCCCGCCGATCAGGATATGGGACCCGTCGCCGCGACCGGCGCAGGCGAGTTCGGCCATCGCCTCTTCGGAGCGATGCGCGCGGTTCGACATCAGCTCCCAGCCATTGACCCGAATCTCGTAGACGCCGTCGCGGCAGCGCAGCACCATCGTCCCACCCTCGGCGTGCGGGCTTGCGACACTTCGATCCAGCTCATTCGCCTCTCTTCGTCTCTCCGGCCCCGCCACACGAATAGCGAACTCCGCGCCGCGCAGATGCGGGAAGTGCCGCGGCAGGTTATGCTCCCCCATCTCTCGCCCCGCTGCGATATCGCAGCGGGGGCATTCTTCTTTTCAGGCTCCGTTCCGCTATGTCCGTGATCGTCCGTTTCGCCCCTTCGCCGACTGGTTACCTCCATATCGGCGGCGCCCGCACGGCATTGTTCAATTGGCTCTTCGCCCGCCACCATGGCGGCAAATTCCTGTTGCGCATCGAGGATACCGATCGCCAGCGTTCGATCCCGGCCGCCATCACGGCGATCATCGAGGGGCTGAAATGGTTCGGCCTCGACTGGGACGACGAAATCGTCATGCAGTCCGCCCGGCTCGACCGCCACGCCGCCGTCGTCGCTGAGATGATGGCGCGAGGCACCGCCTATCGCTGCTACTGTTCGCCCGAGGAGCTCGCCGCAATGCGCGAGCGCCAGCGGGCCGAGGGTCGGCCGATGCGCTACGAGGCGTGTGGCGCGACCGGGATCCAAGCGAGGCTCCGCCGACGTCAGGCCCGTCATTCGTCTACGCGCGCCGCAGACCGGCAAAACCGTGATCCAGGACGGCGTCCAGGGCGAGGTCGAAGTCGCCAACGAGCAGCTCGATGACCTCATCCTGCTGCGTGCCGACGGCACGCCGACCTACATGCTGTCGGTTGTCGTCGACGATTACGACATGGGCATCACCCACGTCATCCGCGGTGACGACCATCTGACCAACGCGTTCCGCCAGATACAGATCTATCGTGCAATGGATTGGAATGTTCCGCATTTCAGCCATCTGCCGATGATCCACGGCCCCGACGGCACCAAACTGTCGAAGCGGCGCAATGCCGCAAGCGTCGAAGAATACCGCGATATGGGCCTACCTGCCCGAAACCATGCGGAACTATCTGCTGCGGCTCGGCTGGGCACATGGCGATGACGAGATCATCTCGACGGCACAGGCGATCGAATGGTTCGACCTGTCCGGTGTCGGCCGTTCGCCATCCCGGCTGGACTTCGCGAAACTCGACAATCTCAACGGACATTATCTGCGTGAAGCGGATCCGGGCCGGCTTGTCGGCTTGATCGCATCGCGGCTGGTGCCCGACGGTACACTCACGCAGGAGCAGGAAGCGCGCTTGCTCGCCGGCATGGGCGGGCTGAAGGCGCGTGCCAAAACCGGATCGAACTGGCGCAAAATGCGGCATTCTATGTTGCAGCGCGGCCGCTGGCCCTCGACGAGAAGGCGAAGGGATTGGCCACGCCGGAGGCCCGGCGCTTGGTTGCAGCTCTGGGCGACGCGCTTCGCACACCTCGAGGATTGGAGCGAGCCATCCATCGAGACGGAAGTAAGAAAATTCGCTGAATCACAAGGAGTTAAGCTCGGTAATGTCGCGCAGCCGCTGCGGGCGGCGCTGACTGGGTCGACGACCTCGCCGGGAATTTTCGAAGTCGCGCGGGTGCTCGGGCGCGACGAGTCGATCGCCCGCATGGCGGATTTCGGCACCCTCCCGAACGATTGAACGCGCTGCAAACACGCCGCATTTGCCATGCACATCACCGCGGCATATGGTGCGATGGTCGCGCCATAGAAGCCAATTCACACGCAAAGGAGCCTCCTCATGGATAACAAATCTCCTGACGCAACTGGCGCGCCGCGCCGGAGACCGTCACGCTGATCGACAACACCACAGGCCGGCAGGTCACCCTGCCCCTGATCAGCGGCACGGTCGGCCCCAAGGTCATCGACATCCGCAAGCTCTATGCGGAAACCGGCTATTTCACCTTCGATCCGGGCTATACCTCGACCGGCTCCTGCCAATCCGCCATCACCTATATCGATGGCGACGAGGGCATCCTGCTCTATCGCGGCTATCCGATCGAGCAGCTGGCCGAAAACAGCGACTTCATGGAAGTCTGCTACCTGCTGCTGCATAGCGAGCTACCGACGCCGGCGCAGAAGACCAAGTTCGAGCGCGACATCACCATGCACACGATGGTGCATGAGCAGCTCAGCACTTTCTTCCGCGGCTTCCGTCGCGACGCTCATCCGATGGCGGTGATGTGCGGTGTGGTCGGCGCGCTGAGCGCGTTCTATCACGACTCGACGACATCCATGATGCACGCCAGCGCGAGATCGCGTCGTTCCGCCTGATCGCCAAGATGCCGACGATCGCGGCCATGGCCTATAAATACACGCTCGGCCAGCCTTCATGTATCCGAAGAACTCGCTGAGCTTCGCCGAGAACTTCCTGCATATGTGCTTCGCCGTGCCGTGCGAGGACTATGTCGTCAATCCGGTGCTGGCCAAGGCAATGGACCGGATCTTCGTGCTCCATGCCGATCACGAGCAGAATGCCTCGACCTCGACCGTGCGTCTCGCCAGCTCCTCGGGCGCCAACCCCTTCGCCTGCATCGCCGCCGGCATCGCCTCGCTCTGGGGCCCAGCCCATGGCGGCGCCAACGAGGCCGTACTGAAGCAGCTGACCGAAATTGGCCACAAGGACCGCATTCCGGAATTCATCCGCCGCGCCAAGGACAAGAACGACTCGTTCCGGCTGATGGGCTTCGGCCACCGCGTCTACAAGAACTTCGACCCGCGCGCCAAGGTCATGCGCCAGACCTGTCACGAAGTGCTGAGAGAGCTGGGCATCAATGACGACCTGCTCGAACTGGCCATGGAGCTGAGCATATCGCGCTCAACGACGACTACTTCGTCGAGAAGAAGCTCTACCCGAATGTCGATTTCTATTCGGGCATCATCCTGAAGGCGATGGGCTTCCCGGTCTCGATGTTCACGGCGCTGTTCGCCGTGGCGCGGACGATCGGCTGGATCACGCAGTGGAACGAGATGATCGAGGATGCCGATCAGAAGATCGGCCGGCCGCGCCAGCTCTATACCGGTTACACCCGGCGGGACTATGTCCCGCTGACCAAGCGTGGATAACGGCTTCCATCAGATCGACGGCGGCGACCGGGGCGAACCTCCGGAGCCGCCGCTCAGCCGGGCGCTGCTGTCCTATCGCGGGCAGCGCCAGCGGCCGGCAAACGACAACGCGCTGCCGCTCGGCACTAGGCTGCGGCGGCGCATTCTTGCGTTCGCCGTCTTCGTGGTCCTGCTCGGCGTGGCCTGGGCCGCCCTGGCCTGACCGGCGCAAATACCCGAACCTTAGCTCTTCCAAGGATCCGCCATGAGATTCGCCCTCCCGCTCGTCCTGCTCGCGCTGCTCGTCGGCGGCGGCGTGCGCCCTGCCCAGGCTGCCGGATGCGAGCCGAAGCGCTGCATCGCCTGGTCGGCTATGTGCCGGTGCTCTACTCGCAGAGTGAGATCTGGTGGGACACGATCACGTGGAACGGCAAGACGGTGAAGAACAAGCAGCACGTCTTCCTCGAGCCGGGCGTGCCGCTCGTGAATTCGGTCGTGACGCTCGATTGGGAGGGCCTGCCCCTGCTCGCCTCCGCCGAGGCGCAGGCCAATATCGAATCGCTCGGCAATTTCAATCCGCAGCCCGACAGCAGCGGCAGCGGCTATGTACTGCAGCACCGCCGGTGAATGGCAGTCGAGTCATGCGCCGCGGCGCGCATCTGCGCATCCTCAGCTATCAGACTTGGGCTCAGGCCCGCAGCAACGGCGTGTTCAATCCCGACGAGTTCGTCAGGACGTGCTCTTCGCGCTGGTCCGTTACGAAGGCGATCCGACGCCAGCCGCTCCGGCCGAGAAGTAGGCCTCAGACCGGCTGGCGCACACGCTCGGCGATCAGGGCGAGGATCTGTTCCGCCGCCTTGTGGCTGGGCAGCGCGCCGCCCAGCCCGATCTTTGCCCAGCGCTTCGCCGAACGCGTCCAGTTGCGCCCGGCGCGCCGCGTCATCGGTCAGCAGGGCAAAAAGCGCCGCCTCCAGCCGCTCCGGCGTGCAATCCTGCTGCAGCAGCTCGGGCACGACCGGCCGGTCGACCAGCAGGTTGATCAGATTGGCGAAGTCGATCTTGACCGCGCGCCGTATCCGCCCAATAGGTCGGCCCCCATAGCCGATAGCCGATCACCATCGGCACGCGAGCCATCGCCAGCTCCAGCGCGACCGTACCCGATGCTGCGAGCGCGGCGTTGCTCGCGGCGAAGGCGTCGAATTTCTCGGACGGTCCGCGCAGTACCAAGGGCTTGCCCGGCCATTGCGCCACCGCCGCGGCGACCCGCTCGGCGACATTCGCCACGGTCGGCACGATCACCGCCATATCGGGGAAATGCTGCGTCCAGGCGCTCGACCGTCGCGCCGAATACCGGCAGCAGCCGGCTGACCTCCGCGGCCCGGCTGCCGGGCAACACGCAGAGCAGAGGCGCTTCCGGCGCGATGCCGTGCACTGCGCGGAACCGCGCACCGTCACCGCGCCGGCCGCGCCCTCGACTACGGGATGGCCGACATAGGTTGCCGGCAGCCCGACCTTCTCGAAATAGGGCGGCTCGAACGGGAACAGGGTCAGCAGATGATCCGCGGCCCGTGCCGCGGACCGGGCACGGTGCTCGCGCATGGCCCAGACCATCGGTGCGACATAGTGGATGATCGGCGGCGGCGTCTTGCCGTTCTTGCGCAACGCCTCGCCGACGCGGAAGCAGAAGCCGGAGCTGTCGATCGTCACCACCGCGGCCGGCGCCAGCCGCTCGATATCGGCCGCCGTCTCGCGCACCCGGCGCAGCAGGCGGCGCGCAGCCGGGACCAGTTCGACGAAGCCCATGACCGCCAATCCCGGATCGGCACGAGCGAGTCGAGCCCGAGCGCCGCCATGCATTCTCCGCCGATGCCGGCGAAGCGTGCCCGGCCACCGGTCAACTCGGTCAGCGCCTGCATCAGGCTGGCGCCGATGACGTCGCCCGACGGCTCGCCGGCAATGAGGTAGACAGCATCGCTCAGCCCGCCGGCCATAGACGAACAGGCCGAGCCGATCGGCCAGCGCGGTCATCTCGGCGCGCTCGACGACCAGGGTCGACCGGGCCTCGACAGCAATGCCGCGCAGACCGGCGGCATGGGCGGCTTCGACAGTCTGCGGCCCGATCGTCGGCAGATCGGCGCGGCGCTCCTGATCCGGCTTTTTAGCCTTGACCAGCACGCCGCCAAGCCCCTCGCGCCGCAGATCGGCGCAGCGGCGGATCAGCTGATCGGTACCCTCGATGGCCTCGACGCCGAGCACCATGCCCTGCTGCACGATTACCGCTTGGCCGATATCCAATGTGCCCAGCGCAGCGGCAACACGGAAGCCATGTTCGATATCGGCCAGCGCCTGGTCGTCCGGCCGGTGCTGCCCGAGCGGACCTTCGGGCGCTACGGCGTCGTCGAGCACGCTCTCCACGCCGACCAGCGTGAAGCCTTCACGCTCCAGCTCCTTGATCACGGCCGAAAGCAACCCGTCATCTCCCAGCGCGCGCAGGGCCGATCCGGGCGAAGAATTGTGCGGCCCGCCAATCGGGCCGCAGTCCGGTGATCGAGGGCCGGCGGATGCCGCCGGCCATGACGATCTCCTGCACGCCGGCCTCGCGCAGCATGGTGAAATTCTTCGAAGCGGCGCCGAGGCGACTCCAGGCGTGGTCGATCCCGTCGATGCAGGCCGGATCGGTCTCGCCCTCGAAGGCGAGCACGAAGCAGTCCCGTCCGGTTTCCCGACATTTCTCGACCAGCTTCTTCGGCAGCGCACCGCTGCCCGCGATGATGCCGAGCTTAGGCGCCATGCCCTGTATCGGGCTGGACCATCCGGCGCTTCGAATCCGCCCGGATGAAACCGATGATCTCCATCATCGGCTTGACCTCGGCATAGCGCTCCGCCGCGGCATCGACCCGTTCGGCGAAAGTTCCCTCGGACCCGAACAGGAAATTATAGCCCTGCCGCATCGCCTGGATTTCGGCAGCATCGAAGCCGCGCGCTGCAGGCCGCGCAGATTGAGCCCGGCGAGACGCGCCCGGTCGCCCATGACCATGCCATACGGATGACGTCATATTCGACCCCGGTGACGCGCCGACCATGGCGTGCTGGCCGATCCGGCAGAACTGATGCACCGCCGCAAGGCCGCCCAGCACGGCGAAATCGCCGACCGTGACATGGCCGCCAGCGTGGCGTTGTTGGCGAAGATCGTATCGCTGCCGACCTGACAATCATGGCCGACATGGGTGCCGAGCATGAACAGATTGCGTCGCCGATCCGCGTTACCATGCCGCCGCCCTCGGTGCCGGTATTGATGCTGACGCTTTCCCCGGATGATATTGTCGGTGCCGATTTCCAGGCTCGACGGTTCGCCTTTGTATTTAAGGTCTTGCGTTCCAACCCGACCGAGGCGAATGGAAAGATCCGGGTGCCGGTACCGATGCTGGTGATACCGCCGACCCACGACATGCGAGGACCAGTTCGACCCGCGGCCCGAGCGTGACCTTGGGTCCGACGTGGCAGAAAGGACCGATGGAGACGTCGTCGGCGAGCTCGGCGCCCGGTTCGACGACGGCCGTCGGCTGGATATGGGGCATGATTCAGGCGGCCGGCGGCGGGTCGCTGATCATCGCGGTATAGACAGCCTCGGCCACCAGCGTACCGTTGACCCGAGCTTCGCCGGCAAAGCGCCAGACATTGCGCCGATGCTGCTGCTTCTTGACAAGGATGCGCAACTGGTCACCCGGCACGACCGGCTTGCGGAAGCGCGCCTCGTCGATGCTCATGAAATAGACCATCCGCCCCTGCCCGGCGATCTGCAGCGAATGCACGGACGAGGCAAGCCGCAGCCTGCGCCATCGCCTCGACGATCAGCACGCCGGGCATGATCGGCCGCTCGGGGAAGTGACCCTGGAATTGCGGTTCGTTGACCGAGACGTTCTTGATCGCGACCGCACTCTCATGCGGTACGATCTCCGTCAGCCGATCGATCATCAGAAAAGGATACCGATGCGGAATGCATTCCATGATCTGCTGCGTATCCAGATCGGGAACGGTTCCCTTTCTTCGACCCAT
>JBBCHB010000064.1:0-49195 GCA_037200015.1 Aliidongia sp. | reverse complement strand
GCGGACGGCTCCTCTTTCTACGCAGCCATATTAGGTCGCGCTGCCCGGCACCCGCAATGGGGCGCGTCGGTCAAGCGGCTCAAGTGTAGCCGAACGCATCGAGCGTCTCTGCAAAGTGTGCGGTCAGCAGCGCCTGGCCGCGCGGCGAAAGCTTGCGCTGGAAATCACCGGGTGTGATCTGGCGCTTGTGATTGTACTGGTTCTCTTCGACCCGCAGATTGACGAGGAAATTAGTTCGCGCGATCAGATCGATCACCATCTCGTAGTCGATCTCGATGCCGAACTGCTCGACGATTCCGACCAGCCAATCCGGAAATTCGGTGACCATGTCCTCGTAGCGCGACAGGATCGCATCCGGCCGCGCGCAACGAATGGCGTGGAGGATATCGAAGCTGCGGCAGAAATTCTCATCGCCGCAGAGACCGCAGATCACGAGATTTTCGACATAGCTGTCGATCGTCGTGCATTCCAGACTTTCGCGCAGCGCCAACAGGCGCTCGCCCTCGTATCCGGGCGGCACGCCATGGCTGTAGCGCATCGAATAGTAATGCGAAACGATGCAATCCCGCGGATCGCGGACATGGATGATCGGGCGGGCCTGGCTGATATGGGCAGCCAGCCCGTTATGCCCGCCGCGGAACGGTCCGAAGAAGCCGCCGGATGTGCATAGCCGTTCGGCCTCCGCTTCCGACCAGTCCCCCATCCTGCGCGCTCCGCTATAGACCTCGGCCATCAGATCGAAGGGCTGGTAGCGATGTCTGGCGAAAACCTCCTTGAAGATCTCGCCGACATAGGAACTCCCTGCCTTGTGGACAGTGAGCAGCATGAAGCTGTCAGCGCCTTGGGCCGGAGAAAATTCAAAAGGCATGACCGAAATTCTTACAGGAAGCTTACTTGACCTTACCGGTCCGGCTTCGGTCCGGTCAAGCTCGACCGTAGCGCGCTCCAGGGGCTACGCAGGTTGCCCGAGGCGTGCTTCCAGCTCGGCCAGCGCGCGGAACGGCGACGCACCGGGCGGCAATGCGATCACGCCGGCGCGCTTCAGCCCTTCGCTGCCCCAGCGCTCCTTGGCCGCGGCGCGCAACCATTGCTCGGCTTGCAGTTGGCGCCGTGCCGCGAGGCCGGCGGCGGCGAAGCAGCCGTGCCGTTCGATGGCCGCGACCAACTCCGGAACACCCTCGCCCGAGAACGCGGACAGGCCGAGCGCCGCCACGGGCCATTCGCCCTCGGCGGTTTCGCGCAGATCGAGCGCGGCGGCCAGATCGGCCCGCGCCCGAGCAGCCGCTTCGCCCATATCGCTCTTGGTGACGACCAGGATATGCGGGATCTCGACGATGCCCGCCTTCATGAATTGCAGGCTGTCGCCGGAGCCGGGCTGCAGGCAGAGCACGACGGTATCGGCGGCGCCGGCGACATCGGTCTCGGATTGGCCGACCCCGACCGTCTCGATCAGCACGCGGTCGAACACGGCGCGCATCAGCACCATCGCGGCGACAGTCAGGTCGGCCAAGCCGCCCAGCCGGTCGCGCGCCGCCATGGAGCGGATGAAGATGCCGGCATCGCCGGGATCGGCCCGGAGTCGCGTACGGTCGCCGAGCAACGCGCCGCCAGAGATCTTCGAGGAAGGATCGACCGCAATCACCCCGACCGTGCGGCCATCGCCGCGCCAGGCGCGGATCAGGTTGCCGGTCAGGGTCGATTTGCCGACGCCGGGCGGCCCGGTCAATCCGATGACCCGGCCGAGCGGCGCGGCATAGGCGGCATCAAGCAGCGCCGCCGACCCGGCCGGATCCGATTCCAGCCGAGCCAATGCCTCGGCCAGCGCCCGTTTGCCGCCCGCCCTCACCCGGTCCAGGGTGAGGGGCGGGTGCTCAGGCGGTGCGGCCGACACCGTGGCCGGATGACAGCGCCGCATGCGCCGCAGCCAGCCGGGCGATCGGCACGCGATAGGGCGAGCACGACACGTAGTCGAGCCCGACCGTGGCGCAGAAATGGATCGAAGCCGGATCGCCGCCATGCTCGCCGCAGATGCCGAGCTTGATGTCCGGCCGGGTCTTGCGGCCGCGCTCGCAGGCGAGTTCGACCAGAGATCCCACGCCTTCGACATCGATCGAGACGAAGGGATCGCGCTCCAGGATGTTCTGGCGGACATAGCTACCGAGGAAGCTGCCGGCATCGTCGCGCGACAGGCCGAAAGTCGTCTGGGTCAGGTCGTTCGTGCCGAAGCTGAAGAACTCCGCCGTCTCGGCGATCTTGTCGGCAGTGATGGCCGCCCGCGGCAACTCGATCATGGTGCCGACCAGGTATTCGAGCGTAACGCCCGACGCCTTGCCGACTTCGGCCGCGACCTCGTCGACCAGCGTCTTGAGGATGTCGAACTCCTTCTTGAGCGCGACCAGCGGGATCATGATTTCCGGCTTGATCGTCTCGCCGGTCTCGCGCTTGACCTCGACCGTCGCTTCGAAGATCGCCCGGACCTGCATCTCGTAGATCTCGGGATAGGTGATGCCGAGGCGGCAACCGCGATGGCCGAGCATCGGATTGGCCTCGTGCAGCGCCGCGGCGCGGTGCCGGACATAGCCGAGATCCTTGCCGGTCGCCTTGACGATCTCCTCGAATTCCGCCTCGGTCTTGGGCAGGAATTCGTGAAGCGGCGGGTCGAGCAGGCGAATCGTCACCGGCAACCCGGCCATGATCCGGAACAGCTCGACGAAATCGCCGCGCTGGATCGGCAGCAGCTTGTCGAGCGCCGCGCGCCGGCCGATCGTGTCCTCGGCCAGGATCATCTCGCGCACCGCCAGGATACGGTCGGCCTCGAAGAACATATGCTCGGTCCGGCACAGGCCGATGCCCTCGGCGCCGAATTTCCGCGCGGTGCGGGCATCGAGCGGTGTCTCGGCATTGGCGCGGACCTTCATGGTGCGCACCTTGTCGGCCCAGACCATCAGCTCGGCGAAATCGCCCGACAGATCCGGCTGGATGGTCGGCACCTCGCCCAGGATGACTTCGCCGGTCGAGCCGTTGATGGTGATGATCTCGCCGGCCTTCACCGTCGTGCCCATGACCGAGAAGATCTGGTTGCGGTAGTCGACACGCAGATCGCCGGCGCCGGCAACGCAGGCCCGTCCCATGCCACGCGCCACCACGGCGGCGTGGCTGGTCATGCCGCCGCGCGTGGTCAGGATGCCCTTGGCGGCATGCATGCCGTGAATGTCTTCCGGGCTGGTCTCAATGCGCACCAGGATGACCTTGTGGCCCTTGCCGGCCAGCGCCTCGGCATCCTCGGCCGAGAACACGACCTGGCCCGACGCGGCACCCGGCGAGGCCGGCAAGCCGCGCGCCAGTACCTTCTTCTCGGCCTTGGGATCGAGCGTCGGATGCAAGAGTTGATCGAGGGAGGACGGGTCGATGCGCTGCACCGCCTCGGTATGGTCGATCAGCCCTTCGCGGCACATGTCGACCGCGATCTTGAGCGCCGCCGGCGCGGTGCGCTTCCCGTTGCGGGTCTGCAGCATCCACAGCTTGTGCTGCTGCACGGTGAACTCGATATCCTGCATGTCGCGGTAATGGCTCTCGAGCAGCTCGCGCACCTTGAGCAACTGTTCGAAGACCGGCGGCATGACCTCTTCCATGGCCGGCAGGTCGGAGCCGTTGGCGTCCTTGCCGGCGACGGTCAGATGCTGCGGCGTGCGGATGCCGGCCACGACATCCTCGCCCTGGGCGTTGACCAGATATTCGCCGTAGAACTCGTTGGCGCCGGTCGACGGGTTGCGCGTGAAGGCGACGCCGGTCGCGCAATCCTCGCCCATATTGCCGAACACCATGGACTGGACATTGACCGCCGTGCCCCAGCCGGCCGGGATCTCGTGCAGGCGGCGATAAGTGATGGCGCGCTGGTTCATCCAGCTGCCGAACACCGCGCCGATCGCGCCCCAGAGCTGGTCGTGCGGATCCTGCGGGAAGGGCTGGCCCAGATGCTTCTGCACCACTTCCTTGTAGCCGGCGACGACCGTCTGCCAATCCTCGGCCGAAAGCTCGGTGTCGAGATTGGCGCCGATCTCCAGCTTGTGATCCTCCAGAATCTCCTCGAACAGGTGATGCTCCACGTCGAGCACGACCTGGCCGTACATCTGGATGAAGCGGCGATAGCTGTCGTAGGCAAAGCGCGGATCGCCGCTGCGCTTGGCCAGGCCTTCGACCGTGACGTCGTTCAGGCCGAGATTGAGCACCGTATCCATCATGCCCGGCATCGAGGCGCGGGCGCCCGACCGGACCGACACGAGCAACGGGTTCTCGGCATCGCCGAAACCGGCGCCGATGATGCCCTCGATCCTCTTGAGACCGGCCTCGACCGCCGGCTTCAGATCTTCGGGATAGGTCTGGTCGTGATCGTAGAAATAGGTGCAGACCTCGGTCGTGATGGTCAGGCCCGGCGGCACCGGCAGGCCGAGATTGCACATCTCGGCCAGATTGGCGCCCTTGCCGCCCAGCAGGTTCTTCATATCGGCGCGGCCCTCGGCCGAACCGTCGCCGAAGCTGTAGACCCATTTCGCCATTGCCTACTACCCCTCGATCTTCGAGAAATCCGCCACCCGGTTGAGCGTCGTCCAGATCTGCGCCAGCAGGCGCAGCCGGTTCGCCCTGAGCGCCGGCGTTTCTGCGTTCACGGTAACTTGTTCGAAGAAATCATCGATCGGCCGGCGCAGCTTGGCCAGTTGCGCCATGGCGCCGGTGAAATCCTCAGCCTTCAACAACGCTTCACTCGCCGTCCCGGTTTCCGCGAGGGCGCCGGCCAAGGCGCGCTCTTCGAGCTGTTCCAGCTGCGCAGCATCGACGGTGTCGCGGTAAGAGGAATTATCCTTCTTCTCCTCGATCGCCACGATCTTGGAGGCACGGCGATACGCGACCAGCAGATTGGCGCCGTCATCGGACCCGAGAAACTCCTGCAGCGCGCGCACCCTTGCCAACAGCCGGACGAGATCATCCTCGTCGCCGAGGGCAAAACACCGCAGCGACCAGATCGTGCCGTACGCCCTGCTCACGAAGAACGACTTTGAGCCGGTCGGCGAAGAAATCGAGCAACGCGGCCTCGACGGTAACGGCATCGAGCGCCGGACCGGACAGCAACGCGAAAGCCGCACGAATGACCGGCGCGAGGGGCAGCCGCAAGCCACTGTCGAGAATGATCCTGATCACGCCCAGCGCGGCCCGGCGCAGCGCGAACGGATCCTTCGAGCCGGTCGGCTTTTCGTCGATCGCAAAGAACCCGACCAGCGTGTCGAGCTTGTCGGCCAGGGCCACGACAATATCGAGCGGCGCCGAGGGTGTCGGATCGTTGAGACCAGCCGGCGCGTAATGCCGCGCAACCGCTTCGGCGACATCGGATCGTTCGCCGTCATGGAGTGCCAAATAGCGCCCCATGATGCCTTGCAGCTCTGGAACTCGCCGACCAGCGCACTCGACAGATCGGCCTTGGCCAGACGCGCCGCACGCTGGGCCGGGCAAGCTCGGCACCGGGTACAAAGTTCGCGAGCACGGCAGCCAGCGCCACCATGCGCTCGACCTTGTCATGGACCGAGCCGAGCTTGGCGTGGAACACCGCCTCCTTCAGCTTCTCGACCCGGCTCTCCACGCTCGATTGCCGGTCCAGATCCCAGAAGAATTGCGCGTCCGACAGCCGGGCGCGCAGCACCCGCTCATTGCCGGCGACCATCTGGACGCCGCCGTCGCACGTCAGATTGTTGCCGACGACGATGAAGAACGGCGCAACCTTTCCGTCGCTCGTTTCGCAAGCGAAATATTTCTGATGGGTCCGCATCGAGGTCGTCAGCACCTCGCCGGGCAGCGCCATGAGCGCGGCTCGATCCGGCCCAGGCGTACGACCGGCCATTCGACCAGACCGGCGACCTCGTCGAGCAAGCCGGCATCTTCCTTGACGCGCAGGCCCTCGGCTGCGGCCAGCTTGGCGCCCTCGGCCAGGATCATGCGCTTGCGCTCGGCCGGATCGACGATGACGCGGGCGTCGCGCAGGCTGGCCGGGTATTCGGCGAAATCCTCGATCTCGATCTGGCCCGGCGCCATGAAGCGGTGGCCGAAGGTGACGCCATTCGCTTCCAGCACCGACGGCGTCTCGGTATTTCGATCGAGCGCCCAGCGCAGCGGCACGATGCTGCGCGCGCCATCGTCGCGCGTCAGGATCGCCAGGATATTGTGCAGCGGCCGACCCAGCGCGCCGTGTGCCCGGCCCAGCGCATCGATTTCGGCCAGGGGAAGGTGTCGAGCACCTCGCCCAGGATCTGCGCCAGCGCGGCCTCGATGCTCTGGCCGGCGACCCGGCTGACGGCGAAATGGAAGCTGCCCTTGCCGGTGTCGCGGATTTCGGTCTGGTCGATCGAAGCCAGGCCGGCCGAACGCAGGAAGCCGGAGATCGCCTGCTCCGGCGCACCGACACGCGGCCCCTTGACCTCGACTTCACGGTCGGGCTGCCGCTCGGGCAGGCCTTCCACGACCAGCGCCAGGCGGCGCGGCGTGACATAGCCATAGGCGGCGGTGCGGAAAGCTGCAGTGCCGCGAGCTTGGTCTCGACCAGGCGGCGCAGATCCTCGGCAGCACGCTCCTGCATGCGCGCCGGAATTTCTTCGGAGAAAAGTTCGAGCAGAAGATCAGGCATGGTCAACCTTGGGCGTGGATCGAGCCAGCCTTCGCAGCAGCCCCTGGCCAGCGCGCGCACGCGGCCGATATAGCTGGCGCGCTCCGTCACGCTGATGACGCCGCGGGCATCGAGCAGATTGAACAGATGGCTCGCCTTCATGCATTGGTCATAGGCCGGCAACGGCAAGCCGGCTTGAGCAAGTCCCGGCACTCCGCCTCGGCATCCTGGAAGTGCTGGAACAGCTTCGGCACATTGGCGTGCTCGAAGTTATAGGCCGAGAACTCCCGCTCGTTGCGCAGGAACACGTCGCCATAGGTGATCCGGCCGTTGCCCGGCGCGCCGTTATAGTCGAGCTCGTAGATGCTCTCGACGCCTGGATATAAGTCGCAAGGCGCTCCAGCCGTAAGTCAGCTCGGTCGAGACCGGGTCGCATTCGATGCGCCGACCTGCTGGAAATAGGTGAACTGGCTGACCTCCATGCCGTCGAGCCAGCATTCCCAGCCAAGCCCCCAGGCGCCGAGCGTCGGACTTTCCCAATCATCCTCGACGAAGCGGATGTCGTGCAGCGTCGGATCGATGCCGAGCGCGCGCAGAGAGTCCAGATAGAGCTGCTGGCTGTCCGCCGGCGACGGCTTCAGGATGACCTGGAACTGATAGTAATGCTGCAGCCGATTCGGGTTCTCGCCGTAGCGGCCATCGGTCGGCCGGCGCGAGGGCTGGACATAGGCGGCGCGCCAATGCTCCGGGCCGAGCGAGCGGAGCGTGGTTGCCGGATGGAAAGTGCCGGCGCCGACATTGGTGTCGTAAGGCTGCAGCACGACAAGCCCATGCGCCGCCCAGAAGGTCTGCAGGCGCAGGATCAGCGACTGGAAGCTGGTATCGGACGGCCCGGTCGGCGCCCACCATCATGCCTGCAATTTCCTTAACATGGCTAAATCGCAGCGACCCTAATTCGCACCTGCGGAGGGTCAACCTCGGCGCGGGCAATCCTGCCGCCCGCAGGCCCCCGAACCGGCCGCGAGGTAGGTGTTGCAGACGGGGCATTGCGCCATGTCTTCGATCCGCGCGGCCGAACTGCCGCGGCGCGGCTGGCCGTGCCGCCGCCCTGCGCGTCGGGCACGCGGATGATCTTGTGCCAGAGCCGCCAGACGCCAAAGGCAACGGCCGCGAGGAGCAGGAGCTTGATCAGCATCGGACCGGTCTAATCACATGCCGGTGGCGGGTCAAGCCACACGGTCGATGCGGAAGGGCGTGGCCGGAGGTGCGCCTCGGCCGTTGCAGTGCGGCCGGTTTCTACTTCTCCTCTCCGCCCCACTGGGGCGGAGAGGAGAGCGTGGCTGGTCGTACAGATAGCCCAGGTTCAAACCGCTTCATTGAAGCGACTATCGAGGAGCTAAAGCCCGAAGCGTCCCCAGACTGCGCGCTCCTCGACTGCGTCCAGCAATTCGAACGCCAGTTCGACCGGCAGGGACCGGCCACCGATCCCGGGCAGGCGCCGGCGTAGCCAGCCGCCGCTGCTGCGCGGCGGGATCGGCACAAGCCGGATCTGTTCGCCGAAGCGCTCGCGCAGCACGGCGCGCATTTCGCCGATGCCATCGATCAATCCGCGCGCCAAGGCCTGACGGCCGGTGAAGATAGCGCCCGAGAACAGCTCGGCATCCTCTTTGAGCCACGCCCCGCGGCGGCTGCGCACGACATCCTTGAAGCCGTCATGGAGGTCGATATGCAGCGTCGCGAGCCGGGCGATGTCGTCCGGATCCTCGGGCAGGAACGGGTCGAGCATCCCTTTGTTCTCGCCGGCGGTATAAACGCGGCGTTGGATGCCGAGCCGCTTCAGCACATCCGTGAAGCCGAAGCCGGCGCTGATCACGCCGATCGAGCCGAGAATCGAGCCCTCGGTCGCAAAGATCTCGTCGCCGGCCAGCGCCAGCCAATAGCCGCCCGACGCGGCGACATCCTCGGCGAAAGCCAGCACGGGCACGTTCTTCTCGGCGGCAAATTGCCGGATGCGGCCCTGGATCAGCGCCGATTGCGCCGGCGAACCGCCGGCGAATTGATCGCCAGCGCAACGGCAGCAAGACCGGGCAGCTCGAAAGCGCGCTCGATCTGGTCGGCCAGTGCGGGCAGCGACAGATTGCGCCGACCCATCCCGCCGCGCGACGCGATCAATCCTTCGAGGCGTAACACTGCTACGACCGGACGCGGCGGCAGCAGGCGACCGCCGCTCAGGCGGTTTATCCATCGGCGCAAGCTCATGACCGGCATATGGGAGCCGGCGGCGGAAAAACCTAGATGGCCGTATACCGAACACCGCGCCTTGTGCGATCGATCGGGCTGGCCCGAGCGCGCAGAGCGCGAACCGCCTGGCGTTGAAATCGCCGCGTTGCCGCAATTCGGTTTCAGCGGATTATCCTGATAGTAACTTCTTGGCCTCAATACTTCTTTTCCAGGCCGCGAGGCCGAGGGGGAATTCGCGCGCCGATCATCGGCGGGAGAGGCAGTTTGCTGGGCTCGCTCTTGCCTCGTTCGATCGGAACCAGGCTTCTACTGGCTTTCATCGGGATGAGCGCCATAACCGGGCTGCTCGGCGCCTGGGGCATCGACCAGATCTCCAACCTCAGCCAGGTCGAAAACGACATCTATGATCGGCCGCTGATGGCGATCAATTATGCGCGCGCGGCCGGCACGATCTTCGAACAGCTCGCCAACGAGCAATTCTGGAACACGATTCCCCAGCTGCTGATCGACGGCGCTGCCGATCCGCGCCAAAGCTTGCTCGGCGATCTCGATATTGCCGAACAGCGCGCCTCCTCACCCACCGCGACCGGCGAGGTCCAAGAAGTCCGCAGACTTGCGGCCGACTGGCTGGCCCGGCGCAATGCCGATTCGAACGATGCCGGGCTGGCGACGCTCGGCGGCAAAGTCCGCGTCGCGATGGATCGCCTGATCGACCAGATGGCCCGGGACGGCTTCGCCAGTCGTCGGCGCGCGGGCGACGCCGCCGCGACGGCATTGCGACTGAGCGTTGCCGTGACGGCCGGCGCGCTCGGTCTCTCGCTGCTGCTCACCATCCTGCTGTCGCGTCAGATCGTGCGTCCGCTGCGGTCGGCCGCCGCCGTTGCCGACCGGATCGCCGCCGGCGTGTTCGAGACCCCGATCCCGCTCGGCGGCCGGGACGAGGCGGGCGCACTGCTCTCCTCCATGGCGGCGATGCAGCAGCGCATCCGCAACATGGTCGAGGACGAAGGACGCCGCCGGCGCTCTGCCCAGGGCCGGCTGGTCGAAGCGCTGGAAAGTTCGACCGAGGCGATGCTGCTGCTCGACCGCGAGGAACGCGTCGTCGTCACCAACAGCCGCGTCGGCGAGTTCCTCGCCGGCCTGTCCGCGCGCGTGAAGGAGGGCATGAGCTTCGCCCAGGCCTTCCCGGCCGAACACGCCGACTGGGCCGATCGGCTGCTCAAGCCGGGCGAGATCCAATTGCCGAACGGCAGCTGGCTCAATATCGGCCGCGAAGAGACGGTCGATGGCGGCACCTTCCTGATCCTGTCCGAGATCACGCTGCGCAAGAGCTACGAGCGCAAGCTGGGAGTCGGCCGCCTATGAGGATCCGCTGACCGGCATCGGCAACCGGACCTATCTGCTGCACCGTCTGGACCAGGAGGCCGAGGCCGGCACGGCAACGGCCCATGCCGGCATGCTGGTCGCCAATATCGACCGGTTCCGCCAGATCAACAACGCGCATGCCCAGGCGACCGGCGATATCGTCCTGAAAGCTCTCGCGACTCGGCTGGCCGCACTGGCCGGCATCGGCGATATTTGCGCCCGGACCGGCGGCGATGAATTCGTCGTCTGGTTCCGCCGGCTCGACGGCACCAGCCGGACGGCCCTGGTCGAGGCGGCGCGCAACGCTTTCGCACTGCCGGTACCGATCGGCGATCACGAACTCGTGCTGCGCATCAGCGCCGGCCTCGCCTGGTCGGGCGCCGAGGAAATGTCGGGCCACGATCTGCTCCGCGATGCGCGCGTCGCGCTGGACAAGGCCAAGGCTGCGGGCGGCCACCATCTCGAAGTGTTCGACGAGGCGCTGCGCAACGAAAGCCGGATCCGGCAGCGCATCGAGCGGGAACTCGACACCGCCATCCGCACCCGCCAGATCTACCTCGAATACCAGCCGCTGATCGAACTGGCGAGCGGCCGGCTTATCGGCTTCGAGGCGCTGGCGCGCTGGCGCCATCCGGAGCTCGGCCAGATCGCGCCGATGCGTTTCATCCCGATCGCCGAGGAAAACGGCTCGATCGTGGCGCTGGGCGAGTTCGTCCTGCGCGAGGCTGCGGCCCAGGCCGAGCGCTGGGCCGGCGAGCGCAAGCTGGGCGACCATTTGACCATCGCCGTCAACCTCTCGCCGCGCCAGATCGCCGATCCGCGCAATGCCCGCCGCATCCTCGATTTCTTCGACCAGCACGAGGACGCGGCACGGCACATCAAGCTGGAAATCACCGAGGGCGTGCTGCTCGAAGACCCGGTCGCCATGCTCGATCTGTTGCGCGAGTTCAAGGCGCGCGGGGTCGAACTGTCACTCGACGATTTCGGCACGGGCTACTCCTCGCTCAGCTATCTGCACCGTTTTCCGTTCGACGTGCTGAAGATCGACCGCTCCTTCGTCATGGGCATCGCCGATTCGGCCGAATCACGGCGGCTGGTGCGGACGATCATCGAGCTGGGTCAGGACCTCGGCCTGCGCATCGTCGCCGAAGGCGTCGAGACGGCGGCGCAAGCCGACCATCTGAAGGCGCTGGGCTGCAATTTCGGCCAGGGCTATTTCTTCTCCCGGCCAATCGATGCCGGCCGCGCGACCGAGATGCTCGGCCTCGAGAAGGCGTGGCTGTAGCGAAGATCCGCTACAGCACCAGCGCCGCCGCCTCGCGCAGCACCGCATCGGCCGCGGCGGTATATTTCCCGTCCGCTTCATGCAGCACCAGCCCGGCCGACAGTTTCAGCGGCGTTTCGATGCCGCGGCGGGCCCGGACCAGCACCCGCTTGGCCGGCTTGCCGGCGCCCGGCCAGAGCGGGAAGATCACGATTTCGCCGGCCCGGCCGGACAGTGCCGAGAGCAGCGCATCGAGCCGATCGGCGCGATGGACGAAGGTGATCGAGCCGCGCACCCGCACCATGGCGAGCGCGAAGCGGATCCAGGCGGCGAGGTCGGCCTCGCCCTCGCCGACCGCCAACGCCCGCGACTGGTCCGACGGCAGGGTCGCCGTGCCGGCCTCCAGATAAGGCGGGTTGGCCATGACGTGGTCGAAGCTGCCGGGCGACAGGCGCGCAGGCGGCTGCAGCAGATCGCCGACCATGAAATCCGTCTGCCGGTCGAGCCCGTTCAGCGCCGCATTGTCACCAGCAAGCCGGACCAGATCGTGCTGCCGGTCGAGCCCGCTGACCCGCACGCCTTCGACCCGCCGGGCAACGCAGAGCGCCGCGGCACCGGTGCCGGTGCCGAGTTCAAGGACTGCCTGTCCCGGCGAAGCCGGCACGGCCGCTGCCAGCAGCACCGGATCGATCGCCGCCCGGAAGCCCTGGATCGGCTGACGCAGGATCACGCGGCCGCCGAGCAGGCGGTCTTCCGAAAGACCATCCGGCGTGTCAGCCATCGATCGGCTCGCCCGCATCCTGCAACAGGCGCTGGGCACGGCCCAACTCGTCCTCCGCGACCATCAGACGCGGCACGATGCCGTAGGGCAGTAGTGCGCCCGTATTAGTATCGAGCACCACGCTGTCGATGCCGGCCTCGGCCAGCAGCGCCTGCAGGAACGACATGCGGACGAGGTCGCCAGTTCGCAGCAATTCTCTCACGGTGATCGTCGCCGGCCGCATGGAAGGGCCGCCCCTGGCAGCGGATGAACCCGCCCACAATTATCTGGTAGAGCTAGCCACGATATCCGAACCGACCTGTTCCGGGTCGGGTCCGGCGGGATGCCGCACCAGACTTGACCCTGTCGGGCCGCACTCTATTCTGCCGTTGGCACGCTGTCATGCGTCGCGGCCGAAGCGCCGCCGCATCGAGCGAAAGAGGAGTAATCCGAGTTGGCAGCAACGGCCGGCCTGAAGACCATCGGCAGCGCAATCGGCAAACCCGCCGATATGAGCGCGCTTACCCAGCTGGTCGAGGAGGATCTGCAGCGGGTCAACCGGCTGATCCTCGAGCGCATGCACAGCCCGGTGGCGCTGATCCCGCAACTCGCCGGCCATATCATCTCGGCCGGCGGCAAGCGGCTGCGTCCGATGCTGACCCTTGCCACCGCGCGACTGTGCGGCTATGCGGGCGATCGTCACCTGGCGCTCGCCGCGGCCGTGGAATTCATCCACACCGCCACGCTCCTGCATGACGACGTAGTCGACGCTTCGGATCTGCGGCGCGGCCTGGCCACAGCCAATGCGCTCTGGGGCAACAAGCCTTCGGTGCTGGTCGGCGATTTCCTGTTCAGCCGCGCCTTCCAGCTCATGGTCGGCGACGGTTCGCTCGAGGTGCTGCGCATCCTGTCCAACGCCTCAGCGGTGATCGCCGAGGGCGAGGTGCTGCAGCTGATCACGGCGAACGACCTCGCGACGACCGAGGCCGCCTATCTCGAAGTGATCGGGGCCAAGACCGCCGCCCTGTTCGCCGCCGCGAGCGAGATCGGCGGCGTCATCGCCGAACGCCCGGCCGACGAGATCGCCGCGCTCGAAACCTATGGCCGCAATCTCGGCATGGCGTTCCAGCTGGTCGATGACATGCTGGACTATTCCGCCCGCCAGGCCGAGCTCGGCAAGACGGTCGGCGACGATTTCCGCGACGGCAAGATGACCCTGCCGATCGTGCTGGCGCTGCATCACGCCGACGTCGAAGAGCGCGAATTCTGGCGCCGCACCCTCGAAGACCAGGAGCAGGTCGAATCGGATCTGCCGCGCGCCATCCAGCTGATGCGCAAGCATGGCACGCTGGACGCCACGCTCGCCCGCGCCCGCTCCTATGGCGAAGCGGCGATCGAAGCGCTGATGATCTTCCCGGACCAGCCGATCCGCGCCGCCCTGATCGAGGTCGTCGAGTTCTGCTTGCAACGCGGGTACTGACCCGCAAATACGCTGTTGCAGGCGGGGGCTCGGGTGACTATAAGGGCGCTCCTGCGACGGCGGAGTGTAGCTCAGCCTGGTAGAGCACTAGCTTCGGGAGCTAGGGGCCGGAGGTTCGAATCCTCTCACTCCGACCAAACCGTTCGCAGAAACCTTCAAGGAAACAGGGGCTTAGCCGGAAACGGCCAAGCCCCTTTTCTTTTGGCGCCGACGATCGGGCGAAGCGCGTCGTGGCCGATATAAGATCAGCCCGGCGGTCGGATGCCGGAGGGCGAAGCGAGGCGACGGAACCGGGGATCGCCGTCCTGCGTTCCTTTGAGCCGCGACCGGCGAAGCGGGGCGGCCAATGCCGGGAGACGCGCCGCACCATGAAGCTCTTTCAGTGTCAGCATTGCGGCCAGCTCGTCTACTTCGAGAATGTGCGCTGCGAGACTTGCGGCCATCGCCTCGGCTTCCTGCCGGAGCTCATGACGTTGAGCGCACTCGAACCGGAGGGCGAGACCTGGCATGCGCTGGTCGGCGAGGCAACGGCGCGCTACCGCTTCTGCGCCAATGCCGAATTCGACGCCTGCAACTGGCTGGTCCCCGATGGTGGTGCCGAAGCCTTCTGTCTCGCCTGCCGGCACAACCAGATGATTCCCGATATGACGGTGCCGGAGAACCTGCCGAATTGGCGCAAGCTCGAAGCCGCCAAGCATCGGCTGTTCTATTCCGTGCTTCGCCTGAAGCTGCCGCTCGCCAATCGGGCCGACGACCCGGAGCACGGCCTGGCCTTTGAATTCCTGGCGGTAGCGCCGGACGTACCGAAGGTCATGACCGGACACGACAATGGCCTGATCACCGTGGCGCTGACCGAGGCCGACGACGTCGAGCGCGAGCGCATGCGTCAGCAGATGGGAGAAACCTACCGCACCCTGCTCGGCCATTTCCGTCATGAGCTCGGCCATCATTACTGGGATCTGCTGGTGCGTGACGGCGGCCGCCTCGACGCGTTTCGCGCGCTGTTCGGCGACGAGTCCGCGGGCTACGCCGAGGCGCTGAAACGGAACTACGAACAGGGGCCGCCGCCGGACTGGCGTGAGCAATTCGTCAGCAGCTATGCAAGTTCCCATCCCTGGGAGGATTTCGCCGAGACCTGGGCCCACTACCTGCACATCGTCGACACGCTCGAGATGGGCTTCGCCTTCGGCCTCGAAATTCGCCCGCGCGCTGCCGGCGCCGGTACTCTGCAAGGATCGATCGGCTTCGATCCGTATCGCGGCGGCAGTATCGAGCGTCTGGTCGAGGCCTGGCTGCCGCTGGTCTTCGCCGTCAACAGCCTGAACCGCGCCATGGGCCTGCCCGATCTTTACCCCTTCGTCCTGACGCCACCCGTCATCGCGAAGCTGGGGTTCGTCCATCGGCTGGTTCATGATCAGATGTAGCAGCGCGGCGCGGCCATTGACCGGAGTGGCCTAACCAAGTCACATAGTTGCGCGCATATTCAGCCGGATGACGCCATGCGGATCCTCCTCGCCGATGATCATGCCCTGTTCCGCCACGGCCTGCGGTTGTTGCTCGGCGACGCCGTGGAGGTCACGAGCTTCGATGAAGCGGGCAGCCTCGACGCCGCGCTCGAACTGCTCGACGGCGGGCTGATCCCGGATCTCATGCTGTTCGATCTGCGCATGCCGGGCATGGCCGGCGGCGCCACGCTGCGGGCGTTGCGGGCGCAATCGCCGGAGGCGAAGCTCGCCGTGGTCTCGGCCTCCGATGCGCGCGACGACATCCTCGATGCGCTGGGCGCCGGCGCCCATGGCTATATCCCGAAATCCTCCTCGCCGGACCAGCTCGTCGCGGCATTGCGGCAGATCATCGCCGGCGGCATCTATGTCCCGCCCGCCCTGGCCGCGCTGGGTGAAGCCGAATCGGCAGAGCGGCGGCCACCGGCACGTTCCGGCACCGGCCCCCAGCCCTCGTGGAGGCCGTCCGGCTGACCGATCGACAGAACGAAGTCATGGCACTGCTCGCGGAAGGCATGTCGACGAAAGAGATCGCACGCGAACTCAATCGCGGCGAGGGCACCGTGAAGATCCATCTTGCGGCGATCTATCGGGCGCTCAACGCACGCAACCGTACCGAAGCGGTGATTCTGGCCGGGCGGCTAGTCCATCGCGCCTGACAGCAGCGCGCCTGCCGTTCGGCGCAAGGCATCGGGGTCGACCGGCTTGATCAGCCAGGGATGACCCGACTCCTTCAGCTCGGCGATCGTGTCCGGCCGGGTATCGCCGGTGATGACGATGGTCGGTACCGCAACGCCGTGCCGCGCCGCCAGTCGGTCCAGCATGTCGAGCCCATTGACGGCGCCGCCCAGATCGAGATCGGTGATGATCAGGTCGGGCAGATCGTCGAGCCTGGCGGCGAGCAGCAGGCCGGCTTCCTCGGAACTGCCGGCCTCGACGACTCGGCAGCCCCAATCGGTCAGCTCGTTCGAGAGCGCTGCCCGCGCCAGCGGATTGTCGTCGACCACCAGCACGGTCTTGTGGCCGGAGAACTCTATATCGCCCTGTATCACATCGCGCCGGTCCAGCGCCCGTACGGCATAGGGCAGCTCGACCGCAAAGCAGCTGCCGCGCCCGACGCACGACGAAACCGACATACGCAGCCCGAGCAGATCGACCAGCCGGCGCACGATCGCGAGGCCGAGCCCGAGTCCCGGTTGCCGCTGTTCCTGGCCGCCCAGGCGCTGGAATTCCTGGAAAGCGGCATCGATCTTGTCTTCAGCGATGCCAATACCGGTATCGCGGACTTCGATCCGCACTACTTCGCCATGTCGCCGGCAGCCGACCAGAACCCGGCCCCGGCTGGTGAATTTCACCGCATTCGAGATGAGATTGCGAACGATGCTTTCGAGCAGCGCCGGGTCCGTCTCGACCCAAAGCGTGCAGCGACCATGTCGAGCTGCAGCCCCTTGGCCCGCGCCGCGCTGCTGTATTCGGTCTTAAGCCGCGCGAACATGCCCTCGATGCAGAACCATTCCGGATACGGTTCCATCACGCCGCCGTCGAGCCGCGACACATCGAGCAGCGCGTCCAGCATGCCCTGCATGGTTCTCGTCGCCTCGCCGATGCTGGCGACCAGGCGGAGCGTTTCTTCGCCCTCGACCCGTCGGCCGAGTGCCGCGGCGAACAGGGCGGCGGCGTGCAGCGGTTGGCGTAGATCGTGGCTGGCGGCAGCGAGGAAGCCGGTCTTGGCCCGGCTCGCCGCCTGCTCGGCATCACGGGCTTTGACGAGCTCGACCGACTTGCCTTCGAGCGCGGCCGTCCGTTCGGCGACGCGCGCCTCCAGCGTCGCCGCCAAGGCCTGCAGCTCGACATAGGCCCGGTCGCGCTCGGCCGCGTGTTGCGCCAGCAGCGCATCGGTCTGCCGCAACGCCGTGCCGACCGCTTGCAGCTCGCGCATGCCGGTCTCGAAAACCGGAAGCGGTTCGCCGCGCCCAAGCGCCGCCGCCGCTTCGGCCAGCCGACCGACCGGCCGAACGATCCAAAGCGAAACCGTGCGGGCGGCGAGGCCGGCAAGGGTCAGCAACAGAAACCCGCCGCCCAGGATCCACCACAGGGAGCGCTGGCCCGCCGCACCCAGCGCCTGGTCGGGCACGGCCAGCGTTACGATCCAGCCCGACAGCGCGGCATGGGTGAACGCAGCCTGAACCGTCTTTCCTCTCGGGATTGCGCCTCGACCATGCCTTCGGCCGGCGTCAGCTGCTGCAGAAATTCGGGCAAGGCCGGCTGCCCGACGAATCGGTCGGGCGAAACATTGCGGGCCAGGAGGGTGCCGCGCCGGTCGATGATGTCGGCAAGCCAGCCGGCAGGCAACCGCTGCTGTTCCAGCAGCTTGGCGAAACGATCCAGATCGAGCCCCATGGCCAGGGTGTTCGTCGGATGGCCGTCGCGGAACAGCGGTATCGTCACCAGCACCATCGGCGCGCCGGCCGCCGGATCGGCGAAATAGCCGGAGACCTGGGGTTTCGCGGTATCGAGCGTCTGCGCCGCGATCGGCGGCGCCGGCGGTAACGCCGCACCGAGCGGCAGCGAGGTGTCGAAGAGCTGCGTTTCCCGGTCGAGCAGCAGGATGCGTGCGCCGTAGCCCCGCGCCAGCCCGGCGCATTCCCGAAAGAAAGCCGGCTGGTCGCCGGCGGCATAGGACGGCGAATCGGGCATCACGGACAGAATCGCCTGAGCACCCGCGACATCGCGATCAATGGCCAGCGCCAGGGCACGCACCGTTGTCGTCATCTGTTCGCGCGTTGCAGCTCTGACCGCCGCAGCATGCTGAAGCACGACCAGCCCGGCAAACATCAGCAGCGGCAGCATCGAACTCAGGGTCAGGGCAAAAAGATAGCTGCGGATCGGACGGGACGTCCGCTCGCGTACAGGTATCTCTGGTTCGGAGCGAGCTGACGCGGTCGACGGCATCGCGAAGATCCCTGTGACGAATGTTCCGGCGAAACCAGCCGTGGCAGCCTCAATCCCCTGGTCGGCTCCGGTGTTCTCCGATCGCCGACCCCGTCGTCAAGCTCGCCTGCAACCAATCCTCCAGGCGATCCGGCTCGTCCGTTTCGGACAGTACTGCGATCTGCAGCCGCGCCGCCCGTTCCAGAATTTCGCGCGGCAGGCGCCCCGCGATGATTGCAGCCGGAACGCCACCCAGATCGCGCACCAACGCCGCGGCACCGGCCAGGCCGTCTTCCGCGGTCGCGCTGTCCTGGCCGAGGACGACCGCGCCGACCTGCCGGCCGAGCGAGTCGAGATCGTCTGCCGCTTCGGCCACCGAAGCGCGCGCCACTACGGCGTAGCCCCAATCGCCGATCAGCACGGAGTAGCCGTAGCGAACCAGAGGATCGCACTCGACAGCACCACGACCGGAAGCGACGACAGACCCATATTTTACAATGCCCGCCACGTTCTACGCGACCTCCCGATCGCAGCGGCAATACTGCCCGTCGCCATGCCGGGCTGGCCATTAGACCGGAGGGGCTAGACCGTTCGGCCTAGGTAGGCGGGCTTATTCGACCACTCGGCCATAGTCCGTCGCGCCGAGTTCCGCACGCGCGGCGATTGGCAGAGAGTGCGCCCCTCGCGCGAAACACGCCCGTTCCTTCCCCCTAAAGTATCGGCCTACCGAAATCCGCACGATGATGACCGACCTGATCGAGATCCCGCTCAAAGCCGTCACCGCGGTAGAGGTGGATTCACGCCTCGAACATCTCGCTTCGGTCATTTCCGGCAACGGTTTCACGGACGGCAACAGCGCCACGCTGCTCAATCTGCGCGAGCTTTACGGCAGCGATGACCCGGTTTCGATCCGCTTCGTCGAGAACCTGCTGCAATGTGCCGTCTGCACGTCCAGCTGGCGCTGCGATCACTGCGACTATCGGCAAGTCGCGAGCGAACTCGCCGGCCGATAGCCCCCGTTACGGCAGCGTGACCGCTTCGGCACTGCCGATCCGCCCATTTCTTATCGAAACCTTAAGGCTGATTTCCGATCCTCGTATTTTTCCGGCGCGGTCGGCAGCTGAGGATCCATGGAGCGGCGGGCTCTCGGACTGAGTGTAATCTTCAGATTACCCGCGGGACTGTGTCTCGTGGCCAGCCTGATTATTCTCCGAGGCTGGCTGACGTCGCAGCCTGGTCTGCTCAGCACTTTCAGCGATGGCGAGCCGATTCCCGTGCAAGGCGCGTTGATCGGCCTGCTGGTTTCGTTCGCCGCTTTGATGCCGATGCACTGGCGACTCGCCCGAATCGCGCTGGCTGCACTAGCGGTGATCCTGACCGTGATGAGCCTGGCCGAGACCATGCTGAATGTCGATCTGGGGATCGATTGGCGCAGCCCCGCAGCTTGGCACGGCGCCGATCCCGCCGCCGGACGCGCGACGACCGGGGGCGCGGCCGGCGTCCTGCTCCTCTCGCTTGGACTCATGCTCGCACCGGCGCCCCGACGGACACGGCGGCGCCAGGCCATTGCCCTGTTGGCCGGCGCCGCGGCGGCGATTGCCCTGGCCAGCCTGCTCGAACGGCTGTTCGACCTGGGTGCCATTTATGGCTGGCATTATCTCAACCGCATGCCGGTCTCGGTCGCGGGCAGCCTGCTGCTCCTGGCCCTGCCCGTCTGGTATCTTCGGGCGCCGCATGAGGAGCGCGACGTGGAACCGCGCGACCCGGCGGCCGCGCTGTTGTCCAGCGGCACGCTGCTGCTGGTCGCGGTCAGCGTCCTGGCCGGTTGCATCGGCCTGATCGCGATGCGCCGCGGCATCGAGGATAGCGAGCGCAGCAACATGCTCGCCACCGTGCGCGCGCTGGGTACGGTGTTCGAGACCACGATCGACGATCGCCTGAAATTCGCCCGCCTGGCGACGAATCGCAGCGGACTGGTTGCCGCCGTCCGTGCCGCCGCCGCGACGCCCGCCGATGCCGACGCCCGTGAGAAACTGCAGAACCATGCCGACGCGCTGGTCGGTGGCGATATCCGAGGCGTCGCGGTCTATGACACCGCCGGCCGGCTGCTCGCCACGGGCGGCCGCCTCGGCCGTCCATCCAAGCTTCACGCGGGCGCTGGACGGCAACGGCGCCGCACGGCTCGTCTGGACGACCGCGCGCTGATCGATGTCGATGCCGAACTGGCCGAGAACGGCGAGACCTTCGGCCGGATCGTCGTCGAGCAGGAGTTCCCGGCGCTGGATACGGTGCTGGTCCAGGCGGCCGGGCTGGGCGCGAGCGGCAACGGCACGATCTGCGGCCTGCTGCCGGCCGATCCGAACCGCATGGAATGCCTGCCGAACCGCACCAATCCGACGCCCTTCGTGAGCAGTATCAGGATCGGCGGGCACTTGCTGCCGGTCTCCAACGCGCTGTTCGGCTCGACCGGGACGATCGACAGCTTCGACCGGCGCGGCACGCGCGTGATCGCGGCCTTCGAACCCCTGCCCCGCTTCGGCCTGGCGATCGATGTCAGGGTCGACACTGCCGAGCTCTTCGCGCCGGTCCGAGAGCGCGGCAGCGTTGCCTTCCCCGTCCTGATCATGATCGTGATCGGCGGATCATTCGTGCTGCGCGACCGAATCGCCCCTCTCGCCCGGCAATTGGTCGAACGCGAACGCGAAGCCCGCGAGCGCGGTGCGGAACTCGAAGAGAGCCGTCGGGAGCTGCTGCACAAGAATCGCGTGCTCGACGCGGCGCTGAACAACATGGCGCAGGGCCTCGTGCTCTACGACGAGAACAACCGGTTGCGCGCGTTCAATCGACGCTATGAGCGGATCCTCGGCTTTCCGCCCGGCTTCCTGCGCGCCGGGTTGAGCCATGCGGCCGTGCGCCGGCGCAGCGCGGAGTTCGGTGCGAACGAGGTCGAAGACGGCGTCGGCATGCTGTTGTCGATGGGCGAGGCGAACAGCGGCGGACAGACCGTCGAACGGCGCCTGCGCAACGGCCGGTCATCGAGATCGTCCGTGAGCCGCTCGAAGAAGGCGGCGGCGTCATCACCTTCAGCGACGTCACGGCCGCGCGCGCCGTGGACGGCGCGCTTCGCTCCGCCAAGGAAGGGGCCGAAGCGGCCAACCGGGCGAAATCCGAATTCCTGTCGATGATGAGCCATGAGGTACGCACGCCGATGAACGGCGTGCTCGGCATGATCCACCTGCTGCTCGACACCGATCTTGCGCCCCAGCAACAGAATTTCGCGGAGACCGCGCGCAGCTCGGCCGAGGCCCTTCTCGCCATATTGGATGACATCCTGGATTTCTCGAAACTCGAAGCCGGCCGTCTCGTGCTGGAAACCGTCCCGGTCGATCTTGACGCATTTGCCGAGGGTATTCTCGCAATCATGCGGCCGCTCGCGCGCGACAAGCGGCTGACGGTCGAGTTCGAGCGTGGCACGTCCCTGCCGCGCTGGGTCGAAGCCGACGGCACGCGGCTGCGCCAGATCGTCCTCAATCTGCTCGGCAATGCCGTTAAATTCACCGAGCGCGGATCAGTCACGCTGCATCTGACGGCACGTCCCGTCCGACCCGGCCAAATCACACTCTCTGTCATGGTCAGCGACACCGGTCCGGGCATCGCACCGGAAGTCGTGCCCAATCTGTTCTCGCGTTTCACCCAGGCGGACAGTTCGAGTTCGCGCAAATTCGGCGGAACGGGATTGGGGCTGGCGATCTCGAAGCAACTCGTCGAATTGATGGGGGGCAGTATTTCGGTCGAGACCATGCTCGGCCACGGCAGTGCCTTCCGCATCGACCTGCCTTGCCGCATCGCCGCGCCGCCGGCCGCCGCGACGGTCGAACCGATACGGCAGCGCGGCGTGCACCGGACGCTCAAGATCGTGGTCGCCGAGGATAATCTGGTCAACCAGGCGGTCGTGACCGCAATGCTGGCGCCCTATGGGCACGAGATTGAAGTCGCCAGCGACGGCGTCGAGGCGCTGGCGCTGGTCGAAGGCGGCGGCGTCGACCTGGTCTTCATGGACATCCAGATGCCGAAAATGGATGGGCTGGCAGCGACCCGCGCGATCCGCAGCCTGCCCGGGCCCGGCCGCGCATGTACCGATCGTGGCACTGACCGCCAATGCCATGGCCGGCCACCGGGAAGAATATCTGTCGGCCGGCATGAACGACTACATCGCCAAACCGCTCAAGCCCGAGGACATCGCGCGTGTCCTGCAACAGCTCGAGGAAGGCGGCGCTTTCGTTTCGATTGGTTCGCCGCTCGCGGTCGTCTCGGCGCCGTCCGGTCCGGCACCGATCGTCGATCTCGCGCGGATCGCCGAGCTGGCCGCGATCATTCCCCCGGACAGTCTTGCAACGATGCTCGACGCCTTCTTCTCGGATGGTGCAATGCGGCTGTCCGAGCTCGCTGCCGCCGGTGAAAGGCGGGACCTCGAAGCCCTGCGCAGGGCGGCGCACGACATTGCCGGGATGACCGCCAATTACGGCCTCGCCGAAGCCGAGCAGCTGGCCCGGCAAGTCGTCGCCGCCTGCCATGAGGGTGACGTACCACTGCCTGGCGCCTGGCAGCGGCGGTGGAGATGGCGTTCCGGCGGGCCGAGGCGCCGCTGCGTACGGCCATCGGCGCCCGCAACGCGGCCCGCGGCGCCGCCTGACCGGCGCAGAGTCGCAATAATATTTCCGATCTTGAGCCGGCGATGATGAATTGGGACGAGGTGCAGCATTCGCCTCGGCTGTTCATTGCTTTTTTTGTCGAATATTCGTCTGCAATTGAGCGCGTTCGAGGCTTAGTCTAGTTTGGCGGCCGATCCCGACCTTGTCTTGAGCTTCCGGAGGGGCTCTTTCATGGCACTCGCAGCGGTTACCCTCGACGACAAGTACACGCTCGAACCGGGCGTATTTACCTGACCGGACGCAGGCGCTGGTCCGCCTGCCGATGATGCAGCGCCAACGCGATCTCGATGCCGGCTCGAGACGGCCTGCTTCGTTCGGGCTATCGCGGGTCGCCGCTCGGCGGACTCGACCAGGCGCTGTCGAGCGCCCGCAAATATCTGAAGGAAGACCGGATCCATTTCGTCCCCGTCTGAATGAAGACCTCGCAGCGACCGCGGTCTGGGGCAGCCAGCAGGTCAATATGTTCGAAGGCGCCAAATATGACGGCGTCTTTGCGCTGTGGTACGGCAAGGGCCCCGGCGTCGACCGTAGCGGCGATGTGCTGAAGCATGGCAACGCCGCCGGCACCTCGGCCCATGGCGGCGTGCTGGTGTTGGCCGGCGACGACCATGCCTGCAAATCCTCGACCCTGCCCCACCAATCCGAATACGCCTTCATGGATGCCAGCATCCCGGTGCTGAACCCGTCCAATGTCCAGGAGATCCTGGATACGGCCTGATCGGCTGGGCGATGAGCCGGTATTCCGGCTGCTGGATCGCCATGAAGACGATTGCCGAGACGGTCGACAGCTCGGCCTCGGTCAATGTCGCGCCCGACCGGGTGCAGATCACCTACCCCGAAGACTTCGAGCTGCCGCAAGGCGGGCTCAATATCCGCTGGCCGGACGCGCCGCTCGACCAGGAATACGGCTGCATCGCTACAAGCTCTATGCCGCCCTCGCTTTCGCCCGCGCCAACAAGCTCGACAAGGTCGTGATCGACAGCCCGAAACCTCGCTTCGGTATCGTAACGACCGGCAAATCCTATCTCGATGTCCGCCAGGCGTTGGAAGACCTCGGCATCGACGATGCCTACGCCGCCGAGCTCGGCATCCGCGTCTACAAGGTCGCCATGTCCTGGCCGCTGGAGCGCGAGGGCATGCGCCAGTTCGCCGAAGGCCTCGAAGAAATCCTGGTCGTCGAGGAGAAGCGCGCGGTCATCGAGAACCAGCTGAAAGAACAGCTTTTAATTGGCGCGAGGATGTCCGGCCGCGCGTCGTCGGCAAGTTCGACGAGAACCGCGACTGGATCCTGCCCTCGCCCGGCGAGCTCTCGCCCGCGACCATCGCCAAGGTAATCGCGCAGCGCATCGCGCGCTTCCACACCAGCCCGCGCATCGAAGACCGGCTGCCGCGTCGGCGACCGGCTGCAGCTCGGCCGCGCTGCGCGCCGCAGGCTTCTCGACCAGCACATGACAGCCGGCCGCGGCAGCGCCGGCCGCGACTTCGGCCAATTGGTCATGGGTGACTGCGACCACGACGATGTCGGGCTTCGCCTCGACGACACGGCGCCAATCGGTGAAGGCGGCGGCGCCGGTCCGTGCCGCCAGCGCCTCTGCCTTGGCGCGGTCCAGATCCGCAACGGCGACGATCTCGTGGCCCTTGGCCGCGGCGGCCCGCTTCTGGCCGATCAGACCGCAGCCGACGATCCCGATGCGCATTCCTACTCCCAATCCCGTCCGCGATCCTTCGGTACGATCCGGCGCAAGGTAAAGATATCCGTCGTGTCCAGATCGTCCTTCAGCGTGCCGAAATTCGGCCAGGGATCCCATTGCGCGGCAATCAGCCGGCCGGTCACGCCGTCGCTTACGGACGATGCGAGATAGGCGATGAGGTCCGTCGCCCGCGCCATTGCCGCCCTGCCGGCCTCGCCCTGCGCCTTCTCGGCGACGGCGAGTTCATGCGGCGCGCACAACGCCGCGCCCGCCGCCAGGATATTGCGGGTCATCACGCTGGGCAGCGCGCCCGGCGCCACGGCGTTGACGTCTATGCCCTTGGCGCGCAGCTCACCGGCCAGGATTTCGGTGAAGCGGACGACGCCGGTCTTGGCCACGGAATAGGCGCTGAAATTCGGCCGCGGGCTGGTGGCACCACCACCCGACATGTTGATGATCTTGGCCCGGCGCCCGCTTGCCGCAGCGGCGACCAGGAGCGGAATCGCTGCGCGGCAGAGATCGGCCGGCATGACCAGATTCATGCGGATGGTCTCTTCCCAGGCAGCAAAATCGGAGTCGGCAAGCGGCCCGATCGGTCCGGGAACCGCGGCGTTGTTGATCAGCACGTCGAGCCGGCCGCCGAGCGCGGCAACCAGGTTCGCCGGGGCTCCGGCTTCGGACAGGTCGCAAATGATCGTTTCGAGCGCACCGCCCTCGGTCGCGCGCAGCGCTTCGGCAAGCGTCGCCAGAGCGGGCGCGGAACGTCCGGTCAGGACGAGATCGGCGCCGCGCGCCCGCAGCTTCTCGGCAATCGCAGTCCCGAGCACGCCGGTTGCCCCGGTGACGAGGCAGCGCACTCCAGTGAGATCGGTCGTATCAGTCACGGCGGTCGAACACCCAGCGATTGGCGGAAAGCCACCGGACGGTCCGGCGGACCCCGTCTTCGATCGAGACCTGCGGCACCCAGCCGAGCCGCGTGATCCGTGCCGTATCGAGCTGGATCAACGGCGAATCGCCGATCCAGCCGCGCTCGCCGCCGGCAAAGACCAGCTCCGGAGTCACGACCAGCTCGTCGGCGATCCAGCCGATCGACTGCCTGACCTCGATCGAGCCGTCGATGCCGAGATTGAAGATCCCGACCTTATCGGCCGAGCTCTCCGCCGCAAGCAGCACCGCCGCTACGCAATCGGCGACATACATGTAGGATTTGCGCTGCTTGCCGTTGCCGAGCACCGGCAGCGTCGTCGGATCGACGAACAGCTTGCGGCAGAAATCGAAAACATGGCCGTGGGTGTAGCGCTCGCCCAGCACCGAGACGAAGCGGAAGATCACGGCGCTCATGCCGAAACCTTCGCAATAGGCCTGAATCAGCCCCTCCCCGGCCAGCTTGGACGCGCCGTAGAGCGACGTCTGGATCGGGAACGGCGCGTCTTCCGGCGTCGGCACGACATGGTGCTCGCCATAGATCGAACCGGTCGAGGAGAAGGCGATCCGCTTCACCCCGCCTTTGCGCATCGCCTCCAGCACATTGAAGGTGCCGATGGTATTCTGTTCGAGATCGCGTTCCGGGCGTTCGGTGCCGTGGCGGACATCGGCATTGGCAGCCAGATGGAACACCATGTCGGCGCCGGCGACGGCACGCTCCAGCGTGGCACGGTCGAGCAAATCGCCTTCGACGAAGGTAAAACCCGCCTTGTCCCGCGCCGGCACCAGGAACTCGGTCAAGCCGGTCGAAAGATTGTCGTAGCCGGTGACGCGCCAGCCATCGGCCAGCAGGCGATCGACCAGATTGCTGCCGATGAAGCCGGCCGCCCCGGTGACGACGGCGTGGCGGGAAGCGCTCATGGGCCTTCTCCCGAGCCCGGCCCACGGGCGTCGCGTACGGCGACGTTCACAGCATTATCAACGACATACATGGGACGCCGACGGACCTCGTCATAAATTCTGCCGATATATTCGCCAAGAATGCCGACGGCGATCAGCTGGATCCCGCCCATGAACAGCACCAGGACAGTCAGGGTCGGAATGCCGAGCGGGTAGTCCTGGACACCGGACAGCTTGATCAGCACCATGCCGATGGCGAGCACGAAGGAGATCGCGGCGATCACGCTGCCGGCCAGCAGCAGCATCGAGAGCGGATAGGAGGAAAATCCGATCACGCCGTTGAAGCCGATCTTGAGCGAGCCGAGCAGCGGATTGTAGTTGCCCGTGCCGGAATGCCGCGCCGCCCGGTCGTATTCGACATGGGTCTGCCGGAACCCGACGAGTGCAACCAGCCCACGCAGGAAGCCGTGACCTTCCGGCAAATGGCGCAGTTCCTCGATGACCCGGCGCGACATGACGCGGAAATCGCCGGTATTGCGCGGGATCTGCACATTGGCGATCAGATTGATCACCTTGTACCCGACCTCCGACACCACCTTCTTGACCAGCGTCTCGCCGTCGCGCGTCCGCCGCTTCGCGTAGACGACTTCGAAGCCTTCGAGCGCGCGCCGATACATCGCCTCGATCAGCTCGGGCGGATCCTGCAGATCGACATCGATCACCGCGCAATGGGTGCCGCGGCAATTGAGGATGCCGGCCATGGTCGCGGCCGGCTGGCCGAAGCGGCGGCTGAAGGTCAGCAGCGCGACATTCGGATTGTCCTCGATCGCCCGGCGGATCACGCCTTCGGTATCGTCGGGCGACGGGTCGAGGCAGAACAGGATCTCGTAGCGCCCGATCCGCTCCAGCACCGGCCGCATCCGCTCCAGGAACGGGCCGATATTGTTCGCCTCTTTATAGACGGGCACGACCACCGAGATGGCGCACTCGCCTTGAGCGCTCGCGGCGGATCGGTGGATCTCGCTCATCATATACTCAGACGATGCTGAAGCCGGCGGCGACGGCATCGCGATAGAACATCTGGACGGTCTCGAGCGAGTAATCCTCGAGGTCCTTGCCGACCAGTTCCAGCTTCTTGATGATGTCGGACGTCGCCGTGATGATGTGGCAGCCCGATTCCTCGGCATGGAACAGGTTGAGCAGCTCACGCGGGCTGGCCCAGAGCAATTCGGCCTTGGGGTTGCCGGCGATCCGCTCGGCCGCCTTGCGCATCAGCGGCACGGGATCGACGCCGGTATCGGCGACCCGGCCGGCGAAGACGGAAAAGATCGTCCGCGCTTGCGGCGAGACTGCTTCGGCGACGGCCTCGACCTGGGCCAGGCTCATCATTGCCGTGACATTGAGCGAGAAGCCTTCGGCCGACAGTGCCTGGATCAGCGGGATCGCCGATTCACGCTTGGTGTTGGTGATCGGAATCTTGATGTAGGTGTCGCCGCCCCAGCTCGCGATCTTGCGCGCCTCGCGCTCCATGGTCGGGAAATCGTCGGAGAACACCTCGAACGACACCGGCAGATCCGGGATGCCGTCGATCACCTCGCGCGCAAAGCGCTCGTAATCGGTGATGCCGGCCTTGCGCATCAGAGTCGGATTGGTCGTGAAGCCGCTGACGGAACGGGTCCGATAGGCCTCGCGCATGGCGCCGGCATCGGCGCCGTCCATGAACAGCTTGATCCGGAGCCCGGCGGCCTTCAGCTTGTCGATCACACCAAACCTCAATCATCTAGGGTCGCCACGGCGACGGACGGGCACCGCTTAACGAGATTCTGCTGGATTAGCAACCGTGGCGGCACGGCGTCCGACGCTCCGGCACTACTCCGGAGCGTCCGTCAGCGCTGCGGATCCTGCGCCGGAACGGCGGCCAGCTTCATGCGGTCCAATCGATCGACTGGCCCGGTCCAGAACAGGCGCTGCGGCGGGCCTCCCGTATCCGCGAGAACGGGAAAGCGCGCCAGCTTCGCGAGGTAGGCATCGTAACGCTGGTCGAGTTCCGGGGACCACCGCGTCATCCAAGGCTGCCACCAGCTCGGATCCGTGCCGTAGCTGCCCGGTGAGAACAGCAGAAGATGCGGCCTCGCCGGATCGAGCCGCGCCAGCACGGCATCGAGCGTGTCGATATTGACATAGACCGGCGTAAGCCCGGCCAGCCGCAGCGGCCGGAGGTCGAGATAGGCATGCTGGTCGACCAGGATCGTCCGGTCATAGCCGCCGGCCAGGATCGTCTCGATCGCGTGCCACTCGATGGTGTTGCGCGACTGGAGCTGCGAGTAGCCGGAATTGCCTTCGCCCCACAGCACCATGCTGCTGCTTGCACCGGCACGTGCCGCCATGGCGGCGCCGTCCCTGGCCAGCAGGCCGTACTGCACGACCAGCACCGCCGCCAGGGCGAATGCAATGCGGCGCCCCGTTGGGCCGCCCCGCCGCAAAAAGCACAGGAGCCCGATCCCGACCATTGCGTAAAATGCCGCTAGGCCGTTCATCTCATATCGAGCGTAGTAATCGCGAACCATCGCCACCGGTATGAGCAGCAGCAGGCCGACGGCAAGCCCCGGAAGGACCAGACGGCTCAGCACCGCGGGCCGCCGCCGGAGTACAAAACCGATGATCGCGCCGCCGGTCAGAATGACGACCGGCAGCACCCAGGTCCAGACATGGAGCTGCGCTGCGGCCGGCAGCATCGAGAGCTTCAAGCTGCGGGCAAGCGTCAGCAGGTTCTGAAAAAAAACTGTCGTGGCCTGATAACCGGCATGATTCACCGGTGGGATCAGCCATTTCAGCCGCTGGCGCGGGTCGATCAGCAGCGACGGATCGGTCGCAACCAGCGCCGCGAGGAAAATGCCGAAGGCGGTGAGGCCGCGCAGGACCGTGGCGCGAAGGCCGGGCACCGCATCGGGGAGGAGCAGCGCCAGCCCTAGAATCACGTCGAGCGGCAAGACGTCGATCTTGAAATTGAGTGCGATGGCAAGCAGCGCCGCCGCCAGATAGAGCGGCCAGCGGCGGCGTATCTCCGGCGCCAGGCCGATCGACACGACGATGATGAAGCACAAGATCGCGTCGATCGCGTTCGGCAGCGATTGGTCCGCCTGCTGGAACGTCGCGGAATTGACCGTCAGGCATAGCATCGGCAGCAGCAGCCACACTGCATCCAGGCCGAGAACCGCGATCCAGAGCAGACCGGCCGCTGCCGCCAATCCATAGAACACGCCGAAATGCAGCCGGCGCGACAGCACGATCGGCCGATGGTCGTCGATGCCCCGGAAATAATTGTAGCCGAGTTCGGTCGGCTTTATCTGGCCGAAGGCATAGAACTCGTTGTTCAGCGAATCGTAGTCGTTGTTCGAATAGGAAAAGTGATGAAATTCCGGCCCGACCGGATCGAACGATAGAAAATAATGCAGGCCAATCAGCTGCAGGAACGTGTCCAGGGAACCGTAGCGGTAGATCCAATTGGCGGTCGGCCCCGAGAGCACGCGGGTGCCATTGTAGGTGGCGACCTCGTCATAACCCTCGTAGGGCGCATCCTCCCTGATCAGGGGCGCGTGGAGCGTGATCTGCCCGGCCAAGAGGAGGAGAAAGCCGACAAGCAATGCGACGCGCAGCGTAAGTCGGGCGCGTAGCGAAGCGAGCAGCTGAATCTCCGGCCTCCCCCTCGATCGATCACATCGGCTTGCGGCCGATCACCGTCCACGACATCTCGTTGACCCAATGGGTCGAGACATCCACCAGCCCCGCATCACGCAGGAGTGCGGCAGCCTCGCTCTCGCGATAGTAGCCCGCAATCTTAGGGATCATATGGTCAAAAACGATCGCGCGCAAATGGCGGAACGAAAAGCGGCGGATCAACCGGAAATACTCCGTCCCGCCGAGGCCGAGCCGAAGCAGGAGCCAGAGCAGCGCCGTGGCCGGCCAGGACAGGGCGTCGACCAGAGGCAGCGGCAGCCAGCTGAACAGCAGCCGGCGCAGCGGCGTGACCAGCCAGACGATCCAGCCATTGTTCTCCCGCCCATAGAGCCAGACCAGGACTTGGCCGCCCGGCCTGACCGCTTCGGCCAGGCGTTTGACGGCAAGCGCGGGATGCTCCAGGTGATGGATCACGCCGATGCTGAACGCGATGTCGACGCTATCCGGCTCGACCGGCTCATAGAGGCTGTGATGCCGGATTTCGGCATTCGGGAACTCGGCCAGATTGGCACGCGCCCGGGCGAGCGAGCGGTCGTCGACATCGATCAGCAGCGCGCTGGCCGCCCCGTAGCGCAGCGGCCAGAAGCTGTTGCGGCCGATGCCGCAGCCGCCGTCAAGGATGCGCTTGCCGCGCCAATCCTCGACGCCGAGCGGCTGGGTCCAGCGTCGGAACTGCTCCTCGTGATCCGGCAGGATCTCGGCATATTTGTCCCAGGAATAGCCGAAGCGCTCGGGCGAGCCGGAGTCGATCCTGACCGGCATGGGCCGTCCCCTCACCGCGCCCTGCGATGACTGAACACCCAGAGCTGCAGCACGGCGTAATTGATCGAGGGCGCGACGACCCAGGCAGCGGCAATGCCGAACAGATAGGACAGGTTGAGGATATGCGTCACGAGATGCATGCCTGGAACGACCACGGTGAAGCTGACCGCGCTAAGCGCGATGAAGCGCTGCCAGCCGTCGCTGAAACGGTGCTTGCGCTGGAACGTGATGGCCCAATGGCCGACATAGCCAATCGGCAGCGCAATGAAGAAGGCATAGAGACTGGCCAGATCCGGGTCGATCCCGACCCGCTGCACGAAGACATAGACCAGGACCGAATAGAGCGTGGCGTTGCCGACGCCGACCACGCCATAGCGGGCGGTCTGGGCAATGAAGCCGGGCAGCCAGTCGCGCCAGGCGGCGATCTTCGCCATGACCCCCGGCGGTGAAACCGCCGCGCCGGGTCCGGCACCCTCTGCATGCATGCCCATTTCCTCTACACCTGCCAGTGGCGTTCATACAGGCGGCGGCCCCCAGGGGCAAGCGCCGGGCTTGACTCGGCGTGCCGCCGCACGGCACAGGAGCGGCTCCTGAAGGAAAATCCGCGATGCCCCTGATCCGCTATGCGCTTTACGCCGTGCCCGCCGCGTCTCATGCGCTCTGGCCGCTGGCAGCCGACTGGCTCGGCCGGGATCCGGAAGCGGCCGGTGATCGCACGGCAATGCTGCCGGACTGGTTGGAGCGGGCGCGCTGGCGCGACATCACGGCGGAGCCGCGCCTCTACGGCTTCCACGGGACGCTGAAACCGCCCTTCGCCCTCGCCGCGGACCGCAGCCGGGCCGAACTCGACGACGCCCTCGCCGCCCTGGGCGCCGAAGGGACGCCGCCGCGTCTGACCGTGGCATCGCTCTCCAGCTTCCTGGCGCTGGTGCCCGACGGCGAAGCACTGTCGCTGCATGCGCTGGCCGATCGCTGCGTCGCGGCATTCGACGCGTTCCGCGCCCCGCCGAGCGAGGCCGAGCTGGCGCGCCGACGCCGAGCCGTGCTGAGCCCGGCGCAGGAACGACATCTCGAATGCTGGGGTTATCCCTATGTCTTCGATCAGTTCCGCTATCACATGACCCTGACCGGCCGGCTCGCCGAGCCGGAGCGGGAGCGGCTGCGCGCCTGGCTGGCGGAGCATTTCGCCCCGGCGCTGGCCGGTCCGGTGCCGCTCGAACTGGCGTTGTTCGAGCAGCCGGACCAGGGACTGCCCTTCCGCCTCGTCCGGCGCTACCCTATAGCAGGCTGATCCCAGAGGCTTGGCCTCGGCGTCGCTTGCGCCGATAGTGCCATATTCGCTAGCGGGCGGTGTCGCGTGGATGGGTTTGTTCGGGAGTTGTCGCAATGGGCCGTTCGGGAGGCCCTGTTCCTTGCCGACAATGGCGAGGTGCTGAAGCGCACGGCCGAACTCGGCCTGCGCCACGGCATGCCCTTCGACCGCCTGACCACCCATCTCAAGGTGCTGCATCCGCTGAACCATTCGGTGTCGCGCATCTGGCGCAGCGACCGGCCGATGGAAGAGCGCTTCCCGATGCGCGGCATGGAGAGCCACCCGACCTATCTGACCAGCCCGGTCAAGCGCGTCTGGGACACCGGCGCCTGGATCGAGCGCCGGATGCAGCCCGGCGCAACGTCGCTCGACCCTGACGGCTTCACCATTCTCGATGATCTGCGGCTTGAAGGCTTCACCCACTACGTCATGGGGCCAGTGGTGTTTTCCGATCGGGAGACCCATGCTCTGTCCTTCGCGACCAAGGCACCGGACGGATTCACCAGCGACCAGGTCTCGGCCCTGCGCCAGTTGACCGCCATCCTGGCGCCGGTGATCGAAGTGAAAGCATTGCGCCGCACGACGGCCGGGCTGATGGAAACCTATCTCGGCCACGACACCTTCGAGCTGCTCGTCGGCGGCCAGGTCGAACTGGGCGCCGGCCTGCGCCGGCGTGCGGCGCTCTGGTATTCCGATCTGCGCGGTTTCACGACCATGACCGAAGACCAGCCGCTGGAGCAGGTCGTCGCGGTGATGAACGACTATTTCGGCATGGTCGGCGCCGCCGCAACGCGCCATGGCGGCGAGGTCGTCCAATTCATCGGCGACGCCATCCTGATCTATTTCGCGGTCCCTCAGGACGGGCTCGACGCCATCGCCTGCCGCCACGCGCTCGACGCCGCCGTCGAGGCGCGGCGCGAACTCGCCACCTGGAACCGGCTGCGCGAAGCGAAGGGCCTGCCGCCGATCGATTTCGGCTTGGGTCTCGATTTCGGCGACATCATCCATGTCAATGTCGGCACCGCCGGCCGCCAAGCCTTCAACATCATCGGTCCGGCGGTCAATCGCGCCGCGCGAATCGAAGAGATGACCAAGACGATCGGCCGCCCCGTCCTGCTGTCGAGCGACTTCGCCGCGGCGCTCGGCCATCGGGTGCACTCGCTCGGCACGCACAAACTGCGTGGCGTCGCACGCCCGGTCGAGATCGTCGAGCCGGCAGAGGGCCCGCTGGCACTCTGAGCTGCTGCGTTGCCCGCCGCTCTCGAGCAAAGCGACAACGGAAATCCCGTTTTGCGCGCGATCCAAATCATCGCGATAAAATCAAAGACTTGGCAATTCATAAAATTTTCGACAATTCCTATATATCACCGGTGGAACATATAATTAACCGGGTAGTACTCGGAAATCAGAGAAAACAAACCGTTCACTATCCTTTAATTTACTGGAGTTAGTCTTTCCGACAGAAAGAGATGGAAGGGCCTATCCTTTCCGCGGCGCGATCGCGAAGATATTATTATCGCTGAATTTTTTAGGCTCCTGTCGAGAACAGATTAGCTCAAGAGATTACAGGACCAAACGTCATGAGACTGATTGCTCACGCACCGAGAGGTGCGATCGCTTTCCTTTTGTCCGCCTTCCTGATCATTGCCGGCGCTGCGCCGGCGCAGGCCCAAGGCGTCTTGAACGGTGGGTTTCTCGGACAGTATCAGTCCGGCGTCGGCGGGGTGACGGCACCGACTTTTCAGCGGAACGACGCACGCATCGATTTCAACTGGATCGGCATCGGTCCCGGCGGTTCGCTGTCGCCGGAATTCAACACGACCGCCTGGCAGAATTTCTCCGCCAGTTGGACCGGCCAAGTCATCCCCGCGACCAGCGAGACCTATACCTTCACCGTAAAGGCGGCGGATTCGATCGCGCTCTATTACCGCCTCACCGGCGCGACGGCCTGGACATCGCTGATCGTCGACTATTCGATCGGCAGCGGCAAGACCGACCAGAAGAGCGTCGCGCTGACGGCCGGCACCTCCTACGACATCATGGTCCATTATTGGCAGCACAGCCGCAGCGGGCGCCTGCAGCTGTCCTGGTCGAGCCCGACGATCGCCAGCCAGGTGATCGACGCAGCGACGCCGATGGGCATCAACGGCTCGGTCGCTCTGCCGGGCGAACCCGGCAACATGTTTGCCGACGCGGTCAAGCAATCCGCCGCCTTTACCGCCTATTCGAACGCCCAGGCGACCGTGCCGCTGGATGCGAATGGCTGGCCGATGAGCGACGCGACCCTGCCGCTATGGTCGAACGGCCTCGAATTGAACGGCGCCTATCAAGTGAGCTTCACCGGTCAGGCACAGCTCGTCGACTGGGCCGGCCTCGGACAGTTCAGCGTCGGCGGCGTGACATATGGCGCGGTCCTCCCTGTCGGTACCGGCTATAATGCAGCCAGCAACACGACCAGCGCCGTCTGGACGGTGACCGCGGCATCCGCGCCGACAAGCGCGCTGATCGGTTTCGGCATGAGCCAGCGCAGCCCGGGTGCGGCCTTAAGTTCGGGCATTACGAATCTCCGGATCCTGAGACCGCTGGCGGCCGGCTCGCCGACGAGCCACGCTGCGGGCGAGCTGTTCGGCGCGCAATACAAGTCCTTCCTGTCGAACTTCACCGGTATCCGGTTCATGGACTACCTGGCGACCAACGGCAATCTGCAGGCCCAGTGGTCCGACCGCGTAACCCCGGGTCTCGCCACCCAGTATCAGGCGGTCGGCGGTTATGGCTGGCAAGGCAAGGGCGGCTCGCTCGAATATCTGGTGGCGCTCGCCAACGAGACCGGCAAAGACGTCTGGATCACGATCCCGGTCAATGCCAGCAACGACTACATCACCAAGGTGGCGCAGCTGCTGGCCTATGGCAGCGACGGCACGAACCCCTACACAACGGCGCAGGCCAACCCGGCCTATCCGCCGCTCAACACCAACCTCAAGGTCTATCTCGAATATTCCAACGAAGTATGGAACAGCGCTTATTCGCAATACGCCGCCAATCTCGCTGCCGCGCAGGCCGAGGTCGCTGCCGGCGGCTCGCCGCTGAACTATGACGGCTCGACCGACAGCAGCGTCTGGGCGAAGCGCCGCATCGTCAAGCAGACCGTAACGATCAGCACTCTGTTCCGCGCCGTCTGGGGCGGCAGCGGAATGATGTATCGCATCCGGCCGGTCTTCGAGTGGCAATATGCCAATTCGAACAACACGGCGGCGATCGGTCTGAGCTTCCTTGAAAACTATTACGGCAATGCCGACGGCGTCGCGCATGTCGCGGCACCGCAGCCCGCGACCTATTACCTGTGGGGTGGCGGCGCCGGTTGGTATGTGACGCCCGACAGCCCGGGCGCCGGGAACGTCGCCGCAATCTATGCCTCGGGCGAGACGACACCGTCGACCGAGGGCGATGCGATCTGGGCCCTCGCCTTCGGCCTGCACGAAATGGGTTATGAAGGCGGCTTCGAAATCGGCGGCGACACGCCGAGCACCGTGCAATTGACCGCCAATCTCGACCCGCAGGCCCAGCCCTTCGGCAGCACGGCGATCCAAAGCTTCTTCCGGCTCGGCGGCGGCATGCCCTTCGTGTTCAACGCGGCTGGCGCCACCTCCTACGGCGTCGCGAATCCGACGATCAACGAGCAGCAGACGCCCAAGATGGAGGCCATCCTGCAGGCGATCTCGACCCCGGCGACACCGAGCGGCTTTGCCTGGCCGCTGCCGATCGACGCCGGCAACATTCCGGTCTCCTTCGCCATGGGCGTGACGCCGTCCGGCACCACGACCGGCACGCTGGCCAAGATCGGCGACTATATCGGCTGGAGCGTCTCGGTGACGACGCCGACCAGTTTCACGATCACGACCGACGCGGCCAATCCCAATGCCGTGCAGATCTTGATCGACGATGTCGTCGTCGGCACCGGGACCTGGACCGGCCCCTTGAGCACCGGCCTGCATGGCATCCGCGTGCGCAATCTCAGCGCCAGCGGTGTTATCATCACCAAGGCGATCGTGACCAAGGCGTCGTAGGCCGCTAGGGCGCCGCCCATCCGCAGCGGGTGAGCGGCGCCTGCATGGCGGGCGGCGGCGGTGCCTCGGCCGCAACGGGAGGGCGGTCGGCCCAATAAGGCACGGCAATCCGGCGCGACAGCAACTGCATCGGCGTTGGACCGGCCCGGCCATAGAACGGGTCGCCCAGGATCGGCCAGCCTTGCGCCGCGAGATGGACGCGGATCTGATGCGTCCGCCCGGTCTCCGGCCGGATCTCCAGCCAGGCGAGGCCGTCGCCGCGCCCGAGCACGCGCCAGCGGCTCAGTGCGCGTTGCCCCTGCTCGGAATCGACCAGCATGCGCCAGCCGGCTGGGCCGGTCGCCTTGCGCAGCTTCAGGTCGATCGTTCCGGACTCCTCGGCCGGCGCGCCCTCGACCACCGCCCAATAGGTCTTCTCGATCTGGCCGGCGCCGAACAGACGGCCGAGCCGCGACAGCGCCTTGGGATGGCGTGCCAGCACGAGGCAGCCGGAGGTGTCCTGATCCAGGCGATGAGCCAGCGCCGGGATATGGCGCAGCCCGAAGCTCAGCGCCGGCAGCAGCGCCTCGAGATTGTCCTGCGCCTTGGGGCCGGCATGGACCGGCAGGCCCGCCGGCTTGTCCAGGATGATGAGATTGGCGTCGCGCAGCAGGACGCGGTCGCGCAGCGCCTCGGACGAGATCAGCCGTCGATCTCCACCACGACGCGCCCGCGCGTCTGTCCTTTCAGGATCTTGCCGCCATAGTCGGGCAGCGCGGCGAACGGGATCGTCTCGGCCAGCGAATCGAGCAGATCCGCCGGTACGTCGGCCGCAAGCCGCCGCCAGGCCTCCTGCCGCTCCGGCAAAGGCGACATCACCGAATCGATGCCGAGCAGATTGACGCCGCGCAGCAGGAACGGAATGACCGTCGTGTTGAGTTCGCTGCCGCCGGCAAGGCCGCAGGCCGCGACCGAGCCACGATATTTCATCTGGGCCAGCACCGTCGCCAGCGTGGTGCCGCCGACCGCGTCGATCGCCCCGGCCCAGCGCTCGGCCTGCAGCGGCTTGCCCGGCACCGCCAGCGTGGCGCGGTCGATGATCTCGGCAGCACCGAGCGATTTCAGGAAATCATGCGTCTCCGGGCGGCCGCTCGATCCGACCGCGCGATAGCCGAGCCGCGCCAGGATGGCGATCGCGACGCTGCCGACGCCGCCCGCGGCACCGGTCACCAGCACTTCGCCTGCTTGCGGCGTGACGCCATGCCGCTCCAGCGCCATGACCGCCAGCATCGAAGTGAAGCCGGCCGTGCCGATCGTCATGGCCCGCTTGGCGGTCATGCCGTCCGGCACGCGCACCAGCCACTCGGCCGGCACGCGCGCATATTGCGCATAGCCGCCCCAGCGCGCCTCGCCGACGCGCCAGCCGGTCAAGATCACCTCGTCGCCCTTGCGCCAGTCCGGGCTCGCCGATTCTTCGACTGTGCCGGAGAAATCGACGCCGGGAATATGCGGATAGCTGCGCACCAGCCGGCCGAGCCCGTTCAGGATCATGCCGTCCTTGTAGTTCAGCGTCGACCAGCGCACGCGCACCAGCACCGCGCCCGGTGGCAGCTCCTCGATCCGGCGGGTTGCGAAGCCGGCGGCGACCTTGCCGTCCTGCTCGGTCAGGACGAGTGCCTTGAACTCGGTCATGAGCAAATCCTTCGTCTCAGCGCAGCGGCTCCAGGATGCTGACGAAATTGGCGACCGCGGTACCACCCATGTTGAAGATGCCGGCGAGCCTGGCATCCGTCACCTGGATCCCGCCCGCCATTCCGGTGACCTGCATCGCGCCCAGCACATGCATGGAAACGCCCGTAGCGCCGATCGGATGCCCCTTGGCCTTGAGCCCGCCCGACGGATTGACCGGCAGCCTGCCGTCCTTCTCGGTCCAGCCCTCCTCGATCGCGCGGGCGCCCTGCCCCTTCGGCACCAGCCCCATTGCCTCATATTCGATCAGCTCGGCCGTGGTGAAGCAGTCATGGGTCTCGACCAGGCTGAGATCGTCGAGCGTCAGCCGCGCCTCGGCCAGCGCACGTTGCCAGGCCAGCTCCGGCCCTTCGAAGGCGATGATGTCGCGCTTGGACATGGGCAGGAAGTCGTTGACCTGCACGGCAGCGCGGAACACCACGGCCTTCTTAGCCGACAGTGCCGTATCGACATCGGCCAGGATCAGCGCGGCAGCGCCGTCCGAGACCAGCGAGCAATCCGTCCGGCGCAGCGGCCCGGCGACCAGCGGGTTCTTGTCGCTGACGGCACGGCAGAATTCATAGCCCAGATCCTTCTGGACATGGGCCAGCGGATTGCTGCTGCCGTTGCGGTGGTTCTTCGCTGCGATCCGCGCCAGCGCATCGGATTTGTCGCCATAGCGCTGGAAATAGAGTTCCGTGATCCGGCCGAACACGCCGGCGAAACCGTTCGGCGTGTCGCCTTCCTCCGGCAGATAGGATGCCTTGATCAGGATCTCGCCGACTTCCGGCCCCGAGACCTCGGTCATCTTCTCGACCCCGACGACCAGCACGCGGCGCGCCCGGCGCGCCTCGATCATGTGGATGCCCTGATGGATCGCCGCCGAGCCGGTGGCGCAGGCATTCTCGATATGGGTCGACGGCTTGAAGCGCAGCGCCGGATCGGCCTGCAGTACCAGCGAGGCCGGGAATTCCTGGCGCACGAACCCGGCATTCATCGTACCGAGATAGATCGCGTCGATCTCCTTGGGCTCGAGTCCGGCATCGGCGATCGCATCCGCGGCAACCCGCGTGATCAGGCTCTCGATCGTCTCGCCATCCAGCTTGCCGAAGCGGCTATGCGCCCAGCCGACGATGCAGGCGGTCATGCGGCTTCCCTCCCCGAGATATGCGCATATACGCGCGCTGCCGGCAGTATGCGAAGTTGACCTGGGCGGCGCAACGGACGAATTTGCGGGCGTCCAAAGCGAACAGCCGGAGCCGCCCGCCCATGTCCGAAATCCAGCGCCTGACGCTCCGCCGCCCGGATGACTGGCATGTCCATCTGCGCGACGGCGAGATGCTGCGCGCCGTGCTGCCCTACACTGCACTCCAATTCGGCCGCGCCATCATCATGCCGAACCTGCCGGTACCGGTGACGACAGCCGAGGCGGCGGTGGCCTATAAGGCGCGCATCCTGGCGGCTCTGCCGAAGGGCGCGGATTTCAAGCCGCTGATGACCTGCTACCTGACCGACGGCACCGATCCGGACGCGCTCGAAGCCGGCTTCCGCGCCGGCACCTTCACCGCCGCCAAGCTCTATCCGGCCAAGGCCACGACCAATTCGGCCCATGGCGTGACCGATATCCGCCGGATCGACCGGGTGCTGGAGCGCATGGCCGAGATCGGCATGCCGCTGCTGATCCATGGCGAGGTGACCGATCCCGAGATCGACATCTTCGACCGCGAGGCCGTGTTCATCGAACAGATCCTGATCCCGCTGCGCGCCCGCCTGCCGGATCTGCGTATCGTGCTGGAGCACATCACGACCGCCGAAGCGGCCAGCTACATCGCCGAGGCCGCGCCCGGCATCGCGGCGACCGTGACGCCGCATCACCTGGTCATCAACCGCAACGCCATCTTCGCCGGCGGCATCCGCCCGCATGCCTATTGTCTGCCGGTCGCCAAGCGCGAGACCCATCGCCAGGCGCTGCGCCGCGCGGTGGCGAGCGGCAGCGACCGCTTCTTCCTCGGCACCGACACGGCGCCGCATGCCATCGCCGCCAAGGAAGCCGAATGCGGCTGCGCCGGCATCTTCTGCGCGCCCCAGGCGCTGGAGATCTATGCCGGCGTGTTCGATGAGCTGGGCGCGCTGGACAAGCTCGAAGCCTTCGCCAGCCTGAACGGGCCGAAATTCTATCGGATGGAGCCGAATGCCGGCACGGTCACGCTGGAGCGCGGCACGGCCGGGGTGCCGGCCCTGGTAGCGGAAGAGGTCGGCGGGCTCCGGCCGTTCAAGGCGGGTGAGACGTTGGGGTGGCGGGTGCGGCCGGCTTAAGTTGCCGGAATCGAACCGGGCTGCCCATCACACAAAGGGACCCCAGTATCGACATGTCCCCAGGACGGCGCGGACGCGGTCCAGATCATGCTCGCCGGCCGTCCCAATTCCGGATCGTCCAGCGTCCCGACACGGACCACCATGAGGTCCGGCCGATCGAGCGTTTCACTGAACAACGGCGTGCCGCATTTGGGACAGAAGCGCCGGCGCATCCGGTTCCCGCTATCGGCAAGACTGAGATACTCCCGCGTCTCGCCCTGAAGCTTGAAGGTCGCCGTCCGAAAGATCGCGTTGACCGCGGCGTTGCCAGTGGCGAGGTACTGGCAATCCCGGCACCAGCAGGCCCGCGTCGCGATCGGCGGCTCGGCGAATTCGAAACGAACCGCGCCGCACAGGCACCGTCCGGTTATCGCCTCCGTCATGTCGCAGCTCCCTACCCCAGCACCGACAGGGTCTGGAACACATCCCGCTCCGGCGCCAGCCGCAAAATATGCGACCGGTGCCACAGCGCATAGAACAGCAGCGACCACGCCGCAAAGCCGTGCCGCTTGTCGTCCAGCGTCGCATAGAGCTTCTCGACCGCCTCGGGCTGGCAGATTTCCTGGATGCCGGGCTGGCGCGCGACCAGCGGTCCCAGCGTCGTGCCGCGCTTGCGCAGCCATTCGGCGACCGGCACGGTGAAGCCTTTCTTGCGCGCCAGCGCATCGGCCGCCGGCATGCGCGACTGCAGCCAGCGGCGGAGCAGCCATTTGCCGAGGCCGTCGCGCACCTTGAGATCGTCGGGCAGGCGGAAGGCGAATTCAGCCACCGCCGGATCGAGAAACGGCGTACGCCCCTCGATGCCGAAAGCCATCAGGCAACGGTCGAGCTTGGTCAGCAAATCGTTCGGCAGCCAATCGGCGCAATCGGTCGCCTGGGCGATCTGCAGCCGCGTGCGGCCGGGGCCGGCCGCGCGGACATCGGCCGCGACCATGCCGTCGCGCCAGCCGGTCAAATCGTTGCGCAGCAGCCCCAGCCCGTCGAAATTGCCGCGCGCGCGCAGCATCTTGCCGCCGGCCCACCAGGGGCGCATGACGCTGCGGTAGCGGCCATAGCCGCCGAACAGCTCGTCGCCGCCCTCGCCCGACAGGATGACCTTGAGCCCGGCCTCTTGCGCGACCCGTGCCAGTTTCCAGGTCGGCAGCACGGCGTAGTCGGCAGCCGGATCGTCGAGCGCGGCCGCGACCTCCGGCAGGCAATGCCAGAAATCGGCTTCGCGGAACTCGATCTCGACATGCTCGGCGCCGACGCTGAGCGCCGACGCGCGCGCCGCCGGCCGCTCATCGGCCGCCGCATGGCTGTTGGAAAAGCCGATCGTGAAAGCCTTGACCGGCCGGTCGTTGAGCTCGGCCATAAGGGACAGCAGCGAGGTGCTGTCGATCCCGCCCGAGAGGAACATGCCATAGGGCACGTCGGAGCGTTGATGCAGCCGGACCGAGTCGCGCAGCACCTTGTCGAGCTCGCGGAGCGCCGTCTCGACGTCCATCGGCACGGGTGCCCCGGCGGGCAGGGCGTCGCGCCGGCGCCGCTCGACCACGCGACCTTCGACCACGACCACGGTCTCGCCCGGCAGCACCCGCTTGATGCCCTCATAGACCGTGTCGCGCCCGGTGGTGAATTGCAGCTGCAGCAGCTCGTTGCGCGGCTGGCGCAGCAGCTCGACCTCCGTCAACCCGGCACGGATCAGCGCGCCAGGCTCGGAGGCGAAGGCGAAGCACTCCGGCGTCTCCACATAATAGAGCGGCTTGATGCCGAACGGGTCGCGCGCCAGTACCAGATGCCCGGTCGCCGGATCGTGGATCGCCAGCGCATACATGCCGCGCAGCCGCCGGGTGAAATCGGCCCCGTCGCGCCGAAACAGATGCAGCGGCACCTCGCAATCCGACTTGGTCGCGAAATCGACGCCGGCCAGCTCCGCCGTCAGCTCGATGTAGTTGTAGATCTCGCCATTGCCGACCAGCGCCGCCCCGCCGGGCTCGAACAGCGGCTGGTCGCCGGTCACGAGATCGATGATGGCGAGCCGGGTCTGCATCATCCCGACATTGCCGCTCAAGTAGTAGCCGGTACCGTCCGGCCCGCGATGCGCCAGCGCCGCCTGCAGCCGCTCCAGCATCGCCTGCGACGGGGTATTGCCGTCCGTCGTCATCAGCCCCGCAATGCCGCACATCAGGCCGCCACCCGTTCGATCAGGTCGCGATAGGCCGAGGTCACCTTGCCGGCCGCGAAATCGGCGGCGAAGGCGGCGTAGCCGGACTCGGCGAGTTCGGCCCGACGTGCGGGATCCGCGCCGAGTTCGGTCATCGCGGCCGCGAGCGCGTCGGCCTCGCCGATCGGCACGAGCAGGCCATTGCGGCCGGAGGTCATGAGCTCCCTGGGCCCTTCGGCGGCGCTGGCGATGACCGGCAGGCGCTGAGCCCAGGCTTCGAGCACGACATTGCCGAGCGGTTCGTGCCGCGACGGGCAGACCAGGAGATCGGCCGCCGCCATCAGTGCCGGCACGTCGTCGCGCCAGCCGAGCAGCCGGACCCGGTCGGCGATGCCCAGGCTGTGGATCAGTGCCGTCAGCGCCGCCCGTTCCGGCCCGTCGCCGGCGATCCAGAGATGAAGCCCCGGCGCGCGTGCGATCGCATGCAGCAGCACGTCGAAGCCCTTGACCCTGTGCAGCCGGCCGAGGCCGAGCACCAGGACGGCGTCGTCCGGCGTCGCCAACTCGGCACGCGCCACGGCTGGCGCAAGGCGATCGTCGACGAAATTCGGCAGGTAATGCGCCCGCTCGGCCGGCCAGCCTTGTTTCACCAGGTAAGCCACAATGTCCCGCGTATTCCCGATCAGATGATGGCAGTGGCGATAATACTTCAGATCGTAGTAACCGCCGAGCCGGCCGAGACGGACGAACCGGCCGGGCGGCATGGTCACCGTCGCACGATTCATCCAGGTCAGCACGACCTGCGGCTGCCACTGCCGGAGGATCCGGCGCAGGCCCGGCCCCGTGCGCAGATCGAGCCAGTTGCGGAACGGCAATTCGGTAACGGTTATTCCGCCCTGGCGCAACTGCGCCGCCCGCTCGGCATGGCTGCGGATCACCAGATGCTGGCTCCAGACCGGTCTGGACCAGCCCCAGCGCCAGACGGGTGAAGAAGGCCTCGGCGCCACCGTGGCGCGCCCCGGCCATCGCCTGCAGCAGCCGGGTCATATCGTGCGATCGAAGAAAATCGTCGAGCAACCAGGCTTCAGCCGATAGATCTGGGCCGGCCGGTTGCTGGCGCGGCGCTTCTCGCCCGGCACCGGCTCAACGAAGCCGGCCTCGGCAATGCGCTTGCGGAAGGCCGATTTGTCGATCCGGCGGCCGAGGATCCGTTCATAGACCGATTGCAGCTCGGTAAGCGTAAAGCCCGCCGGCAGGAGATGCACGGGCAGCGTCGTGTACTCGACCTTGTTGCGCAAGCGAGCGACGGCACAGCGCAGGATCTCGGCATGGTCGAAAGCAAGCGGGCTGGCAACGGTGTCGCCCTCGACCGGCCGCCACGCGACGTCAGCGGCAATGGCGCCCCGGCGCAGGCTGACCCGATCGGCTGCGATGAGCGCGACATAGGCGACGCTCGCAGACCAGCCGCGCGGATCGCGCCTGGCGCCGCCGAAGGTCTGCAACTGTTCCAGATACGGTGTCTCGACACCGGTTTTGTCGCGCAGCACGCGGCGCGCCGCGGCCTCGAGATCGACATCCTCATCGATCCGAATCCGGCCGCCGGGCAAGGCCCAGTATTCGGCGAAGGGCGCGAGGTCGCGACGGATCAGCAGGACGTCGAACCCGGTTTCGGACAGCGCAAACGTCGCCAGGTCGACCGAGGCGATCGGTCTCGGATAGCTCTCTGCCGGAATGTTCATAGCGGGCACCCTACCTCAATCCTCACTTAGTATGAAGCACCTACTAACTTCGTTGAAAATAAGCACTAAGTGAGATCGGCCGGCTCCTGCACCGCCGCCATTCAGCGCCGACACCTGCGCGGCTCAGGGCAGCAGCCGCTCCCACAACGCCGCCGCCTCGGCCCAGCCGAGGCCGCGCTGCAGTTCGAGGCTGGCGCGGTGCTGCCGCAGCCAGAGCGGATCGTCGGTCAGCAGCTCGACCGCACGCGCAGCGAAGCCCGCCGCATCCTCGTCCGCCAGCACGAAACCGGTCTCGCCGTCGCGCACCCGTTCGGCCAGGCAGGTCGAGCGTGCGACCACGCCGGGCACGCCGGACGCCTGGGATTCCGCCGCGGCCAGGCAGAAGGTCTCACCCGGATCGCCGCCATAGAGGAACAACCGCGCCTGGGCCAGCTCGCGGACCAGCTCGGCCTTCGAGACCGGCGGCCGCAGCACCACCCCGGCTTCTTCGAGCGCCCGCGCCCGCGCAAGGACCGGCTCGGCCGCCGCCCGCTTTTCGGCCGAGCCGCCGCCATAGGTCGCGAGGCTGGAGAAGACATGCAGTTCGGCACCCGGCACCTTGGGCCGGATGCCCTCGGCCCAGCGCTCCAGCACCCAATCGAGCCGGCGCAGCGGGTTGGAGGTAAAGATCGCCCGCGGCGGCGGCGCCACGCCGCGCGGTTCGGCGTGGCGGAACAGCTCGGGTCATTCCATAGGAGATCGTCTCCCGCCCGCCGGCCGGAACCCAGCCCGGCAGCGTCGTCGCATGGAACGGGCCGAGAAATACAATGGTTGGACGCCGCCGCCAGAGCCGAGTCAGGTAGCGCCATTTCAGGACATAGCCGGCCGGATTGTGGATCCAGAATGCAACGCGGCGAGCGCCGGGCACCAGATCGAGCAGGCGATGGCCGCGATTGGCAATGTAGAGATCGGCCGTCTCCGGCGTGCCCCCCTCGACCGGCGCCCAGGCGACACCCTTGTCCTCAATGCGCGCCGCGCCGCGGGCGAAAGCACGCACGCGATGCCCACGCTCGGCAAAGCCGCGTGCCAGCCCGATGAACGCCGTCTCGGCCCCGCCAAGCGGCCCGGCCTCGGCACTCCTGCCGTCGAAGACGATGCCGTCGTCGATCATGACGATGTCGGCGCTCAAGGCTGCTCGTCCAGCCGCGCCTTGAGATAACTCAGGATCGGATAAAGCCCGGCGCAGAGCGCGATCATGAAGCCGTACGGCCCCTCGCGATACCCCTTCCGCCCGACATAGCATTTCCAGAAGCGCGACACGATGCGGCGGAGATTATGGCCGTAGGAGCCGATCTCGCCTGACTCCCGCAGGTCGCGCGCGCGCGCCGTGCTGTAGCGGTCGAGGCGTTGCAGCATGTCGGAGATATTGCGGTCGACATAATGCTCCAGCCGGTTCTGCAGCGCCGGTCCGCGCGTGCCGCTGAAGCTCAGCTTGGGATGCACCCGGTCGTTGCCCCCAGCTCTTGGCACCCTTGCGGAACAGCCCGGCATAGGCGGATTTGCCGAAGCTGGCGCCCCAGCCCCAACGGACCAGACGGCGGCCGATATAATTGTCGACCGGGATGTCGTGGATATCGGCGTCCGAGCGCGCGACGATCTGGCCGATCTCCTCGGCTAGCGCCGGCGGCACGCGCTCGTCGGCGTCGATTTCGAGCACCCAGGGGCCGGCGCAAGCGGCAATGCCGGTGTTGCGGCGGTCGCCTTCGCGTTCCCAGCCGCCCTCGACAATGCGGTCGGTGAAGCGCCGCGCGATCTCGGCCGAGGCGTCGGTGCAGCGATCGAGCACGACCACCAGCTCGCCGGCGAAACGCAGCCCGCTCCAGGCAATCGGCCAGCTGCGCCGCTTCATTATGGGCGACGACCAGGGCCGACAGCCCGGCGACCCGGCTCATGCCGCGACGCCGTGCCGGCGCTGCAGCAAGGCGAGCGCCGCGGCCTCGGCGCGGTCGACGGAGAGTGAATCCATCAGTGTGCCGGTCGTCCGGTGATCGAAATCCGGCCCGCCGCACAGCTCGGCATAGGGGATCTCGGTCGAGGCGATCGCCGCATGCGGACCCCAGGGGCTGTATTGCGCCGAGGGGCTCGGCCCGAACAGGCCGAGGGTCGGCGTGCCGACTGCCGCCGCCATGTGCATGAGGCCGGTATCGTTGCCGATGAACAGGCCGACGCGACGCAAGGCTGCCGCCACGCTGAGCAGGTCGGGCTCGCGCGTCACGTCGATCAGCCGATCCGACGGAACTGCCGCCAGCACCGGCGCGGCTGCCTCGCGTTCATGCGGCGCCGAGAACACGGCGATACGCGCGCCGGCCAGTGCGGCGCCGGGCGCCGTCAGCCGGGTCGCCAGCTCGGCAAAGCGCTCGGCGCGCCATTGCTTGCCGGCCCAGTTCGCGGTCGGGCCGATGCCGAGCACCGGCGTGCCGTGATGGGGCACCAGCCGCTCGCCGGCAATCTCATGCGGCGGCGTCAGCCAGAGCTGCGGTGCCGGCGGTGGCGCCAGATGGAACAGCTTGCCGAGCTGGATCACGCGATGCTCGGCCGGATCGCCCTTGGCGGTGACGCGCCGATGGCGCGCACGGACCAGCCAGGCGAGCGCAGAACCGCGCAGATCGACCACCATATCCCAGCGACGGGGCGCTACCTGGCGATAAAGATCGAGCCAATGCCGCGCATAGCTGCGCTTCTTGAGCGCCACCAGTTTTTCGAGGCCGGGTACGCCCTGGAACAGCGGTGCCGAAACCGGACCGGCTGCGATGGTGAAACGGGCATCGCGATAGCGCTCGACCAGATGGCGCAGCAGCCCGGTCGACAGCACGGCATCGCCGATGCGCGTGGCTGTGACGAACAGGATCGCCGGCGCGGCGCCCAGCGGAGGAGTGGTGATCGACATCGCACGGCTTATACCTGTGCGCCCAGCGGCTTGCCAAGCGAGCCCGGCTTCGCCACCTATGACGCTGACGCATCGATCAGGATGAGAAGGAAGTTTTCGTGAGCTCTCCGTGTATTTCGCGCCGGCCCGGCGGCGCGCGGCATCCTGCGCTGACCGGCGAAGACCGGTGAGTTTCCTCCAGGGCCTGGTCAGCAACGACATCCGCCAGCTGGCGCCCGACCACGCGCTGTGGACTGCGCTGCTGACCGCGCAGGGCAAGTATCTGCATGATTTCTTCCGTTCCTGGCACAGGGCGAGACGATGCTGCTCGAAGGCGAAGGTGCCCGGATCGCCGACCTCAAGAAGCGGCTCGGCCTTTACAAGCTCCGGGCCAAGATCGCGCTGGCGGATGTCTCGGCAGACTACGAGGTCTGGCTCGGCTGGGGCGAAGGCGCCGCAACGACGCTCGGCCTGAGCGCGGCCGGACAGGCGGCGGCGTCGCGCGACGGCATCGCGTATCTCGATCCGCGCCGGCCGGAACTCGGCCTGCGCTTCGTCCTGCCGGCCGGCCAGGGTGCGGCGCTGCTGTCGGCCAAAGGCTTCGTGCCGGGCGATTGGGCTGATTGGGAAAGGCTGCGCCTCGCCGAAGGCGTGCCGGACGGCAGCCGCGACCTGCTGCCGGAAAAATCGATCCTGCTCGAAAACGGCTTCGACGAGCTGAACGGCGTCGCCTGGACAAGGGCTGCTATATCGGCCAGGAGCTGACCGCGCGCACGAAATATCGCGGGCTGATCAAGAAGCGCCTGATGCCGGTCACGATCGACGGCGCGCTGCCCGAGCCCGGCACGCTGGTGACGCGGCCCGACGGCAGCGAAGCCGGTGAGATCCGCTCGGGTCTCGACGGCACGGCGCTGGCGCTGTTCCGGTTCGAAGCACTCGATGCCGGCGGCCCTTACGAGGCCGGCGCAACCGGCGTGACACCCCTGCCGCCGGCTTGGCTGCGGCGCCCGCAACGCCCCGAGTAGTACGACCCGCCGGAAGAGATGACTCGTTGCGAGCAAGCCCTTCTCCTGCATTGAGGGCTGTGAAAGGATCTCTGTTGCCCGCCGTATGCTCGCAAGCCACGCAAAAGGAAAATAAGCTCGCCGAAAAAGTCCCTCTCCGCCCTTCAGGGGGGAGAGGGATTTAGGGTGAGGTGGGTGTCGATGCCGGCGTAAAGCGTTGGGATTTCTGCACTATTGAAGCGTTCCCCACCTCACCCCGACCCTCTCCGCCCAATGGGGCGGAGAGGGAGGTTTGGCCGATTTGCCCCGTAATTTGCAGTTCATCGATCTGCGCGTCAGAGATCGAGATTCTTTCACACGCTCAGTGCGGGAGAGGGGCTCCTCCATCTGACCGGCGTCAGGACGTTCGGCGATTGGTCTAAGCAACCGCTATTGGAGCGGCGCCCTTGCGCGCCAGATCCATCGCGGCTTGGCGCGCCTGGACCCATTGCGCGTCGGTCAGCGTGGATTTGAGCTTCTTTTCCAGTTGAGGATCGAACGGTTTGCTGACGGCCTGGAACCGTTCGGGTTGGCCCGCCAGAGCTCGTACCATTTGCCGGCTTCGATCGGCTCGACCTTGAACCGGCCGCCTTCGATATAGAGCCGCGCCATTTGTTCCTGCGCCTGGGTCAGCCCGGCTTCGGCCGCCGTCTCGATCCAGGCACCGCCTTTCTTGGTGTCCTCGGTTGCGTCCGCCGGCGTCGGTGCCTTGTCGGCAATCGCGAGATAGCATTGCCCCAGCACCAGCTGCGCCATCTCGTAGCCATGGCCCTGCTTGGCCTCGGGCTCGAGCAGCTCGATCGCGTCGGAGTATTTCCCCATTTCCTTCAGCTTGAGCGCAGCCTCATAGGGATTGAGCGGCGGGGTCTTATCGGTTGGCTGCTTGATATGCGAGGCTCCGACGGAATGATCGCTCGCCTGGGCAAGAGCGGCTGCGGGCGCGGCCAGGGCGAGGCCGAGCAGGGCCGAGGTGAGAATGCGTGAAAACGATATACGGCAGGACAC
>JBBCHB010000063.1:0-43148 GCA_037200015.1 Aliidongia sp. | reverse complement strand
CGGCCGGCGCGTCGCGATCGCCTCTTCCCAGAGCCGGACATGCGACAGGCTGCTGCCGATCGCGCCGGCGACCAGGGCGTGTCCCGCGCCAGCACGCCCTCGGCGACGAGAGCATTCAGATCCAGCGTCTTGCCGTCGATGCGGGGAAGCGGCGGATCTGCTGCAGGAAGCTGTTGGTCTTGGTGAATTGGGCCAGGCGGTCGGGGCTGCGATCGAGATTGATCAGGTTGATCAGCATTGGGTCCCCGACTGGCCGCCGCGCGTTATGCCGCCTCTTCTCGCAAATGGTCGGGCACGACGCAATCGGGAATGCCGGCGCCCAGATCGAGGAAGCTGAAGCGCGTCGGTACGGCGATCTGTTCGGCGTTGCTGCTGTTCAGCCATTGCCGTCCGTTCAGCGATGCGATGATGCCGAACAGCAGCGGTCGCCGCCGCGGATCGTCGACATGCACCGGCAGCAGCAGGAACTCGATCTCGTCCTCGATCCCCGCTGCCGAAGCGCGCCTTGATTACGGCTTTCTGACCGCAGGGCTGCGTCGCCGATTGCCAGAAGCGCCAGGCCCGGATCGGCCGGTGTTCGGTCTCGACCAGATCTACGATGTTGCGTCCGGTCGGTTCGAATCCCATGGTCTCGCGATGGGCAGTGCCGGCCAGACGGAACACCGCGGCCTCGGGGCTCACCACTTCGATCACGCAGATCGACGGCAGCAGGTTGCGGATCTCGGATGGATCGATATCGCGCCGGCGCGGCATGAACAGTCCACCGCGTCGCGACAGCCAATAGGCGGCGAATTCCCGCGCGGATTGGGTTTCGAGCCGCTGGAGCCAGGCCGGCTCGGCGGGGATCGGGGTGGTCATGATCTGGCTCCCGGAGGGCGTTTGCCGGGAGATAGGTGAGAATGCAATTATTTTGCAGTGCAATAAACCGATCTCTCCAATGCACCTGCCTGTTGACCGGGGAGGATTGAAATCCCGCTGAACGTCAACCTGTCCGTTCGGCCGGCGTCGTTTCCCGGACGATACCCAGTACAAAACGGCGCGATATCGGGTTCAGCCCGATCCACAACATGATCGGCGCGAGCAGCGGCAGGACATAGCTGGAGATATAAAAGGCCAGGCCGGCAAGGAAGAAGACGGCGTCGCTGTAGTGCGGTGCCGCGACATAGAAGGCCGGCGGCACGAACTGAATCCGGTCGGCCGGGTTCGGCGCGTGGTTCACCAGCACCGCGACATAGACGAAGATCAGCGAAACGGCCGACAGGATGAACAGACCGACCAGCACGGCGAAGCCGATCAGCAGCATGCGGCCGAGCCGCGGCGCGCGCGGCGGCGCCAGCGCCAGGGCGAAGAAGAACGGCCACGCGACCAGATAGCGGCGCAACAGATAGGCGTCGACCGGGAAATTCGCTTCCTGACGCCCGGCTCCCACTTGCCGGCAGTGACCTCGAGGCTGGTCTGGGCGATCCAGCCGCCCTTGTCGCCGGGCAGCAGGTCACGCACCGGCAATATGAGGTCGACGACCCGGGCGACGACCGGGCGCAGCGCCTCGACCAGATGATTGACGGCAAACCACCACAGCACCATCAGGGGGAACCAGCCCCAACTGCACGAAGCAGGCGAAGCGGTAACGTGTCCTCCGGTCCATCGGCGCGGCTCAGGCGGCCGCGATGCGGTGCGGCCCGTCCTGCCAGCGGTGCCAGACCAGGAAGATCAGCAGCCCGTCCAGCATGATCAGCGCATCCCAGAGGTAAAGATGGAAGAAGTCGAACCAGGCCGGGGCATAGCGGTTGAGATAGAGCAGGCTGATGATGCGCAGCAAATTCACGACCTGCAGCATCAGGATGCCGAGCGCCGCACCGATCAGGCGATGCCCGATCCGCGCCGGGAAAGCCAGGATCGCGGCGGCGAGCAGGATCGAGGCCTCGATCGCGTTGCACCCATTGGCGATCTCGACACCGCCGCCAGCCTTGACCAGATTGAGCACCACGCCATTGGCCAGGGCATCACCGCCGAACAGGTTGATGACCAGCGCCGAGGCGGCGGCCAACACATGGCTGAACGGTTGGATCAGCCCGGTATCGATCGGCTCGATCAGCAGCGAGGCGATGCCGAGGATCGAGATCGCCGCGAAACCGGCCAGAAAACGCAGGGCGACCCAGCGTGAGGTGGGTTGGGTTTCGGGTGTCACGGGTCACGGCCAAGCTGTGGAATCGAGCCCGATCTATTCAGGCTTCGACCTGCCTTGTCAATCCGCCGGATAGGTCGCGGCGGCCCGAAGACTCCCTCTCTGCCCCATTGGGGCGGAGAGGGCCGGGGGTGAGATGGGGCACGCTCTGATATCGCCACATATCGGTACCGATCATCGATATCGCGGAAGCGGGCGAAAACTGGTGCCGACATCATGGTCGGCAGGGGCATCTACCACCCAAGAGATTTGGGAAGAGATGGCCGCTTGCACCAACGTAGCGCGTTGAGAACAGCCGAGATTCGAGCGTTCCCCACCTCACCCCGACCCTCTCCGCCCCAATGGGGCGGAGAGGGAGAATTCAGGGGCTTGCCTGGGGGTATGCCTCTGTTACCGCCGCTGGAATTTATCTATTGCGCGCCTCTGGGCGGCGTTGCCGGCACTGCCTGCCAGCCGCTGGCGCAGTTCTGCACGTAGGGGTAGTAGCCCGCCGGGCTGCTGCAGTAGTACCATTGCTGTGGCTGTGGTGCGAGCGAGGGTTGCGGCGCGGCGGCCGGCGGCGGCGGATAGGCGATGGGCGCGCCGTAGACGACCGGCGGTCCGTAGTAATACGGCCCCGGATAGACCGGGACGCCGAAGCCGATGAAGACGCCGGCCTGGCTTTGCGCCGGCGCCAATCCGATTGCCAGTGCCAAGGCGCCAAGCGCGACAAGGCTCATTCGGACGAGAGCATCTTTCGGTTCCTCAAGACGAATAGGGCCGATGCAGAGTAACACCGCTCCTTCCAACACGTTGCATTATAGCGCCTCGAAGGCCGGCTCGGCGTTAAATGACGTTTCGGCTTGTTTCAGCGTGTTTTTCGACAGCCCGGTAGCGCCGCGGCCGCAAGCGTTACTGGCCGGGCAAGCATCGTCCCTCCAATCACGCGCGTGGCAGGACGCGCGGCAGCGCCTCCGCTACCACCGAGCCGCACCGTCCTGTAAGGCTGCCGCTCGCGCTTTGCAATTCCGGCGCCGGCCGGCCCGGCGCATGCTGCCGCCAAAGCAATGAGGTCGGGGGCGCCGGATGATCGACAAGCAGGTGGCGAGTTTGGCGGAGGCGGTTGCGGGCATTCGCGACGGCGCCACCATCCTGTGCGGCGGCTTCGGCGCGGTCGGCAGCCCGGATGCGCTGTTCGAGGCGCTGCTCGATCAGGGCGCCCGCGATCTCGTTGCCGTGTCGAACAACGCCGGCAGCGGACGGCGCGGTCTCGCTGCGCTGATTGCCGCGCGCCGCGTCCGGCGCGTCATCTGCTCCTATCCGCGCACGACCGATCCCGTGGTGTTCGAGGAAGAATACCGCGCCGGCCGGATCGAGCTGGAACTCGTGCCGCAGGGGACGCTGAGCGAGCGCATGCGCTGTGCCGCGGCCGGACTCGGCGGCTTCTGGTCGCCGGTCGGCGTCGGCACGCGCCTGGCCGAGGGCAAGGAGCACCGGACGATCGACGGGCGCGACTATGTGCTGGAATTGCCGCTCAAGGGCGATGTCGCGCTGATCCGGGCCGATCGCGGCGATCGCTGGGGCAATCTCACCTATCGGAAATCGGCGCGGAACTTCAACCCGGTGATGGCGATGGCGGCGGATCTGACGGTGGTGCAGCTGCGCGAAGTGGCGGCCTTGGGCGAACTGGATCCGGAGCTGGTCGCGACACCAGGCATCTTCGTCGACCGCATGGTCGTCGTGGCAGGTGCGGCATGAGCCCGCTCGATCGCCGCCAGATCGCCTGGCGCGCCGCGCAGGACGTGGCCGATGGCGCCTATGTCAATCTCGGCATCGGCATTCCGACCCTGGTCGCCGACTACGTGCCGGCCGGCCGCGAGATCGTGTTCCACAGCGAGAACGGCATCCTCGGCGTCGGGCCGGCACCGGCACCGGGCGAGGCGGATCCGGATCTGATCAATGCCGGAAAGTCGCTGGTGACGCTGCTGCCGGGCGGCGCGTATTTCACACCCATAGCGACGCCTTCCTGATGATCCGCGGCGGCCATCTGGACCTGGGCGCTGCTCGGCGGCTTCGAAGTGTCGGAGACGGGCGATCTCGCCAATTGGACGACCGACGATCCGAATATGAGCCCCGGCGTCGGCGGCGCCATGGACCTCGCCATCGGCGCCAAGGCGGTGCGGGTGCTGATGCAGCATGTGACCGCCAAGGGCGCGCCGCGACTTGCGCCGGGAGTGCCGCTACCCGCTGACCGCGCCGCGCGCCGTGTCGCGCGTCTATACCGATCTGGCAGTGCTCGACGTCACCCCGGCCGGTTTCCTGGTGCGCGAGATCGTCCCCGGCCTCGACCTCGCCGGGCTGCAGGAACGCACCGAGGCGAGCTGGTTGCCGCGCCCGATCTCGACGTGCTGGCGGTGCCTATGCTGGACTAAGCCATCGTGAAATTAGGTCAGGTCGGAATGCAGCAACCGACCCTCGCCCGCTTGGCGGGAGAGGTGGCGAGTGCAGCGAGCCGGGTGAGGGTGAATGCGCCGGCAGAAGTTGCTTTCGGCCCATCCTGCGCACCCACCCTCACCCGCTTCGCTCGCGCACAGCGCCCTCTCCCGCCAAGCGGGCGAGGGTTTGAAAAGGCGACCTAATATACCTCTAATCCGCCGCCATCTTGCTGTCTGGCGGGAAGGCGATCGGCTCGTCATGCGAGTCGAAAGGCCGCTCCGGGTGCATCAGGAAGGCCGAGAGCGCGCCGAGCAGCAGCAGGCCCATCGACATCAGGAACGGCAGGTACCAGTTCTCGGTCAGGTCGATGACATAGCCCGCAACCAGCGGCGACACGATGGCGCGAAGGCTGAGCCCATATTCATCAGCCCCGAGGCGGTGCCGGAGTATTTCGGCGCGATATCCATCGGCACCGACCACATCGGCCCGATCACCAGCTCGGCGAAGAAGAAGCCGCCGGACAGGCAGAGCGCCACGATGGTGATGTCGTGCACGAACAGGATCGGCAGCAGCGACAGCAGGGCGCCTGTGAAGCCGACGACCGTCACGCTCAGCCGGGCCAGCCGGACATTGCCGGTGCGCCGCAGGATGCCGTCGGAGACGACGCCGCCAAGCGTATCGCCGACCACCCCGGCGAAGAAGACGCCCGAGGAGAACAGCGCCGAGTTCTTCAGTTCCATATGGTAGCTGTTCTTGAAGAACAGCGGCAGCCAGTTGAGATAGAGCCACAGGCTCCAGCCGTAGCAGAAATAGGTGAAGGTCACCGGCGCCATGCGGCGCAGCAGCGGTCCCCCAGGGAACCGGCGGCTGCCGCGCACCCGCCACCCGCTTGGGCAGGGTCGCGAGTTCCTCCGCGGTGATGCTCGGATGATCCTTCGGCTCGTTGCGGAAATACCAGGCCCAGACCGAAACCCAGATCAGGCTGACCACGCCGAGCAGCATGAAGGAGCCGCGCCAGGTCACCGCGGCCATCAGCGCCGCAATCAGCGGCGGCGTCACGGCATTGCCCAGCCGCGCGAAGGAGTGGGTCAGGCCCTGGGCGAAGCCGCGCTTGTCGGCCGGCGTCCAGTATTGCATGGCGCGGGTTGCGGTCGGGAAGGTGGCGCCTTCGCCGAAGCCCAGCAGCAGCCGGGCCAGGAACAGGGTGAAGAGGCCATGGACCACGCCGGTCAGGATCGTCGCCACGGCCCAGATCACGCCGCACCAGACCAGGGTCCGGCGCGGACCGAAGCGGTCGCCGACCCAGCCGCCGACGACCTGGAAGGCCAGATAGGGATAGGCGAAGGCCGAGAAGACGAAACCGAGCTGCGTATTCGTCAGCCCCAGCTCATGCTGGATGTCGCTCGCCGCGGTGCCGATATTGACCCGGTCGATATAGGTGATGAAATACATGACGCAGAGCAGCGCCAGGACGACTTGCGTCGGCTTGAACAGTGTTCGCACGGGCATCCCCTTGGCGTTTCCTCCAGCAGGACGGTAGACGAGCCCGCGCGATTTGGCGATGCGTCGGAAGGTGGCGTCCGGATTTTCCCGTCTCCGCTCTTCCGGATAGACCGACCCGGAGCCGCGCCCGGCCATCCAGTCCTTTGGAGCTGAATGGTCAGGCGCACGCCCCGTGAAGTCAGAGGGTCGGGTGGAGGTCGCGGACAGGGCTCAGTCCCTTCAAGGAGCGCGGCGACCTTGAGCACGGTCGATTCCGCCAACCAGGAGGAGACGAATTGCACGCCGATCGGAAGACCGTCATGGCTTGTGCCGAACCGCATCGACAGGGCCGGCAAGCCGGTCAGGCTGAATGGGGAGGTCGCGCTCATGACGTGGAAGGGGGACACAGTCTGCCCGTCGACCACGAGGTCATTGAGACCATGCTTGGTCGCCGGAAACGGAGTCACCGGACAGAGCAGCACATCATAGTGCCGGAAATAAGCGATGAAGCTGTCGCGAAGGCGCTCGGACGGCCTGCTCGGCTGCGACGAAGTCGGCCACGGACGTGTCGGGCGTGCCGAAGATCGCTTTGACGTGGTGAAAAACCTCGGCCTGACGGCCGGCGGTGATCTTCTCGAACTCGGGTCGACTTTCCATCTGCTGGAGCTTCCAGAAGATGCTGACGCCATCGGTCTGCTCCAGCACAGGCAACCGGACTTCTTCGACTTGGCAGCCGGCTCCGCTCAGCGCCTGGGCCGCCGCCTTCACGGTGGCGACAACCTCCGGATCGGTCGGTCCGAAGAAGCCTGGAGAGGCCAGCCAGCCCACACGAAGCGGACGAGTCGACGCCGTGCCCACCCCTGCGTCAACGCCGGGCGGGCTGATGGAAAAGCCGTCGGCACCGTCGGGCCCTGCCAGTAAAGAATATGCAAGCGCCACGTCGCGGACCGAGCGCGCCATCGGCCCGATGTGCCAGAATCGGCGCGGCACCCGGGGCCAGTGCCCCGTCATCGGCACGCGGCCGTGGGTGGCCTTAAACCCGACGATACCTGTGTGCGCAGCCGGGCCGCGCACCGAGATGGAGAGATCGCTGCCCAGGCCGAGCGGCGACATGCCCGCTGCGACCGCAGCGGATTCACCTCCGCTGGATCCGCCCGGGGTGTAGTCGAGGTTCCAGGGATTGTTCGTGCGACCCGTCAGGAGGTTGTCGGTCTCGACCGAGTACGAAAACTCCGGCGTATTCGTCTTTGCGATGAGGATGCCGCCGGCAGCCTTCAGCCTGGCCACCACGGTGGCATCGGACGCGGCAACGCGCCCTTTGAAGATCGGCGACCCGCGTTGCGTAAGCACGCCTGCCGCGTCGATCGCGTCCTTGGCGGTGAACGGGACGCCATGAAGAGGACCTGTCCGCGCGCCCGACATCACCGCCGTTCGGCCTTCTTGGCGACTTCCATTGCGCCCTCGGCCAAGGTCACGATGGCGTTCACCTTGGGATCGACCTCGGCGATGCGGTCGAGATGCGCTTGCATGACCTCAACCGGTGAAAGCTCCTTCTTGGCGACGAGTTCGGCGATGCGGCTAGCATCCATGTAAGTGATCTTATCAGTCATCGTTTCATCCTACCTGTCAGTTGGTAGGGAGATAATTGGGTTTTGCTTTTGCTGTCGTCAAGTCCTATCTAACAGTTGGTAGGACGGGTCGTGAGGTGAGGTCGATGAGCGAAAATGCGAGAGAAGCGATTCTTGAAGCGGCGCGGCGGACGGCGCAGGCGCATGGCTATGGCGGGCTGAATTTCCGCGACATCGGGGCTGAAGTGGGCATCAAGGCCGCGAGCATCTATCACCACTTCCCGAGCAAGGCCGATCTGGGGGCGGCGGTCGCGAAGCGCTATTGGGAGAACGCGGCTGAGGCGCTCGAAGCGCTTTCAACGGCGATCGGCGATCCGACCAAAGCGCTCCAGGCCTATCCGGGGCTATTTCGCAGATCGCTCGAAGAAGATAATCGGATGTGCCTCTGCAGCTTCATGGCGGCGGAGTATGATGATCTGCCGGATCCGGTGAAGACTGAGGTCCAGGCCTTCGCCGATGTCAATGTCGCCTGGCTCGCCAGAATGCTGGCCGCGGCGTCCGGTTCTGGAAGTGAATGCGAGACAAAAGCGCGCGCGATCTTCGCTGCCGTTGCCGGTGCGCAACTCATCGCTCGGAGCCGGGCAAGTTTGGATCTTTTTGACACGCTGATCGTGAGTTTTCGCGAATCGGGGCTGATCCCCGCTTGAACGCCCTGTAGACGGAGAATGCGCGAGCGTCTGGCGTAGCGAAAGAGACCAGCCCCCAAGCCGGCTGCGCCCTGTGAAGATGCAGCTCTAGTCGGCACCGCCAGGAATAATTCGAAGCCCCGGCCGGCCTGGTCGCGGAGCAGCTGTGCTGCCTGGCTGTTCGCCCTCCGGCATTGCGATGACGGAGACCGCCTCGATGACGTTTTCCGGTCCCCCCGTCGGGGGCCAGACGCCGGTGGAAAAGGCCGTGCTCCGCAGCGACGCACGCTGCGCAAGGCTTTCGAAACGCCAGATATGGGTGATCCGAGGAGTCCCATCGAGCGCGTACATGTTGACCACCAAATGTGCCGTGTACTCGCGCGCTGGCGTGATCGCAGCCTCCCAGCCGGCAAGCGTCGGCGGCAGCCCGCCTGGCTTCAGCTTGTAGGTGCGGAATTCGTAGATATCGCCGCGACCACCCCGGCGCACGGGCGGCAGGAACGGAAAGCGCTGATAGCTGTCCATCTCCAGCGCCGTAATCAGTCGCCCGGCGTTGAACGGGTTGGCGCTCAACAGGGCGCGGCGCCGTTCTTGATACAGGGCGTTGGGTGCTTCGAAGCTGCGCAAGATGAGCAGGCGCCCGAGCGTGCCGAACTCCGACCGCCAGCAACCCAACAGCGTGCCGGTGGCGTCGGGCGCCGCAACCCAGTCCCGCGCGGCCTTCGCCACTTCCGATGCCCCAAGCATCGGGAAGGCTAGGGTTGTGAGTTCGTAGAATCCGCTCATCGTTCCGCGAGCCCCGCGAGATATCCGGTCACAGTGAAAAAACGCATTCTGGCCTCCTGGTAGAGCATCCTGATACGGGGGAGATAATTTGACGCCTGGCGATGATTAAGGGATCAATGCTTTGATGATTTGAAACTCGCAGTTTGGGATCATGGATCGCTTCACCAGCATGGCTGTCTTCGTGAAGGCGGCGGATCTCGGCTCCTTCACCGCAGCCGGGTTGGCGCTCGGCCTGTCATCCCAGATGGTCGGCAAGCATGTCAGCATGCTTGAGGACCGCCTGGGCGCGCAGTTGCTCCATCGTTCGACCCGGCGTCAGAGCCTGACCGCGATCGGGCAGGTGTTCTATGAACGCTGCCGGGTGGTATTGGCTGAGGTCGAAGCGGCGGAGGCGACCACTCACGAACTCAGCACCACGCCGCGCGGCCGGCTGCGGATAAGCGCACCGGTGACCTTTGGCAGCAGCGTCCTCGCGCCGCTGGTGTTGGACTATCTGCGGACCCACCGTCAGGTCGAAATCGCGCTGGACCTGACCGACCGCTACGTCGATGTCGTGGGCGAGGGCTATGATGCCGTTATTCGCCTGGGGCCTCTCAAGGATTCCGAGCTGATCGCTCGCAGCCTCAAGCCCTATCAGTTGATTGCCTGTGCCGCCCCTGCCTACCTCGCCGCCCGCGGCACGCCGCGAATGCCGGCGGATTTGGTCGAGCATGATTGCTTGGGCTTCGTCTTCGCGTCGGGCCAGCCCAGGGCCGAGTGGCGCTTCGTCAAAGACGGGCAGAGTCACGAGGTGCTGGTGCGCAGCCGATTCCAAGTGAATGACGCCCGCGTGCTGCGGGAAGCAGCGCTGGCGGGGCACGGCATCGTACTGCAAGCCCGTCTGACCCTGGCGGCTGACCTCGCGGCCGGCCGGTTGGTCCAGGTCCTACCCGATTACGAGGCGCCCACCCGTCCGATGCACATCGTGTACGCTACGTCTCGCCCGCCGACGCCAACCTTGCGCGGCTTCATCGATCACGTCGTGGCCCAATTTGGAACCGCGTCAGATTCCTAGGCCGAGGAGAAGGTCCGCTTCTGCGTCGCCTGGAAGCAGACGGGCTGAGATCCGTCCCGAGCCGACGCTGGCCGCGGATACCAAGTGTCAGATCTTATCCACTATGCCACGGCGATCCGACGCCCCAGCGCGCCCTTGACCTCCTCGGCGACGGCTGCCCAATCGCCGGGCTGCGGCTGTCGGAACAGCCGGGCGGTCGGGTACCAGGGGCTGTCGCTGCGCGTGCCGAGCCAGCGCCATTCGGGCGCATGCGGCAGCAGCAGCCAGACCGGCTTGCCCATGGCGCCGGCAAGATGCGCTACGGCGGTGTCGACCGAGATCACCAGGTCCAGCGCCGAAATCAGCCCGGCCGTTGCGGCCAGATCGGTCAGCGTCTCGGCCGGTTGCAGCATCTCGGGATATGTCGCGAGTGTTGCCGCATCGCCTGGCGGAACCTCTTTCTGCAAGCTGACCCAGCGCACGCTGCCCAGCGTCAGCAGCGGCGTCAGCGCGGCCAGAGGCGCCGAGCGGTTATGGTCGTTGGCATGGGCCGGATTGCCGGACCAGACCAGTCCGACTCCCGGCTTGCCGGCCGCGCCGAAACGGCTGCGCCACAGCGCCTGATCCGCCTCGGGGGCCGCGAGCGGCGCCGGGATCGGCGGGATCGTGTCGATCGTCGTGCCGAAGCGGCGGGGCAGCCGCATCAGCGGGCAGTGCAAATCGTAATCGGGCAACGCCTCGCCGAAGCCGAACACCTGATCGGTGCCGCCCAAGCCGGTCAGCAGCCGCTTCAGTGCCGGCTGGACCAGCAGCAGCACGCGGCCGCCGCGCGCCGCGACCAACGGGACATAGCGCAGGAACTGTATGGTATCGCCCAGGCCCTGTTCGCCATGGAGCAGGATGGTGCGGCCGGCGAGGTCGTCGCCCTGCCATCCCGGCTTGCCGAGATCGGGCAGGCCGAAGCCGAAACCGGGCAGGCGCAGCCGCCATTCGAACCCGGCCCAGCCCTTGGCGAAATCGCCTAGTGCCAGCTGGATGGTGGCGACCGCGAAATGCGCCTCGGCCAGATCGGGCGCCAGGCGCACGGCCCGTTCGAACGCCGCCAGCGATTCTTCGAGCCGGCCGAGGTCGCGCAAGGCCTTGCCCTGGTTGACCGCCATATCGGCCGAGCCCGGCAGCAGGCGGACTGCCTCGGCGCTGTGCCGGGCCGCTTCCGCCGGGCGCTGCACCCGGGTCAGCAGGATGCTGAGATTGTTGTGCGCCTCGGCCGATTTCGGGTCGAGCTCCAGCGCGCGGCGGAGTTCCGCCTCGGCCGCGGCATGGTTGCCGAGCTGGGTCAGCGCGGCGCCGAGCGCGTTGCGGATCTGGGCATTGGCCGGTTCGATCTGGGTCGCCCGGATCAGCAGCTCGCGCGCATCGGCGGGCCGGTCCTGATGCAGCCGCATGGCTCCGAGCGCATGGAAGGCCGCGGCGCTGCCCGGCTCGCGCCAGGTCAGCTTCTTGTAAAGGTTCTCGGCTTCGTCGAGCCGGCCCCGCCTATGCAGGTCCAGCGCTTCGTTGAGAAGTTCGGCGTTTCGCTTCTGCATAGAGGGCCGATCGCAGCGGAAATCGGACGCTATCCTAACCTAAGCCGCGCAGAAGGCGAAGCGTCGCCGATTCCGCCGCATCGCCGGGCGATTTCAGCATTCACAACCCCCTCGATACGGCTTAGGATGGTTTCGGGCGGCCTAACCAAGGCCGAAATGAATTAAGCCGAATCAACCGGTTGTGCCGTTTCGGGAGACGGATCATGTCGACGATGTATCGTTACGCCTTGCCGGTCGAGCAGAGCGAATGGCGCTTCGAAGGGGCGACCGATACCAGCTTCACCTGGGAATACGACGATGAGCGCGAGGCGCTGCTGACGCTCTACGACCGCGGCAAGAAGCAGCAATGGGACGCGGCCGACCGCATCGACTGGTCGGAGGATCTCGATCCCGAGAACCCGATGCTGATCGACGACCGCACCATCCCGATCTTCGGCACTTCGGTCTGGAACCGCCTGACCGAAAAGGAAAAGGTCAAGGTCCGCCATCATCAGCAGGCCGCCAGCATCTCGCAATTCATGCATGGCGAGCAGGGGGCCTTGATCGCGACGGCCAAGATCGTGCAATGCGTGCCTGATCTGGACGCCAAATTCTACGCGGCGACCCAGGTCATGGACGAGGCGCGCCATGTCGAGGCCTATGTCCGGCTGCTGCACGAGAAATTCGAGCTGGCCTATCCGATCTCGGCCGGCCTCAAGGCGCTGCTGGAGAACGGCCTCAGCGACCGGCGCTGGGACATGACCTATCTGACCATGCAGATCCTGATCGAAGGCCTGGCGCTGGCCGCGTTCCAGCGTATTCGCGACAATGCCAGGAACAATCTGGCGGCCTCGGTCAACGCCTATGTCATGCAGGACGAGGCGCGCCACGTCGCCTTCGGCCGGCTGGCGCTGCGCGACTATTATCCGCAGCTCTCCGATGCCGAGCGCGACGAGCGGGAGGAGTTCGTCGTCGAGGCCTGTTACCACATGCGCGACCGCTTCGATCAGAAGGATGTCTGGGAAGGGTTGGGCTTGCCGGCTGCGGAATGCGCCCAGGCGGTCATGCAGTCGGAATTCATGAAGGGTTTCCGCACCCGGCTGTTCACCCGCATCGTGCCGACCGTGAAGGATATCGGTCTCTGGGGCCCGCGCGTCCGCGCCGCCTATGCCGATATGGGCGTGCTCGGCTATGCCGAGACCGATGCTGCGGCGATGCTGGAGAATGACGGCCGCGTGGCCGAGGAATTCGACATCAAGCGCCGCATGGCCGAGGTGGCGGCGGAGTAAACTCAACCCTCGAAACATAGCACTGTCATCCCCGGGCTTGTCCCGGGGATCCACGTCGGGCCGACGCCTGAGAGTCTCAGGCAAGCTGCACGACGTGGATGGCCGGGACATGCCCGGCCATGACGGTTGAATGAAAGGGGCTGCTTCTTATCGACGGGCCCGGCGGCTGGCCGTATTGAATTCAGGAAACGACATCAAACCAAGAGGAACCAACCCATGAAGGCAGCAGTGTTGCACGCGGTCGGCCAGCCGATGACCATCGAGGAGGTCTCGCTCTCGAAGCCCGGCCCGCGCGAGGTGCTGATCCGGACCTCGGTCGCCGGCATCTGCCACAGCGACCTGCATTTCGCCGACGGCGCCTATCCGCATCCGATGCCCTGTGTGCTCGGCCATGAAGCGGCCGGCGTGGTCGAGGCGGTCGGCGCCGACGTCACCTATGTCAAGCCGGGCGACCATGTCGTCACCTGCCTCTCGGTGTTCTGCGGCCATTGCGAGCAATGCATCACGGCCATCCCTCGATCTGCTCCAACACCGCAGTCAAGCTGCCGCCCGGCGTCTCGCGCCGGCTGTCCTGGCACAGCGGCGAGGTGATGAACCAGTTCCTCAACCTGTCCTCCTTCGCCGAGCAGATGCTGGTGCATGAGCATGCGCTGGTGAAGATCCGTCCGGACATGCCGCTCGACCGTGCGGCGCTGATCGGCTGCGGCGTGCTGACCGGCGTCGGCGCGGTGTTCCACACGGCCAAGGTCGAGCCGGGCAGCAAGGTCGCCATCGTCGGCTGCGGCGGCGTCGGCCTCGCCACCATCAACGGTGCGGCCCTGGCCGGTGCCGGCCGGATCATCGCCATCGACACGCTGCCGGCCAAGCTCGAACTGGCCAAGCAGATGGGTGCCACCGATGTCGTCAACGCCAAGGACGGCGATGTCGTGAAGCGCATCCGCGAGCTGACCGGCGGCGGCGTCAATTATTCCTTCGAATGCCTGGGCGCCAAGCAGACGGCCGAACAGTCGTTCTCGATGCTGGCGCCGGGCGGCACGGCGACGATCATCGGCATGATCCCGGTCGGCACCAAGATCGAACTGCACGGGGTCGATTTCCTGGCCGAGCGCAAGATCCAGGGCTCGATGATGGGGTCCAACCGCTTCCGGGTCGACATGCCGCGGCTGATCGAATTCTACATGCAGGGCAAGCTGCATCTGGACCATCTGATCTCGGCCCATATCACGCTCGACCAGATCAATGACGGCTTCCAGGCGCTCCGTTCGGGGGCTGCGGTGCGCAGCGTGATCGACTTCGCGGCTTGAGCCGGGCCGTGGACGATCCGCACACCGCTCTGCGACCTGCTCGGCATCCGCTACCCGATCATGCTGGCCGGCATGGGCGGCGTCGCCTATGCCGAGCTGGCCGCCGCCGTGTCCGAGGCCGGCGGCTTCGGCACGCTGGGCATGGCCGGGCTCGGGCCGGAGCGGATCCGCGAGGAGATGCGCAAGGTCCGGGGCCTGACGGACAAGCCGTTCGGCGTCGATCTGCTCGCCGCCGTGCCGGCCTCGCTCGAAGCCTCGGTCGACATCATTATCGAGGAGGGGGGCGGCGGCCTTCATCTCGGGCCTGGGCGTGCCGGCCGGCATCATCGGCCGGCTCAAGGCGGCCGGGCTCAAGGTGATGAATGTCTGCGGCACGGTGCGCCACGCCGTCTCCGGTGCGGCGGCCGGGCTCGACGCCGTCATTGCCCAGGGCACCGAGGCCGGCGGCCATACCGGCAAGGTGGCGGGCATGGCGCTCATCCCGCAGATCGTCGATGCCGTCGACATTCCGGTCATTGCGGCCGGCGCGATCGTCGACGGCCGCGGTCTCGCCGCAGCCCTGGCGCTCGGTGCGCAAGGCGTCTGGATGGGCACGCGCTTCATCGCCTCGCAGGAGGCGCATGCCGGCGACCTCTACAAGCAGGTGATCCTCGACGCGGACGAGACCGACACGATCGTTACGCGCTGCTATTCCGGCAAGCCGATGCGGGTCTACCGCAACGACTATGTCGCCGAATGGGAGACGCGGCCGGCCGATATCCAGCCCTTCCCGGCCCAGGCGATGCTGTCGCATCGGAGCCGGGTGATGGGCGGCATCGCCGGCCAGATCGAGGATCTCGACCGTGACCGGAGCTGCTTCGCCATGGGCCAGGGCGCCGGCGCCATCAAGGACGTGCCGAGCTGCCGCGAGATCGTCGAACGGGGTAATGGCAGAAGCGGAAGCGGTGCTGGCGCGTCTGGGCACGCTCGGCGGGTAAGGGCCGCGCTCGCGACTGGGCATTGAGCGCCGTTCCGTAAAATTCTGAATTTGGTCAGGACATTCCGAAATAGCCGCGCCAGCCTACGATCTGCCGGACCGACAATACCGGCGGATCGTAGGGGAGCGGGCTTATGCGTTTCGGTCGCCTGATATCGCCTGACGCCGCGTCGTCGGGACTCATGATGCTTTGCCTGGCCGCTGCGCTCGGGCTCCTGCTGCTGGCGGCACCGGCTGCCCGGGCGCAATCGGTCGGATTCTCGGTGAATGGCGGCTGCGATGTCGGCGCCTGCCCGCCGACCACGCCGCTGCCGATCGGTGGGTCCGAGTTCCAGCCCTTCTCCTTTACCGTGTCGACGGTCGATGGCGATTCCTACCAGTTCGACGGCGAGATCGGCGAGTTGAGCCAGAATGGCGGCACCTATCTGCCGGGCAGCCGCGGCTATACCATCACCTATCTGGGCAACAGCGCCGGCGGCACCAGCCGCGGCACGACCTTCACGACGCATGTGTTCTTCGATTTCACGCCGCTGCCGAACGGCGACTATGCGCTGATCGCCGATGCCGGCGGGGCCTTTTCCGCGGGCCTCGGCGACGGCACCTCGGTCACGGTGTCCTGGAGTTTCGACAATGGCGCGGTGAAATCCTCGACCTTCGGCCCCTTTTCGCCGCCCAATTTCTTCTTTCAGAGCGAGACCGACACTGTCATCCCGCCGCCGGGCGGCCCGCTGACGGCCGATGTGCTGACCACCATCGCGTTCGGCGCCGGGGTCGCCGGTCGGCTCGGTCATCCTCATCGGCTCGGTGGCGGGCAATGTCCTCGCCGCCGCGGTCCTGCCCGGCGGTCGCTCGGTCCAGATCGGCAGCGATGCCACCGTGTTCGCCACCATCCTGAATTCCGCCAACATCGGGCTCAACGATTGCCAGGTGGCGCTGCCGCCTTCGGCGCCAACCGGGCTGCAGCTCACCTATCAGACGACCGACCCGGCGACCAATGCGCTGACCGGTTCGCCGAATACGCCGGTTGCGATCGGCGCCAACGGGTCGCAGACCTTCCTGCTGGATTTCAATCGAGCGAGGCGGTAAACGTGACGGCGCTGCCGCTGTTCTTCGATTGCGACAGCACCGTCCCGGCGACCAGCATTGCCGGGGTCAACACGGTCGATCTGGTGTTCTCGACGACGCCGATCGCCGACATCGTCGCCCTGGCCGCGACCGCGAGCAATGACGGCACGGTCCATGTCGCGGGCGGCGCCGGTGCCTTCGCCGTGGCCACCGTCGATGTCGGCGCCGCCGCGACCCTGACCGCAAGCACCGATACCGGCGACGCGACGCTGCCGGCCTCGATCACACTGTGCCAGACGGCGGCGAGCGGCCAATGCCTCAGCCCGCCGGCCGCCGCCGTGCCGATCGCCTTCACCGCCAATGCCACGCCGACCTTCTCGATCTTCGTATCGTCGAGCGGCACGATCCCCTTTGCACCCGGTTCGTCGCGGGTCTTCGTCCGTTCGAGGATGCGGGCGGAGTGTCGCACGGCTCGACCAGCGTGGCGGTGACGACGGAGTGAGGATGGGACGCGTCGGGTGCTGCAGCGCCCCCGCGCCCTTTGCGTTGCACGCCGCGCGCGGATCGCCTAGAGATCACGCTGTCGGCCCGGATGCCGGCAGCGTTGCTGGGAATCCATGGGTCTTCATTCGTGCCTCCTTGGCGCCGTTCTTGGCGGCGTCTGTCTCTTCACCATGTCTGGCGGGGACGCGGCACGGGCGGCGGATTGCGAGCCGCAGCCGACGGCCAGCCTGCCCGTGACGCTCAGCAGGAGCGGTACCATGCTGGTGCCGGCCGAGATCGACGGTAAGTCGGGCAGCCTGATGGTCGATACCGGGTCCTCCTTCAGTCTGATGAGGGCCACCGTGGTCGATGAGCTGGGGCTGCAGCGCGACGATATTCCGGATGGCGTTTACGGCCTCGCCGGGCGCTCGATCGGACAGCGCACGCGGGCGCACAAGCTGATGCTCGGTCCGATCGAGGAGGCGGATCGCGGCTTCCTGATCGCGCCGCCGAATGTGCCGGTCGATATGCGCGCGATGGGCATCCTGGGCGGCGACGTGATCGGCGACTTCAACGTCGAATTCGATCGGCGGCGCAGCAGCTGAAGCTCTATGCGGCGCAGCAATGCGGCGGCGCCCCGCCGGGCTGGACAGCCGGCGCCGTGCCGACGCCGATCGAGGTGACCCCGGATAACCAGATCGTCTTCACCGCCAAGCTCGAGGACAAGCCGGTCAAGGCCTATCTCGACACCGGAGCGACCTACAGCATCCTCGATCTGGGTGCGGCCGGCCGGGCCTTCGATCTCGATCGCCACAGCCCCGGCATGGAGGCCGTGCCGGGCACGCGCACCGGCGATGGCGCCACGCTCGAGACCTATCTCTATCATTTCAAGAAGCTCGACGTCGCCGGCATCATCTTCAAGGACCCGCTGGTCTCGCTGATCGACGAACGCCGCCGCGCCCATCCGGACACCGGCACGCGCATCGACGTCAAGGTCGTGTCGCTGCCCGATTTCCGCATCGGCATGCATCAGCTCCGCCAATTGCGTGTCTATGTCGATTACGACGCGCACAAGCTTTATGTGGCGCCGGCCGAACCGCTGCCCTGATCCGTATCACTCGTGCCGGGTCCAGGCCTCCGCTGCGGCGCTGGCCGGAGTGTATTGGCCGGTCGGCACGAAGCCGCCGAGCCAATGCGGCAGGGCGCTCATGGTCGGCAGATGGAAGATCGGCAGGGTCGGCAGATCGTCCAGATAGAGCGTCTGGATCTCGGACCAGATCGCAGTGCGCCGCGTGTCGTCGAGCTCCGGGATGAGGCGGGCGATCAGCGTATCCATGCGCGGGTTGACATAGCCGACGTAATTGTAGCCGGCGAAGCCGTTGGCGGCGCTCGGGATCGAATGGCTGGCCAGCATCATCTCCGGCGGGAATTCCGGGACGCTGTTGAACGAGCCGAGCACGGCGTCGAAATCGCGATGCCGGACCGCCGCGCGCAGCGCGTCCGTCTCGAAGGTCTCGGTCGCGTCGATGCCGAAGACGCGCCATTGCGCGGCGAGTTCCTGGGCGAAGATCATGGCCGGCGGTGCGCCGCCATAGAGCAGCTGGAAGGCCAGGCGCGTGCCGTCATGGCGCATCCAGATGCCGTCCGCGCCGGGCATATAGCCGGCCGCCTCGAGCAATTGCCGGGCCTGGTCCGGGTGATAGGAATAGACGCGCAGGCGCGGGTCGTAACCTGGATCGCGCGGGTTGAGAAAAGAGTTGGCGACCGGGCGCGGATCGTCCAGCACGGTGCGGGTGATCTGCTCGCGGTCGAGCGCCAGCAGCAGGGCCTGGCGCACCCGCTTGTCCTGGAAGATCGGCCGGTCGAGGTCGAGTGCGACATGGACGAAGCGCGTGCTCGGCTGCGAGGTGACGTCGAATCCGCCGCCGAGCGCGCTGCCGAGCGAGTGCAATTGCTCGGTCGGCAGATAGACCTCGGTAAAGGCATCGATCTCGCCGTCGCGCAGCGCCTGCACCAGGCTTGTCGTATCGGCATAGCTGCGTAGGGTGACCTGCCGGAAATACGGCATCTGGCCCGGCCAGAACGGATTGCGCTCGAACACGGCGATGTCGGTCTTGGCGAAGCGCGTCAGGCGGTAGGGGCCGAGCCACAGGCCGGGATTGGTCGGGTCGGTCTCGTAGGCCGATTGCGCCTGATAGCGGCTCTTGTCGGCCAGCGCCCGGAAGATCGGGCCTTCGATATGCTCGGGCAGGATCTCGAAGAAATAGGGCGTGTTGTACTGATAGCTCACGCGCTTCAGATGCAGCGTGAAGCGCTGATCGTCGAGCCGCGTGATCCCGGCGATATCATCGAAGATCTGCGTGTTCGCATAGCCGATGCGGGGGGTGCGGCCGGTTTCCCAGGAGAAGATCACGTCGTCGCTGGTGACCTTGTGCCCGTCGCCCCAGCTCAGGCCCGGCACCAGGGTGAACGTGACGTCGAGACCCTGACTGCCGTCGGGCAGGGTGGCGAGCCGGGCGTCGCCGTCCTTCAGCGTCGGCAGCGTCTCGCACAGATAACAGACGACATGCCAGCTGGCATCGGGCGCCGACAGATGGCGATGGCCGAGCGCACGGAATGAAGGCATAGCCGGCATCGGTGTTGTTGGGATGGAGCGAACCCGGGCTGGCCAGGATGCCGATCGTGAGTTCGTCCTGGGGCCGGGCGGCAGCCAGCGCCGGCGCGCCGGCCATGAGGCACAGCACGGCGAGGGCGAGCCACCACCAGGCGGGACGAAAGCAGGGCAACGGGGGTGAAAGCGATCAGGGTGCGCGGCGATCCAAGCCGGCCTGCAACCCTATCTGGCGTCGGCGGTCGCTGCGAACCATAGAGGCGAAAAATCGGACGAACATGGCAAGCATCCTTCAAGTCCCGGGATCGCCGATCCCTTGCTGGTTTCGGAATTTAGTCAGTCATTCTTTACAACGATATCAGGATGCGCCGAATTTTTACGCGGAGCGAAGACTAATAAGGATCGCTCGCTTCGACCGCAGCGGCGAGACGCTGCAGATTCGCCTCATGCGTCTTTCGATCTATGCGATAGGTCGACAGGAAGCCGAGCATCGTCAGGTAGAGCAGCGTCGTCGTCGGCGTATAGATCAGCACCAGATTGCGCAGGATGGCCGGATCGACAGCACCGGGCTGGGCGTGCACCGGAAAGCCGATGAGATCGATCAGCGCGCCCGAGACGAGCAGCCCCAGGCCGGTCGCACATTTCGTGACGAAGCTGGTCGCTGCCAGGAACAGGCCTTCGGACCGGCGCCCGGTGCTCAGCTGGCTGTCCTCGACCGTGTCCGTGACCATGGCGATGACGAGGATCGTCGCGGAGAAGGTCAGGGTCGCGCTGACCACGCTGTGCAGCACCAGGATCAGCAGTAGGGCAGGATCGCCATTGGCCGGGAACCATCCGGCAAGCCTGAGCAACTGGGGCAAGTGGGCCGTTCAGCAGAGCCAGCACGACCAGCCCCGTGGTCGCCGGCCTCTTGCCGTAGTGTCGCGTCAGCCGCGCCGAGAGCGGCAAAGCGATGATCACGCCGGCGAACAGGCCGAGCACTGGCAGCAGCGCCTGCTTGGCGCTCAGCGCCCAGAAAAACGTGTTGTAGTAGAAGCCCAGCGTCGCCCCGAGCCCGCCCGCCAGATTGGCGAACAGGATCGCCAGCAGCAGCATGCGCAGCGACCGGTGCGACAGCGACTGCCGAATTTCCCGCGCGCTGCGCCGCAGGTCGAAGGCGTGCCGTGGTGGCGGCGCCCTGAGCAGGGGAATGCGGCGATGCGTGCCGAGCGCGGAGGCGAGGCCGGTTGAGAACATGATGATGCCCGACGCCCAGCCATATTCGACATAGCCGGCGGCGACCAGTTGGCCCGCGGTCCTCCGTGCCGGTCGGCCGCAGGAAGGCGACCAGCGCCAGCACGACCATGCCCAATCCGCCGGCCAGGCCGAACAGCAGGCGCCAGCCGACGACGGCGGTGCGCTCGTCATAGTCATCGGTCAGCTCCGCCGTCAGCGCCGAATTCGGCACCTCATAGAACGAGATCAGCACCCGCACGAGCACGACCATGCCGAGGAGATAGAGCGAAAGCTGACCCGGCGTCAGCCCGGCCGGCGGATCCCATAACAGCCCGTAGCACAGTGCGATCGGCAGCACGGCGGCATACATCAGCGGATGCCGGCGGCCCCAGCGCGAATGCAGATTGTCGGACCAGTAGCCGATCAGCGGATCCAGCGCCGCGTCGATGCACAAGGCCGCGGCCGAAGCGGCGCCGACCCAACTTGCCGGCAGGCCGAGCACCTGATTGTAGTAGAGCAGCAGGAAGAATTGCAGCCCGGCATCCTTGACGCCGAACGAGACCGAGCCCAGGCCGTAAGCCAGTTTCAGGCCGAGCGGGAGCCGATGCCGCATCGGCCCGGCGCTCACGGCGCTGCTTCGGCCAGCCGGCGCAGATTGGCCTCATGCGTCCGCCGGTCGATGCGATAGGCCGAGACGAAGCCGATGGCGACCAGGAACAGCACGACCAGCGCCGGCAGATAGACCAGCACCAGATTGTGCAGGACGGTCGGATCGACTTGGCCGGGCTGGGCGTCTTCGGAAAGCCGATCAGGCTGAGCAGGACGCCGGCCCCGTAGATGCCGATGCGGAGGTGGCATCTCTCCGGCAAGGCGCAATGGAATTGCACGCGCAACACCGCGAATCAGATCTTCACGATCGTCGAAGGTTCCGGCGTGTCGATGGTGGAAGGCCGTGAGTTCCATTGGTCCGTCGGGGACATGATCGCCGTACCGAGCTGGTATGGGCACTCCCATACGGTGCATGAGGACGCCGTGATGCTGCGGGTTTCCGATGAGCCTCTGATGCGCATGCTCGACTGGTTCCGTGTCGGCGCGGGATGGGATGAGGCGTGAAAGCGCGCGGAACCGGGGGTTAAAAGGGCAGTAGCTATTGGGTAAAGCAAGCCCGGCAGGACGCTGCCGGGCTTGCTGGTCGGTTCGACGGGTCTGCCGTTCGCAGCGCTACGGCCGGTTCTCGATTTCACAAGCACATAAGCAACGAAGCGGCTCGAACCACGCGCCGCGAGACAGGGACTGGAGTAGCCGGATCATGATTGGCGCATCGATACCTCGCTTGAAGACGGGCGATTGGTCTCCGGCCGCGGCCAATACACCGATGATATCAACTTCCCTGATCAGGTTTACGGCGTTTTCCTGCGCTCGACGCATGCGCCATGCCGTGCTGCGCCGGGATCGGCACCGCATCCGCGCAAGCCGCCGACGGGGTCGTCGCCGTGCTCACGGGCGACGACTACCAGGCCGCCGGGCTGCGCGGCATAGACCACCATCCCAACCCGGCCGGCGCCGTAAAGTATGAGCAGCCGACCTTTCAGAACTCGCTGACGGGTTCGGTATTTTCGCGGCCGCAGCTGCCGCTGGCCGTCGGCAAGGTACGGCATGTCGGCGAACCGGTCGCCCTCGTGATCGCCGAAACCCTGGCGCAGGCACGCGACGCCGCAGAGTTGATCGAGATCGACTACGAAGCGCTCGACGCCGTGGTGCAGGTTGAGGACGCCTTGCGCGAGGGCGCCGCGCGTCCTCTGGGACGAGCTTCGAACAATCTGTGCTTTCAGGTCGAGTTCGGCGAGCATGCCGCGGCGGCTGCGATCTTTGCCGACGCCCCCCACATCGTGGAGCGAGTCTTCCGGCATAGCCGCATCGTCAATTGCCAGATGGAACCGCGAGCAGCGATCGGATGCTACGAGCCGGCATCGGGGCAATATACCTTGATCTCGGGTAGCCAGGGCGTTGTGCGCCAGAAGACCCTGCTGGCCGGTGCGCTGGGAGTGGCGCCGGACGCCGTGCGCGTGGTGTGCCCCGATACCGGAGGCGGCTTCGGCGCGCGCACCAATCTTTATGTCGAGCAGCTTGCCGTGGTCTGGGCGCACGCGTGGTCGGCCGGCCGGTCAAGTGGACCGGGGACAGAAGCGAAGCCTTTCTCAGCGACTATCAGGGACGCGATGCCGTCATTCACGCCCGCATGGCGCTGGCCGATGACGGCGGATCCTCGCGCTCGATTACGATTGGATCGGCAATGTCGGGGCCCATCCGGTGTCCTATGTGCCGATGGGCAACGGCTCGCGCGTCATGACGTCGGTCTATCATGTTCCGGTCGCCGCGATCGACATCCGCGCCCGTCGTGACCAATACCGTCTCGACGGCGCCCTATCGCGGCGCCGGGCGCCCCCGAAGCAATGCATGTCATGGAGCGGCTGCTCGATCTGGCAGCCTGCAAGCTGAAACTCGATCGCATCGAAATTCGGCGCCGCAACCTGATCTCGCGCATCATGCTGCCCTATACCAACCCGATGGGTTGACCTACGACAGCGGCGATTTTGCCGGCAATATGGAGCGGGCGCTCGAACTTGCCGACTGGTTCGGCTTCGGCGCCCGCCGCAAGGCCGCGCGTGCCAAGGGACGGCTGCGCGGCATTGGCGTGGCGAACTACATCGAGGCACCTGTGGGCATACCCAGGGAGCGCATTAAGATGAGCGTGCTGCCCGACGGCATGGTCGACATCATCTCCGGCACCCAGTCGACCGGGCAAGGGGCATGAAACCATCTTCGCCCAGATCGTCGCGGCGCAGCTGGGGGTGCCGATCGACGCGATCCGCCTGCGCACCGGCGACACCGCCTTCGTCCAGGTCGGCGGCGGAACGCATTCCGACCGGACCACGCGCTCGGCGGTACGCTGCTGGTGAAGGCGTCCGCGGAGATCGTCGAGCTCGGCAAGCCGACTGCGGCGATGCTGCTGCAATGCGCGAGCACTCAGCTTGGACTATGTCGACGGTGCCTATGTCGATGCGCAATCGTCGCAAAGCGTCACTCTGTTCGATGTGGCGCGCCACATCGCCGCGCAGGGCATGACGAACGATGCGTCGATCCGGACTCTGAGTGCGACTGCGGATTTCGTCGGGCGCTTGCCGGCTCATCCGACCGGGACAGCGGTCTGCGAGCTGGAGGTCGATCCCGAGACGGGCGACGTCTTCCTGCAGCACTATGTTTCGTCGACGATGTCGGCAAGCCGATCAACCCATTGCGCGTCGAAGGCCAGGTGCATGGCGGCTTGGCGCAGGGCATCGGCCAGGCGCTCTCCGAACGCTATGAGGTCGATCCGGCCAGCGGGCAGGTCCTGAGCGGCTCCTATATGGATTACGGCATGCCGCGCGCCGGCTGCCTGCCGCGCGCCTGACCATCGAACTGCGTGAAGATCCGACGCTCGGCAATCCGCTCGGCGTCAAGGGCGCTGGGGAAAGCGGCATCACGCCGGCCACCGCGGTAATCTTCAACGCATTGGCCGACGCCCTGCACGAGTTTGGCGATGAAGAACTCGGCATGCCGGCAACGTCGGACAGAATTTGGCGCTTCATGAATCAGAACACGCCGGTTGAGGGGAGGCGGAATTGACGTCGATGAAGGAACATGAGTCCCCCGTGAATGCCGGTGCTCGGGCGTCTGCGTTGCCGGACCTGCAGAAGTTCGGCCTGCGGCAGTTTCTGGCATCCCTCGATACGGACGAGATTGAGCATCGCGACGGTGCGACGGAGCTGGCGACGGTTGCCCAGGTGCTGGAGGGCAACCCGAAAGCCGTGCTGTTCGAACGCCCCTCCGGCAGCACGATATCGCTCTGCGGCAACGTGGCCGCCAGCCGCGAACGGTTGGCCAAGGCCTTCGGCACAAGTTCCGATAAGCTGCTTCAGACGGTGCTCGGGCGGTTGCGGCAGAAGGGCGAGCTTGTCGAAGTCTCCCGCGACGCCGCTCCCGTGCAGGAAGTCGTCCTGACCGGAGAGGACTGCGATCTGACGGCGCTGCCGGTGCATTTGCAGCATGGGCTGGATGGCGCGCCTTACATTTCCGCATCGATCGACTTTGCGCTCCAATCCCGAGAATGGCTGGACCAATGTCGGCATTCGCCGCCTCATGTTGCGGGGGCGCCGCACGGCAGGCATCGATTTGACGGCCGCGTCGGATCTGCGGGCGATCTATCTCGCCCCATGCCGGACGCGGGCGAGCGGATGCCCATCGCGTTTGCCGTGGGCAGCACCCGGTCGATCACCTTGCCGCCGCCCTGCGGGTTCCGACTGACGAGCTGATGCTGATGGCCGCATTGCGCGGTGAGCCCATGGGCGTGGTCAAATGCATCACCAGTAATTTGCGCGTCCCGGCCGATGCGCAATTCATCCTCGAGGGCTATATCGACGAACGCGGCCATGTCGAAAGCGAGGGGGCCTTACGGCGAGGTGCTGGGGCTATTACGGCGGCGTGAAGTCGAACCCGGTCTTTCATGTGACCGCCATCACGCATCGCCGGGATGCACTGTTCCAGACCTTCACCATTGGCGGCCGCAATATGACGCAGACCGATACGGCGCAGGTCTGTGCGCTGCGCACCGAGGCGGTGGTCTCGCGCTCGCTGGAAAATTCGGTCCGCGACGTCCGCGCGGTATACGCCTTGCCGGCGTCCGGCGGCACCTTCAACGTCCGCGTCGCGATGCAGCAGAGAGTCCCCCGGCGAGGCGCGAAATGCAATCGCGGCCGTGTTCGGTTCTCTGGCCAACGTCAAACACGTCTTCGTGGTCGACCCCGATATCGACGTTTTCCTCGGACGCCCAAATGGAATGGGCGCTTGCCACCCGGTTCCAAGCGGATCGGGATCTGGTCATCGGATCCATCTTCCGCGGGGCTACCGCTGGATCGTCTCTGGATGACGGCGTCAGGGTCACGGGCAAGGCCGGATTCGACCTCACCCTGCCGGTCTTGCCCGCCGGGGGCGAAGCGGTCGATCGAGCATCAGGTACCGGCGCCTCCCGTCTATGACGGCGACCGCTACGCCTCGCTCGACGCGGCGCTGGAGAGCGGTCCCAAATGGTTCGCCGAACTCATGGCCCGCGACCGGGACCGGGGACGGCCGGGAAATCATCCGGTGGCTGGAAGACCGCGGTGCTGCCCGTCCCATTACGCGTGACGGGGGACGGGCGCTACCGGTTTGCCTGAAGCGAGGCGTCGTCCGGCGGGGCCACGAGCGCGTCGGCCTGGCCGCTCCGGGCCAGCGCCTCGGCGACGAAGCCGCAGGCTTTCATCTCTTCGATGAAGCGGCACAGATAGTGCGCGCCCGCCTCCCGGCCGCTCGGGATGCCCATCGCCTGCTCGATCAGCATGAAGCGTCCGTCCAGGACCCGTAGCCCTGTCCGCTGCTGCGCCATCGCCAGCAGCGGCTGGCGGATGCCGGCGGCGACATCCGCCATGCCCTCGAGGGAACAGGGGGATGCCGCCCGACGAGGTCGGCGCGTGACCAGCGTCGCCTGCTTCAGCGTGCGCGTGAGATACAGATCATAGGCAGCGTTCTTGCCGCCGCGATCTTGATGCCGTGGCGGTCGACGTCGGCGACCGTCCTCAAGACGGAATCCTCACGAACCAGGTAGCCGCCCTCGATGATGACATAGGGGGCGGTAAAGCTGATCTCCGTCGCGCGCAGGGGATCGATGGCGAGGAAGGCAATATCCCCATGCACCGGCTCCGATCGCGGCGACGACCTGGCCCCGCGAATTCGAACGGAACCAGCGTCACGTCCAGGCCGAGCCTTTGGCCCAGCGCCCGCGCCAGCTCGACGGATACAACCGCCCAACGCAGCGGTGACCGGGGTCGCGCTGGGCGAGAATGGGATTGCCCAAATTGATTGCGGCCCGCACCGATCCCAGGGGCGCGAGGTCCCGGGTGGCCAGCGCCGTCAGCGCATCCGGCGTATCGATCATGACATCAGCCTCCCGGTCTCATCGGCTCGCTCTATGTAGTCCTTCTGTGGCGCCTCCCCTACAGGATCACGCAGCCTCCACGCCCTTGAGGAAGGAGCCGACCGTCCCGCGCAGAGCCTCGGACTCTTTCGAGAGGCTTTCGGCAGCGCTCAGCACGTCGCCGGCGGAACGCTCCGGTCGCCTGTGCCGTCGTCGAGAAGTCGGTGACGTTGGAAGCGACCGTCTGGCAGCCGTCGCGGCGTCGTTGATGCTGCGCGTGATCTCCGAGGTCGCCGAGCCCTGTTCTTCGACCGCGGGCGGCAACGATCGTCGTCACCTGGTTCAAGGTTTCGATAAGTCGTGCCGATGCCGGCGATGCCGTCGACCGCCTTCTGGGTCTCAGCACGGATCGCCAGAATATGAGTCTGGATCTCGCCGGTCGCCTGGGCCGTCTGGTGGGCGAGCTGCTTCACTTCGGATGCCACGACCGCAAAGCCCTTGCCGGCCTCGCCGGCGCGCGCCGCCTCGATGGTCGCGTTGAGAGCGAGGAGATTGGTCTTTGCGGCGATGGACTCGATATGGCGCAACACCTCGCCGATGCGCTCTGCCTCGAGAGAGAGGCCGTGGATGGTCTGGGAGGTGGTCCTGGCCTCGGCTACCGCGTCGGAGGCAATGCGCGAGGCTTCCGACATCTGCCGGCTGATCTCCTCGATCGACGCCCGCAGTTGCTCCGCGGCTGAGGCGACCGTGCCGACATTGCTCGAGGTTTCGCCTGAAGCCGTTGCGATCGTGTTGGCCTGTTCGGCGGTGCCATCGGCGGCGGTCGACAGGGTCTCGGCGCTGGCGCGCAGCCGCTCGGCGGCGCCGGCCACGGTATCGACGATCTGGGTGGCGCTGCGATCGAAGGCGCTGATGAGCGTAGCCAGTTTTTCCTGGCGCAGGCGTTTGGCATTTTCCTCGCAGCGCGTTCGGCTGCGATCCGATCCGCGGCGATGCGGTTGCTGCGGAAATGGCGAGCGCGCGCGCCATTCCGCCCAGCTCGTCCGGGCGGTCGACGCCCTCGATCTCGATCGAGATGTCGCCTTCCGCCAAACTTTCCATCGCGGTGGTCATGCGCAGGATCGGCGTCGAGACCCGTCGGTCGATGACGATGGCGATCCAGATGATGACCGCGAAGGCGAGGACGGTAATGATGGCGGGCAGCAAGAGACTGCGGATGGCTTCGCCGGGCTGCGCCGCGGCGGCCTTGAATGCCTGATCATAGCTGACATCGCGCAGAGCGCCGATCGTGGCGTAAATGGGCTGCGTGCGGTTGCGGTAGGTCTCGGAGTCGACGGAGTAGGGGCCCTTGCCGGTGAGGCCGGGCGCAAGTTCGGTGCTGAGGCGCCGCGAAGGGCTTGGTGAAGCCGTCTCGGATAATGTCGTTCTGACCTCGTATTGCCTCCGGCATGGCGTCATTGGACAAGGCTTCGGAGATTTGGTCGAGCAGTTGGTCGATGCGCCCGTTCAGCAGCAGGAGCCGCTCGGAGTCGGCCGTGTTCAACGGCTGCCGATCAGGAGGGCGTTGGCGATGATGGTCGAGCGCCGCCCGGTCTGGTCGCGCAAATCCTGGTGGCGTGGACCAGCGCAATGAAGCGCATCGCGGACGGCGTGAGGTCCGGCAGCGTGAATTCCAGCCGTCGGCGATGGCATTGCTGGCGTCCTTGAGGGCGAACATCTGCCGGTCCAGCCCTGGAGGATCTGAGGATCCTGGGAATTGAGCGCCTGCTGCTCCGTCGCGCGGATCCGATCGAGGGCCTGGAGGAGAGGTGTCGAGGGGACTGGCGCACCGCGTCTCGGCCCGGGAACGACGCGACAGCCATATCCGAGGCGAGGGCTTCGCGTGCGCCGTCGGATTGCGCCTGGACTTTCCGCATGGCATCGGCGGCGGGCCTCGCCCGACAGCCCCTGCGTCGCGGTCTGAATTCCGCCGCGTTCCAGGGAGACGAGCTCGGTCAGCCTCGAGGATATCCCGCATTATCAGGATGACATCCCGTCCTTGAGCGGCGCGGCTGGATCATTTCCGCGCGATCCCAGTTGGACGTGGCGACGACCATGGCGGCCAGTCCGGCGATGACTGCCAAGCCTAAACGCAGGCCACTCTTGACTTGCATTTCCCTGTACCTCCCCTCCGCGACAGTTTCTCTTTGCGGCGACTCAGCAGCCGTTCGGCCAAACCTGCCGGATGTGTATGAATGAATTATCAATTCGTATATCGAATTTTCGATTCGAATAGTGAATTATCTATTCAAGGCAAATTCGCGCGAGAGCGGGTTTGACCGGAGGGATATAAACGTGGCGGACGAACCGGACAGCGTTGGGCCAACCCGCTTCCGAAGCGCTTTACAGACGCGCGATCCAGTGCTAAAAAGTGAATTGACTATTTGCAATGCAAATCAATAAGGTTTCAAAGCTCTTCCCGCCGTTCCGGCAAGGGCGATGAAACGGCCAAGGGAGAAGAGCGGCGTGAGCAAAATCGACGAGGTGCTGCCAGTTCTCATCATCGGCGCCGGGCCGGTCGGTTGGCGATGGCGGGGGATCTCGGCTGGCGGGGCGTGAAGTGCCTGGTCATCGAGCAATCCGACGGTACGATCGTGCAGCCGCGCATGGAGCATGGTCGGCATCCGCACCATGGAATTCTGCCGTCGCTGGGACATCGTGCGCAACGTCGAGGCGTCGCCCTATCCGCGCGACTATCCGCAGGACAACGTCTATCTCACCAGCCTCAATGGCTGGGAGCTCGGGCGCGCGCCGTTCCCGGCCATGAACCAGGACATGCCGCCACCGACCAGCCCGCAGAAGCGCGAGCGCTGCCCCCAGAACATGTTCGATCCGATCCTGCGCGAATTCGCCGCTTCGCAGGCCGGGGTCGAACTGCGCTACCGCACGCGCATGGTCTCGTTCCGTGAAGAGGGCCGAGTCCGTCGTCGTCGAACTCGAAGATGTCGAGAGCGGCGAGCACAGCAGCATCCGGGCGCGTTTCCTGGTCGGGTGCGACGGCGCGGCCAGCAAGGTCCGTCAAGGTCTCGACATCGGAATGACCGGCCGGCCGATCGTGACCTATACGACGAACGTCATTTTCCGCTGCCCCGGCCTCGTCGCCATGCACGACAAGGGCAAAGCCTATCGCACATCTTCGTCGGACCCGACGGCACCTGGGGCACGATCGTCGCAATCACGGCCGCGATCAGTGGCGCATGTCGATCATCGGTACCGAGGATCGCAAGGAAGGCGCGCCGCGAAGCCGAGATCCGCGCCGCGATACGCCGCGCCGCCGGCTTCGATTTCGAGTACGAGATCCTGAGCGTCATGCCCTGGGTACGCCGCGAGCTGGTGGGCTGATCACTACGGCAAAGGGCGCGTCTATATTGCCGGTGACGCCGCGCACATGATGTCGCCCACCGGCGGGTTCGGCGATGAACACCGGCATCGGCGATGCGGGTCGACCTGTCATGGAAAATAGCGGCCGTGCTGGCAGGCTGGGGCGGTGCGCTGCTGCTCGAAATCCTATGAGGTCGAACGCTTGCCGATCGGCTTGCGCAAACGTCCGGGAGGGCGAGCCGCAACCTCGGCCGGATGCGGTCGCGGGGACCAACGCCGCGTTGCTCGACGATACTGCGGAAGGCGAGGCGACGCGGGAACGGGTCGGCGCGAGTTCGCCGAACAGATGCGCCACGAATGGTACACATTGGGCATGCATCTCGGATACCGCTACGACGCATCGCCGATCTGCTGGCCGGATGGCAGCGAGGTGACGCCCGACGATCCGATGCATTACGTTCCGACTGCCCGGCCCGCCATCGCGCGCCGCATGTCTGGCTCGCCGACGGGCGCTCGACGCTCGATCTGTTCGGCCGCAGCTTCACCTTGCTGCCGCTCGGTGCGAACCCGCCGGTCGCCTCGGAGTTCGAAAGCGCCGCCGAACGGCTCGGCGTGCCCGTCAGCGTGGTTGCGCTGAATGAGCCGGAAGTCGCGGCTGCTTACGAGCGTGCACTGGTTCTGGTCCGCCCGGACGGTCACGTGGCATGGCGGGGCGATGTCTGGCCCGATCTCGAAAAGCTGCTGGATTGCGTGCGCGGCGTCAGCCCGGCGCCGGCTCCCTAGTGTAGTGGTCCTGACACTTGCCGCCCCACTTTTCTTCGTCATGGCCGGGCTTGTCCCGGCCATCCACGTCAGGCCGATGCCTGAGATTCTCCAGGAAAGACTCAGGCATCGGTCCGACGTGGATCCCCGGGACAAGCCCGGGATGACGGTCAGAGAGAAGCGAGCATCGGCAACATTTGTTAGAGGCACCCCGCCCCGGACGCGTGTCGACCGAATAAGCCAAGACTATCAGGGAAGACTAAAATGAAACTCGTGCGCTACAACTCGGGCCGGATCGGCGTTTTGCATGACGGCTCGGTCTATGATGCTACGGCCGCTTTCGGCGTCGATCCCACCGCGTGGCCGCCGGTCGGCATGGTGCAGGCGATCGCGAAATTCGACGCAACGCGGGACGCACTCAAGTCGCTGCTGAAAGGCCCCGGCCTGCCGCTCGACAAGGTGGATCTCGAAACGCCGATCCTCTGGCGAACAAGCTCTTCGCGTATCCGGTCAATTACCATGCGCACAAGGTCGAGATGAATTCCGTCAACCGGGCGGACATCAACGGCTTCTTCCTGAAAGCGGCCTCGTCGCTAAGCGGGCCGAAGGATCCGATCGTTCTGCCGACCTGCCGAACCGCTCAGTGCACCATGAATGCGAACTCGCCGTGATCATCGGCAAGCCCGGCCGCTTCGTGGAGCCCGCGCAGGCGCTCGACTATGTGTTCGGATATGCCTGCCCTGATCGATGTCACGGGTCCGTGGCAAGGAGGAGCGCGTCATGCGCAAATCCTACGACACCTTCTGCCCGATCGCCCAGCCTTGGTGACCGCGGATGAGGTGGGCGACCCCGGCGCTCTCGAAATGAAGCTGTGGGTCAACGACGAACTGCGTCAGCACGGCGAATACGCGCGATTTGATCGTCGATGTTCCGAACATGATCGCGCTCGCCTCCTCGGTGACGACGCTGCAGCCCGGGGACGTCTTCGCGACCGGCACGCCCGGCGGGGTCGGCCCGATCACTGCGGGCGATACCGTTACGATCGAGATCGAGCGTGTCGGACGCATGTCGTTACCAGTCGTTCAAGGCACGCGGGGGCGACAATCTTGCGATTCGCAGGGACAGCTGAACATGGGCTTGGTCCCCGACAGCGTGAAGCCGGAGCAGCTGGCCGATGCCGCGACGCTCGAAGAGCTCTATGCGCAGCTGGCCAAGATCAATGTGGGGGCCGGCTGGAACAAGCCGACCCCTTCGCTCTGGCCGTCGCCGCGCGAGACTTCCTGCCCGCGCATTGGCAATATGCCTATGCCAAAGGCGCGCTCGATGCCGCCGGCAGGCTTATCAACGCCGAGCTGTCGGAACGGCGGAATCTGATCCTCGCCAACCCGATGGAAGGCAATAGCTATGCGACGACCCGGACTATCGTCGCCGCTTATCAGATGATCATGCCGGGCGAACGGGCGCGCTCGCACCGGCACACGCCGAACGCGCTACGCCTGATCGTCGATGCAGTGCCGGGCATCTATACCGTGGTCGACGGCAAGAAGCTACCGATGCTGCCGGGCGATGTCGTGCTGACGCCGAACTGGTCCTGGCATGGCCACGGCAATGACAGCACGGCGCGCGGCTACTGGATCGACTTTCTCGACGTGCCCTTCGTTCAAATGCTGGAGCCGATATTTCTCGAGCAATATCCGGATGAGTTCGAAGACGATGCGGAAGAGGTCGAAGTCTTCTCCCCTCATTTTTCCGTGGCAGGCAACTCGGCTCAAGTTGAGCGAGGCGTTCGCCACGCATGGTGCCAAATGGGGCGTGCAGATCGCGCTCGATGCATCGGTCCTCGACACGATCTCGCTGCATATGATTCGCCTGCTGCCCGGCCGGCCGAGTCCGCCAAAGCAAGTCCACCGCCAACGCGATCTACGCGGTCGTGGAAGGTACGGGCGAGTCGATCGTCGGCGGCAAACGCTTCGAATGGGCACGGGGAGACATCATCGTCGCGCCCGCCTGGCACGCGCCATCATCACAGAGCGTCGACGGATGCCGTGCTGTTCCAGGTCACCGATCGTCCGATCCTGCAAAAGACCGGCCCTGCTGCGTGAGGAATTGGAATAACCCTCGGTGTCGTGCCAGGTCTGTCGGCGCCTTCGGCGCGGTTTGTCTTCCGGGCGGCGAAAAGGGATGGAAACTATGAGTGTATTGGACGCGGCAATACAGGATCTGGTGACGGCAAATCATATCCTGGCCAATGAGAAGATCGTGGGATGCCTATGGTCATGTCAGCATCCGGCATCCGGATAACCCGGAGCGCTTTCTGCTGTCGTGCTCGCGCAGTCCCGAATTCGTCGAAGCCGACGACATTCTGGAATTCGGCTTTGACGGCGAACCGGTCGTCCGGGCGGCAAGAAGCCTTATCTGGAACGCTTCATTCATGCGGGCGTCTATGCGGCCCGGCCCCGATGTCCAGGCCGTGATCCATAGCCACGCGGCCGAGGTCCTGCCCTTCAGCATCAGCACCGTGCCGTTGCAGCCTGTGCTCAACACTGCCTCGGGCATCGGTGAGAAAGTCCCGGTCTGGGATATCCGCGACCAGTTCGGCGATACCAATCTCCTGGTCGAAACCATTGCGCAGGCGGACGATCTGGCCAGGACGCTCGCCGGCAATACGGTGACCTTGATGCGCGGGCCATGGCTTCACCGCAGTCGGCAGGACGCTGATCGAGGCGCTGGAAAACCGCTATCTATTTGCCGCTCAACGCCAAAGTGCTGATGGAGGCGCTTCGCCTCGGCGGGGGTGAAGCCCTTGTCGCCGGGGCGAGATTGCCGTGCGCCTGCAGACCCCGATCGACTCGCCGGCCTACACCCGCGCCTGGGAGTATTGGAGCAACCGGGCCAATGCCGCCGCTGCCGCGGGATGCAGCTGCGGTGGACGCCACGACAAGGATGGAAAGTAATCCGATGCAGGGCGAATGGATGGCGCTGTCAAGCGCCGACGACTTCGGGATGGATGCCTATCGCGTTGCGCCGAAGGGCGATGCCGCGGCGCCGACGATTATCGTGCTCCATGAAATCTTCGGCGGTAAACGAGAGCCACATGCGCAACGTTGCGCACAACCTGGCGCTCGAAGGTTTCGAGGTTCTGATGCCTGATCTGTTCTGGCGGGTCGGGCCCGCGGATTTCGCTCGATTACACCGAGCCGGATCGCAGCCGGGCCGGCGCGATCATGCGCGATTTCGACACCGATCTCGGCCTTGCGGATATCGGCCGTGCAATCGCCTGGCTGCAGCGGCGACCGCGCGCAGACAACAGGCTTGCCGCCATCGGTTTCTGTCTGGGCGGCAAGCTCGCCACCATTCTCGGCGCGCGCGGCGACATTGCCTGCGGGGTGTCGTTCTACGGCGTGCAGCTGAATGGGTATGTCGATGAAATCGCCCGGGCGAAATCGCGGCTCCTGCTGCATTTTCGGCGAACGCGATACGCAAATTCCGCTGGAGTTGGTCCACAAGATCGAAGCCGCCGCGCGGGATAATCCCAAGGTCGAGGTTTGCCTGCATCCCGGCGCCATGCACGGGTTCTTCAATCCCGCGCGTGCCGAACGCCATCATCCGAAGCCGCGGGCCGGGCCGGTGTCCCGCACATTGGACGTGTTGCGCGAGGTTCTGGGAACGCCTGCCGCCCCGTGACGCTGCTCTTCGTCTTTACAAGAACGCCGTGGTGGCGCTCGCCCCGGCGCCTGACGGCGCTGGGAACAGGAAGCCATTTCCGGCCATCGGAAAATCGCCCAAGCCAGGAGAAGAAGATGGATATGAGCGGTGAAATGCTTATTCCGGCCCGCCGGGACAGGGTGTGGGCGGCGCTGAACGATACCGAAATATTGAAAGCGTGCATCCCGGGCTGCGAGAGTCTGGAGTCCGTGTCGCCGACCGAAATGAAAAGCCAAGGCCGCGATCAAACTTGGCCCGATTGCGGCGAAGTTTGCCGGCAATGTTACGCTCTCGGAGATCGATCCGCCCAACGGCTACACGATATCGGGCGAGGGCAGCGGCGGTGTTGCCGGTTTTGCCAAGGGCGGCGCCAAGGTGAGCCTGACCGGACCAGGATGATGGTACGATGCTGCGCTACACGGTCAATGCGCAGGTCGGCGGCAAGATCGCACAGCTTGGCGCCAGGCTGATCGATTCTACGGCTAAATCGATGGCAGGGCAGTTCTTTACGAAATTTGCGGCCCGTCTGGAAACCGTGCCGTCGGTGCCGCACGATATCGAGTCCGAGCCAGCGCCGGCCATTGACGCCCCTGTCCAATTCGAGACGCTGCCACCCGACGCCCCCGTCCAGCAACGATCTAACTTGATCGGGAAATGGCGAGCGCTCATCGGGCAAAAGAGCTAAAGACATCTTCGCAGATGAATGTACGTTCGTGCGGAGAGAAATATCGTCTGGAGGACCATGAGCACGACCGTGAGAAGGCTTGTCGTCGGGATTTCCGGGGCGTCCGGCAGCGTCTACGGTATCCGGGCCTTGCAGTGTCTGCGTCGGATCGGGATCGAAACGCATCTCGTCATGTCCCGGGCCGCGCAAGTCACTCTGGCCCATGAGACCGATCTGAAAGTGTCCGATGTCGAGCAACTGGCGGATGTCGTCTACCGGTCCGAGGACATCGGCGCCGCCATTTCGAGCGGGTCCTTCAAGACCATGGGCATGCTGGTGGCGCCGTGTTCGATCCGCAGCCTGTCCGAGATTGCATCCGGCGTAACCTCGAGCCTGCTGCCGCGGGCGGCCGATGTCGCGCTGAAGGAGCGTCGGCGGGTCGTCCTGATGGTGCGCGAGGCACCGCTGCATGCCGGGCATCTTCGCAGCATGCTGGCGGTGACGGAGATGGGCGCGATCGTGGCGCCGCCGGTCCCAGCGTTCTACGCGCGGCCCAATTCCCTCGACGAGATGGTCGATCACACGATCGGACGGGCGCTCGACCTGTTCGATCTCGATGCCGGCAATTTCAAGCGCTGGCGCGACGGCTGAGCAGAGCCCAGTGCGAAACCAGCCGGTTAGAAGCCGCTCTCGACCGGAGGGCGGCTCAATCCGGTGCAGAATTTCTCGTCGGTGCTCTTGCCACATGAGGCGCCGTCCATGTCTTCGGCATGCTTGGTGTCCCCCCCAGATCAGATCCCCGCGGACTGCCGACAACATTGTCATCCGGACATTGTTGTGGTTGATCCGGTAAATCGGATTTTCTAGCGTGGCCGGACATTGCCGCTTGAGGCCTTCCGGGAGTCGAATGTGTCCGTTTTCGCCGATCTGCCCGCCGAGGACCTTGCCGACCGTCTGCATCGGGCGCGCATCGATTACGAGGCATTCCGCGCGCGGGCGCTGAAGCTGGACATGACGCGCGGCAAGCCGTCGCCCGAGCAGCTCGATCTGTCCATCGGCATGCTGACCCCTGCCCGGCAACGGTGATTACCACAGCGAGTCCGGCGAGGATGTGCGCAACTATGGCGGCCTGCAGGGGCTGGCCGAGCTTCGGCAATTGTTCTCCACTGTCCTCGGTGTGCCGGCCGGACAGATCGTTATCGGCGAGAATTCCAGCTTGGCGCTCATGCATGACTGCCTGGCCTGGGCCCTGCTGAAAGGGGTGCCGGGATCGGCCGCGCCTTGGGCGCGCGCGAGTGATATCGCCTTCATCTGCCCCGTGCCTGGCTATGATCGGCATTTCGCCCTGTGCGAGGAGTTCGGCATCCGCATGCTGCCGGTCGCCATGACCGAGGACGGCCCTGACATGGCGGCTGTCGAGGCGCTCGCCGCCGACCCGGCCGTCAAGAGCATGTGGTGCGTGCCGAAATACTCGAACCCGACCGGCGCGGTATACTCCGACGAGGTCGTCCGGCGGCTTGCCGCCATGGCGACCGGCGCGCCGGATTTCCGCCTGTTCTGGGACAATGCCTATGCCGTGCATGATCTGACGGAACGGCGTCCGGTGTTGCCGGATATCCTCGCGCTCTGCGCCGAGGCCGGGTATCCGGATCGGCCGTTCATCTTCGCCTCGACCTCGAAGATCACCATGGCCGGGGCCGGTGTGGCCGTGTTCGGTGGCTCGCCGGAAAACACGCGCTGGTATCTGGCGCGTGCCGGCAAGCGCACGATCGGCTCCGACAAGCTGAACCAGCTTCGTCACATCCGCTTTCTGCGTGACGCGGAGGGGCTCGCCCGTCATATGGCGGCGCATCGCCGGCTCCTGGCGCCGAAGTTCGACGCGGTTCTGGAAGCGCTCGACCGTCGCCTGGGCGGGCTCGGAATCGCGCAGTGGACGCGTCCCGAAGGCGGCTATTTCGTCAGCGTCGATGCGATGGACGGCACTGCGCGCCGCGTCGTCGAGCTCGCCGAGGGACTCGGCATCCGCCTGACCCCGGCCGGGGCGACCTGGCCCGGCGGCCATGATCCGCATGATCGGACCCTGCGCCTGGCGCCCAGCTTTCCCAGTCTGGCGGAGGTCACGGCAGCGTCGGACGGCATCGCCCTTTGCATCCTGCTGGCCGCACTCGAAAAGTTCGGCCTGCCCGCATCGGCAGCGTCGTAACGACAGCGCCTGTCGGAATCGGAGTTTATCGGGAGATCGGGCCATGACGCGCTTTGTATTCCAACAGGTCGATGTTTTCGCCTCCGGGCCGCTTAAGGGCAATCCGCTGGCCGTCGTCGGCGGCGCGGATGCCTTGTCGGATGCGCAGATGGCGGCCTTCGCCAATTGGACGAATCTGAGCGAGACGACCTTCCTAGTCACGCCGACAGACCCGACAGCCGACTATAGGGTGCGCATCTTCACGCCCGAGTGCGAGTTGCCCTTCGCCGGACACCCGACGCTGGGCAGCTGCCATGTCTGGCTCGCCTCGGGTGGCGTGCCGAAGGGCGCCCACATCGTGCAGGAGTGCGGGGCCGGGCTGATCCCGATCCGCCGTGATGCCGTGCGGCTGGCCTTCGCTGCGCCGCCGCTGCGCCGGACTGGCGATCTCGAACCCGATCTCCTGGCGCGGATTGTCGGCGGCCTGCGCATCTCCTCCGACGCCGTCGTCCAAGCGCAATGGGTCGACAACGGCCCCGGCTGGGTCGCGGTGTTGCTGCGTTCCCGGGCCGAAGTGCTGGCCTTGACCCCGGACTATGCTGCGCTGGCCGGCTTGTTTCTCGGCGTCATCGGGCCCTGGGATCCTGTGCGCGACGGAACGGACGCTCAATTTGAGGTGCGCGGCTTCATCCCGGGCTCCAGCGTCCCGGAGGATCCGGTAACCGGGAGCCTGAATGCGAGCCTGGCGCAATGGCTGATCGGCCGCGGCCTGGCACCGCAATCTTATGTGGCCAGCCAGGGAACGGCGCTCGGCCGCGCCGGTCGTGTCCATGTCGACCGGATCGGCGCCGATATCTGGATCGGCGGCACGACCGTCACCTGTATCGAAGGGATGCTGTCGCTCTGAGCAGTGCTCGTTGCACATGGTGACTGCCCGACATGCCACTGGACTTTCGAATGAAGGGAAGTTCCCCTGTCGGTCGAGAGAGTTGGCAGCAATCGGGAGGGACAATTGCACACCAAACCTTATCGGCGGCGTTCGGTTCTAGGCATGATGGTCGGCGGCGCGGCCATGGGCTCGCTCGGTATCGGCCCGGCGATGGCGAAGGACGCGCAGACGGTGCCGTGGTCGCGCGGCACGGAGCGGCGAAGCATAAGGCGCCGGCGCATGCGGTCGATTGCCACCATCACATTTACGACCATCGCTGGCCGGTCGATCCGCATTCGACCGTCCGGCAGGAGGATGCGACGGTTGCCGATTATCGCCTGCTGCAGAAGCGGATCGGCACGACGCGCAATGTCGTGATCCAGCCCTCAGCCTATGGTGTCGACAATACCGGCCTGATCGAGGTGTTGGGCCAGTTCGGCACCAAGACGACGCGCGGTGTCGCCGTGGTCAATACCGAGGTCACCGACGCCGAACTCGACCATCTGCATACCGCCGGCGTCCGCGGCATCCGCTTCAATTTGGCCAGCCCGGGGGGCGCCACGTCGGTCGAGATGATCGAGCCGCTGAGCAAGCGCATCGCGCCGCGCGGCTGGCATATCCAGATGAACATGACGGCCGACCAGATCGCGGACAATGCCGCGCTCTGGCACAGCATTCCGTGTCCCTCCGTCTTCGATCACCTTGGGCACCTGCCGCAGCCGGAGGGGACGAAGCATCGCGCCTTCGCCGTGATCACCGACCTGCTGAAACAGGGCAAAGGGCTGGGTCAAGCTCAGCGGCCTCTATATCGATTCGACGCTCGGGCCGCCCTATGCCGATACCGATGCGATCGCCCGGGGCCTATCTGGCCGCGGCACCGGGCCAGCTGGTCTGGGGCAGCGACTGGCCGCATCCGACTGAGAAATCCGACAACAAGCCGGACGACGCGCTGCTGTTCGATCTCTTCATGCAGCAGGCGCATGAGCCTGCCCTGCAGAAACGTATTCTCGTAACCAACCCCGAACGGCTCTACGGCTTCTCGTAAGGCCGCAAAGCGCGCCGGCCCGGCGACCGGCGGACGCGCCTCACTCTTCCGCAGTTGCCGCGCCGGTTCGCGTCTCGATCGCCTGGGCGAGGCGATCCATCAGCCCTGCGGCTAGCCGCAGCAGCCGCGCTCCGCCGGAGTCAGCGTCGCCGCCATCGCCTCGGCCAGCATGACGCGCCGATCATGGACGTCGCCCAGCAGCGTCCGCCGCCCCCGCTTCCGTGATGTCGATCAGGGCTTTGCCGGCGATCCGCCTCCGCGGCGCGGCGCGTGATCAGGCCGCGCCGGTCGAGATCGGCCAGCAGCCGGGTCAGGGATTGCGGCTGGATATGCAGATAAGCGGCAAGCGCGGTGGCTGTGCTCGGTCCTTCCCGGCGCAGCAGGCCGAGCACGGCGTGCCGCGCCGCGCTCAAGCCGTCGGGCGCGCGGCCGCCATCAGGCGGCGCGACATCAAGGTCGCGGCTGTGATGCAGCGCGCGGGCGACGTCCATCGGGGGTTTCAGTATCAGGCATATAAGAAGATTGGCTTATCGTTTTTCCGCCGTCAATCATTGACGTGTCAGCCTATAGCCTTGACTATTATAAAGCCTGGCGTATCAATTTTCGCCGTGAATGACATCGGGAAGGGCGTCGATCATGCGGCCGTTATGGGCGATCGTTCTGCTATGGTCGGTTTCGCCATTTCGTGGCTGGCAGCGGCGGCATGGCGCAGCCCGGTCGAGAAGAGCGTCGGTCTGCGGGCCGAGTTGCGCTACCGCGTGGTTCTGGTGCTGGGCGGCATCCTGCTGGCGATTCCGGCCCGCCATTACGATGGACCGTTGCGGTTGTGGTATCCGAGCTGGGACGAGGCCTGGGCCTGCGTCGGGCTGATGGCGCTCGGCTTCGCCTTCAGCTGGTGGGCGCGGCTCCATCTGGCGCGCTCTGGTCCGGCCAGATCACCAAGAAGGCGGATCACCGCGTGGTCGATACCGGCCCCTACGGCATCGTGCGCCACCCGATCTATACTGGGATCCTGCTGGCAGTCTACGCCACCGTCGCGGTCAAGGGCACAGTCCTGGCGGTCGTCGCCGGGCTGGTCATCACGCTCGGCCTGTGGATGAAGGCGCGGCTGGAAGAAGGCTGGCTGCGGCAGGAATTGGGCCCGGATGCCTATGACGCCTATCGCTGCCGGGTGCCGATGCTGCTGCCTTTCGGTCCGCGTCCGGCGCGCAATGTCCTACCATAATGACGCAAAAGCGTATTATTCCCGCGCGAGCATGGCCAAAATCTGGGCACGAACCGGCTCCGGCAAGGACTCCACGGCGCGGGGTCATTGCCTTGAGCTGGCCGCGCAGCTCGTAGATCTGGTCGAGCAGGGACAGGACCAGCGGCACCGTATCCTCGGCCACCGCCATGTCGCGGCGCAGATCGTAGATCAGCCGGACGCGTGCGACCATCGATCTCCTGGAAGACCCCAGATGCCGCCGGCGGCCGATTCCGGCTCGACCCAGCGGCGTTCGATCCAGGCGGTGAGCTCGACTGTCTCCAGATCGGGAAACAGGGGCGACGACCGCCTCGACCGGCATCATGACGGCAGATCCTTGCGCGGATCGAAGGGCTGCTTCGGCGTCCAGCTTTTAAGGAACTCCGCCAGCTCGGGTTCCGGCTCGGGCGGCAGCACGATCTTCAGATCGATATATTGATGGCCGCCCAGCGATGCCGCGCTCCTTGAGCCGCAGCCGCGTGCCGGTATTCGAATTCGGCGGGATGGTCAGATGGACTCTGCCCTTGATGGTCGGCACTTCGATGCGGGCGCCGAGCACTGCTTCGGACAGGCTGACCGGCAGTTCGAGCACGAGGTCGTTGCCGTCGCGGCGGAACGCCGGATGCGGCGCGACATTGACCTCGATCAGCGCGTCGCCGGCCGGGCCGCCGCCCAGGCCGGCCATGCCCTGGCCGCGCAGGCGTAGCACCTGGCCGTCTTCCAGGCCGGGCGGAAATGGTGACGTCCAGGGTCCGGCCGTCCGGCAGGCTGACCGCCGTTTTCGCGCCGTTCGCCGCCTCCAGGAAATCGACTGTCAGCGCGTAGCGCACATCGCTGCCGCGCGATTTGCCGCCGCGCTTCATACGGTCTCCGAAAGCCTGGCCGAAGATGCTTTCCCCAATCATCGGTCCGAACGCCTCCTCGGCGCGATATTTGGCGCGGTCGGTCGAATCGCCATAGTTGCGGTAGAAGGGACGTTCCGGCGGCCGCTCATTGCCGCTCGCATCGATCTCGCCCCGATCGAAGCGGCCGCGCTTCTCCGTATCGGACAGGATCGAATAGGCGCCGGAGATCTGCTTGAATTTCTCTTCCGCTTCCGACTTGCCGGGATTCAGATCGGATGATGCTTCTTCGCCAGACGGCGATAGGCCGTCCGGATCTCGTCTTCGCTGGCGCTGCGTTCGACGCCGAGGATTTCGTAAGGGTCGTCCATGGGCCGGGAGGATAGCCCAGCGATCCGCGCGCCGCTACCATGCTCGGCGCAGTGGTGCCGCCCGGTTGACCGGCACCGCGGCGCCGAGCGGTAATGCAGTCTCGCAGGGGTGGCATAGGAGCAGGGCGATGAGTGGCGCAGGCAAGATCGCAGTGGTGACGGGCGCCGGCAGCGGAGTCGGCCGCGCCGTGGCGCTGGCCCTGTCGAAGGCGGCTATACGGTGGTGCTGGCCGGCCGCCGTGCCGAGGCGCTGGCCGAGACGGCGCAGGCTGCCGAGGGCCGGCCGACCCGGTCGGTGCCGACCGATGTCGCCGAGCCCGATTCGGTCCGAAACCTGTTCGCCCGCACACGCGAGGCTTATGGCCGGCTCGATCTGCTGTTCAACAATGCCGGCACCGGCACGCCGCCCGTGCCGATCGAGGAATTGAGCATCGAGCAATGGCGCCGGACGGTCGATACCAATCTGACCGGCGCGTTCCTGTGCACGCAGGAGGCGGTGCGGATGATGAAGGCGCAGACCCCCTCGCGGCGGCCGGATCATCAATAACGGCTCGATCTCCGCCCATGCGCCGCGGCCGAATTCCGGCACCCTATACAGCGACCAAGCACGCCATCACTGGCTTGACCAAATCGACCTCGCTTGACGGCCGCGCCTTCGACATCGCCTGCGGCCAGATCGATATCGGCAATGCCGTGACGCCGATGACCGAACGGATGGCCAATGGCGTGATGCAGGCCAACGGCACCGTCACGACCGAACCCGCGCATGGATGTCGAGCATGTCGCGAGCGCCGTCGTCTATATGGCGAGCCTGCCGCTCGAGGCGAATGTCCAGTTCCTGACCGTGATGGCGACGACCATGCCGTTCATCGGCCGAGGCTGACGGCCCTTTTTCTTCACCTGGCAGGCCGCGTCGCCAACACCGTCGACTTGGTCGGATCGTTCGGCGTTGCCGCCAGCGGCGGGAAGCAGAGATAGGCGTTGATCGCGGGATAGGCGCCGGGCGCCAGCGCGCCGACATCCTGGGCCGCGACATTGCCGCCGACTTCCGGCAGCAGCACGGTGGCGGCGCGCAAGGGTAGGCAGGCTTGGCGCAGTGCCTCGGCGCCCCGGGGTGAAATCGTATAGCAGGGCTGGCCGAAGGCGCGGATCAGCCGGAAGGGCTGCGGCGTGAAGCGCTGGGCCTGGAACTCCTCGATGCCTTGCGCCAAGCTGTTCTGATCGAGATGCGCGATGCAGGTGCCGGCGCCGCGCACCAGCTCGAAGGCAGTGTAGACGTCGAAGTTCCAGCCCCACAGCACGAAGTCCCAGCCGGCCGGCAGGGCATGGAGCAGGGTGCGGGATGCCGTGATGAAGTGCCGGTTGAAGACGACGTCATCCTCGCAGATCGTCAC
>JBBCHB010000062.1:0-39378 GCA_037200015.1 Aliidongia sp. | reverse complement strand
GCCGGGATCCCCGCCATCTCGCACAGGATGGTCCATTCCGTGTCGCGCACCGGCACGACGGACAGGCGCGACTGGCGCACCAGCGCGAATTCGGCCAGGCGCGGATCGGCCTTGATTCCTTCAGCGTCACCGGCCGTTCGACCGGCCGGACCGGCTTGATGTCGACCATGACGAAACGCCCGGCCTCGTCGCTCGGATCCGGATAGGCCCTCGCGCACGATCTCGGCCACGCCGACGATGTCCAGCCCTTCATTCGAATGATAGAAGAAGGCCTTCTCGCCGACCTTCATGCTCTTGAGGTTGAGCGCCGCCTGGTGGTTGCGCACGGCCGTCCCAATGGGTCCGGCCGTCCGCGACCAGCTTGGACCACGCATATTTGAACGGCTCGGATTTGAGCAGCCAGTGCGCCATGGCGGTCAGGCCGCCGGCGAGTGCAGGATGACCAGCCGGAACGGCGTGATCTCGGTCTCGGCGAACAGCCCGGCCAGCGCATAGGGATCCTTGGCCGCCATCTGCTCGGCGCCGGCACGGTCCGGCCCCTCGACGATCAGCAGGCTGCCGATCGGCGTCGCCTCGTCTGCGCCCAGGATCGGACCGGCGAGCACGATGCGCGCACCGAGAGAGGTCAGATATTCGACATGCTGCGGCCGGGTCTGCGCGCGCAGGCCGGGCACGTCGGTGCGATCGATGCAGCGGATGCTGAACAGCATCGGGTTCTCCCTCAAATCCGAAAATCAAATCACGAAGGGCCGAAGCTAGCCCAATGGGCGCCGGCGATAAAGCGGCACCTCAGCCGGGCAGTTCCTCGGCTTTGAAGGGACGCGCGAGCAAGCCGCGGATCGCCTCATCGATGACGGCCTCATGATGCAGGATGGCATCGACCGCCGCCACGATCGGCATGTCGATGCCGAGGCGCTTGGCCAGCTCGGCGACGGCTGCGGGCGGTCGCGACTCCTTCGGCGACCGAGCTGCGTGCGCCCAGCACTTGCGCCAGGCTCTGCCCGGATCCCAAAGCCGCGCCGAGCGAGCAATTGCGCGACTGCATCGCCGTACAGGTCAGGACCAGATCGCCCAGCCCCGACAGCCCCATCAGCGTCGCCGGCTTGCCGCCCTTGGCGACGGCGAGCCGCACCATCTCGGACAGGCCGCGCGTGATCAGGGCCGGCGCGCGCATTGTCGCCCATGCCGCGCCCGGTGACGATGCCGCAGGCGATGGCCAGCACGTTCTTGACCGCGCCGCCGATCTCGCAACCGACCGGGTCGTCGCCGAGATAAGGCCGGAAGCTGGCCGTGCCGATCGCCGCGACCAGCTCGCGCCCGAGCGCCGGATCGGTCGCCGCCAGCGTCACCGCCGTCGGCAGCCCGCGCGCCACCTCGATCGCGAAAGTCGGGCCGGACAGCACGGCCCAGGGATTGCGCGGCAGCAGCTCGGCAACGATCTCGCCCATGGCGGCGCCGGTTGCCGCATTCGATGCCCTTGGTCGCGATGACGATCGGCGTCGCCACCGGCAGATGCGCTGCGAGAGACGCCGCGATGCCGCGCAGGAATTGCGCCGGCACGACCAGCAACACCGCATCCGCACCGGCCGTCGCCGCCAGATCGCCGGTCGCCGTAATCGCCGGATCGAGCGCCACGCCAGGCAGGAAGGGCGTGTTCTCATGCGCCGTATTGATCGCGGCAACGACTTCGGCCTCGCGCGCCAGATCGCGACGTTGCCGCCGGCGCGCCGGATCGTCGCCGCCAGCGCCGTGCCCCAGGCGCCCCCGCCGATCACCGCGATGCTGCGGAACCGGCTCATGCCTTGACCCCCGCGAAGGCGGCCTTGGGCGCCGTTGCATCGAGCGGCCAGCGCGGCCGGGCCGCGAAATCGAGCCCGTCGCTGAGGCCCAGCCGCAGCCGCTCCAGCCCGGCCAGGCGACCATCGCGCCATTGTCGGTGCACAGCTTCGGCGGCGGCACGGCGAGCGCGAGGCTATGCCGGGCCGCGACACCAGCCAGCGCCGCACGGATCGCGCCATTGGCCGCGACGCCGCCGGCCACGACCAGATGCCGCCCCGCGGGATGGCGCTCGCGAAACAGCGCCGCCGCCCGCCCGGTCCGATCGGCCAGCGTCTCGGCGACGGCGCGCTGGAACGAGGCGGCGAGATCGGCACGCGCCTGTGCATCGCCCGGCGGCAATGTCTCGACCGCGAGGCGCACTGCCGTCTTCAGCCCGGAGAAGGAGAAATCGCAGCCTGGCCGACCGAGCATCGGCCGCGGCAGCTCGAACCGCGCGGGATCGCCGGCCGCCGCCGCTGCCTCGACCGCCGGACCGCCGGGATAGCCGAGCCCTATCAGCTTGGCGCTTTTGTCGAAGGCCTCGCCGACCGCGTCGTCGATCGTCGTGCCGAGCCGCCGGTACTGCCGACGCCTTCGACCACGAGCAGCTGGCAATGCCCGCCCGAGATCAGCAGCAGCAGATAGGGGAACGGCACATCCTCGACCAGCCGCACGGTCAGCGCATGCGCCTCCAGATGATTGACCGCGACGAAAGGCAGGCCGCGCACCAGCGCGATCGCCTTCGCCGTGGTGACGCCGACCATGACCCCGCCGATCAGCCCCGGCCCGGCTGTCGACGCGATGCCGTCGAGCGCCTCCAGCCCGAGCCCGGCCTCGTCCAGCGTGCGCCCGATCACCCCGTCCAGATGATCCAGATGCGCCCGCGCCGCAATCTCCGGCACGACGCCGCCATAGGGCCGGTGCTCGGTGAATTGAGCATGGATGCAATGGCCGAGAATGCGCGGACCAAGCTCATCGGTGACGATGGCGGCAGCGGTCTCGTCACAGCTGGTTTCGATGCCGAGGATGTTCATGCGCCTGGATATACGCGGCGTGGGGCGGCGGGACAACCGCTCGGCGGGCAATGGTGCTCGGCACCGTTCTGGTGCCGTCGCTCACCGCCTTGGACACATGATCAAGTGCCTGCCGCCGTCGTTTGGAATTTCTTTCTTCCTAAACGCACCAAGCCCTTCACTCCAGATGGCGTGCCGAGATACTATAATTCAACCGTCGGATCGACGAAGATGCCTTTTTACGAGTCCACAGAACGCATCTACACCTTGAGGGCACCTCAATCAGAGAAATTTTTGTCAATTTGCAATGCAAGGACCTTTTTATGCAGAGAGACACGGTCTTCTTGATAGTTGGTACCATTGCAGCGATCCCAATTGGGATTCTGACGAATTATTTATTTGCGAAAATCTATAGCCGGTCGGCTACTGGCTTCGTAAAATCTCGGTCTGGATGGGAAAAATTAGCAGGCCTCGTCACCAGAACCGTTAGGTTCCTGAAAAACCAAGGGCCCGTTCAGGAGATAGACGTCTTTACGGACGGAAGCTTCATAGACACAGCCGTTTTCTTTCTGTCCGTCCTTGATGCCGCTCCCTCAATGCCTCAAGTGACTATAAATTTATCCCACGCCGAGTGGACGAATATTCCATATGTGATCTCCCAAAGAAAAAATTCTATAACCTACGTAAATCGAAGAACGATCGCCAATACGTCAGTCCAGTCGAAGTGTAGGGCAATTTATGTTACTTTCGAGGATATGCTCTAATCGGTCGAAAGGATAAATTTCCTTTACCACCTCCCGACCTTCAAGGAGCTAACGAAATTTTAGAGCAATTTTCCAGCCACTCTCGATTGGATGTCGTCACCATAGGGGCCGACGCGACGGACACTCTTCTTACGCCGCCAACACCTATATTTAGTTCTGAAAAGGTAAAATTTCACCAATTTACCGCCGACCACGCATTGCACAAATTTCTCAGCGGCTTCGGAGATCTATTTATAGCGGGTCTTCCGCAGAGGCTGGAATGCATGAGAAACGGTACCGTCGAAATAATAACATCACAAACTCATCCATTGATGTTCGGGATCGACGCTTTGTTATATCGCGGAAAGGACGTTGATCATGACACCCTGCTTTCGATCGCCCTATCGTGGTCAAAAATATGCCGAACGCTGCTACGAGATGAAGCGTATTGCCGAAAAATGTATAGGAAATGGACGGAACTTTCACATGATCTTGGACTCGAACGAGTTTGCTTTACAGAGGAAGATTTCCTACTGGTCGTAAATCGGCAACCTGGGCGATTTCTACGTTTTTTTACGGGGCGGGACGATGCGGCTTTGGAGCTGATCGCAGCCACGGAACTGTGCTTTGATCAGACGACTCGAGCTTTCGGCGAAAATATAGACGTAGAACAAATCATCCGGTCTTTGCATAAAGTTTATCGATAGCTCGAATTTCCGGACTGTTCCCTCAAACAATCTCGCTCAACACCACCACGATATCCTTCAGCGCTCCCTCCGACCGGATCGTCATATGCACCTTGGTGCCCGCCGGCTTGCGGAAGATGCGCTGCATCTGCAGATCGTCGAGCGTCGTCGCGTTCTTGTAGTCGATCGATTCGATCACGTCGCCGCGCCTGAGCCCGGCTTCGTCCATCGGGCCGCCGGGCAGAACGCTCAGCACGACGAAGCCGTTGAAGCTGCGCTTGATCGTCATCAGCTTCAGCCCGTCGCCGAAGCCGTAAGTCGGGATGCGCTCGAAATAGACCTGGCGCCGCGGCATAGTCGAAGGTCGTGTTGAAGCGCAGGAACACGCCGCCGCCGACATTGCCGGCCAGCTCCGGATCGCTGAAGGCGCCGCTCTTCTGCTGCGACAGGAACAGCACCGGGCCGGTCACCAGCGTGTCGCCGAGCAGCAGCTTCTGGCGCGCGCGACTTCGGCGCGGATCGGGCCGCCGACGCCCCTCGCCGACGATGGCGCTCATCTTCGGGGTGTATTTGCGCTGGATGCCGGTGCGCAGGATGAAAGGCCGGTACAGCGTCAGCGAATTGGCCTGGCCGTATCGAGCGTGAAGCGGCCGGGTACGAGGTCGATCACACCGTCGACGACCGGCAGCCGGCCGTGGAACTGGAACGGCACCGGTCCGACCCCGCCGCGAAAGCTCCAGCCCTGCGGTTCATAGAGCACGACCTCATGGCGATCCTCGTCCAGCCTTACGACGAAACGGTCGAAGAATTCATAACCGAGCAATCCGCGATAGGCCGGCCGGTCGCCGGCCACGATCCGGCTCAGCGGCAGTACGCGGAACAGCTGATCGGTCAGGGGTAACGTCGCCGATCTCGACTTGCGCGGCGCGGGTCAGGCCGATCTCGACCGGCAGCTCGCCGGCGCCGGTCGCGCTGAGCGCGCCCGCGACCGGCAGGCCGAGTTCGGCCGCAAGATCGGTGTCGATCGCATCGCTGGGCACCGGTATCGAGCGCGAATCGGTACGGTCCCTTGCCGTTGATCGTGACGTCGATCAGAAAGGCATCACCCGTTGGGGGTCAGCAGCGAGGTCGAGCGCGTCTCGCCCGGCGCAAAGCGGTAATCTACCGGCGCCGGCGCCGGCGCAGCAAAGGGATCGCCGGCCGCAGCCGGATCGATCTCGGCACTGTCCAGGCTGGTGACATGGTCGTAGCGCAGCAGCCCGGTCGAGGCCCGCACCGTGCCCGGCAGCTTGACCCCTTGGATGTCGCGGTAATCGGCCAGGGTCACGATGAAATCCGTGGCACCCTTGACCACGATCCGGCCCGGCAAATTCGTCTCGGCATCGAGCCACAGCTCGACCTGTGCTCCGCCCGGCGGCATCATCCGCACCACTTCGAAATTGCGCCCGCTTTCATCGCGGCGCCGGCCCAGCGCATGGACAGCGAAACCATTCCGTTCGGGAAACAAATAGGCAAAGCTCTGCCAGACGGCAGTGCCATTCTCTGCCTTGTCGTCGAAGCGATGGACGCGGCCGGACCAATCGGCGGTCCAGCTGCCATGTCCGTCCCAGCCTTCGGCGCCGCGATCCGGGCCGAGCACATAGCGCGAGCTGTAACGGCCATGGGCCGGATCGGCCCAGCTCTCGACCGTGCCGTCCAGCCCGCCCGCCGCCACCTTGAAGCGCTCATGCAGCAGATGGAGCTGTTCCCAGGCCGGGCCGCCGGTCGCGAGCCGCGCCGCTGTCAGCAACCGGTGCGCCTCGTCCGGCCCCGGCTCCGCCCTCGCCTGACCTTGCGCCGACGCGGCCGACGCCCCCAGCAGCAAGCCGAGCACCAGACCGATCATGCGGACCGATTTCATCGCAAGCCGTTCCCCCCCGACGCGCAGCCTAACAGATTGCCGTCGCCAGGAAAGAGTCGCGGCGAGCCCCGCCCGGCCGCGACGCCGCGGTGCGGCGAATGCAGGCGACAAGCCGCGCCGCGGACGATAAACAGAAGGCCATGACGACGCATGAACCCCCTCCTGCGCATCGGCACGCGCGGCAGCCCCTTGGCGCTCGCCCAGGCCATGAGGTGCGCGACCGCCTGGCCGCCGCCTTCCCCGAGCTGGCCGCCCCCGACGCCATCGCGATCACGGTGATCCGTACCACCGGCGACGCGATCACCGACCGCACGCTGTCCGCCATTGGCGGCAAGGGCCTGTTCACCAAGGAGATCGAGCAGGCGCTGCTGGACGGCGCGATCGATCTGGCCGTCCACTCGATGAAGGACGTGCCGACCTGGCAGCCGGACGGGCTGGTGGTCGATTGCTTCCTGCCGCGCGAGGATCCGCGCGACGCCTTCTTCGCGCGGGACGGAGCCACCCTTGCCTCGCTGCCGGCCGGTGCGATCGTCGGCACGGCGTCGCTGCGGCGGCAGGCGCTGATCCTGTCGGCCCGACCCGATCTGCGCGTCGTGCCGTTCCGCGGCAATGTCGAGACGCGACTCGGCAAGCTCGCGGCCGGCGCGGTCGACGCCACGCTGCTCGCGGTCGCCGGGCTGATCCGGCTCGGCAAGGCGGACCGGATCGGCACCATCCTGTCGCCGGAAGAAATGCTGCCGGCCGTAGCGCAGGGCGCGATCGGGCTGGAGCGGCGCAGCGCCGATGCGCGGGTCGAACGCTATTTCTCCGGCCTGAACGACACGCCGACATCCGAGCGCGTCGCGGCCGAACGCGCTTTGCTCGCGACGCTCGACGGCTCGTGCAAGACGCCGATCGCCGCGCTCGCCGAATTCCAGCCGGACGGCGCGTTGCGGCTACGCGCGCTGGTCGTGCGCCCCGACGGCAGCGCGCGCCACGGCACGGAACGGATCGGTCCGGCCGCCGACGCCGTTCGCCTGGGCAATGACGCCGGGGACGAGCTGCGCCACGCGGCCGGCCCCGGATTCTTCGACCTGACGCTACCGGAAGAGCCCGCCCGATGAAGCTGCTCGTCACCCGCCCTGCCGCCGATTCGGCGAGTCTCGCTGCCCTGATCGAGGCCCGGGGCCACAGCGTCGTGATCGACCCCGATGCTCGAGGTCCGCTACCTCGACACAGCGCCGCCGGCACTGGACGGCGTGACCGGGCTGCTGTTCACGAGCGCCAACGGCGTCCGCGCCTTCGCCGCGGCAAGTGCGCGGCGCGATATCGCCGCCTATGCCGTGGGCGACCGCACGGCCGAGGCTGCTCGCCAGGCCGGCTTCACCGCGGTTCGCCAGCGCCGAAGGCGATGTCGAAGCTCTGGCCCGGCTGATCGAGCGCGAGCGCAAGCCGGAAGACGGCGCGCTGCTCCATATCAGTGGCGCGGTCCGGGCCGGCAATCTGGCCGAAGTGCTGAGCGCCAAGGGCTATAGCGTGCAGCATGTAGCGCTCTACGAAGCGGTCGCCGCGAGCGCGCTCGGTGCCGAGACGCGGTCCGCGATTGGCGACGGCAGCCTGGACGGCGTGCTGTTGTTCTCGCCGCGCACGGCCAAGCATTTCGCCGAGCTGGTCGCCGCCGCGGGACTGGTCGAAGAGACGCGCCGGCTGCAGGCCTGGTGCCTGTCCCGAGCCGTTGCCGAAGCGCTGGCGCCACTGCCGCTGGCCGCGCTGCATGTGGCGCCGGAGCCGACCCAGGCGAGCCTGCTCGATACGCTGGGCGATGCCGCAGCGGCGCCGGTACCCGTCACACCCCCGATCGCGCAACCGGCCAAGCCGGCACCGGAGCGGCGTGGCGGTCGGAGCTGGGTCGGGTTGGCGGCGCTGCTGCTGCTCGCGATCGCAGCCGCGGCAACGGCACCGCAATGGTTGCCGCTGGTCGAACCGCTCTGGCAGAAGCCAAAGCCGCAGCAGGCCGCCGAAGCGCCGCCGCCGGTCACCGTGCCCGAGACGCCGCCCTCACCGGCGCCGACCAGCCCAGCCGTCGACACGCCGACGGCCGCGCCGGTGCCAAACCCCACGCCGCCACCCTCCGAGTCGGAAACGGCCGCGCCGGATCAGCGGCTCGACAAGATCGAGGCGACGCTCGACGAAATTCGAGTCGCTGCCGCCTCGGCCGCGCCCAAGGGCGACGTCACCGAACTGCAGGGCCCGCCAGCCGAGGCGCTGACCGCTCGGCCAACGATCGATCCGAAGCAGCTGCAGGATCTGACGACTGACGACAAGCGCCTGGCCGCTGCCATGGCGCAGCTGAGCGACCGGCTGACCCCGCTCGAGGCACGCATCAACCAGCGGGCCGCGACGATCCGCAACGATCGGACGCTGGTGCTGGCGATCGGCCAGATCCGCGATGCGCTGGCCGGCTCCGGCTCCTTCACGGCGCCGGTCGCGGTCATCAAGGCCGTGGCGCCCGATGACGGCGAGCTGTCCGGCCCCGCTCGCATTCTCGAAAGCCACGCCAAGTCCGGTGTGCCGAGCCGGGTGCGGCTAGCCCAGGATCTTGCCGCCCTGCCCGGCAAGCTGGCGCTGCCCCGGGCCGCTGGCGCCCGATGCCGGCATCTGGGACCGCGTGACCGACAAGGTGAGCCATCTGGTCACGATCCGCCGGGTCGACGACGGCAGCGGCACCATGCCGGCCGGCCCGGACCGCCTCGTCGCCGAGGCCGAGCAGGCGCTGGCCGCGGGCGATCTGGCCGGCGCGCTGCAGCGTGTGTCCAGCAGCTCGATGGCAATGCGGCAACAGCAGCCAAACCCTGGATCGACGCGGCCCAGGCACGGATCGACTGCGAGCAGGCGGTCCAAGCGCTCGACGCGGCGGGCGATCAAACGGTCTCAGCGCCGGGCCGGATGGCGGAGCGGCCGAGTGATCCGTCACCTGCCCGCGCTGATCGCGATCGCCCTGCTGGTGGCGATCACGGTCTTCTTCGCCGACCAGCCGGGCGCCGTCTCGGTCGTCTGGCTAGGCTGGCGTATCGACATGCCGGCGGCGCTGCTGATGCTGGCGCTCGCCGTGATCGTGTTTCCTGCTCTGGCTGCTGTACTGGGCGCTCACCCGGCTGCTCGGCGCGCCCGGCCGAATGGCGCGTGCCCGGCGCGACCAGCAGCGGCTGCAGGGCTATCGCGTGCTGACCGACGGGCTGGTCGCGCTAGCCGCGGGCGACGGCAAATCGGCCGACAAGGCGCGTCAGCGCGCGAGCTGCTGTTCCGCCGCGGCCGGTTGGACCCTTGCCGCCGCTGGCCCGGTTGCTCGCCGCCCAATCGGCCCTGCTGCGCGGCGACGACGCCGCCGCCAAGACCGAATTCAATGCCATGTGGCCAGCCCAGACACTGAGTTCCTGGGGCTGCGCGGGCTGATCGTGCAGGCGCTCAAGGATGGCGACGACACGACGGCGCTGGCGTTGACCGAACGCGCCAAGCGCCTGAAGCCCGGCGCCACCTGGGTGCTGCAGAGCCAATTGGCGCTGGAAACCCGCGGCAATGACTGGCGCGGTGCCACCGCGACGCTGAAGGAAGCCGTCAAGCGCGGCGCCGTCACCCCGGAACAAGGCCGGCACTACAAGGCGACCCTGCTGGTCGCCCATAGCCGCCAGGCCGCGACCCAGGGCTATGCCCGCGACGCGCTGTCGTATGCCGCCCAGGCAAACGGGCTGGAGCCGGGCTTCGCTCCGGCGGCGATCCACTACGCCCGGCTATTGCGCGACGGCGGCAAGGTCACAAAAGGGCCTCGATGTGCTGGAGCAGGCTTGGGCGCGAAGCGGTCCATCCGGCCGTGGCCGATGCCTATGGGCCTGCTGCTCGCGACCGAAGCGCCGGCCGCCCGGGTCAAGCGCTTCGAGCGCCTGGCCGAGCTACGCCCGGGCGAGCCGGAAGGCCAGCTGGGCGCCGCCGCCGTGGCGATCTCCGCGCGGCTCTGGGGCGAGGCGCGCCGCCACCTCGAACTGGCCGGCGCAAACGGTCCCGGCCCCTGGTCCAAGCGGCTGAGCCTGATGATGGCGGAACTGGAACAAGCCGACCGAAACGATGCGACGGCAGCCCATCTCTGGCTCGACCGCGCCCATCAGGCCACCGAGGAGCCGATCTGGGTCTGCGCCGCTTGCGCCGCGGAATGCAGCCTCTGGGAGCCGCTCTGCCCGACCTGCCACGGCTCGACACGCTGGCCTGGCGCGTGCCCGACCGCAGCGCGGCCCGCCCGCTCGACCCGGCCCACGGCCTGCCGCCGGCGCCCCCGCCGCCGTGGCCGAGCTGGCACCCGACCCGGCCGCCGTCGCGCGGCCCTGCCCCCGGCTGAAAACAAGGCACCCCGGCGAATTCGAGGTGTTGCACCCGCCGCCCGCTTCTGGCATGTTCCGCGCCGCTTCAAGATGCCGGGTCGCGCCGGCCCGGCCTTGGTAAGCCGCCTTAGCTCAGCTGGTAGAGCATCGCATTCGTAATGCGAGGGTCAGGTGTTCGAGTCACCTAGGCGGCACCATTTCTCTCAAAGAAATTCAATACGTTATGAGAAGCAGGCCGCCTGTGAGCGGCCTTTTTCATGTCGCAGGCGCTTGCAACAGGGATCAAGCATTTCCGCGGACTTCTGTAGCGCGCCACATACTCTTGGGCCCAACGTCACTTATTTTGGTCCGGCCGTTCAGGGCTCGGAGGGGCCAAATCCGACATAGCGCAGAGTCGGCTTTGCGCCAGGGCCGGCCAAGCAGGCCTCGGAGCCAAGCGCTCGCTCAGCCTACGTCCGCGTAGCGTCAGACAATCGATGAAGTTGGGCTGCGGGATCCCATTTGGCCGGAGTGTTCACGGTCGTGCCTCGCCACGGCATCCCTGCTGGAGCCCTGGTCATCATCGAAACCCGGGTTCGAAGAAGCAGCACGGGCAAATCCCCGTTCCCGCCAAACCGCCCGACTCATACCACCCGCCTAACCACTGACACGTGCCCAATCCCGGCTCCCGATTGAGGTTATGCGTGCGGGGTCGGCGATGAGCCAGTTCCAAGCGGTACGCAAGCCGCCAGGATGTCGTCGTAGCTGTCCCAAACGGCCGCGCAGAGTTTGTTCTGGCGCAGATAGTCCCAGACATTCTCCATTGGGTTCAGCTCGGGGCTGTATGCGGCAGCGATAACAGACAGATATTGGCCGGCACCCGCAGCTTTTGGCCGCGTTGATGCCAGCCGGCACCGTCGCAGACCAAGACGGCACACGCGCCCGGTGCGACCTGGGTGCTGATTTCCGCCAGATGCAGATTCATCATCTCGGTATTGGCGACCGGCGTGAGCATCGCCGCCCCCACCCCGCGCTGCGCGCAGATGGGCCAAAGATGTAGGCGGACTCATGACGGTTATCGCGCACCATCAGCGGGCGCGTGCCGACCGGCGCCCAGATATAGGCGTGGCCGCCCTGCTGGCCGACGCGGGCTTCGTCCTGGAACCAGATTTCCTATCGATGCGCCGGGCGCGGTATCTTCGAGCGCCTCGCCGACCAGATCGGCAAAGTTTTTTTAAAAGCCTCCTCCGCCTCGGCATCCTTCTTCGGATGCACCGGCCGGGGCTGCAACCGCGTCAGGCCAAGCTCGTCCAGCCATTTGCCGATCGTGCTCTCATGCACCTCCACCGACCAGCGGCGCGCCACCTCCGCCTGCAGATCAATGCACCGCCAGCGCACCACCTTGTGCGTCTGCGGGTCAGGGCCGCGGATGACCAGTGCGCGCAGCTCGGCCTTTTGCGCCGCGCTCAAATAAGGCTCCCGGCCCGGGCCAGTGCGCGACTTCAGCCCGGCAATGCCCTCGGCATTGTAGCGATGCACCCAGTCGGGCAGCGTCTGGCGATCCATGCCGCTCAAGGCCGCCGCCTCGGCCCGCGGACGCCCCTCAAGGACCAGCGCAATCGCCAAAATGCGGCGAACCTGCGCGCCATCCGTGCAGCGCGCGCACAACGCCCGAAGCGCTGCCGCCGTATGCTCAACGCGCGTGATCTTGACACCTGTCCCCATGAAACTCTCCGCAGCGCGTATCGGCGCACCACGACATCGAGTCACAGTTCAACGCGCTTGGGAATCCCCAAGCGAGTCAAGGGCAACGCGGGTTGGTATCACAGTACGAGTGGCCATCGAAATACCCGGCCAGCCGCACGCGGGACAAAGATATCGGCCCGCCGGATCCTGGATATTGAACCGCCGATGATCGGTGTCCAAAGGCGCCTTCTCCTACGCTATATCCTCGGATATCACCGCGCACTGCTCACGAAGTCCAATCAAAACAGACGCACGCCAAGTTGGACGGCGCAGTCGGATTTTGATCAATAGTGTCCCGAATCGCGGCGATCTCGTCCAAGGCAGAGAAGTTGTCATACCCTCGTATCGACGCGATGCGCCAAAGAGCCGCCATTGCCGATTTCGCGACTCGTCGGTTGCTGTTGACCCATGTCGACCGCGGGACGTTGACCGAGAAATGTCGAGCTGACATATCGCCGACTAGTAATCACCCCCACCGATGAGCACCGAGGCCCACTGGGTCGTCTCGCCGGCATCGGACGAAGGTGGCTCCAATCTCCGGGATCTCGACCCGTTCTCCTCGGTCAATCACGGTCCATTCGTAAATCCGTCCTGTGGCTCCAGGAGGATCCCACCCCGTCCGGTTTGGGAGTGTTGCTGGATAACGAGCTTGAGGCTGTGATCGTCGACCTGCATAATTCGCCGGATGTAGTCGAACTCGACGTGCAGCGGCTCCAAATCAAACCCGATTACCCAGTAATGGACAGGCCCGGAAACCTCAAACTGCAGGATCCGCGGTCTCTTTCGAGACTGATCCTCTGGAATTTGCCAGAGCAAAGATCCCTGTCACTGATACCCGGCTGAACCTCTATCAGCGACTCAGATCCGCTCCATGGGGGGGGTCAGCCACGATAGCTTTTCCAACGCAACGCCCGAATTGACCGTGAGGTCGACTCCACCGCAGCGATAGACGGTCTCGGGATGATCGCCCTTCGTACCGGTTGCATTGCTGACGATCTCGAACCGCTGGTCGTCGATCTTCCGTATGGTGAGATACGGGGCTAATGCGCCGTCCCGGGCCTTCGCTGTCAGCTTCAGGACATCTCCGTCTCTCTCAATTCCCTGGAGTTCAACAGCGGTGAAGAGGTCGAGTGGTTCGAATATAAGGACCCGCCCGCCTGTCTTGCGGAATTCAAACTCGACCTCTGTATTCCCATCGCCGATCCAGTCGGCGACACAAGTCTTGCCCTCAGGATCCTTGCCACTAACCCAGATCCCTTCGAGATAATCCTGGGTGCCCTTGTCGACGGTGACGTTGGACTGAGATAACGCGGCGCCGGGCTGTTTCACAGTCCCGCTTGGGCTTCCTCCTCCGTTAGAGGCGCAGCCCACGCAAGCGAGGAGGAGGATCAAGCTACCGAAGTTGCCCCCAAGACCGGCGGATTCCAGGATAGGAGGACTTCACAGAAATTCCTTACATAAACAGCTACTCGACCATTGATAGGTAGAATGGTTTCTCATTTCAATGTTTCCGGGAACCCTCCCAGCGACAAGCGGGCCACCGTTCGGGAGTGAGCTAACCGTCTGCCGGCGATAGGCGTACGCCGCCCCCCCTCCCGCTTCGAAAGTGGTCGGTTCGGAAGCAGCTCACTCTGGCTGCAAAGCGAACGTCCGGAGCCGCCGCCTCGGTCTCTGAAAGCGGACGGTCGCCGTGGCGGGGTGTTGGTAATTTAGGGACTTAGCGCGCCGTTCCCGTCTAAAATCCACTGCCAATCTGTCCAAAAGTGGTCGCCGCGTTATACTATCCAAACGCTCCGAAACTTATCAAAGGCACCGGTCAATGAGGAAGCTGTTTGGCAGTCTAATGATCGGTATAGGGGCGCTGCCGGTGCTGGCGCTACTCAGCGGGTTCGTCGCCTGGGTGCGGCACATGTATACGGTCGGGATCGATTTGGACACGCGGGCGATCATCGTCCTCGCCGCCGTTGGGACGGCCGACGTGATGTGTCTCGGAATGGGGTTCTACCTAGTCGCCCGGCCAGGGAGAATTTCGAACTGAGACGCCGCCCCGAAAGCCGAACCAAAAGTAAGTGACGTTGGGCCCAAAGGTAATTGGCGCGCCGCGAAGAGGCGGAATCGATCAGGCGTGCCGCGGCGGCCGAACGGCGCCGGCAAATAGATGCTGAGCGGGAAGAATGCTTCGCTAGGGCAGAAGTTATGAAGACTGAGGAAGTCGTCGGAATCCCGCCATTGGATAGACTTCCTCAAGGCCGCTCGTGAGCGGCAGAACGCTGCATCGGCGGTGGAATGACGGCACCCTTACCGGAGGTGATAAGTACGGTTGCCGCCGAGGCCGCCGCGAACAGTATAAACAGCGCGTATTCCAGCTCGGAGGCGGCCTAACCAAGTTTCGACGCGATATCCTTCAGTGCCGTCTTGGTTTTCTTGTGAATCCCACTGCCACTCTTACCGCTTCCATGCGCGAGCTTTTCTCCGCCGTAGCCGCAGGCGCGTATGAACGCGACACAGTTCTTTCTCGTTTTCTTGTCATTGCCGCCTGAGTCACGGTATTGTTTTTCGATCGCTTTGGCTAGGTCTGGGCTGTACATGCAGACAATGTTCCAGTTGTAGCCGCCTCGTCATCTAGAGCCCGCGCACACTGGATAACTGCGGGCGGTGGAATCGGCTGGGGGACGGCTTACAAACGGAGCGCTCGCCGGCTTCAACTGCACGGCACCAAACGTGGCACGGGCGAATGCTTGAGCCGATGTCGGGCTCGACGGCCAAACGATCGGCGGCGGCGGATAGCTCGGCTTGGGCATCTGTTCCTCACATCTGCGACAGATCGATGGCGGGCGGTCGACAAGTACTATTCGTAGCATACTTTGCAGGGCGCGCCTATCTACGCGGGAGTCCCGCGCCCTGGTAACGAAATGACTGCGCGACCGATCCCAGAGAAACACGCGCGGGAGAACAAATCAGAACCTGCCCTACCGTCCAGACCGATCAAACCCCGCCGGCAATTCAGAGCCCGATCGGCGCGACAACCTCGGCATCGTCCGAACCCCGATCGGTCGTTGGGCAAGGCCCAAACCCCGCCAGCTTCGCGAGCAGTTCGGCCGGATCGATCGGCTTCGAGATGTAGTCGTTCATGCCCAATGCCAGATATTCCTCGCGTGCGCCGGCCATGGCGTGGGCGGTCACGGCGATGATGGGAATCTGGCCTCGCGGCGGCGGCAGTGCGCGAATCAGCTGCGTCGCTTCAACGCCGTCGAGTTCCGGCATCTGCACATCCATGAGCACGACATCGTAGATTGCTTTTTCGACCGCGGCGACAGCCTGCCGGCCGGTTTCCGCCGTCTCGACCTGATGTCCGGCGTTTGTGAGAATGTTCGCTGCAACCAGCTGGTTGATCCTGTTGTCCTCGGCCAGCAGGACCCGCAGGCTGCGCGGGGCCGTGCCGCGACTGGCCATCTCCGCGAGATCCGCGTCGGCGTGTTTCGCTCTCGCTGAAGGCCAGGACGAATTCGCGAGGAGAGCGGTCAGGCAGTCGAGCAGGTCGCGCTGCCGCAGCGGTTTGTCGATCACTGCATCGACCAGCCTTGCAGCCTCGGCGCGGCCCTCCGAACCCGTCGAAGAAACCAGCACCAGCTTAATCTCGATCAGGCTCGGCAACGATCGGATGCGGGAAGCGAGTCCATCACCGGTCATGCCGGGCATCATCTGATCGAGAAACACGACATGATAGGGCTTGCCGCGATGGCATGCCCGTTCGAGCTCGGCCAGCGCATCGAAGCCATCCCGGCAAGTGCCGACTTCCATGCCGAGGGCCTGCAGCTGACGGAGATTATTTCGAGGTTCATCTCGGTATCGTCGGCCACGAGCGCGCGCAGGCCTTTGAGCTGTGCCGAGAATTTGCTGCGTACCGGCACGGGCGTGCTGGCCCGCGCCAACGGGATCTCGAAGGCAAAGGTGGACCCGACGCCGAGACGGCTCGATACGGAGATCGTGCCGCCCATCAGCTCCACCAACTGCCGGCAGATAGCAAGGCCCAGCCCCGAGCCGCCATAGCGGCGCGTGATCGAACTGTCGGCCTGGGTGAATTTCTGAAACAGGCGGTCGCACGCCTGCTCGGGCATGCCGATCCCGGTATCGCGGATCTCGAAGCGCAGCCTTGTTTCGGTTTCGGAGGACGGGCCGGCGGCAAAGTCGATGCTGACCGTTACACTGCCGGACTCGGTGAATTTGATCGCATTGCCGATCAGGTTCAGCAAAACCTGGCGCAAGCGATTGGAGTCACCGCAGAACGCCACGTGAGCGGCAGGCGCGATGACGGTATGGAGACGGAGATTTTTTTCCCGCGCCTTTGGCGCGAGCAGCGTAACCGCGCTCTCGACTGTCGCGAGGAGGTCGAAATCGATGAGCTCAAGCTCGACCTTTCCGACTTCGAGCTTGGAGATGTCGAGGATGTCGTTGATCAGCGCCAGCAGCGTCTCGCCGGATTCCTGCACTGCCGTTGCGTAGCCATGCTGCACGTCGCTGAGTTCGGTGCCGAGAAGCAGGCCCGTCATACCAGGATTCCGTTCATCGGCGTGCGTATTTCATGGCTCATATTGGCCAGAAACTCGGTTTTGACGTTGCTTGCCGCCTCGGAAGCGTCTCGAGCCGCGGCAAGTTCCCGGGCTTGCTGGGCAAGACGCGCCTCGCTCTCCCGCAGCTCGCGCTCGGCCAGGTGCCGGCGTTGATCATGCAGCAACAGGGTTCCGAGCATCATTGCCGATAGAATGCTGGAGGCGAGCGCAGGCAAGGCCGAGCCGGCAACAGCATGCATCCCGTCCGCAAACCACAATCCGAGCAGGCTGCCGGCGGCGGAAAGCGCACCGAGAATCGGCAGATGTAAATAGCCGAAATGGCCTCGCCCTGACCGGGGCACCACCACATACACAAGCAAGCCGGCCACGACCGACATCATCGAGGACAGGAGTGCAGTGTGGTCGAGGCTCCCGCTCTGGCCCCACGCGACCAGGTTGCCAACGATGGCCACGCCGGCGGCTGTCGCTGCACCGGCAACTCCACCCAGCGGGGCGGCGAGCGTCAGCAGCACGGTCTGGCCGCTTACGGAAGCGCCGCCGCTCAGATGCACCGGCATGACCAGCGCTACGCTGGTCGCGGCGCCGAACAGCACGCCGACTGCCGCCCCCTCGAGGGGGCGCGTTCCTCGGCGCCAGATGGGCCGCAAGGGCGCGAACCGGACCATAGGCGATGACCGCCGCCGCGAACACCGCGACGTTCAGCAAGAACTCGACGATCGTAATTTGCCAGAACAAATCCATCGCGGGGCACCGAAGGTTGAAGGCGTTTCTTTCAAGCAGGAAACGTCAAAAGCCCGTATCGGCTAGAATAATGAGATCGTACCGAAATAATCACTCAACCGTAGAAAGAGAATAACCATGTCAGAAACCAATCGTCAAGGTGCCGAGGACGACGCGCTCGACCATCGGTCCGGAAGTCTGCAATTGGGCCGACTGCGTGATGTTCTGACCGGATAACGATAATTTCGCCCAGGGGGTGACGTCATACGCAATGCGGCCATCGGCCGAAGCGTAACCCCCGATTGGCGTGAGGAGCGTTGCGCTGCTGCCGATAGTATCGGCCCCCGAGGGGGTCAGCCCGAAGGTCTTCGACTGATACTGCACATAGCTGTCGATCTCCCATGACCCTCGGCGCCAACCGAGGTTGGCCTTGATCTGGTTCACCGGCGTCGAATGCTGGAAATCGACATAGTCCGCACCTCCTGCGGCAAAGGGCAGGAAGTGGTCCGTGACCATTTCGGCCCGGTAGGAGAGCCCCCAGCGCCAGTCGTCGAGGAAGCTGCCCTTGAGTTCGAGTTCCAGCCCGTCGGCATCGGAATTGCCGATATTGGTAGGGGTAATATATGGGATGGCCTTGTTCTGGATAACGCCGCCGGAAACGGACAGCACATCGCTGCTTTGCTGCGAAAAGACGCTGGCACGGAACTGCGCGTCGAGCGAGGGCAGGGCATGATCCCAGGCGATCTCGTAATTCGTCACGATCGTCGGGCTGAGGTTGGGCACGCCCGTAAGGCCGTTGGTCGGCCTCTCGTCCAAGAAGGCGCCGTCAGCCACGAGGCTGGGGGTCTCCACGCCTCGGCTGGCGGTGAGGCGCAGCGTATCGAGTTCGCCGGCCTTCCAGACCAACGCGCTGTTGTAGCTCGGCAAGATGTAGCCGCGATCCCAAGCGGCGTTGCTGAACGGGAAGTTCGGCGGCGTGACGCCGCTGCGATCGAGCCATAGATCGTCGAGACGGAGTGCGTTGGTGAGCGACAGGTCGGGCGCCAGCTTCCATTCCCACATGCCGCCGACCGCGACGACTCCATAGGAGACCTGCGCACCGGTGAGAGGCGTCGAACTCTCGGTATCGTACCGGTATTCCGCCGTGGCCCTCAGCGTATGGTCGCTGCCGAGTTTGAAAATATCCTGCAATTGCACAACGGTCAGCTGATTGTCGAAGCGCAGTTCCTGGTCGAATACTCCCGGGCTGTCGTCCTGCCGGTTCCAATTGTTATAGACGGTGGCCTGATCTGGCCGAAGGCGGTGTCGGCACTGAGCTGGCCTTTGACTGAGTCTGTAACGTAATGGAAGTAATCAAACAGATAGCCGGCATTGAAACCGTTTTCGGCGGCCTGGCTGTGGCTTGCCTCGATACCGAGCTCGATGCCGTTGCCGAGCCGGAAGACGCCATCGAGATCGGCTGCGCCGTGATTGTCGCCCAGGCGCGGAGATTGCGCCGAAGTTCGCGGGATCGGCGTCGAGAAATCGTTGTTCGAACCGCCGCTGCCCGAGAGCCGAACGGCGCCCACATCGCCGAGCTTGAAACTCGTCACGACGGAACCCTGAGCAAGGCCCTGCGTCCCCCCGCTCAGCGAGGCCGTGTTGACGTCATCATAGAGCGGATTGTAGGTGACGATATTGATGACTCCACCAACGGCATTGAAGCCGAACAGCGCGGAGTTGGGACCTTTGACGATCTCGATCTGGCGGATCGCAGCGAGTTCGACCGGCAGCGCACTCCAGGGCGTGAAGCCGTAATAGTCCCCATAGACTTGGCGGCCATCGATCAGCACGGAAACCCTATCTCTCGATCAGATCGCCAGCCAGGAGATCGACCTGCTGCCCCTGCCCCGGCCGCTGGTCGAGATCTTCGTCTACAGCCCGCGCATGGAAGGCTGCCATCTGCGCGGCGGCCGGGTCGCGCGCGGCGGCATCCGCTGGTCCGACCGCAAGGAGGATTTCCGCACCGAGATCCTCGGCCTGATGAAGGCGCAGATGGTCAAGAACTCGGTCATCGTGCCGGTCGGCTCCAAAGGCGGCTTCGTCATGAAACGGCCGCCCGCCCGGCGACCGCGAAGCGCTGATGGCCGAAGTCGTCGCCTGCTACAAGACGCTGATGTCGGGTCTGCTCGATATCACCGACACCATCAGCGGCGACGCGATCGTGCCGCCCAAGGACGTCGTGCGCCGCGATGCGGACGATCCCTATCTGGGTCGTCGCCGCCGACAAGGGCACGGCGACCTTCTCGGACATCGCCAATGGCGTCGCCATCGAATACGGCTTCTGGCTCGGCGACGCTTTCGCCTCGGGCGGCTCGGTCGGCTACGACCACAAGGCCATGGGCATTACCGCGCGCGGCGCCTGGGAAGCGGTGAAGCGGCACTTCCGCGAGATCGGCACCGATATCCAAAGCAGCGATTTCTCGTGCATCGGCGTCGGCGACATGGCCGGCGACGTGTTCGGCAACGGCATGCTGCTGTCGCAGCACACAAGGCTGGTCGCCGCCTTCAACCATCAGCACATCTTCCTCGACCCGGAACCCGATGCGGCGGCGAGCTGGGCCGAGCGCAAGCGGCTGTTCGACCTGCCGCGCTCGAGCTGGAAGGACTACGATCCGAAGCTGATCTCGAAGGGCGGCGGCATCTACGAGCGTTCGGCCAAGTCGATCGCGCTCTCGCCCGAGATCCGCACCCGGTTCGGCATCGCCGTCGAGAGCCTGGCGCCGGCGCAGCTGATCCGGCACTTGCTCAAGCAGCCAGTCGATCTGCTGTGGTTCGGCGGCATCGGCACCTATGTCAAAGCCTCGGCCGAGAGCCAGGCCGAGGCCGGCGATCGCGCCAATGATGCGCTGCGTGTCGATGCTTCGGAACTCCAGGCCAAGGTCATCGGCGAAGGTGCCAATCTGGCCATGACCCAGCGCGGGCGCATCGAATACGCGCTCAAAGGCGGCCGACTCAACACCGACGCGATCGACAATTCGGCCGGGGTCGACACCTCGGATCACGAGGTCAACATCAAGATCGCGGTCGGCAATCTCATCGCGTCCGGCCATCTGAAGCCCGAGGAGCGCAGCAAATTCCTCGCCTCGATGACCGACGAGGTCGGGCTGCTGGTGCTGGAGGACAACTACCTGCAAACCGCCGCGCTCAGCATCGCCGAGGCTGAAGCCGCCGCCGTGCTCGACCAGCATGTCCGGCTGATGCGCAGCCTGGAACGGGCCGGCAGGCTCGACCGGGCCATCGAGTTCCTGCCCAATGACGAAGCGGTGGCGCAGCGCGCGGCGCTGCGGCGCGGCCTGACCCGGCCGGAGCTGGCCGTGCTGCTCGCCTATGCCAAGAACGCGGTCTATGCCGAGCTGCTGAATTCCGACCTGCCCGATGCGCCGGAGCTCGAAGCCGAGTTGCTCGACTATTTCCCGCAGCGCATGCGCAAGCTGTCGCCGGGCGATCTCAAGGCCCACCGCCTGCGCCGCGAGATCGTCGCCACTGCCGTCACCAATGCGATGATCAACCGCATGGGGCCGAGCTTCGTGGTCGAGATGCAAAGCAAGACCGGGCGCAGCGCCGCCGATGTCGCCCGCGCCTATCGCATCACGCGCGACATCTTTCAGCTGCCGGCGATCTGGCGGGCGATCGAGGCGCTCGACAACGCGATCCCGGCACGCGCTCAGATCCGGCTGAATTTGGAGATCAAATCGGTCGCTGAGCGGGCGACGCGCTGGCTGCTGCAATCCGGCCTGCCGCTCGGCATCGAGGCCTGCATCCGGCAATTCGCCCCGGGGGTAAAGACGCTGGCCGGCAAGCTGCCCGGCCTGCTGCCGCCCGGCGAACGGCACGGCTTCGAAGCACGCAAGGCGGTGTTCCTGCAGGACGCCGTGCCCGAGCCGCTGGCCCAGCGCGTCGTCGCCCCTGGCCAACCTCGCCGCCGGCCTCGACATCGTCCGTATCGACGAGAGCGCCAAGGCCGATATCCTCGACATGGGCAAGCTCTATTACGACACGGGGCGAACGCTTCGGCCTCGACGCGCTGCGCGACGTCGCCCGCGCGCATGCCGGCAACCACGGCCTGGCAGCAATTGGCGCTGGGCGCGCTGATCGACGATTTCTACGGACTGCAGCGCGACACGGTCCAGCGCGTGCTGGCCGAAGGCGACGGCAAGCTCGACGCCTGGGTCGCCGATCGGCCGGACGCCGTCGCCCGCATCCAGGAAATGGTTACTGAAATCGGCAGGGCGACGCCGCCGGACATAGCCATGCTGACGGTGGCCAGCCGCCAGCTCAGAGCGATGACGGCGGGGTAGGTCCGTTATACCAACCGCTTGAAGCCCTGACTGAATTTCTGATGTGAATCGCGCCGAAAAGACCCCTCTCCCGCACTGCGCACGGCTGTCCGGGGAAGGTTTGGAGTGATTCGATTGGTCGCGGCTGCATGTCCCGCCCGACGAGGGTTTTCCCGCCTATTCTGTGTTTGCGAGACTCAGAAAATGGACGGGACATGCGCTTCACACCTAGCATCATCAGCAAGCTTCTTGAACCGATCAATCGGCGTCGGTTTGACGCGCTCGTCGCTCGTCATGGCGGCAACGCCTACGACAAGTCGTTTGAGAGCTGGGACCATCTGGTCGCGCTGATTTTTGCCCAATTCAGCGCCGCCGACAGTCTGCGTGGCCTTGAAGCTGGTTGGAACGCGCAGAGCCAGCATCATTATCATCTCGCCTGCGGGAAATTGGTGCGCTCGACTTTGTCGGACGCGAACAAGCGCCGGCCGGTCACGGTCTTTTCCGACACTTTTGCCCTGATTGCCGGCCAGCTTGATCGTCAGACGCGCCGCGATGGCGACGCGATGCTGCGGCTGATGGATTCGACGCCAATCCCTCTTGGCAAGCTGTGCAGCTGGGCAAAATCGAACGGGCGCTTCAAGGGCTTGAAGATGCACATCGTCTACGATCCCAAAGCGGACAGCCCGCGCATCCTCGACATCACCGGCGCCAACGTCAACGACGCCCAGATCGGGCGCTCCGTCGAGATCGAGGCGGGGGGCGACCTATGTGTTCGACAAGGCTATTGCCATTACGGCTGGTGGCGTGCCATCGCAGCCGCCAAAGCGAGCTTCGTGACGCGCCCAAAAACCAACATGGGGCTCGAGGTGATCAGCCAGCGTCCTCTTGTGGAGGGCGACGGCTTTACGGTGTGCGAAGATGCCGAGGTGAGATTTGCCAGCAAAGGCGATTCCAAATTGCCGATCCGACTGCGCCGGCTGATCGTCAGGCGGCACGAGACCGGCGATACCATCACGCTGCTGACCAACGACATGGAACGCTCCGCCGGCGCCATCGCGGCGCTTTATAAAGGGCGCTGGCAGATCGAGCTCTTGTTCCGCTGGATCAAGCAGCATCTCAAGATCCGTAAGTTCCTCGGCAACAACGATAATGCCATCCGCCTTCAGATCTTCGCCGCAATGATCGCCTATGCCCCCGCTGCGCATCGCTGCCCGCGGAAATTCCATCCCAATCCCTATCCTCAGGTTCGCCGATCTCGTCACACAATGCCTGTTCGACCGGCGCAACATCGCCACAATCGACAGGCCCCCGCCCGTAAACCCAAGCGTCCGGAAAAGCGAATTTCGGCAGAGCAACTCCGCTTCGCCTATGTCTAACTTTCCCCGGACAGCCGTGCGCACTGCGGGAGAGGGAGGGGCCCGCGCAGCGGGGAGGGTGAGGGTCGGCGCGCGAACGACGCCTAACGACAACGAAGTCTACCCGCTTGCGAGGTCTATCGCGCTTGCGCGCGTCACCCTCATCTGGCTCGCTGCGCTCGCCACCTTCCTCCCGCAATGCAGGAGAAGGGCTTTCTCCCGTCGCGTCGTCTATTCCAGTGTTTCGTACTACTTGGTTTTGGGGCGGCCGATCACCCCTCCTGGTTTTCCAGCCGCGCCTTATGCCCGAGATACCCGCCATGGTGCCGCAGCCCATAGGCGCGCCGCGTCACCTGTTTTCTGTTCCATCAGCGTCAGCGCCAGCGCGTCGCCGATGGCGCTCATCACCGCCATGCTGGCCGAAGGCGTGAGGCCGAGCGGGCACGGCTCCTCAATCACGCCCATATCGAGCACGATGTCGGCGAGCTTGCGCAGCTCGGTCTCGGGATGCGAGGTGATGCCGATCACCGTCGCCCTGGGTCAGGTGGCGGCTGAGCTCGATCAGTTCGATCACTTCGCGGGTCTTGCCGCTGGTCGAGAAGGCGATGATGACGTCATGCGCGTCGATCAGTCCCAGATCGCCGTGCGCTGCTCGGCCGGATGGATGAACACGGCCGGCGTGCCGGTCGAGCACAAGGTCGCCGCGCATTTCTGGGCGACATAGCCGGCCTTGCCGATTCCGGTGGTGACGACCTTGCCCTGACAGCGCAGCAGGGCCTCGACCGCGCCTTCGTAGGAATCATCGACCTGACGGCGCTGATGGCGGCGGCCTCGGCATCGAGGATGCTGCGGATCTTGTCGCGAAGCTGGCTCATCGTCTCAGTGCCTGAAATGCCGAAGGCCGGTGAAGACCATAGCCAGTCCACGCTCGTCGGCCGCCGCGATCACCTCATTGTCGCGCATCGAGCCGCCCGGCTGGATGATCGCCGTGGCGCCGGCATCGGCCGCGGCCAGCAGGCCGTCGGCGAACGGGAAGAACGCATCCGAGGCCACCACGGAGCCGATCGCCGGGCTCGGCCCCTCGGTACCGCCGCGCGCGGCCTTGCCGGCATCGGCGCTCTTCAGTGCGGCGATGCGCGAGCTGTCGACCCGGCTCATCTGGCCGGCGCCGATGCCGACCGTGGCACCGTCCTTGGCATAGACGATGGCGTTTGACTTGACATGCTTGGCGACGCGGAAGGCGAACAGCATGTCGCGCAGTTCCTGAGCCGAAGGCGCGCGCTTGGTCACGGTCTGCAACGCCGGCAGCTCGACCCGGCCGGCGTCGCGATGCTGCACCAGGAAGCCGCCCGAGACCGAGCGGAAGGTCATGCCCGGTGCCGCCGGATCCGGCATGCCGCCAGTCGCGAGCAGCCTCAGCTGGGTCTTGCGCGCGAGGAGCTTCAGCGCCGCCTCATCGAAGCCGGGCGCGATGATGACTTCGGCAAACAGGCTCGCCACCGCCTCGGCCGTCTCGGCGTCGAGCGTGCGGTTGAGCGCGATGATGCCGCCGAAAGCGCTCACCGGATCGCAGGCCAGCGCCTTGCGATAGGCGTCGAGCAGCGTCTCGCCCAGCGCCACGCCGCAGGGATTGGCGTGCTTGATGATCGCCACCGCCGGCCCGTCGAACTCGCCGACGCATTCGAAGGCCGCATCGGTGTCGTTGATGTTGTTGTAGCTGAGTTCCTTGCCCTGCAGCTGCTTGGCGGTCGAGACGCCGGGCCGCGTATCGGACGGGGATGGCGTAGAACGCTGCCGGCTGATGCGGGTTTTCGCCGTAGCGCAGGGTCTGGCGGCGCTTGCCGGCGATGCTGAGCTGGGGTCGGGAAAATGTCCTCGCGCTCCTGCGCCATCCAGGCGGCGATCGCGGGCGTCGTAGGCTGCGGTCCGTGCATAGGCCTGGCCAGCCAGACGGCGGCGCGTCGCCAGCTTGGTCGCGCCGTTATTCGTATCCATTTCGGCCAGGATCGTCGCGTAATCGGCCGGATCCGTCACGATGGTGACGAAATCATGGTTCTTCGCGGCGCCGCGGATCAGCGAAGGTCCGCCGATATCGATGTTCTCGATGCATTCCTCCCAGCCGGCGCCGCTCGCCACGGTCGCCTCGAAGGGATAGAGACTGGACACGACCAGATCGATCTCCTGCAGCCCGTGCTTCTGCAAAGCCGCCTGATGCGTGTCGAGGTCGCGCCGGGCCAGCACGCCGGCATGGATCGCCGGGTGCAGCGTCTTGACGCGGCCGTCGAGCATTTCCGGAAAGCCGGTGACGCTTGCGACATCGGCCACGGGCAGACCGGCATCCGCGATCGTCCGGGCCGAGCCGCCGGTCGAGATCAACGTCACGCCGCGTTCAACCAGCGCCTGGGCGAACGGCACGAGGCCGGTCTTGTCGTAAACCGAAATCAGCGCCCGACGGATCGGGCGGTCGAAGGCAGAAGTCATTGGGGGCGTCCGCAGGCTCAGGGTCACAGCGAAGCGCGGACCATAAGGCCGGCGGCCCCCAGCGATCAAGCCGATCAGACCATCGACCGGCGCGCCTCAGTCAAGGCTGAACTGCAACCGGCTCGGGGGGGGGCGCATCAGCCAGACCAGCAGGGCGACGACCAGGACGATGGCGAGCGCGAGAGCGATGAGAGGCCATGCCGTAGCCAGCAGTGCCAACGCCACCAGCCCGAAATTGGCTGCGGCAATGCGCAGCACGACCGCGCTGTGGCTGTAGCCGCGCTGGACCGAGCGCTGGTAGAAATGCTCGCGATGTGCCTGCCAGAACCGTTGCAGCCGCAGGATCCGGTAGAGCAGCGTCAGCGTCGCATCAACCAGATAGTACAATGGCAGGATCAGCGCCGGCGCCCAGGCGCCCGTTCCGGCCAGGCCGAGCAGCAGCCAGCCGAGCAGGAAGCCCAACGGGATCGAACCGACATCGCCGAGGAAGAGCTTGGCCGGGTGCCAGTTCCAGACCAGGAAACCCAGCGCCGCCGCCGCGATCGACAGGCCGAGCAGCACGGCGCCGGATTCGAAATCCGAAGCGGCCAGCGCGATCAGCGCCACGCCGAGCCCGATCGTCACCGTCTCGCCGGCGGTGATGCCGTCGATCCCGTCCATGAAATTGAACAGATTGACGAACCAGACCCAGAGCACCCCGGTCGCCAGCATGTCGAGCCAGGGCGGCAGCAAGCCCTGGAAGACATGGCCGCCGCCTGGCAGGAAGGCGACGCCGATCGCGACTGCGACACATTGCGCGGCCAGCCGGATCCGGACCGGCAGGCTGGCCCGGTCGTCGCGCCAGGAGAGCACGGCCAGCCCGATCGCGGCGGCCAATCCGCCCAGCGTCGCGAGCGGCGCCATGTTGAGCAGGGACAGCGCGACCCAGCACAAGGCCACGAGCGGCACGACGGCAAGGCCGCCGCCACGCGGCGTCGGCCGATCATGGCTCGACCGCCCGTTGGGATGATCGAGGATCTGTCGGTGCCGCAGCCACCACAGCACCACGCCGGTCGCCGCGGCACTGACCATGACGCAGCCGAAAGTGAGCTCTAGAAGGAGGAGTGTCGACATTGTCCGCCCTCCTAGCAGCCCGCGCCGCCGGCCGCAACCCGTCGCCGGCTACTTCCGAATCAGGCGAGCCGCGAAGAAGCCGTCCGATACCGTCCGTCGCCGAGAGATGGCATGGCAGCGTCCGCAGATCGCCCTCCGCCGTGATGATCTCGCTGAGGCCACCCAGTTCTTCAGGGTCGATCGGCTTGCGCGTCATCGGCGCGCCGCGCGCGAGCAGCTTGGCGATCTGGCGCGGCCCTTCCTCGGGCTCGAGCGAGCAGGTGCAATAGACCAGAGTGCCGCCCGGCTCCAGCATATCGACCGCGGCATGGAGCAACCGCTCCTGGACGGCGGCCAAGCGCGATACGTCGTCCGGAGTCTTCAGGTGAGGCACGTCGGGATGGCGCCGGATCGCGCCGGTCGCGGTGCAAGGCGCATCGAGCAGTACGCCCAGACCTTGCGCTGCGGCTTCCAGGTGACGGCGTCGGCACAGACGGTTTCAACATGGAGCGACAGCCGCGACAGATTGCCGATCATGCGGTCGATCCGCCGCGGCGAACGATCGAGTGCGGTGACATTGGCCCCGCCGGCGGCGAGCTGCGCCGTCTTGCCGCCCGGCGCCGCGCAGAGATCGATCATCATGCGGTCGGTGACGTCGCCGAACAGCTTGGCCGGAATCGCGGCGGCGGCATCCTGGACCCACCAGGCGCCCTCGCCATAGCCGGGCAGATTGGCGATGGCGCCGCCAGCCTGGCGCCGGAGCGACCCAGTCGGCAAGATCACCGCCTCGAGCCGCTGCGCCCAGCCTTCGGCGTCGGTCCGCACGGAGATGTCGAGCGGCGCCTCGCGCATATGGCTTTCGGCGACATGCCGGGCATTGTCCTCGCCATAAGCATCGGACCAAGCTGCCCAGAGCCATTTCGGGGTGTTGAGCCGGGCCGCATCCTGGCGTTCGACCAGACCGGGGCCCATCTTGCGACAGGCGACGCAGCACCGCATTCACCAACCCCTTATGGTCGTGAAGCCGCGCGCATCGGCGAGGTCGACCGTGGTCGCGACCGCAGCATGGGCCGGGGTGCGCAGAAAGAGGAGCTGGGCGATGCCGAGGCGCAGCATGTCGTGGACCTGGGCCGCCCGCGGCGGCAGAGGCGTCGCCAGGCAATGCGCAATGAGCGCGTCGATCTGACCGAGCCGGCGCAATACGGTGGCGACCAGCAACCGGGCAAATGCCCGATCCCGTACCGAGAGGCCCGACAGATCGGGGGCCTCCTCGATCGCGTCATCAAGCGGGCGGCGGCGGCGAAGCACCGCACCCCAGGAGATCAATGGCCACGCCACGGGCCGATGGGGCAATTGTCGAGCTGAGCAAGGTACTGTCTGCCATATTATCCACACGCACCGTTACGTTGCGTAAACACGCTATCGTCGCCGCAGTTCCGCACGCGCCACGCGGGCAAAAAAAGTTTTTCTATCACACCCACTGCGGGAGAACAGCCGCTCTCGGAGCATCCCCACCTCGAGACTCTTTCAAGCCGGACCGGCAGGTCTGAACAATTCCCCGCCGGTGCGTCGATTTCGTCTCCCAGATGTGGCTGGCGTTCGACGCAGCCCTTAACCATATAGGCGCGATGAGTGACGACACCAAGCCATCTGAAACGCCTTCCGTCTCGCCAGCGGCACCGCGCCGCAGTGAGGCTCCCGACGCACCCGCAACCTCCGGCACAACCGGTAAGCCTGCGGCAACCCGCCCGGCCGAAATCGGCGGCCCCGCGGGGCCGGAGCCGACCCGGTACGGCGATTGGGAACAGAACGGCCGCTGCACGGATTTTTAACCCGTTCGGCGCGTTTCGCCCCATCACATCGTCGTTGGCCGCCATGCGCGGGCCTTGCAGCATCCCGTCTTCCAGCCTATCAAGCTTCGGCGCCCGTCCGGCACGCGCGCTCGGGGGAAGGGCTGCGCGGTATCATACTACGGCTCGACGAAACGGGATACCTCCCTGACGCCTGCGCTGCCACCCCCGACATGACGCCTGCGATGCGACTGGAGCCTGGATGTCCCGCTCGTCCGATGCCACGCTGAACCCGCTCGCCGATAGCGGCCGAGCGAAGCAGCGCGACCGGCGCATCCTGCTGTCGATCCTGGCCGGGATGCCGTTTCGCCTGCTGCAGATCGGCAGCGGCGTCCTGCTCGTGCCGCTCGCGGTGCGCTATCTGGGCGCCGAGCGTTTCGGTCTCTGGGCCGCTATTACGGCGCTGGCGCCGGTCGTGGCGCTGGCCGATCTCGGGATCGGCAACGGCCTGATCAACGCCGTCGCCGCCGCCATGGCGCGGGACGACACAGCGGCGGCCCGGCGTGCCGCGAGTTCGAGTTTCGCCGCCGTCGCGACCATGGCCGGACTTCTCCTGCTGATGCTGGCCGGGCTGTCCCAGGTCATCGATTGGGCCGGGCTGTTCAACGTCGCCGGCACCCCGGCCGAACCGGAGGCCGGCGCCGCCAGCCTCGCCTATGTCGCCTGCTGCCTGGCGCTGCTGCCGATCACGCTGATCAGCCGACTGCGCGCCGGGTTGCAGGAATCCTTCATCAGCAGCGGCTGGGAGGCAGCCGGCGTCGCGGCGTCGCTGGCCGGCTTCATCCTCGCCATCCGCTTCCACGCCGATATGGAAATCCTGCTGATCGCGATCGGCGCCCCGCCAGTCATCGCCGGCATCGGCAACGGCCTTTCCCTGCTCGCGCGCCAGCCCTGGCTCCGGCCGCGGCGCGTCGATTTCGATTTCGCGGCGCTCAGCCCCGTCCTCCGCCTGGGCTTTCTCTATTTTGTCCTGATGGCGGCGACGGCCCTGGCCAACACGGTCGACAGCATTGTCGCGATCCGGATGTTCGGTCCGGAATCGGCGAGCGTGATCGGCATCTCGGGGCAAGATCTTCGGCGCCGGCCAGGCGCTCGTGCTAGCCGCGCTGACGCCGCTCTGGCCTGCCTTCAGCGAGGCGCTGGCGCGGCATGACCTGCCCTGGGTGCGCCGGACCCTGCTGCTGGCCCTGGCCGCGGGCGCCGGCGGCGGCGGGCTCGTCGCGGCCTCGCTCGCGGTCATCACCAATCCCGCGGTCCATCTTTGGGTCGGCCCGGCCTTGACCGTCCCGACCTCGCTGCTGATCGCCAACGCGCTCTGGCTGACGCTGATCGGCACGGGCAATGCGTTCGGCATGCTGCTCAACGGCGCCGGTATCGTCCGGCTGCAGATCGTCGCGGCCTTGTCCTACAGCGCCGTCGCATTCGGGCTGAAGCTGATCCTGCCGCATTACCTGGGTGATGCCGGCATCGTCTGGGCCACGGTGATCGGCTATGGCGGCATCGTCGTGCCGCTTTACGCCCGCGCCGCGCTGCGCTACGTCAGGGGCTGACTGCCCAGCCCGAACAACGCCGGCTCCTGTTCTCGATGCATATCCTTTCGATCCATGCCGCGGCGCATGACAGCGCCGCCGCCCTGTTCCGCGACTACGACCTGCTGGCCGCGGTGCAGCAGGAGCGGCTGACCCGTCGCAAGGGAGCCGGCGGCCAGCCGATCGAGGCGATCGAGGAAGCGCTGGCGATTACCGGGCTGGCGCCGACCGATATCGACGTGCTGGTGCTCAGCCGCGCACATTACCCGGTACGCTTTTTCAAGGGCTTTACCGCCTATAAACGGCTCGAAGACGGCATAAACCGGTATTTTCGGCAAGCATCGCAACCGCGACGTGGTCGACGAGATGCGCCGGATCGGTACGGGCGAGGCCAATGGCGTTTTCGATACCGAAGCCTATCTCGCCTATCTCGGGCTGCGGCCGGGCATCCCCGTCTTCTTCAGCAACCATCATTTCGCCCATGGCCTGTCGGCACTGTTCCACACCGATTGGGACGACGCGCTGATCTATACGGCTGATGGCTGCGGCGACAATGTGCACTACAGCCACCGCCTGCTGCGCGGCGGCGCGCTCGACTGCCTGTTCGGCGACGATCGCTGGCTGGCCAGCGGCGCCGGGTCGACAGCCTCGGCCTCGCCTATGGCTATGCGACCCACGCGTTGGGCTATCGGATGAACCGGCACGAAGGCAAGCTGACCGGACTGGGCCGGCTTCGGCAAACCGGCCGTCGCCGAGGAGATCGCCCGGCATTTCACAGTCGATGATGACGGCCGGATCGACAGCGATTTCGACTCCGATGAAGCGATGCAGCGCGGCATCGAGGCGCTGGCTGAACGCTGCTCCGCGCCCGACATGGCGGCTTCGATCCAGCAGGTGCTGGAGGACACGATCCTCGCCTCGGTCAAGCGGCTGCTCAAGCTGCACAGCTCCCGGAACCTGTGCCTGGCCGGCGGCGTCTTCGCCAATGTCCGGCTCAACCGGCTGCTGTGCGAGCAGACCGGGCTCGACGAGGTCTTCATCTTCCCGGCCATGGGCGATGAGGGGGCTGACCATCGGCGGCGCGCTGCAGTACCTGCTGGAGCGCGACGGCCTCGCGACCTGGCTCGACCGGCGCCGGCGCCTGCCCGACGTCTATCTCGGCCGCGACTACAGCGCCGAGATCGATCACGCGCTTTCCGCCGCCGAGGGCATCCGCACGCTGCCGGGCGATCCGGTCGAGGTTGCGACCGGGCTGCTGACCGAGGGGCTGGTCGGCGCCATCTATGAAGGCCGCATGGAATTCGGGCCGCGCGCCCTCGGCGCCCGCTCGATTCTCGCCTCGCCAGCCGACGCCCAGGTCAATCAGCGCATGAACGAGCGGCTGAACCGCACCGAGTTCATGCCATTCGCACCTTATGTGCTGGACGAGGACGCGGCCGAGGTGTTTGAGGTCACGCCGGCCAACCGCTATGCCTGCCGGTTCATGACCATCACCACCGCGGTGCGCCCGGAATGGCGCGAGCGGATTCCCGCCGTCGTCCATGTCGACGGCACCGCGCGGCCGCAGATCGTCGATGCCGCGACCAACCCGCTCTATGCCGGCATCCTCGCCCGGTTCAAGCAGGCGACCGGGCTGCCGGTGCTGGTCAATACCAGCTTCAACGCCCATGAGGAGCCGATCATCAACCGGCCGGAGGAATGCGTCGGCGCGCTGCAGGGCGACCGCATCGATTTCGTCGTGACCCGCCAGGCGGTCTATCGCCGAGGCTGATCCGTCGCACCCTGCCGCGCCGCCAGCACCGCGACCGCAGCGGCAATGAACAGCGCGGCCAGGAACCATTCCTGCCAGATGCCGAAGCTGACCAGCCCGACCGAGAGGCCGCCGAGGAAGATGCCGACGAAGCCGGCCTGCGCCGCGCGGCTGCGCCATTCCGGCGCGGTGAAGGCGCGGCCGAGGATCAGAATCACGGCGCCGAAGCCGAACAGCGCGCCGATCCCGCCCAGTTCGAGCCAGACCTGCAGGATGCCGTTATGCGGATGCAGCGGCATCACCGTGCTGTCGACCCGTGGATGCGTGCCGGGATATTTCACGGCGTCGCAGCGCAGGATCAGCACGCGCCCGTCACCGCCGGGGATGCGCCGCGCCGCATCCAGGCCCCAGCCGATCAGCGGATGCTCGGCGATCCGCTCGGTCGCGAAATTCCAGATATAGAGGCGATGCAGCGCCGAGGCCTTGTTGTCCGACAGCCAGCACACCGTCGTCGGATCCGGATGGTAGGGCAGCACGAGCGGCAGTGCGACGACGAGAGCCGCGAGCAGCACGAGCAACGCATAGCGCAGTGCCGGCAGCACGAACACTGCGCCGCCGACGAGCACCGCGGTGCCGAGCGCCATCTTGGCCGACAGGCTGGACGTGACCAGAATGGCGAGCAATCCGAGCACGAATTGCAGGATCGCGAGCCAGCGCGCGCCTGCCTGCCAGAGACCGAGCAGCAGCGGCACCATCAGGATCGCATGGATCGTGGCGCCGCGGCCATAGAACAGGGCGACGTCATAGTTCTCGCCCTGTGGCGCATGGAGATGCAGCGCGATCTGGCCATGCAATAGCCGGAGATCGACCAACACGATCGCGGCTGCCGCGCTGAAGCCGAGTGCCAGGGCCGGCAGGCAGCGGGCGAGGCGGTCCAGCGGCAGCGTCCGTAACCAATAGACCACGGCCGTCCCGGCGACGAACACGCCGGCAAGGCGCAGCGCGAGCGAGACGCCGGCCCGGGCGTCGAGCGACCATAGGCTAGACAGCAGCATCCAGACGAAAAGCGGTGCGAATACGAGGAAGCCGCGCAGGATCCCGCGCCAGCTCATCGCGCCATAGCGCCACGCCGTAAAGGCCGCGCCGACCGCCAGCACCAGAAGCCCCGGCACCGCACCCAACGGCGCGACATAGACCAGCGGGCCGAAGACGGCGAGCAGTACGGGCAAAATATCGGCAGAGGAAACCGCCTTGGCGGCCGGCCGTCCGTCACGCGGCGCGGTGTCAGTCATGGCGTCGGCAAAGTCCCGTGAAACTCGAAGAGCGGTCCGTGCCGCATCAACTCCCGCTCTGTCAAGCGCCACTGCATGAGATATCCGGCCCCGCCCTTTCAATTTGTCGAATTGTCGCTGGGAATAATCGCCGCTCCCGCAGCGTCAAGAAGCGGTTCGCTCAATCTGGGCCACTCGGCCCTCTTTCTATTACAACAGTGCCCCGCCGGACAGGGCGCGCTCGGATATCGAGGATACCATGACCCTGCGTGACTTATTCCGCACGACGAGGGCGCTGCCCGCCCTCGCCTTGGCGGCAGCCCTGACCGCATTCCTGCCCGCCTCGGCCCAGGCCGCCCTATCGGCGACCGCGACCATCTCTTCGTCGCAGAACAGCGACGGCTCGTTCCACTACGAGATGACGCTGACCAATACCGGCTCGACCACGATCGGCACCTTCTGGTTCTCCTGGATCCCGGGCGCCAACTACATGCAGGCCACGCCGACCAACATCCAGGCGCCGAGCGGCTGGACGGAAAATACAGTGATGGGCGGCGGCACATCGCTCCAGTATGTCGCGAACTCCCTGCTCGCGTCCGGCGCCACGCTGTCGGGCTTCTCCTTCGATAGCCCGCTGACCCCGGCGCAGATGACCGGCCCGTCCTCGGGCGGCAATCTGGTCGATACCTCCTTCGTCTATATCGCGGCACCGCTCGCCGATCCGGGCGAGAAGATCGTCCCGACCGCGGCCGCGCCCCTGGCGCCCTCGACGGCCGTCTCGTCGATCCTGCCGGGCAGCCGCTCGGTCGAGGTCGGCTCGACCGCGACCGTGTTCTCAACCATGCTGAACGGCGGCTCCACCGCGCTCTCGGGCTGCACGATCGCCCTGCCCGCCTCGGCGCCGGTCGGCCTCTCGATGGCATACCAGACCACCGACGGCACGACCAACGCCCCGACCGGTTCGCCGAACACGCCGGTCTCGATCGCCGCCAACGGATCGCAGAGCTTCGTTCTGTCCTTTACCTCCACCGCCGCCGTCTCTGCGCCCGGCCTGGCCCTGGTCTTCAGCTGCAGTGGCCAAGAGCCGGTCGGCACGATCCCCGGCGTCAACACCGTCGATCTGCTATTCTCCTCGACGCCGATTCCCGACGTGATCGCCCTCGCCGCCACGGCCTCGGGCAACGGCATCCTCACCGTGCCGCAATCGACCAACGGTGCCGGCGCCTTCGCCGTTGCCAGTGCCAATGTCGGCTCGGCCGGCACGCTGACGGTCAGCGCCGACACGGGCAGCGCCACGCTGCCGCTGGTCGCCAATGTCTGCCAGACGGATTCGACGACGGGCGCCTGCATGGCGGCCCCGGCCGCCTCGGTCTCGGTCAGCGACGCCGCCGGCGCCACGCCGACCTTCTCGGTCTTCGTGAACGCCACGGCGCCGATCGCGCTCGACGCCGCCACGGCCCGCATCTTCCTGCGCTTCCAGGATGCCGGCGGCGTCTCGCACGGCTCGACCAGCGTCGCGGTCGACACCAACTAAGACTCGACCCAAGACGCGACGAAGCGGGCGGCCAGCACTTGGCCGCCCGTCTTTTTTATACGCCGCCGCTCTTCAGCCGATCTTTACCGTTACACCCGCAAGCTGTAGCGGAGGCTAACGGACAAGGCTAGATGACGACCTTCGAAGTCGCTGCAGCACCGATCTTCGACAAGGCGGATCACGACCGGCTGGTCCAGATGCGGCGGCTCGGCGCCGACAATCGCGGTCCACCGCATTTCACGCTCGTCTTCCCCGGCACCGAGCTTAGCGGCAGCGACTTCACACGGCACGTCACTGCGGCGGTGCGCGGCATCAAGCGCATCAAATTCGTCCTCCGCTCGGCGGTCGTGGCGCCCGATCCGCAAGTCCGCGCCTATCACGTCTTCCTGGTGCCGGATGAAGGCTTCGGCGCGATCGTCCGCCTCTATGAGCGGCTCCATGCCGGCGCGCTGCAATCCAGCCTCCGAACGGATCTGTCCTACATCCCGCATCTGACCGTCGCCAGCGAGCGCGACCCGGCCGCCGCCCGGCGCATAGCGGTGGCCCTCAATGCCGAGAATTTCGCCATGGCAGGCCGGATCGACGAATTGGAGATCCTGCGCCTCGACGGTGAGGTCATCCGGCGCGTCGCGACCGTGCCCCTCGCCAGCGCCGGGCTGTTCGGCTGAGCGGCACCAGGGCAGCGGCGAACAAGCATCCGCTCCTGGTGCCAGAAAATCTCCTACCGGTTCATCCGCGTATCGACCAGCCCGTCGACCACCGACGGATCGGCCAGCGTCGTCGTGTCGCCCAGCGCGTCGTGCTCGTTGGCGGCGATCTTGCGCAGGATGCGGCGCATGATCTTGCCGGAGCGGGTCTTGGGCAGGCCCGGCGCCCATTGGATGAAATCGGGCGTCGCAATCGGGCCGATCTCTTTGCGGACCCAGGCGACCAGTTCCTTGCGCAACGCCTCGGTCGGCTCCTCGCCGGCCATCAGCGTGACATAGGCGTAGATGCCCTGGCCCTTGATGTCGTGCGGGAATCCGACGACCGCGGCTTCGGCAACCTTGGCATGGGCGACCAGCGCGCTTTCAATCTCGGCCGTGCCCAGGCGGTGGCCGGCGACATTGATGACGTCGTCGACCCGGCCGGTGATCCAGTAATAGCCGTCGGCATCGCGCCGGCAGCCGTCACCGGTAAAGTAGCGGCCCGGATAGGCCGAGAAATAGGTTTCGACGAAGCGCTGATGGTCGCCGAAGATCGTGCGCATCTGGCCGGGCCAGCTGTCGCCGATGCAGAGATTGCCCTCGGTCGCCCCCTCCAGCACTTCGCCCTGCGCGTCGACGATGATCGGCTGCACGCCGAAGAACGGCTTGGTCGCCGAACCCGGCTTCTGCGGAATGGCGCCCGGCAGCGGCGTGATCAGGATGCCGCCGGTCTCGGTTTGCCACCAGGTATCGACGATTGGGCAGCGCTTGTCGCCGACATGCTCCCAATACCAGAGCCAGGCTTCGGGGTTGATCGGCTCGCCGACCGAACCGAGCACGCGCAGGCTCTTGCGGCTGGTCTTCCGGACCGGCTCCAGGCCTTCGCGCATCAGGGCGCGGATCGCGGTCGGCGCCGTGTAGAAGATCGAGACCTTGTGCTTGTCGATGACCTGCCAGAAGCGCCCGGCATCCGGGTAGTTCGGCACGCCTTCGAACATCAGCGTGGTCGCGCCATTGGCGAGCGGACCGTACAGGATATAGCTGTGGCCGGTGACCCAGCCGACATCGGCCGTGCACCAATAGATCTCGCCCGGCCGATAGTCGAACACCAGCTTATGCGTCAGCGCCGCGAAGGCGAGATAGCCGCCGGTGGTGTGCAGCACACCCTTCGGCTTGCCGGTCGAGCCCGAAGTATAGAGGATGAACAGCGGGTCCTCGGCGCCCATCTCGGTCGGCGGGCAATCGGCCGAAACCTTGGCGATCTCGTCGTGGTACCAGACGTCGCGCCCATCCTGCCAGCCGATCTTGCCGCCGGTGCGCTTGACCACGATGACGGTCTTGACATCGGAACATTGCTTCAGCGCCTCGTCGGCATTGGCCTTGAGCGGAACATGCCGGCCGCCGCGTGCGCCTTCATCTGCGGTAATCAGCACGCTCGCCTTGGCGTCCTGGATGCGGCCGATCAGGCTGTCCGGCGAGAAGCCGCCGAACACGACCGAATGCACCGCGCCGATCCGCGCGCAGGCCAGCATGGCGAAGGCCGCCTCGGGAATCATCGGCAGATAGATCGTGACCCGATCGCCCTTCTTGACGCCGCGCGCCTTCAGGACATTGGCCAGGCGCGAGACCTGCTCGTGCAGCTCGGCATAGGAAATCCGGCGCGAGACACTCGGGTCGTCGCCTTCCCAGATGATCGCCGTATCGTTCGCCTTGGTCGCGAGATGCCGGTCGATGCAATTGGCTGCGGCGTTCAGCGTGCCGTCCTCGTACCATTTGATCGAGACGCCGTCGGTGAACCGGGTATTCTTGACCTTGGTGTAAGGCTTGATCCAGTCGAGGATCTTGCCCTGCTCGCCCCAGAACGCCTCCGGCTCCTCGATCGAGCGGCGGTAGAGCCGCTCATAGCCGGCCGGGTCGATCGTGTCGGGGCCGGCAAATCCCTCGGGCACGGGGATCAGGGTCGGGCTGGTCATGGCGGTAACTCCCTCTGGGGCAGCGGCCCCGCATAGTCGACCCTTCGATCGACCTACTTGTTTCGGCCGGAGTATCGGGAGATTCTGGCCCCGAGACAAGCCGCCAGAAAGAATGCCGCCGCACCATGCCCGGCGGCCATAAGGAGTTTTACCGATGCTGCTGCACCACGCCGCCTGGCCCGAAGTCGAGGCCTATCTGACCCGCTCGAACGGGATCCTGATGCCGATCGGCTCGACCGAGCAGCACGGCCCGAACGGGCTCGTCGGCACCGACGCGCTCTGCGCCGAAATCTTCGCCAAGGCGGTCGGCGAAGCCGCCGAAGCGCTGGTCGGCCCGACCATCTCGGTCGGCATGGCCGTGCACCACATGAACTTCCCCGGCTCGATGACGCTGCGGCCCTCGACGCTGATCCAGGTCATCCAGGATTACGTCCTGTCGCTGGCCCGGCACGGCTTCCGCCGCTTCTTCTTCCTGAACGGCCATGGCGGCAACATCGCCACGGTGCAGGCCGCCTTCTACGAGGATCTATGCCGCCGCCGAAGGCGTGCTCGGCGCCGCGCCGTCGAGCCATGGCGAGATCCGCTGCAAGCTGGTCAATTGGTGGGATTCGCCGGCGACCGCCAAGCTGTGCAAGGAGATCTTCGGCGACCAGGACGGCAGCCATGCCACCGCCTCCGAAGTCGCCGTCACGCAATACGCCTATCCGGAAACGATCAAGCGCGTGACCCTCGATCCGCCCAAGGCGCCGAGCGGGCGGTTCTACGGCCCGGCAGACTTCCGCCGGAGCTTCCCGGACGGCCGCATCGGCTCGAATCCCGGATTGGCGACGCCGGAAAAGGGCAAGCAGATCGTCGAGGCGGCGGTGCCGGACCTGACGCGGATGTATCGGGAGTTCGTCGAGGGTAGTGGCTCCTCGCCCGCACCGATACTGTGCGTATGTTCGTCGCGGATCTCTCTGACACAAAGTGGGGCGGTCCTCCGTGGCCGCCTTGCCGCCGCAGGCGGCAGTAACTGGCGCCGCTGGTGCCGGCTTCGCCGGCAGGGCGGCCACGGAGGACCGCCCTGCAGGTCGGCGCCAATCCCGGCGAGGGCTAAGCCCGCGACGCCAGCATCCGCCCGATCACGAAGCGTGGCACGCCCAACCCGCGCAGGGCCGAGCGGACGACGTTGTCGATCGAATGCTCCAGGTCGAAGACCCGCTCATTGCCGCGGGTTTCGTAATGCGGCTGATGCGCATCGACCAGCACGATGGCGTCGGTGCCGAGCGCTTCCTTCAAGTAGTCGACGCTTGGCTGGACGTTCTCGATATAGAACTCATAGCGCTTGAGCAACGACTGCTCGTCATCGTCGATCCGGCCCCGGATGCCGGCGCGGTGCAGCATTTCCTGCTTCGAGATGCTGAGATGCAGCACCTTGAGCATCGGCACGCCGAGCGCGCCCAGTGACTCCAGCAGATGCGCCGCGGCGGCGCGGGTACGCGGGTAGCCGTCGAGCAGGAACGGCTTCGAGGTCAGGTCCGGCAGGCCTTCCAGATGCGCGGCGATCAGCGCCTGGGTCCAGCGATTGGGCACGAGCAGCCCGTGGGTCGTGCAGTATTCCAGCCAGTCGAGCTGGCTCGCCGTCCGCCAATCGGCCGCCACGCCACGCTTCTCGCGCAGCAGCGCCGCCAAGGTCTCGGCCTGCTGCTCGACCTTGCGCGCGAGGTCCGGCGTGGTATCGCAGCATTCGAGGATCGGCACGCGGTCGCTGATGTTGTAGCGCTGCTCCAGCAGCGCTACGAAATCCGGGTCGCGTGCCCGTTCATAGGTGTGACGCAAGATGTCGCCCATCGACAGCCAGCGGTCGCGGCCGATATTCAGCAGCTCGCACAGTGCCTTGGCCACCTCGCCTTTGCCGCAGCTCGACGGGCCGGTCAGGATGATGGCGCCCGGCCCGGCGATCTCGACATTGCGGATGATCAGGCGGCGGCCGAGATCGGCCCCGCCCGTGCGTTCGGCGATCGGGTCGCTCAT
>JBBCHB010000061.1:0-49856 GCA_037200015.1 Aliidongia sp. | reverse complement strand
GCTGAGCACATCGCCGTCGTGATAGATCCGGCAATAGAGGATCGGTCGTGCCACGATTCTGCACACCCTTGTTATCCGAGGACATTTCGGTCGGGATCCGCAGGCGCCAGATCCCGTTCAGCGGCGGCGCGGTGACGGTCAGCTTGTCCAGCCCGCTCTCCAGTTCCGCCGTCACCGAACTCCGGCCGCTCGCCAGCGGCTGCCCCGCGCCGACCGAGGCGCCGGGGATCGCCCGGTCGGCGGCGGACTTGGCAGCAGGACGGGCGATCGGAGTGACGATCTCGGGATGCGAGGGCGACGGTGCCGGTGCGACGGCGTCGGAAACGCTTGCCACCGCGCCGCCGGATCGTCCTGGACGGAACTCGGGGCCAGGTCGGGTGCACACGCTGCCATCAACAGGAACAGGCCGGCCGCACCGGGGATCGTCTGCCAACCGGGCCGACGGCAACACAACATCGGGGCGCTCCGCAGTCACACTGCGCGGGAATTTAGCGCAAATCTTTTCCGGCGATCCAGCCAAGCCGGCACCGCGCTCAACCCGCTGGCGAACGAAGCTGGATGGGTTATCTTTATGGCGAAGGCAGCCGGAGACAATGACCATGGCGGAAGCGAATCCCAACGCAAGGGCGCAGATCGGCGAGGCCGGATCGGCAGCTTCCTCTGTCTCGCGATCGGCCTCTTGAGCGTGGCTTCGGTGCTGTGCCTGCGCTTTCCGGCCTTCCTGACCACGCCGGAGCTGCGGCAGCATTACGACATGTCGCTGCTGCGGCTGATCCTGGCCATGGCGATGGTCGTCGGTGCCGGGCTGGGCATGCTGTCGATCATGCTCGGCGGCACGCGGCTGCGCGCCTCGATCGGGTTGAGCGCGCTGTTCCTGGCGATGCTGCTGGGCGGTCCCTATGTCTCCTACAACGATTTCCAGCAGCCGCGCTTCTATCTGGGTCTCGACTGGCTGGTGCTCGACCTATTCTTTACCGGCGCCGCCCTTCATCGTGCTGGAGTCGATCTTCCCGCGCGTGCGACCGGAGCAATCGGCGCTGCGCGAGGGCTGGCGGCTCGATCTGGCCTATTTCGGGGTCAATCATCTGCTGATCGGGCTGTTCCTGGTCGTCTCGAACCATTTCGCCCTTGATTATTTCGACTGGGCGCTCAATCCCTGGCTCCAGAGCCATGTCGCCGCCCTGCCCGCCTTCCTGCGCTTCGTGCTGGTGATCCTCGCAGCCGATGCGGTCGAATACGCTTCGCACCGGGCCTATCACGAAGTCCCGCTGCTGTGGCGCATCCATGCGGTCCACCATTCGCCCTGCTACATGGATTGGCTGTCCGGTTCGCGGCTGCACATCATCGAGCCGCTGGTCACCCGCTCGGTTGTGCTGGTGCCGATCTTCGTCCTCGGCTTTCCGCAGGATACGATCTACGCCTATCTGATCTTCGTTACCGTGCAGTCCACGCTGATCCATTCCAACATCAAGATGGATATCGGCTGGCTGCGCTATGTGATCGTGACGCCGCAATTCCACCACTGGCACCACGCCTCGGATGCCGAGGCGATCGACAAGAACTACACGGCGCATACGCCGCTGTTCGACCTGATCTTCGGCACCTGGCATCTGCCGGCCGATCGCTGGCCGGTGCAATACGGCACGGTGAAGCCGATCCCCGGCGGCATGTTCGGCCAGTTCCTGCACCCATTCACCGGGCCGGTCACGGAGTTCCTGGAACACCGCAGCCAATAGGCAAAGCTAGCGATTGCCGTCGCCGCCCGGCGTGGTGGCGCCGGCGCCGTTGATGCGAGCGGCGGGCGGCGTTTTCGAGCCGTCGGATTTGGTCTTCGGCTTCGCGGACGCGCCCATCATCGGATGCGGCGCGATCGAACCGCTGGCGCTGGCGCCGGTCTGGGTCGTGGCGCCGGCATTCGTCGAGGAGCCGCCGGGACTCCCGTTGCTCGCCGCGGCATTGCCGGTCGAGGGCGCGGACGGGGCCGGCCCCGTACTGCCCGCCGGCTGCGCCAGGACCGGGCTCGCAAGCGCGAGCGAAACGGTCAGGGAAAGGATTGCTGTCTTCATCGCTGTCTCCGCTGTCATGCTTCAACAAGCGACGATCGCGCAGCGGGTTCCCGAATAGCGAAACGCCGTCCGGCCTCGCGGCCGGACGGCGTCCAGATCAGCGTAGCAGAACCAAAATCAGCGCGAGTAGAACTCGACCACCAGATTCGGCTCCATCATCACCGGATAGGGCACATCCGCCAGCTTCGGCGCGCGGATTGTAGCGGCCCTTGAGGGCGCTCTGGTCGAGCTCGAGATAGCCCGGCACATCGCGGTCATTGGCCTGGGCGGCCTCAAGCACGACCGTCAGCTGCTTCGACTTGTTGCGCACCTCGATCACGTCATTGTCCTTGACCTGATAAGACGAGATGTTGACGCGCTTGCCGTTCACGGTGACATGGCCGTGATTGACGAACTGGCGGGCGGCGAACACGGTCGGCACGAACTTCATGCGATGACGACCGCGTCCAGGCGACGCTCCAGCAGCTCGATCAGGTTCTCGCCGGTGTCGCCGCGGCGGCGCACGGCCTCGTCATAGAGGCGGCGGAACTGGCGCTCGCCGATATTGCCGTAATAGCCCTTGAGCTTCTGCTTGGCCATCAGCTGCGTGCCGTAATCGGACGGCTTCTTGCGGCGCTGGCCATGCTGGCCCGGACCATATTCGCGGCGGTTCAGCGGCGACTTGGCGCGGCCCCAGAGATTGACGCCGAGGCGGCGATTGATCTTGTATTTGGACTCTTGACGCTTGCTCATGGTGCTCTCGTAAAAGCAGCGGCTTGGCCGCTTGTTGTCCCGGTAGTCCCGTATCGGCCTGACCCCAGGCATACGGGCGGGACCCAAAGGATCCACATTCCCGGGAAGGAAGCGGCGGACTATACGGCCGTCGGTTCGAGAGTCAACCGATGCATGGCGGCATTGCAGCCTGCCGTTACTTCGTCCCGCCGCGCTGACGCAGGCGGGCCAGGCAGGCGATGACGCCGTGCAGGGTCTTTACGTCCTGTTCGGTGAGGTTGGCGCGGACCAGCAGGTTGCGCAGATTGCGCACCATATGCGGCCGGTTCTCCGGCGGGAAATAGAAGCCGCCGGTTTCGAGCTCGCCCTCCAGATGGGCGAAGAGATGGGTCAGATCGCCATGGGTCGCCGGTGTGCTGATCGACGGGATGATCTCGTCCGGCGGCGCCTCGGCGACGCGCTGGCGCCACTCCCAGCCAACCAGCAGCACGGCCTGCGCCAGGTTGAGCGAGGTGAAGCCCGGATTGAGCGGAAAGGTCAGCGCCGCATCCGCCAGTGCTACCTGATCGTTGGTCAGGCCGGACCGCTCGCGGCCGACATCACGCCGGTCGTCTCGCCACGCGCTTCGGAGGCGACGATGCGCTCGACCGCCGCCCGCGGCGACAGCACCGGCTTCACCATGTCCCTGAGCCGTGCCGTGGTCGCGTAGACCACCTGGAGATCGGCGATCGCCGCCTCGGTGCTGTCGAACAGGCGCGCGCCGTCGATCACGATATCGGCCCCGGCCGCCGCGCGCTGCGCCGGCTCCGACGGCCAGCCGTCGCGCGGATTGATCAGCCTGAGATCGGTCAGCCCGCAATTCAGCATGGCACGGGCGACGGCGCCGATATTCTCGCCGAGCTGCGGCTCGGCCAGGATGATCGCCGGTCCGGCGCTCATAGCCCGCCGCGCCGCCAGATCGTCACATCGGGCTTGTCTTCCAGGATGATACCGCCATCGGTCAGCTGCTTGCGCAGCCGGTCGGCCTCGCCGAAATTCTTGTCGGCGCGCGCCTGCCGCCGGGCCGCGATCAGCGCGTCGACCTCGTCGTCGGACAGCCCTTCGGCCGATTTCGGGCGCCAGCGCAGCCAGGTCCCGGGATCCTGCTGCAGGAAGCCCATCAGCCGGCCGGCGGCCAGCAGCGCGCCCTTGGCCTCGGCCTTCTGTCGCACCGTCTCGGCCTTGTTGAGCGTGCTCACCAACTCGTGCAGCACCGACTGCGCCAGCGGTGTGTTGAGATCGTCCTCCAGCGCCGGCAACACGGCCGGCGTGACCGGCTCGATCGCCTCGATCTCGGCCACGCTGCGCAGGGCGCCATAGAACCGGTCGAGCGCGGCCTTGGCCTGGCGCAGCCGGTCTTCGGTCCAGTCCAGCGGGTCGCGGTAATGCGCGGTCAGCATGGCCCAGCGCAGCGCTTCGCCCGGCGCCTCGTCGAGCAACGCATGGACAGTGCGGATATTGCCCAATGATTTGGACATTTTCTCGCCTTCCAGATCGAGGAAGGCGTTGTGCATCCAGATATTGACGAAGGGCCGGCCGCCATGGGCGCAGACCGATTGCGCCAACTCGTTCTCGTGGTGCGGAAAAATCAGGTCGATGCCGCCGCCATGGATGTCGAAATGCTCGCCCAGATGCGCCTCGCTCATGGCCGAGCACTCGATATGCCAGCCCGGCCGGCCGCGGCCCCAGGGGCTGTCCCAACCCGGCTGCGCTTCGGTCGAAGGCTTCCACAGCACGAAATCGCCCGGATGCCGCTTGTAGGGCGCGACCTCGACCCGTGCGCCCGCAAGCAGCTCATCGAGGCTGCGGCCGCTGAGCCTGCCGTACTCTGCCATGGATTCAACGGCAAACAGGACATGGCCCTCGGCGGCATAGGCGTGCCCACCGGCGATCAGCGTCTCGATCATCCGCACCATCGGGGCGATATGCTCGGTCGCGCGCGGCTCGATTGTCGGCGGGAGCGTGTTCAAGGCCGCCATGTCTGCTTCGAAGACACACTGCGTCCGCTCGGTCAGGTCCCGGATCGTCTCGCCATTGGCGCGTGCCGCCTCGATGATCTTGTCGTCGACATCGGTGATGTTGCGGGCATAGACGACATGGTCCTCGCCATAGAGTCGGCGCAGCAGCCGGAACAGCAGATCGAAGACGATGACCGGCCGGGCATTGCCGATATGGGCGAAGCTGTAGACCGTCGGGCCGCAGACGTAGAGCCGCACGCGGCTCGGGTCGAGCGGCCGGAAGTCTTCCTTGCGGCGGGTCAGCGTGTTGTGAAGAACAAGCGGCACGGCAGCGAAACCTTCAGAGAATGACGAACGGGCAGGCGCAATGGCGTCCGGAACCGGACTAGACGCTGATCCTACAACACCCGCAACGCCGTTCCGTCATGGTCCCGATCGCTTTCCGCCGATAGCGGGCGCAGTCATACCATGATGCACGAATGACGCAACGGCTAAGCGAGCGGCCGAATCCCGAGGATGTCGCAACTGTAACTGTCGCTGCGTAGATCATGATGTGACCGCGGATTGCGCGCTTGGGGAGGGCGATTTGAAGAGCGTTTCGATTCTTTTGCGTCCTCTCTCCATGTGCACGGCGCGGTGATCTCAGTCAGTTCGACGGCGTGGTCCGCTTCGCGGCACCCGGCAGGCCGTACAATCGCGCGTTACAGCACCTTTCCATCCACAGCCTGCGCGATACCCATCGCCAATCGCTATTTTGCGGTGGCCGATGAGCGTCGCTTGGCATAAACCTTCCCGCCATCGACGCGTCTCCGGATCGGGGGAGTCTCGGCGCGGCGGGTATCCGACCATTGGGGAGTGATTCAATGAAGCTTTCGGCTCGCCTCACCCTGGCCATCGGCGCGCTCGCCGGCGGCCTTGCTGCGCATCCAGGCGCGGCGCAATCCATCGCCACGCTCGGCGGCCCGCTCAACGGACCTGGCACCATCGCCCTCGACAGCCTGGGCGACGTCTTCGTCACCACGGTCGACGCCAATGTCGACGAGATCACCAAGGCGGGCGGCTATGCCACGGCGACGGCGCTCGGCGGCGGTCTGTCCCAGCCGACCAGCATCGCCATCGATGCCGCAGGCGATGTCTTCGTGCTCGATACCGCGCACAATGCGGTGCGCGAATATATGGCGTCCGACCGCTTCGTGACGGTGAACACCTATACCGGTTCGTTCAGCCAGCCGAACGGCATCGCGCTCGATTCGAGCGGCAACCTGTTCGTCGCCGATACCGGTAACGGCGTCGTCAAGGAGCTGGCGTCGCCCAACTATACGACGGTCACGGCGGTGGGCAGCGGCTTCACGGCACCGCATGGCGTCGCGATCGACAGCAGCAACAACCTCTATGTCGCCGATGCCGGCAAGAACGCCGTCTACAAGGCGCTGGCGGCCGGCGGCTACACCTCGATCGGCTCCGTCGCCACCGGGCTGAATGCGCCCGGCGCGGTCGCCGTCGATACCCATGGCAATGTCTTCATCGCCGATTCGGGCAACAATGCGGTCAAGGAAGTACCGGCCGGCGGCGCGATCAAGACGCTGGCAGCGGCTTCGCCAACCCGTCCGGCATCGCGGTCGACAGCAGCGGCAACGTTTTCGTCGGCGATACCGGCAACAACGACGTCAAAGAGATTCCGGTCGGCGGCGGCGCGGTGGTCAATCTCGGGCCTGGCGCCGGCGAGTTCAAAGCACCGACAGGCGTTGCAGTCGACAGCAGCGGCGACCTGTTCATCGCCGATACCGGCGACGATGCCGTCAAGCTGATGCTGTCCGGCTGGGCCTTCGAAGTCGTCGACACCATCGCGGTCGGCCTGCCTCTGGGCACGCCCTTCGGCGTCGGCGTCGATGCCGGCGGCAACGTCTTCTTCAGCGACGCTTCGAGTGGTCTGATCAAGGAGATCGTCGCCGAAAGCCAATATCATGAGCTGGACAAGCTCGGCGTCTCGATCACGTCGCCCGGCGGCGTTGCCGTCGACGAGAGCGGCAATCTCTATGTCAGCGACGCGAGCAACGTCTACAAGGTCGCAGCCGCCGGCGGCTACAGCGCACTGACCACCCTCGCCAGCGGCTTCAACCATCCGCTGCGCGTCGCGGTCGATGGCAGCGGCAACGTGTTCGTCGCCGATACCGGCAACAACGCCGTGAAGGAAATCCTGCCGAGCGGCACGGTCAACACGCTGGGCGGCAGCTACAGCAGCCCGAGCGGGCATCGCCGTCGACGGCAGCGGCAACGTCTTCGTCGCCGATACCGGCAACGACGCGATCGAAGAGCTGACCGCCGCCGGCGGCTATGCCTCGACCACGCCGGTCGGCAGCGGCTTCAGCCACCCGGACCGATGTCGCGGTCGACAATGCCGGCAACATCTTCGTCGCCGACAAGGGCAATAATGCAGTCAAGGAGATCCTGGCGGCACCGTCGGTGCTGTTCGCCTCCGTGCTGCCCGGCTCGCGTTCGGTCCAGCTGTCCAATACCGCAACCGTCTTCGCCAGCATGATCAACTCCGGCACGACCGACCTGTCGAATTGCCAGGTGTCCCTGCCCGCCTCCGCACCCGCCGGGCTGACCATGAACTACCAGTCCACCAACCCCGCGACCAACGCATTGACCGGCACTCCCAATACTCCGGTGACGATCACGGGCAATGACGGCCTCGCGACCTTCGTCCTGTCGTTCAAGGGCGCGACCCCGTTCAGCGCACCCCGGCATGCCGCTCGATTTCGGCTGCACCGGCACCGCCGCCGCCATCGTCCCCGGCGTCGACACGATCGACCTGGTGATCTCCAGCACGCCGATCGCCGACATCATCGCGTTGGCGGCACCCCGACCAACAACGGCGTGATCGAAGTCCCGACCAACGGTGCCGCCGCCTTCGCCGTGGCGAGCTTCAATGTCGGCATAACCGAGTCGGTCGTCGTCTCGGTCGATACTGGTTCGGCAACATTGCCGCTCGCGCTCTCGATCTGCGAGTCGGACCCGAGCAATGGGCAGTGCCTCGCCCCCCCCGGCACCCTCGGTCTCTTTGAGCTATGCCGGCGGTGCCGCGCCGACCTTCTCGATCTTCGCGACCGGTGCGATCGCCTTCTCGCCGGCCACTGCGCGCATCTTCGTCCGGTTCAAGGACGCGGATGGCGGCCTGCACGGCTCGACCAGCGTCGCAGTCGAGAGCCCGTAACCCCACGCATGTCGAAGCGATCCCCGGCTCGTTCCGGGGATCGAGTTCTCTGGGCCGGGTGAACGGCAGGACGTCCGCCCGCGCAGGGCTGGTGAACGAAGCTGTTTATCCACGCATGCCGCAGATATCGGTTTCGACACGAAGGGCACGAAGAACACGAAGTCCAAACCGCGGCACAGCCGCGGCAAATCCCGGGTGCCGAGCGATCGGCCCCCTTGGTGCCCTTCGTGGTCTACTGCGGCTTCGCCGCGCTCAAACCTCTCCGCCGAAATACTTTCCGGCTTATGCGCCCCGCCCGGCCAACCGCGCGAGCGCCCGGTCACGCCCGATCAGCGGTAGCAGGCGCGCCAGTTCCGGGCCGTGGTCGAGGCCGGTCAGCGCGCGGCGCAGCGGCTGGAACAGTTCCTTGCCCTTGCGGCCGGTCGCGGCCTTCACGGCGCCGGTCCAGGCCGACCAACTCGTCTCGTCCAGCGGCGCTGGCGGCAGCAGCGCCGCGGCAGCATCGAGGAAGCCGGCATCGTCGATCACCGGTTCGATCTCGCCGCGGCACACGACAAGCCACGCTTCAGCCTCGCCGAGCCTGGTGATGTTGCCGCGGATGGCGATCCAGAAGGATTCGTCGGCGCCCGGCGGCAGACGATCGGCCACTGCCGCATAGGGCAGCTCGTGCAGCAGCCGGGCGTTCAGGTGCCACAGCTCGTCCGGGTCGAGCTTCGGCCGGTTGCGGCTGAATTTGGCAATGTCGAATTCGGCGATCAGCGTGGCGAGATCGCCGCGCACCTCGATCGGATCCGAGGTGCCGAGCTTGGCGAGCAGGCTCAGCACTGCCATCGGCTCGATCCCGGCAGCGCGCAGCTCCTCGAGGCTGAGCGCGCCGGCGCGTTTCGACAGCTTGCCGCCTTCGGCATCGGCGATCAGGCTGAAATGGCCGAACTGCGGCACGACGCCGCCGAGCGCCTCGATCAGCTGAATCTGGACCGCGGTGTTGGTGACATGGTCCTCACCGCGGATGATGTGGGTGATGCCGAGTTCGATATCGTCGACCACCGAGGACAGCGTGTAGAGCGCGCCGCCATCGCCGCGCACCAGCACCGGGTCGGACATTTTCTCGGCTTCCAACTCGACGGCGCCGCGCATCAGATCGGTCCAGCGGGTGCGTCCGGGCGCGAGCTTGAAGCGCCAGACCGGCTGCTCGCCCGCGGCGAGCTTGGCCGCGATCTCCTTGGCCGAGAGCTTCAGCGCGGCCCGATCGTAGATCGGCGGCAGATGCCGGGCCAGCGCCAGCTTGCGCTTCAGCTCCAGCTCTTCCGGGCTTTCGAAGCTCGGATAGAGCCGGCCGGCCGCCTTCAGCCGCTCGGCCGCGTCGGCGTAGCGGTCGAGACGATCGGATTGCCGGGCGAAGCTGTTCCAGTCGAGGCCGAGCCAGGCAAGATCGGTCTCGATCGCCACGGCGTGTTCTACGGTCGAACGTTCCAGATCGGTATCGTCGATGCGCAGCAGCAGCGTTCCGCCATGCGCGCGAGCGTAGAGCCAGTTGACCAGCGCCGTGCGCAGATTGCCGAGATGCAGCCGCCCGGTCGGGCTGGGTGCGAAACGCAGGGCGGGGGGTCATGTCACCGCTTCGGCGGCGGCGTGCCCGCTGGTACCGAGCATGCCCCACCTCACCCCGGCCCCTCTCCCCCCCAATGGGGCCGAGAGGGAGGCACCTCATATCTCCCCATCACTTGTGCCCCTGGAAGGCGTTGGTGATGGGATAACGGCGGTCGCGGCCGAAGGCGCGGCGGGTCGTTTTCACGCCGGGTGGGGCCTGGCGGCGCTTGTATTCGGCGCGGTCGAGCATCTTCCAGACCGCGAGCACGGTGGCGCGGTCATGGCCGCGGGCGACGATCTGGTCGACCGGGCGCTCGTTTTCGATCAGGCATTCCAGGATGTCGTCCGAGCACGTCATAGGGCGGCAGCGTATCCTGGTCGGTCTGGTCGGGCTTCAGCTCCGCAGTCGGCGGCTTCGTGATGATGCGCTCCGGCATGACGCGCCCGACCGGCCCGAGCGCACCCTCCGGCCGGTTCTCGTTACGCCAGCGCGACAGCGCGAAGACCGTGGTCTTGTAGATATCCTTCAGTACGGCATAGCCGCCGCACATATCGCCGTAGAGCGTGGCATAGCCGACCGACATCTCGGATTTGTTGCCGGTCGACAGCACCATCCAGCCGAACTTGTTGGACAGCGCCATGAGCGTGATGCCGCGGGGCGCGCGACTGCAGGTTCTCTTCCGTGATATCGGCCGATTTGCCAACGAAAGCATCGGCCAGCATGGTGCCGAAGGCCTCGACCGCCGGCTCGATGCCGATCTCGCGCAGCTCGACGCCGAGCAGCTTCGCCGCCTCGGCCGCATCGTCCAGGCTGTCGCGCGAGGTGTAGCGCGACGGCATCATCACGCAATGCACCTTGTCCGGCCCGAGCGCATCGGCCGCGACCGCCGCGCACAATGCCGAATCGATACCGCCCGACATCCCGAGCACGATGCCGGGAAAGCGGTTCTTGCCGACATAGTCGCGCAGGCCCAGCACCATCGCCTGGTAGATCGCCTCCAGCCCTTCGGCCGGCGGCACCATCGGGCCCGGCTCTATCGTCCAGCGCTCATCGTCGCCGAGCCGCCAAGTCGTTGAGATGACCGCTTCGGCGAAGCTCGGCGCCTGGAGCCGCAGCCGGCACTCGCGGTCGAGCGCGAAGGAGGCACCGTCCGAACACCAGCTCGTCCTGGCCGCACACTTGGTTGACGTAGAGCAGCGCCAGGCCGCTTTCCTTGACCCGCGAGACGGCGAGCTGGACCCGCTCATCCTGCTTGTCGCTCTCGAAGGGCGAACCGTTCATGACGATGAGCAGTTGCGCGCCGGATTCCTCCAGCGTCTCGGTCACCTCGGGCAGCCACATATCCTCGCAGATCATGACGCCGAGGCGCACACCGCGGAACGCGATCGGGCCGGGCAGCGCGCCGGCTTGAACACGCGGATCTCGTCGAACACGCCGTAATTCGGCAGATCATGCTTGAAGCGCGTCGCCCGGATCTCGCCGCGATCGAGCAGCAGCGCGGCATTGTGCAGCTTGCCGTTGTCGCGCCAGGGCGCGCCGACCAGGATCGCCGTGCCGCCATCGGCGGTATCGGCCGCGAGATCGCGCACCGCCGCCTCGCAGGCATCGATGAATTCCGGCTTCAGCACGAGGTCCTCGGGCGGATAGCCGGCGATGAACAGCTCGGAGCTGACCAGCAGATCGGCGCCGTCGGCGCGGGCGGTGGCGTAGGCGCGCCGCAGCTTCGCGACATTGCCGGAAATATCGCCGACGGTCGGATTGAGCTGGGCCAGCGCGATGACGAGGCGATCTATGCTCGGCACGATGCCAGAACCCCATGAAGGATGCCCGCTGTCGAAGCAGGGGCTTGCCGGTTGAACCTAGGAACAGGGCGCAGCGCTGTCAACGCGCGGGGCGCGCGGGGTCCGACCGGCGACGGAAGCGGCGCGGCCGCCTTTATGCGCCTTTCGAAGGGCTTGACCTTCCCATCGCTGGAAGCCTGCATTTGCATGCCGGCTCTTAGCGGGAGATTTGGATGCGACGCCTTGCCTATACCTTCGCCGCACTCCTCGGCCTCGCCGGACCGGGTACCGTCATGCCCGCTTTTGGCCATGCCGAGGCCGGCGACCGGGAGTTCCCGGCCACTTTGACGATCGACGACCCCGGTGTCGAAAACGAGGCATCGGTGCCGACCGTGACTTCCGGCCACGCGGGACTGCCGACGGCAGGCCGACCGCATTCGGCTACGAAATCGACAAGGTGATCACCGAGCAGCTGGGCGTCGGGATCAACGACAGCTACACGATGCTTAACCCCCCCGGCAGCCGGCATCGCTATGGCTGGCAGGATTTCAGCACGACCCTGAAATACCAGGCAATCACCGACGCCCCGGGCGAATTCCTTACCTCGATCGGCATCACGCGCGACTGGGGCGGCACCGGCGCCGCTTCGGTCGGCGCCGATCGCAATGGCTCGACCACGCCGACCCTCTATTTCGGCAAGGGGCTGGGCGATGTCGCGATCGATACGCTGCGGCCCCTGGCCATCACGGGGCACGCTCGGCTGGCAGCTGCCCGATGTGACGCGCGGCGACCCGCAGCAGCTCGCAATGGGTCTGTCCGTGCAATACTCGCTGCCCTATCTCGCCGAGGTCATGGGAGTCGAACTGCCCGGTTTCACCTCCGGCCTGACCCCGCTGGTCGAGATGAGCTGGACGACGCCGACCATGCGGGCCGGCGGCGTCACGACCGAAGGCCTGATTGCGCCCGGACTGATCTACGCGAACGAAACCTATCAGCTCGGCATCGAGGCGTTGATCCCGGCGACCCGCGCGACCGGGCGGGATGTCGGCGTGCTTGCGCAGTTTCACGTGTATTTCGCGGAGTTTGTGCCGGAGCTGGGCGAGACGCTGTTTTAGCGCCCGAACCGAGCAGCCTTGCTAGCGTGATTCGTCCACGTGACCGCGCAGGCCGGCGGCCAGCCCGTCGAAGACGGCGCGGCAGCGCGGCGTCGAGCGAAGATCCTCATGCATGGCAACCCAAAGGCCGAGCTTGAGGTCGAACGCAATCCGGCAGCACCCTTACGAGCTCCGGATCGCGCCTCGCCAATGCGACCTGGCAAATGCCGATGCCGAAACCGGCCTTTATTGCCCCGAGTTGGGCGAGATCGCTGTCCGTCCGCAAGGCAAAGCGGACCGTATCGAAGCCCGGCACACGCTGCCGCATGCTGCGGATTGCCGGCGTCTCGCGGTCGAAGCCGATCATGCTGTGCCGGCCGAGACCCTCGACGGCCCGCGGCGTGCCACAGCGCTCGAGATAATGCCTCTGTGCGTGGAGCCCGAGCGTGACCTCGCCAAGCTTCCGCGCCACCAAGGCCTCCTGGGCCGGCGCCACCATGCGAAGCGCAATGTCGGCGTCGCGGCGCAGCAGGTCCTCGACGGTGTTCGAGAGGACGAGTTCAATCTCCAGTGCCGGATGGTCCCGACGGAGCGATGTGAGGATCGGCGGCAGGATTTCGGCGCCCATGACCTCGCTGGCGCTCACGCGGACTGTTCCCCTGATCGCGCCGCCCTGGCCGGATGCGACCCGCAGCATGGCGGCCGTGGTCGAGGCGAGTCCCTCGGCGTAGGGCTGGAGTTCCAACGCCGCCTCGGTGGCGGCCAGCCCGCGCTGCGAGCGGATAAAGAGTTCGAACCCCACCGCCTGTTCGAGCGCATCGATATGCCGGGTGATCGTCGGCTGGGCCAGGCCGAGCGCCCGGGCGGCACCCGACAGCGATCCCTCCTGCAACACCGACAGGAAGGTCCGATAGAGATCCCAACTGGGTTCCGGTCCACTCATATATTTTCGTTCATCTGAGAAACATATTTGTCCAATTCCGTTCAGCATAGGCTGGGCGCATCTTCGAGTCATCAACCCTCGTCGAACGGAGGAACTCATGGACTCGAAGCGGACTGCCCTGGTGCTCGGTGCAACCGGCGGCATCGGCGGCGAAGTCGCGCGCCGCCTCGTGGGCCGCGGCTGGACCGTCCGCGCGCTGCATCGCGATCCGTCCAAGCTGACGGCAGGTGCCGATGCGACGGCTGGACTCGTCTGGCTCCGCGGGGACGCGATGTCGGCCACGGATGTCGCTGCTGCGGCGCACGGCGCTTCCGTCATCGTTCATGCGGTCAACCCGCCCGGATATCGCAATTGGAGTGAGCTGGTGCTGCCGATGCTGGACAATACGATCGCAGCGGCGTGCGCCAGTGGCGCCCGAATTGTCCTGCCGGCACGGTCTATAATTACGGGCCGGACGCTTTTCCAAGTGTCACGGAAACATCGCCGCAGAACCCCGTCACCCGGAAAGGCCGGATCCGGGTCGAAATGGAGCGGCGCCTGCAAGCCGCCGCTTCGAACGGCGCAAAGGTCCTGATCATCCGGGCCGGCGACTATTTCGGGCCGAAGGCAGCGAACAACTGGTTCTCGCAGGGCCTGGTGAAGCCGGGCCGGCCGGTCGCCGCGATTGCCAATCCCGGCTCGCCCGGCGTCGGCCATCAATGGGCCTATCTGCCCGACGTGGCGGAGACCATGGTTCAGCTTCTGGATCGGGAAGCCGGGCTCGACCCGTTCGCGCTGTTCCACATGGCAGGGGCATTGGGACACGGACGGCACCAAGATGGCGGGTGCTATCCGGCGCGCGGTCGGCCGGCCAAAGCTGAAGATCGGCGCGTTGCCTGGCCTCTGATCCGGCTCGCCGCGCCGTTCGTGCCGCTGTTCCGCGAGCTCGCGGAGATGCGATATCTGTGGCAGGTGCCCGTCCGCCTGACGAATGAGCGTCTCCGCGCTACGCTGGGAGCCGAGCCTCATACGCCGCTCGACGAAGCCGTTCGCATGACGTTGATCGGCCTTGGTTGCCTGGTGCAAGACGAGGCTTGCCAGCCTCTCGGCGGCCAGCGCCGGCAACTGGCAGCTCCCGCGTGGTAAGATAAAGCGCCAGTGCCGCACTATGCTTGTCGGAGTCCCGAAGCGCCGCACGTCCTCCGGACGAGGCGCACCTCGCCGGGACGCTTGATATTGCGAACCGACGGACGCAGGAGCAAGGCAATGACAACGTTCAGCAAAGACGGACTGGCGAGGCTCGAAGAAGTCCTGAAGGCGCACGTGGCCAAGGGCTCGGCACCCGGCCTCGTGGCGCTGGTGGCGACGGCGGACGAGACGCATATTCTCCCCGTCGGCGCGATGAGCCTGGAAGGCAAGCCGCCGGTCCGGCCCGACACGATCTTCCGGATCGCGTCGATGACCAAGCCGATCACTGCCGTCGCGGCCATGATGCTGGTCGCGGATGGTAAGCTGAAGCTGGACGAGCCGATCGATCGGCTGGCGCCGGAGTTGGCGGATCGCCGCGTCCTGAAACGGATCGACGGACCGCTGGACGATACCGAGCCCGCCAGGCGTGCGATCACTCTGGAAGATGTGCTGACGTTTCGCCTGGGCTGGGGCTTCGTGTTCTCGGACAGCTATCCAATCATGACGGCGACGGCGGCCTGCCTGGCTTCGGCATGCCGAACCCCAAAGCCACGATCACGCCGGACCAGTTTATGCAGCGCCTCGGCGCCCTGCCCCTGATGGCGCAGCCCGGCGAGCAATGGCTCTACACTGCGGGCTCGAATGTCCTGGGGCGTGCTGGTCGCGCGCGCCGCCGGCAAGCCTTTGGACGTCGTGCTGTCCGAGCGCATCCTCGCGCCGCTGGGCATGACGGATACGGCGTTCCATATAGCGCCTGAGAAGCTCGACCGCTTCGTCACCGGTTACAGGGCCCAAGACGGCAGGTTGACGCCGTTCGATCCGCCTGAGGGGATGTATTTCGGGGCGCCGGCGTTCCCGGCCGGCGATTGCGGCCTGATCTCCACGGCCGCAGATTTCGCGGCCTTTGCGCGCTTCATGACGAGTGGCCTGGCACCGGATGGCCGCCGCCTCCTGTCGGAGGCTTCGCTGAGGGCCATGAAAACCAACCATCTGACAGATGCGCAACGGGAGGGCGGAATGGCGATCCTCGGGCCCAGCCGGGGTGGGGCTACGGCCTGGGCGTCATGGTCGAGGACAGCCCTCACGGCGTCGCACAGGGCGCCTATGGTTGGGATGGCGGCTTCGGCACGTCCTGGTTCACTGATCCGACGCAGGACCTGATCGCCATCCTGCTGACCCAGCGCGTCTTCGACAGCCCCGATCCGCCGCAGGTTCACAAGGATTTCTGCAAGGCAGCCTATGCCGCGCTGGCCGCAAGCACGCCGAGCTAACCGACAAATCCAGCGACGGTCTTGGCGAACTTCGCTATTCTGACGGTCAACGCTTGGTCGGCACGGGCATGGCGCGGCCCGCAGATATCCCGCGAACCGACGGGACCAAACGAGCCACAAGGACGATCATGCGCCTTGCCCTGCTTGTCCTCTTCGTGATTTTCCTGTGCGCCACGACCTTCGGGCTCGGGCTTTATGCCGGCTTCAAGCAGACATGGCCGGTGGCGCAACTCAGAGCTCTGGTGGCGCAAAGGATCCACCCGACGATACCGACGGATGGGTTCGGACGTTTGCTCGGCTATCCCGGCAAGATCGAGATCCCGTGCCCCGCTCAGGACTGCATGACCGCAATCCTGTTGGTCATTGGCCAATCCAATGCCGGCAATTTCCAGGGGCCAACGCCATCAAAGCGCAGATGACCGGTCGTCAATTTTTCGGAGGGCCGTTGCTATCGGGCGGCCTCGCCGCTGCTCGGGGCTGACGGCCAGATGGGCGAGACATGGACCCTGCTCGGCACCAAGCTCGTCCAATCGGGACTGTATCGCACCGTTGTCCTGATTCCGGTCGCCGTCGGCGGTTCGGAGATACGCCGCTGGGCTGTGGGCGGCGATCTCAATGGCGCGATGCAGGCGACAATCCGGGCCGCCGCGGCGCACTACACCATAACCGGCGTGCTGCTGGACCAGGGCGCGGCGGATTCGGCCCTGCGCACGCCGGAGGCGCAATACCGGTCCGACCTCGCATCGCTGATCGACTCGCTGCACGCTGCCGGCGTGCGCGCACCGTTCTTCATCACCCGATGCAGCGTCGGCGGCGAGAACTGGACGCCGGACAACCCCATCGCAAGGGCCCAGGCCTCGCTGGCGGATGATCAACGTGGCATTTTCGACGGTCCCGACACCGACCGCGACGTGACGCCGCTCGACCGTTACGACGGCTATCATTTCTCGGCCAGCGGCCAGGAAAAATACACTGATGCCTGGATCCCCTTGTTGCGCGCGCATCCAGGGGATGGAGAAGAGATGCACGCCCCGTAACCGACCCGCGACGCGCGCGAAGAGCCGCCCCCTTGCGCGGGCCGCGCCGTCCTGCCGATACTGGCGCGCGCGAAACCCAGGCCGAGGAGGCCATGACCCGACGTCACCCGCCCCGCATCGGCGACCCCGCGGCGGCGCCAAAGGACCTGCCGGCGAAGCCCGGCCGGGACCGTACGGTCGAGAACCAGAAGCGGATCGAGGCGGCGGCGCTGGCGCTGTTCACGACCCAAGGCTATCACGGCACGAACAACCGCGAGATCGCCGACCGCGCCGGCGTCTCGACCTCCGCCATCTATCTGCATTATTCCAGCAAGGAAGCGATCTTCGTTGATCTGGCACAGAAGTGCCGCTCGCAGATGACCGCATGGTTCGAGGGCGCGGTCACCGGTCTCAAGGACCCGTTTTTCCAAAGAGGATTTGCGCAGCTTCGCCTCGCTGATCTGGTCGAAACTGGCCGAGGAGCGCGAAGCGCTACTGCTCGTGCTGATCGACGTGATCGAGTTCAAGAACCGGCATTTCGCCGAGTTCTTCCACGGCATGCCCGATCTGCTGCGGCGATTGCTCGGACCGGTGTTCGGCGCGGTGACGCAGCGGGCGGATTGGCGCGGACACGACCCCGCCTTCGTGCTGGCCGCCGTCTACAACTACTTCTTCCATTGCGCCTTGCTGGAAAACTACATGCAGGGCGAGCGCCATTTGGGCGTTTCGAACGAGCAGGCGATCGGGGCGCTTCGTCGATCTGCTCAGCGGCGGATTGCTGCCGGGACCGGCGCTCAAGTCGCGCAAGCCGGCGCGCGGCGCCGCGCAGAGGCGACGGCTGGACCAGGCCGCGCGCGAACGGGTCGAACTGATCCGGCTGCTGTGCGGACGGCTCTGGAATCCGCCGCCCGAAATCCTGAATCGTTTTTCCGGCACGCCCGGGACCGCGACGGCAGCAAAGGTGCCGATCCTGTTCCTGCCGGAACCGGCGCGCGATCGGCCGGACGAGAACCAGCTCAGCATCGAGGCAGCAGCGCTCGAGCTGTTCACCATCCAGGGCTTCAACGGCACGCATATCCGGGAGATCGCAGAGAAAGCAAATCTCTCTCAAGGCACTATCTATACGTACTATCCCAAGAAGGAAACGATCTTCGAGTCGCTCGCGCAGAGCTATCAATCCTGCATGGTTCGCTTCATGCGTCGAATTATCACGGCACTCGATGACCCGCTGTCCAAAGACAATCTCCGGCTGTTGGCCTGGTCTGTGCGGTCCATGGTCTATGATGACGCGCAATATGTACTTCTGATGTTTATCGATGTCGTAGAATTCAGGAACCGGCACTTCGCGGATCTGTTTCGCGACATCCCTTCGCGGTTCCGGTATCTGCTCGGGCCGGCGCTCGATCGGGTGACGACGCGGCCGAACTGGTGCGGGCTCGATCCGGCCTTTGCGTTGGCGACGATTTACTTCTTCTTTTTCAATTACTTCATCATCGAACGCCATATGCGTGGCGACCAGCATCTGGGAGCGCCGGATGAAGAGGCGATCGACGGCCTGATCGAACTCTTCTCCGACGGACTCTGGGCGCCGGAACCCGATGCCGAGACCGGAAAGCAATCCCGTGTCAGAACCGCGCGAAGCGACCGTTTCGCCCTGAAGCAACGCGCGAGCGCGCCGAGAGTTCCTGACTGATCGCTCATATTTTTGAACGAACGGTTATTGAATTTCCGGTAGCAGCCGTGTTAATGAGACAGTGTGAGAATCAGGCGACCCAACGTCGCAGCCCACTTCAGGCTGCGGCCGTTCCGTCCGACAGGCTCCTTCCCGCCGATTCGATCGACCAATGCCGACGTGGCCGGTTCGACCGAAGCTCGCGGCAAAAGAGGGAGGATTGTCCATGGCACAGTGTGTGCGCTCGCTTGCCTATTCGGAGCGGCGATACCGCTCTGCCAGAGCCGTCGCTTTGGCCTCGCTGCTCAGCGGGGCGTCACTCCTGGCCGGCCCGGCGTCGGCGCAATCTTCCGGACCGCCCGATTTTCATCGAATTCGAAAGCGGTCAGGTCCGGCCGCTCGCCATGTCGGCCGATCACACCACGCTGTTCGCGGTCAACACGCCGAACGGCACGCTGGAAGTGTTTCAGACCGGCGGCGGCAGCCTGGCGCAGACGGCGCATGTCCCGGTCGGCATGGAGCCGGTCGCAGTAGCGGTCCGCTCACCGACCGAAGTTTGGGTCGTCAACCATCTGTCGGACAGCATCAGCATCGTCTCGCTGGTCGGAACGCCGCATGTCGTGCGCACCCTGCTGGTCGGCGATGAGCCCCGCGATATCGTCTTTGCCGGCACCAATGGCTACGCCTTCATCACCACGGCCCATCGCGGCCAGCAGCGCAGCGATCCGTCGATCGCCAATGTGCCGGGCGCCGGCGATCCGAAGCTGACCACGGCCGGCGTGGCCCGCGCCGATGTCTGGGTTTTCAATCCGAACAATCTCGGCACCAGCTTCGGCGGCACGCCGCAGGCGATCCTCAGCTATTTCACCGATACGCCGCGCGCACTCGCCGTCAGCCCCGACGGCAACACCGTCTATGTCGCCGGCTTCGAGACCGGCAACCAGACCACGACGGTCGATGCCGGCCGCATCTGCGACGGCTTCAACACCAGCAAGCCCTGCCTGCTGAGCGACCTCTCGATCAGCCCGGGCGGCAATCTCGGCCCCGCGGCCGACACCTCGGGCGAATCGGCGCCGAAGGTGGGCGAGATTGTCCAGTTCAACAACGCCTCCGGTCACTGGACGGATGAATTGGGCCGGGGTCTGGGACAATTCGGTCCGTTTCTCCCTGCCCGACACCGACGTCTTCGCGGTCGATGCCAATCAGCTGACGCAGAAGACGGCCTATGCCCATGTCGGCACCACGCTGTTCAACATGGTGACCAACCCGGCGAACGGGCATCTCTATGTTTCGAACACGGCCTCGCAGAACCAGGTCCGGTTCGAGGACCGACGAAATCGGCCGGGCATAGCGTGACCGGCCATCTGGCCGAGAGCGACATCACGGTCATCTCGGGATCGAGCGTGACGCCGATCCATCTGAACAAGCATCTGAATTACGACGCCATACCCGGCTTTCCGGGCTTCGACCCGACGGCGCAGCAGCACAGCCTGGCGACACCGCTCGGCATGGCCGTGACGGCCGATGGCAGCACGCTCTATCTCGCCGCCTTCGGCTCCAGCGAAATCGGCGTGTTCAATACGACTGCGCTCGAAACGAACAGCTTCGACCCGACGACGGCGAGCGCGAACTACATCGCCGTATCAGGCGGCGGCCCGAGCGGCGTGGTGCTCGACGAAACGCGCCAGCAGCTCTACGTGCTGACCCGCTTCGACGATGCGGTCAAGGTGATCAATCTTGGCAGCAAGAGCGAGGTGCAGTCGCTCACGCTGAGCAATCCGGAACCCGCCTCGGTCGTCCAGGGCCGGCCGATGCTCTATGACGCCCGGCAGTTCGGCAGCAATGGCGAGGCCTCCTGCTCGAGCTGCCATACCTTCGGCGACAAGGACGAATTGGCCTGGGACCTGGGCAGCCCGCAAAACAAGGTCACGGCCAGCCCGATCACGACCAATCTCGGCGATCCGGCGCAATTGCTGCTCGGCGAGACGCTGTTCGGCGTGACCACGCCGCTGAACGGCACCGGCCAAGGCAACATCTTCCACCCGATGAAGGGGCCGATGACGACGCAGACCCTGCGCGGCCTGGCCAATTCCGGGGCGATGCATTGGCGCGGCGATCGCTCCAACGGCTTCTTCGGCGTCAATGCGACGGATACCAACCTGTCGTTCAACAACTTCATCGTCGCCTTCCAATCGCTGATCGGCACGGTCAACCAGCCGACGGCGGCGCAGATGCAGGCCTTCACCGATTTTGCGCTGCAGGTCCAACTGCCGCCGAATCCAGTGAGGGCGATCAACAATTCGCTGAATGCGGCACAGCAAGCCGGCAAGAACTTCTATACCGGTTCAAGGCCGTCGGACGGCATCAACCTGCCCGGCCTGAACCTCGTCCTCGGCACCAGTGCCTTTACCTGCAATGGCTGCCACGAACTCGACCCGGCCGAAGGCCAATTCGGCACCAGCACCAATGCCAGCTTCGAAGGCATCACGCAGATCTTCAAGATCCCGCAACTGCGCAACATGTACACGAAGATCGGCATGTTCGGCCTGCCGGCCGTGCAGTTCTTCAACAATGTCGACACCGGCAATACGGGACCGCAGGTGCGCGGCTTCGGCTTCACCAATGACGGCACGATCGACACGATGTTCGATTTCTTCCATGCCCGCGTCTTCAAACCCGCTGCCGGGCAGCGGCTTCCCGCTGCTCAATCCTGACGCCCACGCGGCGTGACGTCGAGCAATTCGTGCTGGCCTTCGACACGGATCTGGCACCGGTGGTCGGCCAGCAGATCACACTGACCAGCCAGAACGCGTCCGCCGTCGGGTCGCGCATCAGCTTGCTCGAACAGCGTGCGGCCGCGCCCTTCGTCTCGAAGATCCTGGGCACCAGCCCGGTGACGGAGTGCGATCTGGTGGCGAACGTCGTGCAAGGCAGTAGCGTCCACGGCTACCTGTACAGCGCCAGTTCCGGCAAGTTCGTCGCATCCTCCGGCGCGACGCTGAGCGACACCGCCCTGCGTGCGCTCGCCGCGACGGTCGGACAGGAAGTGACCTTTACATGCGTCCCGCCCGGCTCCGGAACGCGGGTGGCTTACGCCCAATAGCGCTCCGGAACTCGGGAGAGCCCCGCGTGTTGCCACGGCACGCGGGGCTTTTTTTATCGCCGCGAGATCGTCGGGCGGCCAGGTCGAGCAGCCGGCAGTCACGTTCCTGTAAGCTGAGTAGGGGCGGCCTTTCGTTTAAGGCAGGTTGCCGCCCTTTCGTTTTGGATTACGATCACCGGCCATACAGTAGACGGGATGGCGAGTTCTGCGGGCCGTCACCGGATTGGAACAGGCCGGATCACAACAAGAATGATGCAACGCTTCGCCGGATCGCTGGCCTGTCTCTTCTGTCTTTTCGCCCTGCCCCGCTCTGCGTGGCCGGCCGAGCCGCCGGCGGAGGTTACGGTCTGGTCGACCCGTCACCAGGTCGAAGACAACGCAGTCTATGCAGACTTCACCAAGGAAACCGGGATCAAGGTCGACGTCGTCGACGGCGAGTTCGAGGAGTTGCTGGAGCGCCTGAAATCGGACGGCAAGAAAGCCGGCGCCGATCTGCTGGTTTCGTCCGGCGTCGCCGTGCTGCGGCAGACGGCGGAAGCCGGGCTGTTCCAGCCGCTGCCGGCCGGCACGGTCGATCCGGCCGTCCCGCGCGATTTCCGCGATCCATCGGACCGCTGGGGTCGGATTGTCCTATTGGGCGCGTGTCATCGTCTATCACAAGGACCGGGTCGATCCGGCCGATGTTGCCAATTACGAAGATCTGGCCGATCCGAAACTGAAGGGCAGGATCGTCGTCCGATCCGCCAGCAGCCCTTACAACATCGCCCTTGTCGCCTCGCTCATCGACGCCGACGGCACCGAGGCGGCGGAGGATTGGGCGCGCGGCCTCGTCGCCAATTTCGCCCGGCCGCCGCAAGGCGGCGACAGCAACCAGCTCGAGGCGCTGGCCGCTGGCGATGCCGATATCGCCGTGGTGAATACCCGGTTCTGGGCACGCTTCGCGGCCTCCGACAAGGTGACCGAGACCGAAGTGGTCGACAATCTCGCCGTCACCTTTCCGAACCAGGCCAGTCGCGGCGCCCAGATCGATCTGGTCGGTGCGGGCTTGCTGAAGGACGCTCCGCATCCCAAATCCGCTGAAGCGCTGGTTTCCTTTCTGCTGCGCCCGGACATTCAGGCGAAATTCGCCGGCGCCGATTTCGAATACCCGGTGCGCCCCGAGGTGCCTGCCGTCCCGGTTCTGGCAGCGCTCGGCCCGTTCAAGAGCGACACCGCGGCCCTCGGCAAGCTCGGCAAATTCGCGCCGGAGGCCGAGAAAGTCATGGCGCGAGCCGGTTGGGAATAGCAGAAGGAGGCTGTCGACGATGCCGCAGGATGACGACGCGCCGCTGTGCCTGGCGCCCGACCCCGCGCCGCGCCCGCCGAATTTCGAAGTGCCGCCGGATGCCTGCGACTGTCACGCCCATATTATCGGGCCGCTCAGCCTGTTTCCGCTGCATCCCGACCGCAGCTATACGCCGCCGGAGGCGCCGCTCAGCGCCTATCGCCATATGCTGGAACAGCTTGGCCTGACGCGCGGCGTGCTGATCCAGCCGAGCATCTTCGGCACCGACAATGGCTGCATGCTGCAGGCGCTGGCAAAGCATCGCAACACGCTGCGCGGCGTGGTGGCAGTCGATGCCACTGTCGACGAGGCGACGCTGGAGGGCCTGGCGCGCGACGGGGTCAAGGGCGTCCGTTTCAATCTGCTGTTCAAGGGCGGAGTCGGTCTCGACCAGCTCGAAGCGGTGGCGCGGCGCATCGAGCCGTTCCAGTGGCATGTCGAGCTGCTGCTCGATGCGCGCGAATTGCCGGCGCTGATGCCCCGGCTGCAGCGCCTGCCGGTCGATGTCGTCATCGATCATCTCGGCCACATGCCGGCGATCGAGGGCGCCGGTCATCCGGGCTTCCAGAGCCTGCTGACCCTGCTCCGCGGCGGCCGCTGCTGGGTCAAGCTGTCGGGCGCCTATCGCCCCCTCCTGCACCGGGGCGCCGTTCCACGACACGATCCCCTTTGCCCAGGCGCTGGTCGAAGCCGACCCCACCCGGCTGGTCTGGGGATCCGACTGGCCGCATGTCGCCGTTCCCGGCCATATGGTCAATGACGGAGATCTGCTCGATCTGCTCGCCGTCTGGGTCCCCGAGGAAAGGCTGCGTCATCTGATCCTGGTCGAGAACCCGATGCGGCTCTACGGCTTCGGCGAGTAGAGATGCCGATGGTTGCATCAGTGCCTTGAGGCACAAACGCGTTACTTTCGTAACGCTGTGGTACAAATCTTTCGTCTCGCTGAAATGAACGCGACATCGGACGGCTTTACTACTGGCATGGTCACGAGATCGAGGAGATGGATCGATGCCATGCTTGCAGCGCCCGACGTTTTCGCCGGATTGGATCGCGCCGGCACAGGCTGGCCTCCTTGGTGACGGCGCCGATTCCGACAGGCATTACTGGATCGACAGCGGCATCGAGCCGGCGCTTGCCGATCTGCTGTCCGACCCGATCATGCATGCCGTCATGCGGGCCGATCGCATTCGAGTTCAGGACGTGCTGGCAACCGTCGCGGAGGCGAGGCATCGGCTGCGCCCATCCGCGCTTCGTAGTATCGGAGCGCGATAAGCGCTCGGAGCAAAGGCGGACCTCCCGGCCCGCAGCCGAGCGAGAACAGCGTGTCGCCGCTGAACACCGGCCTCGTCCTCGTCGAACACCAGGGCGATATGCCCGCTGGTATGGCCCGGCACTTCGAGGACGCGCAGCTTTCGCGTGCCGACGCTGTAGACAGCGCCCTCGGACAGCCCGGTTTCGAGATCCGGGATACGGTGCCGGTCCTTCTCGGGTCCGGCGATATGCGCACCGGTCGCCTGCTTTAGGGCGTTGTTGCCACCGATATGGTCGTGGTGGTGATGGGTATTGAGGATGTGCTTCAGCCGCCAGCCCGTCTCCTTGAGCGCGGCCAGCACCGGCCCAGCCTCGGAGGGATCGACCACTGCCGCCTCGCCGCTCGCGGGATCATGCAGCAGATAAGCGTAATTGTCGGACAGCAGCGAACCAGGCGGATATCGAGCGGCATCGCAACCTCGGTGATTTGCAGGACGACCACGGCAGAATAGGCAGGGACGTGCCGACTCACCACTGCATTCCGGGCCGGCCAGGATGCCGTATGAACAAAGGTGCTGCCAAAGCAGGACGGGACCGCCAGGCCGCTCACACCCGGCAGCCGTCGAGGAAGAGCTTGGCACAAGCCCGCGCCCGTTCGGCGATCTCCGCGGCGTCAGGCGCCGCGCGCTGGCCCAACATGGTGCTGCGCTGCGGCTCCTGGATCATCATGCCCGCGCAGCATGCCGGTGGCCAAGTCGGGATCGTCGAGCCGGATCAGCCCGCGCTCGATCTGCCGGCGCAGCCAGCCCGACATTGCGGCATGGATCGGCTTGATCGCCCGCTCGTAGAAGCTGGCGGCGATCTCCGGGAAGCGCTCGCATTCACCAAGGACCAGCCGGTTGATCGCAATCGTCTCGGCACCGAGGGTGAGGCCGCCATAGGCGACCAGGATCCGTTCGAGCGCTGCAGCGAGATCGAGCGCGCCCAGCACCTCCTCGTCGATCTCCAGCATGAAGCGGCCGATCCGGTCGGTCACGACCAGGCCGAACAGCACATCCTTGGCCGGAAACAGGCGGTACAGCGTCTTGGTCGAAACCCCGGCACGCTGCGCCACCTCGCCCCTGCCGGTACCGGCATAACCATTCGCCTTGAATGCGTCGGCCGCCGCCTCGATCACGATGCGGCGCGTGTCGTCGTCGGATCGGAGCTGGGGCCGGCCGCGCGGCCGCGGGACCCTGGCTTGATTTTGGAGCATAGATATTTTCCTAAATCCCATTGACAGGCGCATCCTAACGCCTATTTTGGAAAACAGCAATTTTCCCATGCGGAAATTCCACGAGCGGAACACCGCCGGGACGACCAGACCAGCAGACGAGGCAGTCCGATGACCAAACATGACGTTTCGATCGAGATCGACCCGCAATCCCTGATGTCGGAGCGCGACGCTCTCCCGCAGCCGAAAAAGCGTTCGATGCGCAAGGCGCTGATCGCCGGCGCCAGCCTGCTGGCCATCGCCGGCGCCACCTATTTCGGCTGGCAATACTGGACGGTCGGGCGCTTCGAAGTGTCGACCGACGATGCCTATGTCCAGGCCGACAACATGACCGTTGCGCCCAAGATCTCGGGCTATCTCGGATCGGTGCTGGTCGAGGACAATCAGCAGGTCAAGGCCGGCCAGGTGTTGGCGCGGATCGACGATCGCGACTTCGAGGCCGCGCTCGACCAGGCCGATGCCGATGTCGCCTCCGCCCGGGCCCTGATCGCCAGCAAGCAGGCCGCGCTCGAGACCCAGCAATCGGTCATCGAGGCGGCGCGGCCACGGTCGCGGCCGATATTGCCAACGCGACCTTCGCCGAGCAGGACAACCGGCGCTATGCCGAGCTGGTCACGACCGGCGCCGGCACGGTGCAGCGCTCTCAGCTGGCCGCCTCGCAGACCGCCGTCCGCCATGCCGATGTCGCCCGCGACAACGCGGCGCTCGCCACCGCAGTCAAGCAGGTCGATCTGCTGAAGGCCGATCTGGCCCAGGCGCAAGCGACGCTGGCTCGCGGCGAGGCGGCGCGGCATCAGGCCGCGCTGAACCTGTCCTACACCGACATCGTCGCCGCGGTCGACGGCGTGGTCGGCAACCGCACGCTGCGCGTCGGCCAGTATGTCCAGGCCGGGACCCAGCTCATGGCGGTCGTGCCGACCCAGGCGGCCTATATCGTCGCCAATTACAAGGAACCCAGCTGACCCATGTCCATGCCGGCCAGGCGGTCGATGTCGAAGTCGACATGTTCCCGGGTGTCGTGGCACACGGCCATGTCGACAGCCTCGCCCCGGCCAGCGGCCAGGAATTCTCGCTGCTGCCGCCCGACAATGCGACCGGCAACTTCACCAAGATCGTCCAGCGCATCCCGGTCAAGATCGTGCTCGATGCCGGCAGCCCGCTGGCCGGCGAGCTGCGTCCCGGCATGTCGGTCTCGCCGACCATCGACACCAAGGCCAAGGCGATCTGAGCGCAGAGCCAGGAGGGCAAGATCATGTCGAGCCTCTCGCAAGCCGCCGCCAAAACCCGCCGAAAAGGCCAGCCTGGCAACCTGGATCGCCGTCCTCGCCGGCATGATCGGCGCCTTCATGGCGATCCTGAACATCCAGATTACCAACGCCTCGCTGCTCGACATCGAAGGCGGCATCGGCACCGGCGTCGACAATGGCGCCTGGGTGTCGACCGCCTATCTGATCGGCGAGATCGTGGTCATCCCGCTGACCGACTATCTGAGCCGGGTCTTCTCGTTCCGGTTCTACATCATCATCAGCACGCTGTTCTTCGCGCTCTTCTCGATGGCCTGCGCCTTCGCCCATGATCTGGGCACGATGATCGCGCTGCGCGGCCTGCAGGGCTTCGCCGGCGGCGTGCTGATCCCGATGGCGGTCACCATGGTCGTGACCCGGCTGCCCAAGCCGCAGCAGCCGCTCGGCTTCGCCATGTTCGCCCTCGCCGTGACCTTCGCCCCGGCGATCGGCCCGACAATCGGCGGCTATCTGACCGAGACCTATGGCTGGCAGACGATCTTCTTCGTGAACACCGTGCCGAGCCTGGCGATGATCGTCGCGCTCTGGCTCACCCTCGCCAAGGAGCCGATGCGCCTCAGCCTGCTCAAGGAGGGCGACTGGGCCGGCATCGCCACCATGGCTATCGGACTCTCGGCGCTGCAGACCTTGCTGGAAGAAGGCAACAAGGACGACTGGTTCGGCTCGCCCTTCATCGTCCGCCTCGCCGTCGTCGCAGTCGTCTTCCTCGGCGCCTTCATCTGGATCGAGCTGACGGTGAAGCAGCCGCTGGTCGATCTGCGCCTGCTCAAGGGCCGGAACTTCGGCGTCGGCGTGCTGGCCAATGTGCTAGTCGGCTTCGCCCTGTTCGGCACGGTCTATGTCCTGCCGCAATATCTGGCGCAGGTGCAGCGCTACATGCCGAGCAGATCGGCGAGGTGCTGGCCTGGACCGGCCTGCCCCAGATCCTGCTGATCCCGCTGGTGCCGCGGCTGATGAAGAGCCTGGACGTCCGCTACATCGCCTTCGTCGGCATCGCGCTGTTCGCCGCGAGCTGTTTCCTCGATATCGAGCTGTCCTACGACGTCTCGGGCGACCAGTTCCTGACGCCGAACATCGTCCGGGCCATCGGCCAGGCCCTGATCATCACGCCCCTGACCGCCATCACCCTGGCCGAGATCGCGCCGAAGGACGCCGGCAACGCTTCGGCCTGTCCAACATGCTGCGCAATCTGGGCGGCGCCATCGGCACGGCCAGCCTGCAGACCATCATCACCAAGCGCGAGCAGTTCCACTCCAACATCATCGGCCAGTCGGTGACGCCGTTCGCGAAGAGGTGCGCCAGCGCCTGGCCGAGGCGACCAGCTACTTCCTGTCGCATGGCGCCGATCCGAGCGTCGCCCGAGCACCAGGCCTTGGTCCAGATCGGCCAGGTCATCCGACGCCAGGCCCTGGTCATGGGCTTTGGCGATACCTTCGCCGTGATCGGCGTGATGCTAGCGATCGCCGCCGTCTCGCTGCTGCTGGCGCGCAAGCCCCGGGCAAGCGCATCTGCGGCCAGCGCGCACTGACGCGCTGCGCCCCGTCGCCGGGACAATCGAGGCGCCACCAGTTGCGGTGGCGCCTCGATCTTGTCGTTGCGGGCGTCGCGCGTCCGGCCTAGGCTGGCACGATCATGAGCGTCAATTCCGCCCCTGCCCCCAAATCCGTCACCGCCTGCCTGGTGGTCATCGGCAACGAGATCCTGTCCGGCCGGACCCAGGACGCCAATCTCAACTATCTGGCCAAAGGGCTGAACGAGGTCGGCGTGCGCCTGCGCGAGGCGCGGGGTGATCCCCGACGTGCCCGAGACGATCGTCGCCACGATCAACGAGGTCCGGGCCAATATGATTACGTCTTCACCACCGGCGGCATCGGGCCGGACCCATGACGACATCACCGCGGAAAACGTCGCGCGCGCCTTCGATCTGCCGTTGGTGCTCGACCCGGAGGCCAAGCGCCGGCTGGAAGCCCGCTATCGCCAGATGGGCCAGATGGAGCTGAACGAGGCCCGGCTGCGCATGGCGCATGTGCCGCAGGGTGCCACCCTGATCGACAATCCGGTCTCGGCCGCTCCGGGTTTCCAGATCGGCAACGTCTTCGTCATGGCCGGCGTGCCGGTGATTGCCCAGGGCATGTTCGATTCGGTCAAGCACCGCCTGGTCGGCGGGCCCAAGGTGATGTCGCGCAGCATCAATTGCCGCCTGGCCGAAGGCACGATCGCCAAGGATCTGGGCGAGATCCAGGCAGCCCATCCGAGATCGATATCGGCTCCTATCCGTTCTGGAGCCGCAGCGGCGGCTTCGGCGTCAGCCTGGTGCTACGCGGAACCGACGCCCAGGACCTCGCCCGCGCGACCGACGAAGTCGCCGCCATGATCACCCGGCTCGGCGGCGAGCCGATCGAAGGCGATGCGAGCTAGCTTCCCACCCGCTTCCGGCAATGGTAGTCGTCACGCGGCGGCCCGGCGTGGCTAAGCCGCGACGAGGTTTGCGCGCAAGGCGTGCTTGGGGCGAGGACGTGGTGGAACCGGTAGACACATCAGACTTAAAATCTGAAGCGTTCGCGCGTGCGGGTTCGAGTCCCGCAGTCCTCACCAGGCGCCTGGGCGGCTTGGCCGCCGCGCTGCTGCTCGCAGCCTGCGCCTCTTCGCCGCCGCCGCCGGTCATCGGCAGCTTCGGCGATTTCACGCCGCCGGCTCAGCCGCATTATCTTGCCTGTCCGCCGAATTACTGCCTGACCGGCCGGATGAAGTGACGGTGCTGATCGCCGTGCCGGCCGACAAGATGCGCGCCGTGGTCCGCGACACCGTCGAGACCAGGCCGCAGGCGAAGCTGGTATCGACCGAGAAACGAAGGACTGCGCCTGGTCTATCGGCAAGCCTCGCAGGGCGGCGCTTCGGTCGTCACGATCGACATCGTCGATGCGGATGACGGCGCCAGCGGCCTCGCCGTCTACAGCCAGTCCGAGACCGGCGACCGCTCAGCCGATTACGACACGGTGCGGCGCCTGATCGACGCGATCGGCAAGGCCGCCCAGCCGGCGGAACACAAGGCCGGCTGAGCGCCGGCTGCGATTTCTTGTCGCACCCGGACGAGATTCAGAACGAAATCGGCATCGGAAGCGTTGACGTCGCGCGGGGCAGACCCGTTCGAGCGGAGACGTCAGCGCGTGCAGGGCAAGCGTCAGGAACCCTATTTCAACGGCCGAACCGACCCGGTGCCACCCAAGGTTGCGCGGCCGGCCAAAGCTGCACCCGAGCCGAAAGACGCGGCAATCGCCGAAGCGGCGGCGCGGCCGGCCGCATCGGCCGCACGCGGCCCTGCGCCGGCGACGGAGGCGAGGCCGGAACCGCACGCAGCACCGGAACCGAAACCAAGACCGGACCCTGCCGCCCAGCTCGGGCGGGTCCCGGAGGACTCGCCGACACGATCGGTCCATTGGGCACGGTCGACGGCGGCACCGAAGCCCCCCGGCCGTGTACGGCCGCCAAGACGGGAACGCGATTCGATCTGGCAGAGCGGAAGTCTTTGGCTGCTGCTCACCGGCCTCGCGATCGGCGCCTCGGCCCTCTATCTCATTTATGCAGCCGTCATCGCGCCGATGACACCGCCACCACCGCAGCCGCTCTCGACGCCGGACATTGCCGCGCCGCAGTCGGCCCCCACGCCCACCATGGCAACTCCTCCCAAACCGCCGGCTCAGCCGGCGGCGGTGCAGCCTGCTCCAGCCCCTGCGCCGACGGCGTCCGCGCCACCGCAACCGGCGCCAGCCGCCGCTCTACCGCCGCCGCTGCCGGCCGTGGCAGTGCCGCCCGCTCCGCCGCCTCAATCCGCAGCCCCACCGGCCGAGACAGCGACACCGGCCTGGACGCCGCCGAAGCCGGCTGCGCCGGCGCGCGCGCCTGATCGCCATGATCGACCGGCCCGACTGCACCCGGACACGTCCTCCCCGTCCGATGAGCGCCCGAGGCCTGCCGAGCGGCATACCGCCCCGAAACACCCCTCCGACGATGGATCGGCACCGTCGCCCGGCTCGAGCGGCCCACCGATCGATGCGCGCGATCTGCCGCCGCCGGATTCGCCGGTTATCCCGCCGGCGGCCCGATCTGCCGCCGCCGCCGGGGCCGCCCAACCCATGACCGCTCGGCTGCCTTTCGCTCTTAGCGATAGGACGGCTGCGGTGGCAATGCTATCCGTCGCGTGATTTCTCGCCCCTTCGAGAGCAGCGCCGATGATCCCGCGTTACAGCCGTCCCGCAATGGCCGCCATCTGGGCGCCGGAAAAACCGCTTCCGCATCTGGTTCGAGATCGAAGCCCATGCCTGCGACGCGCAGGCCGAGCTGGGCGTGATCCCGAAGGCCGCGGCCGAAGCGGTCTGGGCGCGCGGCAAATGGGAGATCGAGCGCATCGACGAAATCGAGCGCGAGACCAAGCACGACGTCATCGCCTTCCTGACCAACCTCGCCGAGCATGTCGGGCCGGAAGCACGCTTCGTCCATCAGGGCATGACCTCGTCCGACGTGCTCGACACCTGCCTCGCCGTACAGCTGAAGCAAGCCTCGGACATCCTGCTGCAGGATCTGGACGAGTTGCTGGCCGCTCTGAAGCGCCGCGCCTTCGAACACAAGCTGACCATGACGGTCGGCCGCAGCCACGGCATCCATGCGAGCCGATCACCTTCGGCCTGAAGCTCGCGGGCTTCTATGCCGAGTTCGACCGCAACCGCACGCGCCTGCTGGCCGCGCGCGAGGAGATCGCGACCTGCGCCATCTCGGGCGCGGTCGGCACCTTCGCCCAGATCGACCCGCGCGTCGAAGAGCATGTCGCGGCGAAGCTGGGCTTGAAGCCCGAGCCGGTCTCGACCCAGGTCATCCCGCGCGATCGCCATGCCGCCTTCTTCGCCACGCTGGGCGTGATCGCATCGTCGATCGAGCATCTGGCGACCGAGATCCGCCATCTGCAGCGCACCGAAGTGCGCGAGGCCGAAGAGTATTTCTCGCCGGGCCAGAAGGGCTCCTCGGCGATGCCGCATAAGCGCAATCCGGTGCTGACCGAGAATCTGACCGGCCTCGCCCGGGTCGTCCGCGGCGCCGTGACACCCTTCCTCGAAAACGTCGCGCTTTGGCATGAGCGCGACATCTCGCATTCCTCGGTCGAGCGGCTGCTTGGACCCGACACCACCGTGGCGCTCGATTTCGCCCTGGCGCGGTTGACTGGCGTGGTCGACAAGCTGGTCGTCTATCCGGAACGGATGCGCGCGAACCTCGATTCCCTGGGCGGCCTGGTCCATTCCCAGCGCGTGCTGCTGGCGCTGACCCAGGCCGGGATGAGCCGCGAGGACGCCTATGCCGCGGTCCAGCGCAACGCCATGCCGGCCTGGCGCGGCGGAAGGCGATTTCCTGACACTGCTCAAGCAGGATGCCGCCGTGGCGGAGCATCTCGACGCGTCGGCATTGGCTGCGCTGTTTCGACGAAGCGCACACACCAGGCATGTCGATACGATCTTCCGCCGGGTGTTCGGTACTGCCTGATCGCCGGTCGAAGTGCTTTAAACGCCGACCTCCGGACGTCCCTAAAACGCCGGATATATGACATTTGAGACGGCCGATGTCAGGCCTACATCTCCCTCACGGGCGCCGACCTCCGGCGACGCGAATGTGAGGGAATGAAGATGAGCAGCATCGACAGCAAGGGTACGGCCCTGATCACCGGCGCCTCGACCGGGATCGGCGCCATTTATGCCGATCGCTTCGCCAAGCGCGGCTACGATCTGATCCTGGTCGCGCGCAGTAAGGACAAGCTCGACGCGCTGGCGCAGCGGCTGAACAGCGAGACCGGCGTTCGGTCCAGACACTGGTGGCCGACCTCAACGACAAGGCCGATCTGGCCAAGGTCGAAGCCCGGTTGCAGAGCGATGCCAGCATCACTCTGCTGGTCAACAATGCCGGCGTCGGCGCCGCAGCACCGTTGCTGAATTCCAATGTCGACACGATGGAACAGATGATCACGCTCAACGTCACCGCGCTGACGCGGCTGACCTACGCAGCGGTCCCGGGCTTTGTCGCGCGCGGTACCGGGACGATCATCAATATCTCGTCCATCGTCGCGATTTCGCCCGAGACGCTGAACGGCGTCTATGGCGGCAGCAAGGCCTTCGTGCTCGCCTTCACCCAGTCGCTGCACCATGAATTGGCCGGCAAGGGCATCCGGCTCCAGGCCGTCCTGCCCGGCGCGACCGCGACCGAGTTCTGGGATGTCGCCGGCCTGCCGGTACACAACCTGCCGCAGGCGATCGTGATGCGGGCCGACGACATGGTCGACGCCTCGCTCGCCGGCTTCGACCGGGGCGAGATCGTCACCATTCCGGCCCTGCCGAGCAGGCCGAATGGGATGCCTATGAAGCGGCGCGCCGGGCCATGTCAGGCCGGCTGTCCAACGCCACGCCGGCCGCGCGTTACGGCATCGCGAAGCGGTAAGTCGCAGCCCCCGGTGCCGCTAGATCGGTTCGTAGCGCGGCACCGGGGCCGGCTTGCCGAAAAGATACCCTTGACCGAAATCGACGCCGAGGATCCTGGGCGGCCTTGGCCTCGACCCGCGTCTCGATCATCTCGCCGATGGTCGAGCAGTGCAGTTCGCGGCACAGCTGGGTCAGCGAGCGGACCAGGGCCGCATCGCGCGGCCTGCTATAGGCCGAGTTCAGGAACTTGCCGTCGAGCTTCACAAAATCGACCTCGAAGCGGCGCAGATAGGTGAAGGCTGAAAAGCCGGCGCCGAAATCATCCAGGCAGAGCGGATGGCCGCGCCGGCGCAGCAGCCGGATGACAGCCTCGGCATCTTCGAGGTTCTGGATGCCGCCGACTCTGTGATCTCGAACATGACCTTGCGCTGATCGGGCGCCAGCTCGGTCACCCAGCTCCATCAACCGGCTGATGAAGGAAGCGCTCTGGATCGACCGGCCGGACAGGTTGAGGGCCAAAGTATAGGGAATGTGATTCTTCGCAGCGGTGCGCAACGCCTTCTCGCAGACGGCGAGGTCCAGTTCCTCGGCCAGCCCGACCTCTTCGCTGAACGACACCAGCTCATAGGGGCTTTGACCGGGCTGGAAGCGCGTCAGGACCTCGAAATGATGCAAGCCGTCATTCTTCAGATCGACGATCGGTTGATAGACGAGCGTGAAATTGCCGCCCGACAGGGTCGACCTCACCGAGGTGACGCGCGCCATGGTCTCGTTGACCATTTCGGAGAAGCCGTTGGCGAGCGAGCTCATGGTGAAGCCCGCGCCTTTGTTCTCCGCGAATTGCTTGATGCAATAGGCCAGCGCACGCCCCGCATCCTGGTCGCCGAGCGCGCCGGCATCGAGCGTGACCGTAGCCGCGGAGACGGCCAGTTCGGCATTCGGCTCGGTCGCCTTGGCCACCGCTTGCAGCCCGAAGGTCAGCTCGGTCGTGTCGGTGCCTTTGGTCTGAACCACCGAAAACGTCTCTCGATCGACCTGGGCCGCGGCATCGCCACCCGAAGACGAACTGCGCAGCAGCGCCGCCATCTCGCCGCGCAGTTGGGTCCGCGCCTTTGCCGTGAGCCCGTCTTCGAGAGCGGCCAGGCCATCGACATGCAGCATGACCATCTGGCTGCCGGCCGGATCGCTCGGCGAGCGCGCCATCTGGGAGGCCGCTTCGGTGAAAGCCGCGGGCGACAGCAGCCGCGTCTCGGGGTCGCGCTCCTTCTCGCTGATCGGAAAGGCCGCGGCCAGATGGGTCAGCGACAGGAAGAAATCCGCGATTTTCCCGGAAAGCAGCAGCCGCCGACCATGACCCGGAAGCGTTCGCCATCGGGCCGGCGGAGCAGCACGGCGGCCGATTCGATGCGGCCGCGAACGACCAGCGTGCCGAGCAGCCGGGTGAAATAGGCCTGGTCGCGCGAGTCGATGAAATCGCGGAAATCGCGCCCCGGCAGGGCAGCCGCAGCAACGCCGAGCAAGGCCTGGGCCGCGCCGGACGCAAAGCGCACACGCCGCTCGGCATCGATCTGCACCAGCAGATCGGCCGCGGCGAAGGCGAAGGCGACGAAGCGGTCGCGCTCCTCGCGCAATTCATTCGTTGCAGACACCCGCGTTCAGCCCGCCCGGTGCCGCAAGACAGGTCTGCAAGCAACACCCGAAACCGCCGCACCATGTTTGGTCATAAGATGCCTCTGTTGCCCATCGCTCCGGCTGGTCGGGACGCGTCGTCCACGCGTTGCACCCTGTGGCGCAAGGCACCAACAGGTGGTTAAGTTTCGGACGAAATTTCGCGGAGGCTCGCCGCCAATTGTGCACCGTCATTCTGCTGCGCCGCCCCGGTCATCGCTGGCCGTTGCTCCTGGGCGCCAATCGAGACGAAATGCGCGACCGCCCGGCGCTGGCGCCGGCGCGCCATTGGCCGGACCGGCCGGAAATCGTGGCCGGCCAGGATCAATTGGCGGGCGGATCCTGGCTCGGGCTAAACGATCACGGCGTCGCTGCCGCGATCCTCAACCGCGTCGGTACGCTCGGCCCCGCCGCGGGCAAGCGGTCGCGCGGCGAGCTGGTGCTGGATGCGCTGGACTATCCCGACGCGGCAGAAGCGGCCCATGCCCTGGCGTCGCTCGATCCGCAGGCCTATCGGCCGTTCAACCTGGTCATCGCCGATAACCGCGACGCGTTCTGGCTGGCCCATCGCGGCCAGGACGGGCTGAGCGTGCAGCAGATCCCGCCCGGCCTCGCCATGCTGACCGCGCGCGAGATCGACGACACGACCAGCCCGCGCATCCGGCGCTATCGCGAGCGCTTCCTGGCGGCAGCGCCGCCCGATCCGGACCGGGACGATTGGCGCGGCTGGCAAGCGCTGCTGGAGGATACCGTCCCCGATGCCGCGCTCGGCGCGGAGAGCGCCATGCGTTTCATGCTGCCGGTCGGCTTCGGCACGGTATCGAGTTCGCTGATCGCGCTGGCCGAACCCGGGGCGCCGCTCGGCGCCGCCTGGCGCTACAGCACGGTTGCGGGGCAGCCATCCGATTGGATAACCGTCGACCTCGGATGATTGTGCCGAGGTAGCATCCTTGCTATATGAGCCGCAGATTCGGCAACCGGCCGGAGCTTCGAAAGATCGCATTCCTACAGCGCCATTCCTGGCAAAGAGACGGAGAGGAACGGACAGCCAGCATGTCCCGGCGCAGGCAGATCTATGAAGGCAAGGCCAAGGTCCTGTTCGAAGGACCCGAACCCGGCACGCTGGTGCAGTATTTCAAGGATGACGCCTCGGCCTTCAACAACCAGAAGACGGGCACGATCACCGGCAAGGGCGTGCTGAACAACCGGATCAGCGAATACATCATGAGCCGGCTGGCCGATATGGGTATCCCGACTCATTTCGTGCGCCGCCTGAATATGCGCGAGCAGCTGGTGCGCGAAGTCGAGATCGTGCCGCTCGAAGTGGTCGTGCGCAACGTTGCCGCCGGCGGCTTCGCGACGCGCCTCGGCCTTGCCGAAGGGACGCAGCTGCCGCGCTCGATCATCGAGTATTACTACAAGAACGATGCGCTGGATGACCCGATGGTGTCGGAAGAACACATCACGGCCTTCGGCTGGGCGACGACCCAGGAGCTCGACGAGATCATGGCCTTGGCGCTCCGGGTCAACGACTTTCTGAGCGGGCTGTTCCTCGGCATCGGCATCAAGCTGGTCGATCTTGAACTCGAATTCGGCCGGCTGTGGAACAATGACGAGATGCGCCTGGTCGTGGCCGACGAGATCAGCCCGGATAGCTGCCGGCTCTGGGACGTCAAGACCGGCGAGAAGATGGACAAGGACCGGTTCCGCCAGGATCTGGGTCAGGTCGAAGAGGCCTATCAGGAAGTCGCGCGCCGCCTGGGCATCCTGCCCGAAGGCGGCCCGGCCGATCTGAAGGGGCCGAAGACGATGCAGTGAAAAACTCCCTTCTCCTGCATTGCGGGAGAAGGTGGCGAGCGATAGCGAGCCGGATGAGGGTGAGGCGCGTCAGCGCCTTAGGTGTCGCAAGCTGCTCGACCCTCACCCTCCAGCTTCGCGGGTCCCTCCCTCTCCCGCAATGCGGGAGAGGGGTTAACGGTATTGGCAGGACGACATGAAAGTTAAGGTCCACGTTACCCTGAAATCCGGCGTGCTCGATCCGCAAGGCACCGCCATCGGCCACGCGCTGGGCTCGCTCGGCTTCGAGGGCGTGAACGGCGTTCGCCAGGGCAAGTATATCGAGCTCGACCTGGCCGAGACCGATCCCGATAAGGCGCGGCGTCGCCGCGCGCAGCATGTGCGAAAAGCTGCTCGCCAATACGGTGATCGAGAATTATGCGATCGATCTGGGCTGAGAGGTTTCCGCGATGAAATCCGCCGTCATCGTCTTCCCCGGGCTCCAATTGCGATCGCGATGCCGCGATCGCGCTCGAAGAGATCACCGGCCGGCCGACCACGATGGTCTGGCACCGCGACACCGAGCTGGCCGACGTCGACCTCGTCGTGCTGCCGGGCGGCTTCAGCTATGGCGACTATCTGCGTTCGGGCGCGATGGCCGCCCTGTCGCCGATCATGCGCGAAGTCAAGGCGCGCGCCGAGCGCGGGCTGGCGGTATTGGGCATCTGCAACGGCTTCCAGATCCTGACCGAGGCCGGGATGCTGCCGGGTGCGCTGATGCGCAACAAGAACCTGAAGTTCATCAACCGGATCATCACCACGCGGGTCGAGACCAGCCAGTCGATCTTCACCGCGAAATATGCCACCGGCGACGTGATCCATGTCCCGGTCGCCAATGCCGATGGCTGCTATTACGCCGATGAAGCGACTTTGGACGGGCTGGAAGCGGCCGGCCAGGTTGCCTTCCGCTATTGCGACGAGGCCGGCCAGATCACGCCGGAGGGCAACCCGAACGGCTCGATCCGGAACATCGCCGGCATCTTCAACAAGACCAAGACCGTGCTCGGCTACATGCCGCATCCGGAGCGGGTGTGCAACGCGCTGCTCGGCGGGACCGAGGGGCGCGGCATGTTCGAGAGCCTGGTGGGAGCATTGTCTTGACGAGTGAAATCACGCCGGAGATCGTCGAACAGCATGGGCTGTCGCCGGAGGGAATATGCGCGCTGCCGCAAGATCATGGGGCGCGATCCGAACCTGACCGAGCTCGGCATCTTCTCGGTCATGTGGAGCGAGCATTGCTCCTACAAATCCTCGAAGATCCATCTGAAGAAGCTGCCGACGACCGGCCCCAAGGTGATCTGCGGCCCCGGCGAGAATGCCGGCGTGATCGATATCGGCGACGGCCAGGCCGTCATCTTCAAGATGGAAAGCCATAACCACCCCTCTTCATCGAACCCTATCAAGGCGCTGCGACCGGGGTCGGCGGCATTCTGCGCGACGTCTTCACCATGGGTGCCCGGCCGGTCGCGAATTTGAACGCGCTGCGCTTCGGCAGCCCGGACCATCCGAAGACGCGCCATCTCGTGGCGGGTGTCGTCGCCGGCATCGGCGGCTACGGCAATTGCGTCGGCGTGCCGACCGTGGCCGGCCAGACCGAATTCCATCCGAGCTATAACGGCAATATCCTGGTCAACGCCATGACGGTGGGCCTGGCCGATGCCGACAAGATTTTCTATTCGGCCGCTGCCGGCCCGGGCAATCCGGTGATCTATGTCGGCGCCAAGACCGGGCGCGACGGCATCCATGGCGCGACCATGGCTTCGACCCGAATTCAGCGAGGATTCGGAAGCCAAGCGTCCGACCGTGCAGGTCGGCGATCCCTTCACCGAAAAGCTGCTGATCGAGGCCTGCTGGAACTCATGGCCGGCGATTCGATCGTCGCCATCCAGGATATGGGCGCGGCCGGCCTGACCTCCTCTTCGGTCGAGATGGCCGGCAAGGGCGGGCTCGGCCTCGAACTCGATCTGGACCATGTCCCGGTGCGCGAAACCGGCATGACCGCCTATGAGATCATGCTGTCCGAAAGCCAGGAACGCATGCTGATGATCCTGAAGCCCGGCCGCGAGGCCGAGGCAAAGCGGATCTTCGACAAATGGGAACTGGATTTCGCGGTGATCGGCCGGGTCACCACGACCGGCCATCTCGTGCTCAAGATGCATGGCGCAGTGCAGGCCGATCTGCCGGTCGAGCCGCTGGTCAGCGAAGCGCCGCAATATGAGCGGCCTTGGGAGCCGACCCCGACGCAGCCGGAGCTGGCCGCAGCCGACAAATCGCCGGCCCCGACGATCTCGCGGCAACGCTGAAACAGTTGCTGGCATCACCCGATCTCAGCCAGCAAGGCCTGGATCTGGGACCAATACGACAAGACCGTAATGGGCGACACGGTGCAGCAGCCGCCGGGCGATGCTGCACTGGTGCGCGTGCACGGCACGAAGAAGGGCCTCGCCCTGACCACCGACTGCACGCCGCGCTACTGCTTTGCCGATCCGGCGCGCGGCGGGGCGCAGGCGGTGGCCGAGACCTGGCGCAACATCACCGCCATCGGCGCCCTGCCGATCGCCATCACCGGACAACATGAATTTCGGCAATCCGCAGAAGCCGCGGATCATGGGGCCAGTTCGTCGGCTGCATCGAGGGCATGCGCGAAGCCTGTCTGGCGCTCGATTATCCGGTCGTGTCCGGCAACGTCTCGCTCTACAACGAGACCAACGGCCAGGGCATCCTGCCGACTCCTGCGATCGGTGGCGTCGGCTTGATCGAGGACGTGACGAAGGCGGTCGATCTGCGTTTCAAGGCCGAGGGCGAAGCAGTCATCCTGATCGGCCGGACCAAGGGCCATCTCGGCGCCTCGCTGTTCCTGCGCGAGATTGCCGGCCGGAGAAGACGGCGCTCCGCCGCCGGTCGATCTGGCGGCCGAGCGCGCCCATGGCGATTTCGTGCGCGGCCAGATCCTGGCCGGCGCTGTCACCGCCTGCCACGATCTGAGCGATGGCGGGTTGCTGATCGGTCTGGCCGAGATGGCGATGGCCGGCAAGCGCGGCCTCAAGGTCGAAAGCCTGCCGCGCAATCTGCCGCTCCATGCCGCCTATTTCGGCGAAGACCCAGGCGCGCTATCTGGTCACAGCCAAGGATGCGGACGCATTCCTCGCCGCCGCCAAATCGGCCGGTGTGCCGGCTTTGCGCATCGGCACCACGCGCGGCGAAACGATCACCGGACCGGGTCTCGGTACGATCCCGGTTGCGGAACTCGTCCGAATCAATGCGGAATGGCTGCCGCGCTACATGTCGGCCGCGGATTAAGGAGAGCTCTCATGGCGATGGATGCAGCCCAGATCGAGCAGCTGATCAAGGAAGCCCTGCCCGATGCCGAGGTGCGGATCGAGGATCTGCGCGGCGACGGCGACCATTACGCGGCCTATGTCCGCTCGACTGCCTTTACCGGCAAGTCGCGCGTAACAGCAGCATCAGATGGTCTATGCCGCGCTCAAGGGGCGCATGGGTGGCGAATTGCACGCCCTAGCCCTGCAAACCTCCCCTCTCGACAGCTGAGGCGAAAACCCCATTTACTGGTGAGATGAGAGTCACGAGGATCGACGAGCTATGAGCGACAACGCAGTATTCGAGCGGATCAAGGACGAGGTCTCGACCAACCAGGTCGTGCTCTACATGAGAGGGCACCCCCGGTCTTCCCGCAATGCGGCTTTTCCTCGATGGCGGTGCAGGTGCTCAGCCATCTCGGCGTGAAGTTCAAGGGCGTCGACGTGCTGGCCGACCCGGCCATCCGCCAGGGCATCAAGATTTCGCCAATTGGCCGACGATCCCGCAGCTCTATATCAACGGTGAATTCGTCGGCGGCGCCGACATCATCCGCGAGATGTATTCAGACCGGCGAGCTGGAGAATCTGCTGCACGAACAGGGCGTGCCGCACAGCCATCACCACTGAGTCCGTCGGCAGCAATTTTTGCCAAGCTGACACTGCCGTCTAAGCTAAGCACTCCTGCCATCACTGCAGGAGTGCCCGACGCCATGACCTTCCCTGCTGCTCCGATTCGTGCCGTCCTGTGGCGGCGGGTGATGGACGATCTCAGTTTCGAGTTGGCGCGTCTGCAACGGCGCGAAACGGAAATCGAGATCTCAGGCCTCATCCTTATTGCCGAACAAGGCCTGCCGTTGCGCGTCGAGTATCGGATCCTGTGCGATCCGCTTTGGCGCACGCGGCAGGTCGAGATTGCTCAGGATTATTCGGGTGCATGCCGACACATGCTCCTGCGCCATGATGGCGAGGGCCATTGGCAGCACGACGGCCGCGACCTGCGGGCTCTCGAAGGCTGCATCGACGTAGATCTGGGCGTCACGCCCTCGACCAACGCCCTGCCGATCAACCGTCTCGCCTTGCAAGCCGGCGACACCGCCGAGATCAGCGCCGCCTGGGTCAGATTTCCCGACCTCGACATTGTCGCAGCCCCGCAATCCTATGAACGCCTGGCTCCGGCCCGCTACCGCTACTGCTCCCTGGACAGCGGCTTCACCGCCGAGATCGAGGTGGACGCAGATGGCCTGCCGACCGATTATGCCGGCATCTGGCGCAGGATTGCGGCGGGCGTGAGCGGGACCCAATGCTTATCTCTCTGGTCATCGGAACCTGGAACCGTGCCGAGCAACTGACGGAATGCCTGCGTGCCGTCGGTGCGGCGACCAAACCCGACTGCGCGGTCGAGGTCATCGTGGTCGACAATGGCTCGACCGATGCCACCAAGTCGGTCATTCACGATTTCATCCTGAACTCGCCGTTCGAGACGCGCTATCTCCATTGCGGCGACCCCAGAATTTCCGTCGCCCGCAATGCGGGCATCGCCGCATCGTCCGGCATCTGGGTCGGCTTCACCGACGACGACTGCTATATCTCTCCGGATTATTTTACGAGCTTCCACGCCTTCATCAAGACCCTGGCCAATCTGTCGAAATCGAATGCGCCGATCTCCTATGGCGGCGGCCAGATCCATCCGTTCGACAAAGATGACGACCCGCGCATGGCGCATCGGTATTTCGAGGATTTCTGGGAGATCCCGAAACACTCGCTGCTCTCGCCGGCCGCGCTGCAAGGCGCCAACATGTTCTTTCGCCGCAAGGTGCTGGATGCGATCGGCGGGTTCAACGCGATGATGGGTCCGGGGGCGCCCTTCGGCTGCGAAGATATCGATCTGGCCTGCCGCGCCTCGATCGCCGGTTTCGTCGGCGCGCAGGTGCCGTCGATCAAGGTCCATCACCACCATCGCCGCGCCAAAGACAGCGCTGCGGCCGATGCGATCCTCGAGAACTACGATGACGGGCGCGGCGCCTACTATGCCAGCCTGCTCGACAAGGGCCTGCTCGGCGCCTGGCAGATCTGGTCGGCGGCCTGCGCGCTCGAGAACAATCCAGACCCTGCGCTACGTCTGCGCCTGGCCCGCGAGATGGAAGGCGCCGCCAAATATCTGCGCCATGCCGCGGCCGAGCGCAGCCGGATCGGCCGATCACCCGCACGATCGAGTGGCAGCACATGATGGAGCCGAACGCCTGACCCGCATGCCGCAAGCCCCCGACGCGATCCTGGCCGAGACCGCGGCGCTGCTCGATACCGGCGCCGCCGCCGAGGCGGTGCCCGCGCTGCAGCGCGGGCGGCTGCAGCATCCGGACCATGCCGGCATCGCACTACGCCTGGCCGATGCCCTGCAGCTATCCGGCAAGCTGGCCGAGGCCGTACGCGCCTATAGCGCCGCGCTGAGGCTCGCCCCGGATTCCACCGCGGGCTGGTATGGCGCCGGCTGCGCGCGGCTGGAGCTGAAATCCTACGGTGCGGCCGCCGCAGCGTTCGGCCGGACCATCGAGCTGGCGCCCGGCTTCGGCTCGGCCCAGTACAATCTGGCGAAATCGGTTTTCCAGCTCGGCCGGGTCGAGACGGCGATCGAACTCTTCGAGCGGGCCGCCGCACTCGATCCCGCCTTGAAGCAACGTGCACTCGCCAGCGTCGCCTGCATCATCCCGGGCAGCAGCGATGCCGGCCTCGTCGCCGTGCTGAAGGCAAGACGGCGCTGGGCCGAGGCGGAGGCGCGCGGCTTGCCGAAGCCGCGCCGATCCGCGACGGCTCCGCTCGCCGGCCGCAAGCTGCGCCTGGGCTATCTCTCCGCCTTCTTCGGCGACCGCAACTGGATGAAGCCGGTCTTCGCGCTGATCAATCGGCACGACCGCGCCGCTTTCGAGATCCACCTGTTTTCCGATGGCGAGCCGCCGACCGAGGCGGCCGGCTATCGCGACCATGAGGCCGACATCGTCCACGATCTGCGCGGCGTGCCGAACGACGCTGCTGCCGGGATCATCGCCGGGCGCAGTATCGACGTACTGGTGGATCTGAACGGCTACAGCCTCCAGCCGCGCCTGCCGTTGCTGATGCGCCGGCCGGCGCCGAACATCGTCGGCTGGTTCAACAGCTTCGCGACGAGCGGGATGGCGGCAGTCGACTGGCTGGTCGGCGATGCCGCCGTGGTCCCCGCCGGCGAGAAGAAGCAGTATGGCGAGCGCATCCACCGCGTGCCGGGCACCTATCTACCCTTCGAGATTCTCTATCCGGTGCCCGATGTCGCGCCGCCGCCCTGCGCGGTTGCCGGCGCGCCGATCACCTTTGGCTGTCTCGGATCCCACTATAAGCTGACCGATATCGTGCTGGCAGCCTGGGCGCAGATCCTGCGCGCGGCTCCGGCGGCGCGGCTTTTCGTCAAGAACGGTGCGCTGGAAGACAGCTCGACGTGCGAGGATCTGCTCGGTCGGCTGAACGCCCTCGGCATCGAGCCGGCGCGTGTGACGCTCGAAGGGCGCAGCGAACATTTCGACTTTCTCGGCGCCTATCGGCATGTCGACATCGCGCTCGACACTTTCCCCTATAATGGCGGCACGACCACGACCGAGGCGCTGTGGCAGGGCGTGCCGGTGCTCGCCTTCGACGGCGACCGCTGGGCCGGCCGCACCAGCAAATCGCTGCTACTGGCGGCCGGATTGGCGGATTGGGTGATGCCGGACGTCGCCAGCTATGTCCAGCGCGCCGTGACGCTTGCCGCCGATCCGGCGACGCCGTCTATCCTGACGGGGCTGCGCAACGGCATGCGCCGAAGACTCGCGTCTTCGGCGGCATGCAACACGGATGGCTTCTGCCGGGCGATGGAGCGCTTCTATCTCGGCCTGGCAACGCCGGTGCACCGATAGCCGGAGCGCCGGGCCGTCACCGGGGAGTGCGATCGCATATCGATGACCAGATCGGCGATCGGCGCACCGGGATCATATCGGGACGCGAAGGCTTGCAGGATCCTCAGCAAAGTCGATTTCGCGACCGGCGTTCCCGCGCGCAGCCGCGCCAGCACCTGCGGCGCTATCTTCAGCGCGCGCCCCAGTTCGGCATCGCTGGCGAAATGCTTGGCCACGAGGCTCGGCCATTGGCGGCAAACGAACCAGGCGCGGTCCTTCTTCTTGCTCATCGCTCTCTATCCCAAATTGGTCTGTTGTTGCACGCTTGACTGAACGTCAAGCGGCCCGGGGGGCCGCTTCCGCGGCGGTCTCGCCGTCGGGCCCCAGCTCGACGATGCGCGCGGCGAAGCCCCAATCGCGCAGATACCCGACCGCGAGTTCCGCCTCGTCGCGCGGAATCCGGCGGATGCGGGCGCCGCTGGTCACGCTGCGCCGGACTTCGAGCCCAAGACTCTCGGCCGCCTGCTGTGCTTGTGCGGGAATGGCAATATCGACGAGATCATTCATGGGGAAACTCCCCCTCACTTCAACGAGCGTTTCGACGACCAAGGCGCGCTCCCTGTCGAATACATATCCGACGGGACCGCATTCAAAATCTATACTTATCGGATCGCCCGCTTATGAAATCGGCAGTGATGGAATCTTCGGCCTCATCTTCGATGCCCCGACAGAACCACTCCTTTTCGGGAAAACGCATCGGGGGCCTTGACCTTCCCATGATGGGAAGCCCCATCTCAGGATGCGAGAACGAGATTCGCCCGTGAGAGGCTCGAATGACGATGCATGACCACGCTCATCACGCCGGCCACGATCACGCCGTCGTCAAGGCCAAGGATCCGGTCTGCGGCATGTCGGTCAATCCGGCTACCGCCAAGCACCGCTCGCACCACGCCGGCCAGGACTATGTCTTCTGCTGCGGCCGCTGCCGCGAGAAATTCGAGGCTGAACCGGACGCCTATCTGAAGCCGGCCGAGCCGAAGCCGATTCCCGCCGGGGTCACGAGTTGGACCTGTCCGATGCATCCGGAGATCGTGCAGGACAAGCCCGGCACCTGCCCGCTCTGCGGCATGGCGCTGGAACCGGCCGGCATTCCCGGCGACGAGTCCAACCCGGAACTCATCGACATGACCCGGCGCTTCCAGATCGGCGCCGTCTTTGCCGTGCCCCTGCTCGTCACCGATATGGCGCAGCATTTCGGTTGGGTCGATCTGCACCGGTTCGTGTCGCCGACGCTGCTGACCTGGCTCGAATTCGCGCTGGCGACGCCGGTCGTGCTGTGGGCCGGCTTGCCGTTCTTCGAGCGCGGCTGGGCCTCGCTGCGCAACCGGTCGCTCAACATGTTCACGCTGATCGCGCTCGGCACCGGTGCCGCTTACCTTTACAGCCTCGCCGCGATGCTCTTCCCCGGCCTGTTCCCGGCTGCCCTGCGCATGGACGGCAGCATCCCGGTCTATTATGAGGCCGCGGCGGTCATCACCGTGCTGGTCCTGCTCGGCCAGGTGCTCGAACTACGGGCCCGCGAACGGACCGGCGGCGCGATCCGGGCGCTGCTCGATCTGGCGCCGAAGACCGCGCGCCGGCTGGGCGATGACGGGCATGACGAGGAGATCCCGGTCGACCAAATCCACGCCGGCGACCGGCTGCGGATCCGGCCAGGCGACAGTGTCCCGGTCGACGGCGTCGTGCTCGACGGCCGGAGCAACATCGACGAGGCGATGGTGACCGGCGAGGCGCAGCCCGTGGCGAAGGCGCTGGGCGACAAGCTGATCGGCGGCACGATCAACGGCACCGGCAGCCTGGTGATGCGGGCCGAGCGGGTTGGCGCCGAGACCATGCTGGCACGCATCGTCCAGATGGTCGCCGAGGCGCAGCGCTCGCGGGCGCCGATCCAGCGCCTGGCCGATCGGGTCTCGGGCTGGTTCGTGCCGGCGGTGATCGCCGCGGCCGCCCTCGCCTTCGCCGCCTGGCTGGTCTGGGGACCGCCGCCGGCACTGGCCTATGCCTTGGTCGCCGCCGTGTCCGTCGTGATCATCGCCTGCCCCTGCGCGCTTGGCCTGGCGACGCCGATGGCGATCATGGTCGGCATCGGCAAGGGCGCCGGCGCCGGCATCCTGATCGGCAATGCCGAAGCGCTGGAGCGTCTCGAGAAGATCGACACGCTGGTCGTCGACAAGACCGGCACGCTGACAGAGGGCAAGCCGCGCCTGACCGAAATCATCCCGGCCGCGGGCTTCGACGAGGAAGAGCTGTTGCGTCTCGCCGCGAGTCTCGAACAATCGAGCGAGCACCCGCTGGCGGCTGCCATCGTCGCCGCGGCCCGCAGCGCCGATTGCCATTGGAGACTGTAAGCGACTTCGCCTCGATGACCGGCAAGGGCGTCACCGGCACGGTCGCCGGCCGAAAGATCGCCATCGGCACACCGGCCATCGCGGCCATCGATCCGGATAGCCGCGCCGACAGGCTGCGCGGCGAAGGCGCCACGGTGGTCTATGTCGCGGTCGACGGCGGCCCGGCGGGGCTGCTGGCCGTGACCGATCCGATCAAGGCTTCGACCCCGGCCGCACTGGCGGCGCTGCGTCAGGCCGGCATCCGCATCGTCATGCTGACCGGCGACAATCGCAAGACCGCCCAGGCCGTCGCCGACAAGCTGGGCATCGGCGAAGTCGAAGCGGAGCTGCTGCCCGAGCATAAGCAGGCGATCGTCCGGCGGCTCAGAGCCGAAGGCCGCATCGTCGCCATGGCCGGCGACGGTGTGAACGACGCGCCGGCGCTCGCCGCGGCGGATGTCGGCATCGCCATGGGCACCGGGACCGAAGTCGCGATCCGCAGCGCCGGTGTAACCCTGGTCAAGGGCGACCTCGCCGGCATCGCCCGGGCGCAAACTCTCAGCCGGGCGACCATGCGCACGATCCGGCAGAACCTGGCGCTCGCCTTCCTCTACAATGCGCTGGGCGTTCCGCTGGCGGCCGGGGTGCTCTACCCGGCCTTCGGCCTGCTGCTCAGCCCGGTCGTAGCCGCGGCGGCGATGAGCCTGAGTTCGGTCTCCGTAATCGGCAACTCATTGCGGCTGCGGCTGGCGCGGCTGCAATGACGGTCGTCGCTAGCCGAGCGTGACGCCGAGCGAGGCGGCATAGGCCGGCAGCATGTGGTCCGGGACGCTGTCCGCCAACACCGGTCGCGCGTCCTGGCCCGGCAGCCACTCCAGGCCGCCGCCATGCAGCCAGAACTCGCCATGCTCCGGCTGGACCCATTCCTGCGGCAGCAGCGGATAGGTCGGTGCAAAATCGCAGGCATTGACCAGGCGGGTGACGTTCCTTTGATCGACCGAGGCCCAGAACGCTGCATTCGCTGATTTCGGCGCGCCGAAACTGACGATGCCCTGCATGATCTCGATCAGCGGCGTCGCCTGCGTGAGATGCGAGATCGTCCCGCCCATCGAATGGCCGGTGATGATGCAGGGGTGGCCGGCCACCGCCGGCAACACCAGAGGCAGCAGCGCCTGCAGCTGCCCCCAATAGCCAGCATGGACCTGTCGTCCCCCGCCAATATCGACCGGGTCGCTTTGCAGATTGGCCAGGATCGAAGTGATCTCGACTTCCGTGAATTGGGTCCCTTGAAAGGCCAGGTAGCGTTGATCGTCTTTCTGGCAATAGAGCGCCCGCGCATCGATCGCACCCTGGAGATAAGCCAGTTCGGTAATGCCGGCCACGGCGAGCGCAGCGGCGCGGACGTTGGGATCATTGTCATAGGCGGCATCGCACGCGGCCAAGCAGATTCGCGCGATGGCGGCATCGATCTCGATGAGCGGCGGTGACATGACTGCTCCTCCCGAAGCCCCTACCTATGACAGAAAAACTCCTCACCTAACAACTCAGAGTTGCGACCCGAAGCACATCACGACAGCGTCCGGTCGGCCAGGGCGGGCGGCGCGACCATGACCTTGTCGACGCGGTGGCCGTCCATGCCGACGACTTCGAAACGCCAGCCATCGACCTCGATATGGTCGGCGACCTTGGGCACGCGCTTCATCTGGGCCATCAGGAAGCCGCCCAGCGTGTGGAAATCGCCACTGTCCTCCTCGGGCAGATGGCGCAGCCCGATGACATCCTTGACGTCGTCGATCGGCGTCAGCCCGTCGATCAGCCAGGAACCGTCCTCGCGTCGGACGATCGACTGGTCGTCCGGCTCGCCCGGATTGGCGATGTCGCCGACCAGGGCTTGCAGGATGTCGTGCAGCGTGACGATGCCGTCGAAATCGCCGTATTCGTCCACGATGATGGCGAGCGGCTCGCCGGATTTCTTCATGGTCTCGAGCAGGCGCAGGGCCGGCACGGTGTTCGGCACATAGAGCGGCGGATGGATCGCCGTGCGGATGTCGAGCGGTTCGTCGGCCAGCGCCATGGCCAGCAGATCCTTGACCTGCAGGATACCGAGCACGCTTTCCGGGCCGCCCTCGACGACCGGGAAGCGCGACAGATGCGAGCTGCGGATCTTCTCCTTGTTGACCGCCCAGCCGTCGTCGAGGTCGAGCAGCTCGACCTGGGTGCGCGGCGTCATGATCGCATCGACGCGCCGGTCGCCCAGCCGCAGCGCCATCTGCACGATCGCCGATTCGGCCGGGGTGAATTCACCGGCCGCGGCACCCTCGCGCATCATCAGGTTGATCTCGGTGTCGCTGACCGGGGACCTTGCTCGCCTTGGGCAGCGGCAGCAGCTTCAGCACCAGCGTGCTGGCACCGGACAGCACGCGCTCGGCCGGCATGGCGACGACCGCGAATATGGTCATGAAGCGCGCCAGAGCGATCGCCAGGCGCTCCGGCGCGCCGAGCGCGATGCGCTTCGGCACCAGCTCGCCAACAACGACCGACAGGAAGCTGATCGTGACCACGACCAGCCCGATCGCCAGCGGATGGGCATAGGGTTCGAGCCCCGGCACCGAGGCAATCTCTTCGCCCAGCGGACCGACGAAACTATCGCCGCCGACGGTCGAAACCAGCACGCCGACCAGCGTGATGCCGATCGAGACGGTCGACAGGAAGCGTCCGGAATCGTGCAGCAGCTTAAGCGCCGCCTCGGCGCCTTTGTTGCCATTGGCGCATTCGGCCTGGAGCCGCGTGCGGCGCGCGCCGATCAGGGCCAACTCGGCCATGGCGAAGACGCGTTCAGCACGATCAGCAGGAGGAGTATGGGGATCTGCAACAGCATCGCGAGGTGGACCAACCATAGCACGTGATCGCGGCGGCGACCCACAGGGAAAGCGCCGGCCGGGCGCGCGTCAGTAGCAGTTGAACGAATAGACCCGGCCCGCATCGGTCAGAAGCAGCGAGCAAAGGCGGGAATCCTCGGCGAAATGCAGGTCGTAGACGTGCCAGCGCCAGGATGTCCGACGTGAACCCGGCCAGCTTCCGGCCAGTATCGAGATCCCGGTTCAGGACCTGCATCTCGCCCAGATCGGTCACGATTTCCAGATCGCCGAGCTGCACCAGTTCGTCCCCGTGCAACGCCGGCTTTGCGGACAGCGCGTCCACCCTGTCCGCCACATAAGCGTCCCCGTCGAGACGGCCCCGCCGCAGATCGGCCACGACGCCGCGGATCATCGCCTCGATTCGACCGTCTCCCGGCGGCGCCGGATCGAGCTTCGTCAGATGCGCCGGCCCCAGGAGCGGCGACGCTGCCGATCCACGCTCCACGCTGACCTGGCCGTCGAGTTCGGTCGGCGACAGGATTTGAACGGTTACAACCAGTGCAGCCTTGTCGAACGGCCATTTGAAGCGGATCTGCGTGCCGTCGATCTCCGCCTTGGCCGGCTCGGACAAGGGCGCCGCCGCGGCGCAGCGCAT
>JBBCHB010000060.1:0-66912 GCA_037200015.1 Aliidongia sp. | reverse complement strand
TGAAGCCCGGCGCGCCGTTACTGCCGCGCGCGGCGGCGGATCGTGGCGGCCTTGGCGTAAGGCGGCAGCGATCTCGTCAAATCAGTTTTCATGAGGACGAGTATGACATGGTGACATCATGATGTCACCATGTCATACGCCACACTCCGCGGATTTGAGCCGTCGGAAAGCTCAGCCGCCGGACCGGGCGCCGTCCTGCAAAAAGCCCCCAGCCGGCGCCTCGTGTGGGATCGACCAGCCGAAATAGACTTCGACCGCATGAATCTGCCCATTGCGGATAGTCATGATCTCGGTATTGCGGAAGCGCTGCCCGCGGCTGCTCCGGGCTTCATAGGTGACGAAAACGCGCTCGCCCGCCGGTACGACATGGATGAAGTCGAAGCCGGAGAGGGTTTTGCTATTCGGCCAGCAGCGGTCGAAATAGGTCGCCCGGTCGAGGCCGTTATCGAGCGGGCTGGTGAAGCGGAACTCCTCGGCAATGAGCGCCTCGATCGCTGCGCGGTCCTTGTCGACATAGGTGAGAAAGGCGGCGCGAGCGATGTCGGCTGGATCCTGGAGCATGGTTTGCCTCCTGAAAGTATCGCCGAAGGCTACGGTTTTCAGTGGGGCGGACGTCCCCGCCCGCCAGCCGGCGACCAGCCGGCATAGCCTGTCGCGCGATCGGTGAATGCCGGCTCATGCCGGCAAGGCGGGCGGGGACGCCCGCCCCACTGAAGATCGCAGTCCGCAACAAGATTCTCACAGCCTCTCTTAGGACGGAGGATCAGGCTGTGAGCGACGCCCCCAGCCGGTCGAGCAACAGACCGGTGCCGTGCTCGCGCGAGCCGGCATCGTCATAGCCGTCGAGGAAGGAACCGTGCTCGGTCACGGTCAGCTCGGTGCCGGTGCCGACCGGCTTCAGCTGCATCGTCGCCAGCGACACCGAGATCTTCCGACCGCTGAGATGCATCTCATAGGCATAGACCAGCCGGGCATTCGGTACGACATCGAAATAAACCGCATCGAACAAGGTCGTCATGCCGTTCTGCCAGCGCCCGCCCAGGCGCTCGCGGCCGCCGGGCCGGATATCCATCTGACGTTCGGTTTCGGTATAGCCGTCGCCGCCCGCGAACCAGCGCGCCTTGGCCACCGGGTCCGAAAGCGCCCGGAACACCAGCGACGGCGCGGCGTCATAGACGCGCTTCAGCGTGAAGCTGCCATGGACGACCGAACGTTCAATCGGCGCGTCGGGTGTTTCGCAACTGCTGCAGGTCGACGCGGCCTTGATGCGCTCGACCTCGTCGGCCAGCTTGTCGAGGGTGGTGCGCCAGCCTTCGGCGGAACTCGCGACGGCATTGGCGAAGACCGGGTCGAAGATCTCGTATTCCTGGCGCACGGCCATGCGCGTGCCCTCCGCCTCCGCGGTGAAGCTCACGAAGGTCCGAACGGCGAATTTCGCCTCGCCGCCGGTCGAGATGGTGGCGTCGAAGGCCAGGCGGTCATAGGGCGAGACCTCGGTGAAATAGCCCTTGCACCAATGATTCGTGCCGTCCGGCAGGCGCATGCAGACATCGAAGACGCCGCCGGCATGGAACTCGATTTCGGCTTCCGGCACGGAGCAATCCGCCGGGCTGAACCAGCGCTGGATATGCTCGGCGCTGCTCCAGGCATTGAACACCATCTCGCGCGGCGCCACGAAGCGGCGGGACAGTGCGAGCGGGGCCGGCTTGAGGACGGTCCTTCGTTCAGCAGTCGCTTCCATCGTTTCCTCCTTGCTGCTTCAGCTCTTCGAGATAGACGCCCAACCGGTCGAGACGGGCCTCCCATTCGGCGCGGCGGGCATTGATCCAGTGCTCGGCCAGGCTCAGCGCCTGCGCCTCGATCCGGCAGGTCCGCACCCGGCCGATTTTTTTCCGACACGACCAGGCCGGAGCTTTCCAGCACGGCGAGATGTTGCAGCACGGCCGGCAGCGACATGTCGAACGGCTTGGCCAACTCGCTGACCGAAGCCGGGCTGCGCGCCAGCCGCTCGATCATGGCCCGCCGCGTCGGATCGGCCAGGGCCTGGAAGGTGAGGTCGAGAGCGGAGGGTTGGTTAAGCATATGGTTTAGTATCATGGCACGAATAGTTAGGCAAGAGGTTTAGTGTCGGGCGGCCGCAATCGGCTCCAGGACTGTCGGTTCTGATAAGATGGTCACCGGGAAAGGCAGCGATGGAGTTCAGCGCATGACTCAGTTCAAACCAGAAGGCCGGCCGACCGTCATCCCGCGGATCTTCACCAAGGACGTTGCCGGCGTCGCCGGCTTCACGGCCTCGGTGTTCGGCGCGCAGGGCGAAGTCCCTGCCAATGCCCCGGCCGATCTGCGGATCGGCGAGTCCATCATTATGGTGAGCGATGGCGGCGGCGTGCGGGAGCCGCAGCCGGCCTGTCTCTATGTCTATGTCGAGAATACCGACGAGACCTGGCGGCGCGCGGTCGAAGCCGGCGCGCTTACGATCGAGGAACCGGCCGACATGCCCTGGGGCGACCGGCGTGCCACCGTGCAGGATCTCTGGGGCAACACCTGGCAGATCGCCACGATGATCGCGAAGTAGCTCAATTGGCGCGCGACGAAGGTCGCGAAGAGCTGCTGGACAGCGCGCTCGCTTTCGTCCGCGCGCTGCCGCCGAAGCAGGCCGGTTAGGCCGTACCGGTCAGCACCGGCGCCATCTGCTCCAGCGCCCAGTCGATCTCGTCTTTGGTGATGACCAGCGGCGGGGCGATGCGGATGGTGTGGCCGTGGGTGTCCTTGGCCAGCAGGCCGCGGGCCTGCAGCTGCTCGCAATAGCGCCGGGCGCCGCCGGCTTCGGGGTGCAGCTCGATCGCCAGCATCAGGCCGCGCCCGCGCACCTCGCGCACGAGGTTGCTGCGGATGCCTTGCAGCTGCTCCTTGAAATAGGCGCCGAGGCGGGCCGAGTTCGCGACCATGTCCCCCTCGACCAGCACCTTGAGCGCGGCGCGGGCGATGGCGCAGGCGAGCGGGTTGCCGCCGAAGGTGCTGCCATGCTGGCCGGGCTTGAGCACGCCCAGCACCTCGGAATTCGACAGCACGGCCGAGACCGGATAGAAGCCGCCGCTGAGCGCCTTGCCGATCAGCGTGACGTCGGCGACGATGCCCTCATGCTCCTCGGCCAGCAGCGTGCCGGTGCGGCCGAGCCCGGTCTGGATCTCGTCCAGGATCAGCGTGACGTTGCGCGCGGTGCAGATCTCGCGCACCCGGCGGAAATATCCGGCCGGCGGGATCATGACGCCGGCCTCGCCCTGGATCGGCTCGACCAGGAAGGCGACGGTATTGGCCGTGATCGCCGCTTCGAGCGCATCGGCATCGCCGAACGGCACCGTGACGAAGCCGGGGGCGAAGGGGCCGAAGCCACCGCGCGCGTCGGGGTCGGTGCTGAAGCTGACGATGCCCAGCGTGCGGCCGTGGAAATTATCGGCGCAGACGATGATCTCTGCCCGGCCCTCGGGCACGCCCTTGACCTCATAGCCCCATTTGCGCACCGCCTTGATTGCCGATTCGACCGCCTCGGCGCCGCTGTTCATCGGCAGGATCTTGTGCGAGTTGGTGAGGGCGGCCAGTTCCTCGTAGAACGGCGCGAGTTGGTCGTTGCGGAAGGCGCGCGAGGTCAAGGTCAGCTTGCCGGCCTGCTCGACCATGGCGGCCATGATCTTCGGGTGGCAATGCCCTGATTGACCGCGGAATAGGCCGAGAGGCAGTCGAGATAGCGGTTGCCGTCGACATCCCAGACCCAGACCCGCTCGCCGCGCGTCAGCACGACGTCGAGCGGCTTGTAGTTATGGGCGCCGAGCGAGTGCTCGATATCGGCGAAATTACGCATAGTCTCGCTCATCATCGGATCTCCTGCGGGCGACGGGCGACGCCGTTGCGCGGCGGCTTGGCCGGGCGGTCGAGCACGGTGCGGCCGAACAGGCTCGCGGTCAGTTCGGCGAGCACCCGGGCACTCTTGCCGCGCTCGTCGAGAAACGGGTTGAGCTCGACGACATCGACCGAGCCGACCAGCCCGCTTTCATGCAGCATCTCCATGATGAGATGCGCCTCGCGATAGGTGGCGCCGCCGGGCACGCCGGAGCCGATGCCGGGGGCCACCGACGGATCGAGGAATCGAGATCGAGGCTGACATGCAGATGCACGTTGCGGTCGGCCAGGCGGTCGAGCACGCGCTTCATCAGCACCGAGACGCCGAACTCGTCGATCATGCGCATATCGGTCGTGCCGATGCCGCTCCGGTGCAGCGCGCGGCTTTCGGCGGCATCGATCGAGCGCAGGCCGAACAGGTGGAAATCGGCTGTCGGCACCGGGGGTGAACGGCCGCTCGCCCAGGATCGGCCGCAGGCTCGGATCGCCGGTCAGGAAGGCGACCGGCATGCCGTGCATATTGCCCGAGGGCGTGATCGCCGGCGTGTTGAAATCGGCATGGGCGTCGAGCCAGAGCACGGCAAGCTCGCGCCCGGCTTCATGGCAGTGCCGGGCCACGGCGCTGATCGTGCCCATCGAGATGCTGTGATCGCCGCCCAGGAAGACCGGCAGCGCCTCGCCGCCGGCCAGCTCATAGGCGCGGTCGTGGATGACACGGGTCCAGGCGGCGATCTCGCCCGGATGGTTGCAATTGGCGGCATCGCTTGCCACCATGCCGGTCGCGACCACCGCCGGCCGGGCCAGGTCGCCGTGATCCTCGACCACATAACCCAGCGTCCGCAGCATCGCCGGCATGCCCGCCGTCCGCAGGGCCGCCGGCCCCATCAGGCAGCCCGGCTCGGCCGCGCCCAGTTCGAGCGGGATACCGAGCAGCGCGATGCGCGCCGCCTCGCCGGTCCGGTCGTCATGCTGCAGATCCATCAATCATCCCCGAATTCGGCGTATATTCCGGCGAGAATGGGCGCGAAGCCCGCTAACGAATAGCCAGAGATGTGATACTGAGTGAGCAGCTTCACTGCAGAGTGACAGGATAAATTGTCGGATCGCCAGAAGCCGATCGCGCTTGATACGGTCGACCGGCAGTTGCTCGAGGAGCTGCGCGAGAACTCCCGGCTGCCGACCGCGACGCTGGCCAAGCGGCTCGGCGTGTCGCGCGGCACGGTGCAGAACCGCATCGACCGGATGCAGCAGGCCGGCGTGCTGCTCGGCTTCACCATCCGGCTGCGCGGCGATGCCGAAACCGGGCTGATCCGCGCCATCACCGCGCTGGAGCTGCGCTCGGGCGAGGCCAAGGCCGTGATCGCCGCGCTGCGCCGCAACCCGGAGGTCAGCCGGATTCATTCGACCAATGGCCGCTGGGATCTTGTCGTCGAGCTGCGCGCGGCCGATCTGACCGAACTCGACCGCGTCCTGACCGAGATCCGCTCGATCCGGGCGATCTCGCATTCCGAGACGAGCATTCTCCTGGCGGAGCTGAAATGACCAAACCGGCAATCGTCATCCTGGCCGGCGGCCGCGCCTCCCGTCTCGGCGGTGGCGACAAGGGCCTGCGGCCGCTCGGCGGCGAGACGCTGCTGGGACAGGATCCTGGGGCGGCTGGGTGGCGGCCGGATCGCGATCAACGCCAATGGCGATCCCGCGCGATTCGCCCGGTTCGGCCTGCCGGTTCTGCCCGATCCGATCGCGGACCAGCCGGGGCCGCTGGCCGGTGTGCTGGCAGCCATGGAATGGGCCGGGCAGGGCCTGGTGGCGACGGTGCCGGGCGATGCGCCCTTCATCCCACGTGACCTGGTGGCGCGGCTGGCAGCCGCGCGAGAAGCTGCGGGCGCGGACATCGCCGTCGCTGCCTCAGGCGGGCGCGTTCACCCGTCGTGGCACTCTGGCCGGCGAATCTGGCTGCGGCGCTACGCCGGGCCATCGTCGAAGAGGGTTTGCGCAAGGTCGAGGCGTGGATCGACCGCCATTCCTCCGTCCGGGTCGAGTTCCCGGTCGAGCCGGTCGACCCCTTCTTCAACATCAACCGCCCGGAGGATCTAGCCGAGGCGGAGCGGCTGTGCCGGCTTTATCCGGTGCTCTAAGCGGCTGCGCTGCCAATCTCCGGCGTCGCCAAGGCGATTGCGCTCCGTGGGCGGATACTCCAACGTCGTGCAAATCCTGTTGAGGGGCGGGTTCGGTGCCGGGGTGTCGATGAGGAACAAGCAAGCGCGTGCGGTCGGCGCGGCCTATGGCAAGCGGCTCAGCCAGGCGCTAGCGGATCACCAGGCCGGAAGGCTGGATGAGGCGGAGAAACTCTATCGGCAGGCGCTGGCATTGCAGCCGGGCGACCCCCATGCGCAGCATTGCCTGGGCGTGCTGCTGCATCACCGCGGCCAGCACGGGGAGGCCTTAGCGCTGGTCGAGCAGGCAGTCGCCGCGCAGCCCGGCGCGGCGCAGATGTGGTGCAACCTTGCCGAGATAAGGCGTGCGGCTAAGCAGCCGGAGGCGGCCGAGGCGGCGGCGCGCAGGCACTGGCGCTGCAGCCGGACTATCCGGAGGCGCTGCTCAACCTGGCCGCCGCTCTGTTCGACCTCAAGCGCTTGGACGAGGTCGAAGCGGCTGCGCGCGAGGGCGCTGGCGCGGCGGCCCGCCTATGCCGAGGCTGCGGCGGCGCTGGCCGATGCCCTGCGCGAACAGGGCCGCCTGCGCGACGCGGAGGGGAGCCTATCGCCTTGCGCTGGCAGCGGCGCCGGAGCATTGGCCGGCGCTCTCCAATTTCGGCTGGATGCTGGTCCAGTCGGGGCGCATGGAAGAGGGACAGGCGCTCTGCCGCCGCGCCGCTTCGCTGGCCTCGGCCGATGCGCTGCCGGCGCAGAACCTGGCCCGCACGCTGCTCGAATATGGCAGGCTCGACGAGGCGATGGCCGTGCTGGAGGAGGCGATCGAACGCACGCCCAACGCGCCGCTCCTGAGCCTGCTGATCGGCATGGCCTGGGATGAGCTGGGCGAGGTGGAGGATGCGCGCCAATGGCTGGGGCGCGCGCTGCGGCTCGACGAGAAACTGCTCGAGGCGCGCGTGCGCATCGGCCGGCTCGAGGCCGATCTCGACAACGACCAGGCGGCGCTGGAGATCTTCGACCAGGTGTTGGCGATCGAACCCCCGGCGGGCCGACGCGCTGACCGGCAAGGCGAAGGCTCAGTTGGCCCTGGGCGATGTCCGACGGCGCGGGTCGCGACGCATCGTGCTGCGATCGAGCTGTATCCCGAATTCGCCCCGCTGCACGCCGCGCTCGGCAACACGCTGTCGAGTGCCGGCGACATCGAGGGCGCGGTCGCCTGCCAGCGCGAGGCAATCGCGCTCAACGCGCGCTGCATGCCGGCCTATGCCGGGCTGCTCACCACGCTCCGCCATAAGGCGAGCGACGCGGAGCGCGATGCCGCGGTCGCGCTGCTCGACGCGCCCTGGATGACCGATGAGCGGCGGTCCGGTCTGCGCTTCGGCCTCGCCGCCTATTACGACGGCAAGGGCGATTGGGCGGCCGCGGCCGAGCAGATGATCGTCGCCAACGCCTTGCGGAAAGCGTCCGATGAACGCCGGCACAGAGGCTATGAACCCGAGCAGTACGAAGCCCTCGCCGACCGGCTGATCGAGAGCTTCACGCCGGAGCTGTTCGATCGGCTGAAGGGAATGGGTTCGCCGAGCGAGCGGCCGGTCTTCATCGTCGGCATGCCGCGCTCGGGCACGACCCTGACCGAGCAGATCATCGCCAGCCACGGCCAAGCCTATGGCGCCGGCGAGCGACCCTTCGCGCGCCAGAGCCTCGGCATCCTGCCGCAGATCATGCACCGGGCGGAGGATGACCCGCTGACCTGTCTCGCCGCTGCGGACGCCACGGCGCTGGAGGTGGCGGCGACCTGGCATCTCGACCGGCTGGCAGCGCTCGACGGCGGCGCGGCGCTTCGGGTGGTCGACAAGATGCCGGACAATTACGCCTTCCTCGGCTGGCTCGCTGTGCTGTTCCCGCGCGCGCGCTTCATCTATTGCCGTCGCGATCTGCGCGACGTCGCGCTGTCCTGCTGGATCACCAATTTCTCTGCGATCCGCTGGGCCAACGACCTCGACCATCTGACCCAGCGCATCCTGCAGCACAAGCGGATCATGGCGCATTGGCGCGAGGTTCTGCCCGTGCGGGTGCTCGAGGTGGACTATGAAGAGATGGTCGCCGACCAGGAAGGCCAGAGCCGCCGGCTGATCGAGTGGCTGGGCCTCGAGTGGGACGAAAGCTGCCTCAGCTTCCACAAGACCGAGCGGCTGGTGCGCACTGCCAGCGTGACTCAGGTGCGCCAGCCGATCTACCAGCGCTCGGTGGCGCGCTGGCAGCGCTATGAGGCGATGCTGGCGCCTCTCTTGGAAAGGCTGACGGCAGCCTTATGAGGCGGACAACCATCGGTCTGCCGGGCGCGGCCGATATATCTCGCGGTGCTACGTCTTCCTCCTGGCGTTGTTGCCGTAATTGTGCAACAGGATGGCGAGGTCCGGATCATTCGGGCGGCGCACGGATCCGAGCCGGCATTGCTATCCTGAATGGAGCGGCGGCGGGTGCCGTGTTGAACGAAACCCCCGATTCTTCTGGTAAGTACGGCGCCGTTGCAGGGGGCGTATCAACCGATAGTTACAGCTCCCGCTCGCGGTGCGCCGACGACGCGGGTCAATATCGACGGGATTTGCGTCAATATTGATTTTCTCGGAAAACGCGTGATATTGCTTTGGTAATAGAGTTGTAAGCAGACAGGGGCGGGGGATGGACGAGAGATTTTTGAAGCTCCGGTTCAGGGAGTTCGCCAAGGCCGCTGCGGCCGGTGCGATTATCGGCGCCGTGGCGTTGCAGCCGACGGGTGCCCACGCAGCAACGGGGTCGCAGCAGATCATAACCACGGGCCCGGGAGGCCTTAAGGCCGAATGGTTCGTCAACACGAACATCACCTTCTCGACGACCAGCAGTGCCAGCTTGGCCCTGTCGGAGGCGAACCTGCACACGGCAGCCGCCGCAACCGCCAATTCCTTCAACCGAACCGATGCATTCGACGGCGTTCTGGGCTGGCATGTCTATTCGGGTACCCCGCCCGGAGGTCCCGACTCTAGCGGTGGGTATTATAAGGCCGGCGGAGTCGTCTCCGTCACAGCGAACAGCGTGGTCGGCCCTAACCAGACGCTGGCCGGCCTGACCACTCATGCCGAGCTGTTTTTTTCGTCCAGCCGGAACGTTGTCCGCTCGATCTTCTACATGCAGAACACGACAGGTGCGCCCGATCACGGTGACGGTCGACAACGACAACAATGTGGGGTCGGACAGCAACACGAGCATCCAGGCCACCAGCAGTGGCGACGCGACCTTCGATGCGACCGACAATTGGGTTATCAGCTGCCAGGGGGCCACAGGGCCGGGCAGCGCCTGCGATCTCACCGCCGATCCTATTATCACCTTCGCTTTCCAGGGACCGGGCGCCATCCGGGCAACGAGTGTCGATACGCCCGGCAACGGGAACGACAACCCCAACTTCCGATGGTCGGGGATCACCGTGCCGGCCGGCGAGACGCGCGCCGTGATGGTGTTCGTAGAGCTGTCGGACACGGCCGCCCATGCCCAGGCGGATGCCGCGTTTTTCAACTCGAACGCGTCGCTGCAGGGGGCCGGTTATCTGGGTGGCCTCACGCCGCTGCAGCAAAGCGAGGTCGTCAACTTTATCATCAATCCGACGCCGGTGCCGACCTTGACCCAGTGGGCCCAGGCGAGCATGGCCGCGTTGCTCGGCATTGCCGGCGTAGTCAGCGCAGGGCTGTTCGGCCGGCGCCGGCGCCGCGCGGCCGGCCGGACTGCGGCCGGGTTGGCGCTCGGACTCCTGGCCCTCGGCATGGGCGCACCCGGCGCCTTCGCGACGCCGGTCGGCCAGACCTGCGCGGTCGAGCTGCGTCAGATGTGCGGCAATCAGACGGGGGCATGCGCTGCATCAATGCCGCGCCGCCAACCGGGGCAATTTCTCGGCGGCCTGCACGCAGGCGCTGGCAGCGTCCGGCAAGAAGCTCAAGGACGTCAAGCCGGAGACCCGGTAGAAGCTCACCCCTCGGGCCCCGACCCTCTCCGCCTCGTCGAGGCGGAGAGGAGTCCGGGTGAGCTCAAACGCTTCCGATCACTGATACTTCTTCAGTTCCATCCGCGCGATCTGGTCGCGATGCACCTCGTCCGGCCCGTCGGCCAGGCGGAGCGTGCGGGCATGGCATAGGCCGAGGCGAGGCCGAAATCCTCCGACACGCCGCCGCCGCCATGGGCCTGGATGGCCCAGTCGATGACCTTGCAGGAGATGTTCGGCGCGACGACCTTGATCATGGCGATCTCGGCCTTGGCGTGCTTGTTGCCGACCGTATCCATCATATACGCGGCCTTAAGCGTCAGCAGCCGCGCCTGCTCGATCATCATGCGCGATTCGGCGATGCGCTCCAGCGTGACACCCTGCTCGGAGATCTTCTTGCCGAAGGCGACGCGGGTCGTGACCCGCTTGCACAGCCTCTCGAGCGCCCGCTCGGCCACGCCGATCGTGCGCATGCAGTGATGGATGCGCCCCGGCCCGAGCCGGCCTTGCGCGATCTCGAAACCGCGGCCTTCGCCCAGCAGGATGGCGCTGGCCGGCACGCGGACATTGGTGAAGGTGACCTCGCCATGGCCGTGCGGCGCGTCGTCATAGCCGAACACCGGCAGCATGCGCAGCACCTTGACGCCGGGCGCGTCGGCCGGCACCACGACCATGGATTGCTGGCGATAGCGGTCGGGATTGGTCTTGTCGGTCTTGCCCATCAGGATCAGCACCTTGCAGCGCGGATCGCCGATGCCCGAGGTCCACCATTTGCGGCCGTTGATGACGTATTCGTCGCCCTCGCGCCGGATCTCGGTCTCGATATTGGTCGCATCCGACGAGGCGACCGCCGGCTCGGTCATGGCGAAGGCCGAGCGGATCTCGCCGGCCAGCAGCGGCTTGAGCCAGCGCTCCTTGTGCTCCGGCGTGCCGTAGCGCTCGAACACTTCCATATTGCCGGTATCGGGTGCCGAGCAGTTGAAGCTCTCCGGCCCGAGCCCCGAGCGGCCCATGATCTCGCACAGCGGCGCATATTCGAGATTGGTCAGGCCGGCGCCGCGCTCGCTTTCCGGCAGGAACAGATTCCACAGCCCGGCTTCCTTGGCCTTGGCCTTCAGCTCCTCGACCACCTTGGTCGGCTGCCACCGGTCGCCCGCGGCGATCTCGGCATGAAAGCGCGCCTCGTTCGGATAGACATGCTGATCCATGAAGGCAGTGACGCGCGCCTGCAGTTCCTTGACCTGGGTGAAAAGGAAAAATCCATCGTTTCGACTCCCCTGTCTCTTATGGCCAGCCGGTTGCCGGCCGCTCTGGACGATCTTCGAGTCCGGACAGCCTAAAGCAGATCGGGAGTGGGCGAAATCGCCAAACCGAGCCGCCGGTCACGGTCGCGTGCGTGCCGCGACGATCGCCTGGCCCAGCAGCGCCCGGTCGATCTTGCCCATGTCGTTGCGGGGAATCAGGCCGAGGCGGATGAAATGCAGATTGCCGTTGATCGCCGGCTGCAAGGCGGCGATGACGCGATCGAGCAGCGCACGGTCGTCGGCGCCGTCCGTCACCAGCGCTAGATGGATTTCGGCAATCCCCGACACATTGGCGATCGGCACTGCCCCGGCGTCCTTCAGCCCGGCGCCGCCGCTGCGCCGCGCCACCTCCTCGATGCGGGTCAGCGGGTATTTGATGCCGCCGATATTGACCTGGTCATCGACCCGGCCGGTCACCTGCAACTGCGGCCCGCGGCGCACGCCGAGATCGCCCGGGTAGAACCAGCCGTCGCGCAGCATGCGCCTGGTCAAGGTCGGATCGTCGACATAGCCTGAGAACACGGTGGGACCGCGGTAGCGGATAATACCCGGCGTGCCGTCGGGCACGACCCGGTCGGCTTCGTCGACGATCTCGATTGCGGCACCGGGCAGAATCGTACCGAACCCGCCCGTGCCCGGCCGTCTGACGACTGACACGACGCCGCCTTCATTGGAGCCATAGATCTCGGTCACGACGGTGGCCAGCCGGTCGAGCGCGCGCAGCCGCAAGGGTTCCGGCACCGGCGCGCCGAAGCCGACGATCTCCAGGCGCTCCGGCTTGACCCAGTCATCGGGCAGGGCGTTCAGCAGCTGCTCGAGCTGGATCGGCAGCAGGCTCATCCGCGCGACCTTGTATCGGCCGATCAGCGGCAGCAGCTCGGCCATGGTTTCGGCCTTGTGATGGACCAGCGTGTAGCCGACCCGCACCGACCAGTTCGCGGTCAGGATGGTGCCGCTGATGCTGAGCGGCAGGTTGAGCAGAAGACTGCCGCCGGCGGGCGATTCGCGGTAGAGCCAGACCACGCGCTCCTGCCGGGCCTCGACCAGCGAGCGCTGCTGGTGCACGCGCTTGGCGTCGCCCGTGGTGCCCGAGGTACGGTTGATGCGGACGACATCCTGCGGCAGGCGCGGCGCCTCCGGCATCGGTCCGTCATCCGGGCCGGCGAAGATTGCCGCGACCCAGTCCGGCGTGACGATCTGCGTGTTCCAGCCGCCGGGCGGGTAATGCGCCTCCGCCAGCACGAGCTCGACCGATCCCAGCAGCGGCTGCGCCGCCCGCCCCTCCTTGGCCTGGAACGATGCGCTGGCCAGGCCCAGATGCTCGCAGGCCAGGATCAGCAGCCAATGGACGTAGAAATCATCGCAGCCGATGGCGACGGCGGCGCCGCGCTGCAGCCCGAACCGTTCGAGCGCGCGCGCGAATTTCCAGAGATCGCGGCCGAATTCGCCATAGGTGACGGTGCGGTCGCCGGCAACCAGCGCGATCGCATCCGGCCGCTCGACGGCGTGGTAGCGCAAATATTCGACGGTCATGACGGGATCGCTCTCCGTGTTGGCGGGGCATATGGCTTACAGGGACATGAGTAAGTGGGGTGGGCGTCTCGCCCGCCACGCCGCGCAGCGGCGTTCATCTACGCTCCATCCCGATTGCCCAACACCAATGATATGTCTCCAGCCCGGCCCGGCGCCGGAGAGGATTATCGAGGACGTAGTCGCGTTTCTGTTGATATTCGTCATCATCGCGAATGGCCCGATCAAAATACTCATCTTGCCAGACAGCGCCAACGTGCGGGCAATGCTCTCCAATACGCTTGGCAGAGAACGATTTCCAAGAATGCAGGATGGTTTCCAAAGGAAAATCGGGATGCGGATCGAGAATGACATGCACATGGTCGTTCATCACGACATAGGCATGGAGCACGTAACGTCGGCCGTCGAAATGGCGAAGGCTCGAAGCGACAAGGTCGCGCTCCCGCTCTGAGAGGTCGGCCAATCCCTCTCCGAGGCGCCACGTTACGAAGTAAAGCGCCCCATGAACCCGAGCGTGGGGAAGCCTGCGCCGGTAAAAATCGAAGGCCATGACACCGGGATCATCGATCTTATAGTCCCGTCAGGTCAACTTAGGATTTTGTCGTCGAACAGGCGGAGCCCGGATAATTTCGGACCATAAACGCCGCTCCGCGGCGTGGCGGGCGGGACGCCCACCCCACTTATTCGCACTCCTCACACGCTCACACCCCCCGGCAAGCGAATCGGTCGGATCAGCGTCTCGATGGCAGGGCAACAGAAACATGGCCAATCGGCGCATCCTCGTGTAATCCGGCGATCTGCCGCCGAGCGCGTCCGATACCCGTGCGCTTGAATTCCGTCGATAGAGCAGAACTCCATGATCATGCCCGGACCGACCGACCGATCGCCTGCCGACCCGCAGCCAGTGGCCGCCCCGCTGACCCGTGCGGCGATCTTCCTGGTCGTCACGGTGAAACCGGCATGGCGGCCGCGACCGCCGTGCGGGCGCTGTGCGGCGACCTGTCCGGCTGCTGCGTTCGGTCGGGTTCCGCGAGCCCGACGGCCACCTGTCCTGCATCATGGCATTCGGCTCGGCAGTGTGGGATCGCCTGTTCGGCACGCCGCGGCCGGCTGAACTGCATCCGTTCCGGGAAATCGTCGCCGGTCCGCGCCACGCGGTCGCCACGCCGGGCGATCTGCTGTTCCATATCCGCGCCGAGCGCATGGATCTGTGCTTCGAGCTGGCGACGCAGATCATGGCGCGGCTGGGCGATGCCGTGTCGACGGCGGACGAGGTGCACGGCTTTCGCTATTTCGACGCGCGGGACCTGCTGGGATTCGTCGACGGCACCGAGAATCCGAGCGGCGCACTGGCGGTCGAGGCCACCCGGATCGGTGACGAGGACCCCGGTTTCGCCGGCGGCAGCTACGTCATCGTGCAGAAATACCTGCACGATGTCGCCGGCTGGAACGCGCTGCCGACCGAGACGCAGGAGGGCATCATCGGCCGCACCAAGCTGTCCGATATCGAGCTGGACGATGCGGTCAAGCCGAGCTGCGCACACAACGCCCTGACCCAGATCGTGGAGGATGGCCGCGAGGTCAAGATCCTGCGTGACAACATGCCGTTCGGCCAGGCGGGCAAGGGCGAGTACGGCACCTATTTCATCGGCTACAGCCGGTCGCCGCGCACCATCGAGCAGATGCTGGTCAACATGTTCGTCGGCAGCCCGCCCGGCAATTACGACCGGCTGCTCGATTTCAGCACCGCCGTGACCGGCAACCTGTTTTTCGTGCCCACGGCAACCTTCCTGGATGATGTCACGGCCGACCCACCCGCCGGCTCGTCGCCAACACCGCTCAATCCGCCCATGCCCGACGGCTCGCTCGGTATCGGCTCGCTCAAAGGGGAACCATCACTATGAACAATCTGCATCGCGAACTGGCCCCGATCTCGGCTGAAGCCTGGGGCGAGATCGAAGAGGAGGCGACGCGGACCCTGAAGCGCTATCTCGCCGGGCGGCGGGTCGTGGATGTCCAGGGACCGGGGCGGCAGCGCATTGGCCGCGGTCGGCACCGGACATCAGACGACGATCGCCGCGCCCGGCCCGGGCATTCTGGCGCGCCAGCGCGAAGCGAAGCCGCTGGTCGAGCTGCGCGTGCCGTTCGTGCTGCAGCGCGACGCAATCGACGATGTCGAGCGGGGCTCGAACGATTCGGACTGGCAGCCGGTCAAGGACGCCGCGCGGCAGATCGCCTTCGCCGAGGACGGCGCCATCTTCGACGGCTATGAAGCCGCCGGCATTCAGGGCATCCGGCAGGGTACGAGCAACCCGGTCATGACGCTGCCTGCCGATGTCCGATTCTATCCCGATGCGATCGCCCAGGCCCTGAACCAGCTGCGCCTCGTCGGCGTCGACGGCCCGTATTGCGTGATTCTGGGCGCCGATTCCTACACTGCCTTGCAGGAAAGCAGGTGACGAAGGCTATCCGGTCCTGGCGCATATCAAGCGTCTGATCGACAGCGACATCGTCTGGGCGCCGGCGATTTCGGGCGCCTTCGTGCTCAGCACGCGGGGCGGGGATTTCGACCTGCATATTGGTCAGGACGTATCGATCGGCTATTCCAGCCATACCGATACGACGGTGACCCTGTACCTGCAGGCGAGCTTCACCTTCCTGCTGCTGACGAGCGAGGCCGCGGTGGCGCTGGCGCCGGCCGAGGTGGTGTCGCCGGGCTGAGCCGGGACGAGGCGGTTTGGCGCGACGGCCGGGCCTCCCGCGGGCTGCGGTAACCTCCCGTATTGCGCTCCGCCCGCCCCGGTGGCATCGTCCGGCGCGAGCATTTTGCCGGAGGGGGGTAGAGGGTGCCTTGGCCGCAGGGCCGCGCGCGGGGGTTCGCGACGCGCGGCGATCGAGCCGACAAGGGACGGAGCAGCCTGGCGCGCCGCGTGGCGCCGGCGCTGTTGTGCTGCGCGCTCTGGGCGTTGCAGCCGGCCCGTGCCGCCGAAACGGTCGTTGCCCTGCCGAGTGCCGCCGAGCTGTCTCACGCCGCCGATGCCGTGCGCGACCGCAAGGCGAGCCAGGCCCGATATCCGCGTCATCGCCCGCGCCGCCCATGCGGCAACGGCCAGGCCTGCGAGCTGGTCGCCTGGATGCTGGCGACCGGCACCATCGTGCAGCAGGACCGGCGCCTCGCCTTCAGCTGGTATATCGAGGCCTATCACCGCGGCTTGCGCCAGTCGCTGCATGACGCCCGCATCGTGTTCGAGCGGATGGATCTGGGCGAGCGCGCCAGCGTCGATACGCGGCTCCTGGTCTTCCTGCGCAACGATCCGCCGCCGCCCGGCCCGCATGGCTCGGCCGGTACGGTCGACAGCGCCACCGCGGCCGCCGTGCGCGACGTGGTGCGCGAGGAGGCCGCGCGCGCCAGCTTCCCCGCCGCAGCTGGCCGAAGCGGTCGCCTATGTCGAATCGCGCTTCACCCCCGACGCGGTCAGCCCCAAGGGCGCGCGCGGTGTGATGCAGATCATGCCCAGCACCGCGGCAGGCCTCAACACCGATGCCGATGCGCTGTTCGATACCCGCACCAATATCCGGCTCGGCATCCAGTATCTCCAGTCGCTGCTCGAGCAATACGGGACTGTCGACAAGGCGCTGGCCCATTATGTCGGCGGCACGGCCGCGGCCGCGGCCTATCCCTTCGTGACCGATGAGGTCCGTTCCTATGTCGACAATGTGCTGAACCAGACCGCGCGCTACGAGCTGGACCAGTCGGCCGCCGCCGTGCCGAAGCCGGCTGCGACAGCTTCGCCTACGCCCGGCCCGCGTCTTGCGGTTGCGGCGGTGCATCCCCATAACACGGGTTTGTCCAAGGAGAACGGGACGATCAGATGACCCTCTGGAAGCGCCGGCTCGCCGGCTGGGTGCGCGAGGCGGCGCCGCTGGCCGTGACCCTGGGACTGGTGCTGACGGTGCAGACCATGGCGGCGCAGCCCTTCACCGTGCCGACCGGCTCGATGATCCCGACCATCCAGATCGGCGACGAGGTCGTCGCCAGCAAATTCGCCTATGGCTGGAGCAAATACTCCTCGCCGATCGGGCTGATGCCGGACTTCTCCGGCCGCATCCTCGACCGCGCGCCGCAACGCGGCGACGTCATCGTGTTCCGCCTGCCGCGCGATACCTCCGAGACCTATGTGAAGCGCGTTATCGGCCTGCCCGGCGACCGCATCCGCATGAGCGGCGGCCAGCTCTACATCAACGGCACGATGGTGTCGCGCCGCGCCGACGGCACCGCCGACGCCGATTGGCATGGCAGCAGCCGGACCTATACCCGCTATATCGAAAGCCTGCCCGACGGGCGCGAGCATGTGATCCAGAAACTGCCCGGCCGCAACCCGCTCGACGACACGCCGGAAGTGACTGTGCCGCCGGGCCATTACTTCATGATGGGCGACAATCGCGACGATTCCCTCGACAGCCGCGTCCCGGCCGAGCGGGGCGGAGTCGGCTTCGTGCCCGAGGAGAATTTGCTCGGCCGCGCCGATGTCGTGCTGTTCTCGCGCAACCCGCAGGTCGCGTGGTGGGACGTCGCCCATTGGGGCGATGCGTTCCGGGGGAAGCGGACGCTGAGCTGGATCGAGTAACGCCTCCCGCTATAGGGAACGCAGTCGCCTGCTCGTGCTGGCTTCAAAGACCCTCGTCCCTGGACTTGTCCCACTGGTGTCCAGTTGAGAGTTCAGTCATTGTTGGAAGCTCGCAAGCTTCAGCACTGGATTGCTTCGCTTCGCTCGCAATGACGACTTGTTTTATACTGTCATTGCGAGGAGCGTAGCGACGAAGCAATCCAGCACAGCGCTTCAGCTTGCTCTCAACTCGCTGAAATAGCTCGATAGTCTAGACTGACAGTCGTGGGACAAGCCCGACCATGACGCGGTGGAAGGAAGTCCTTGGATCGGCGATCCGCGAAACAGCGGCCGCGCAGGATCTGAAGATCGCTGCCTACGCTGCTCGCCCCGATCGAGGCCCGGCGCAGCTAAACGCCACGCCGAGCCGACATCGTGGACCTTACTTCGGCACGATTTCCTGCAGCGTCTTCTCGCCCAGGATGGTGCGGAGCTCGACCCGTTTCTCCATGGTCTGGGTCTGCTGCTCTTCCGAGCTGCCGATCTTGGCCAGGATGGCGTCGTATTTGGCCGAGATGCCGTCGAAGGCGGCGAAGTTCTTGTATTCTTCCAGGATCACGAGATCGAAATCCTCGGAGTTCGAGGATTGGCCGGACAGGACATGGCTCGACAGCAGCAGGCCTTCCTTCTTGGCCTCCTCGTCGATCTTCTTCCGCATCGGCAGGATGTCGCGCATATAAGCTTCGAATTGGCCGGGCTTCACTCTGATCGTGGACATCGTCCAGACCGTGCCCTCGGTATAGGGCTTGTCCGCGGCCAAGGCGGCGGTGGCGGCGATCGTCATGGTCACGGCCAGCAGAGCTGGTAGGCGTGCAAGTCGCATTTTGCCCCCCATCTTTTGTTAGGCGCGAAGAAAAGCGCCGGGGACACGATACCACGCTACCGCCAAAGTAAAGAAAAGCTTTCTGACACAACCCGTCGGCTAAGTCGACGCCGTCTATAGTCCAAACGATGCGGGGCTGTACTTGCGAGGCGGGGCGGCGTTGCTCAGCCGCCGCTGCGATCGACCGCGAAGCCGGCGAAGGCCTGCTGCACCGGCATGAATTCCAGCGCGTTGACGTTGATATGGGCCGGCAGGCGCAACACCGATTCAATGGTCAGCGCGACATCGTCGGCCGAGAGCGGCGTCATGCCCTGATAGACATTCGAGGCCGCGCCTGCATTGCCGGAGAAGCGGACCAGCGAGAATTCGGTCTCGCACATGCCCGGCTCGATCGAGGTCACGCGGATTTTCGTGCCGAGCAGATCGGCCCGCAGATTGAGCGAGAACTGGCGGACGAAGGCCTTGGTCGCGCCATAGACATTCCCGCCGGCATAAGGGTAGCTGGCCGCCACCGACGATACGTTCAGCACGTCGCCGCGATTGCGCGCGACCATGCCGGGCAGCACGGCGCGGGTCACGCGGGCGAGGCCGGCGACGTTGGTCTCGATCATCGTCTCCCATTCGGCCATATCGCTTCATGCGCCTTGCCGATGCCGAGCGCGAGACCGGCATTGTTGAACAGGATGTCGATGTCCTGGAACGCCGCCGGCAGACCGGCCAGGGCCGCGGCGATCGATTCGGCCGAGCGGACATCCATCTGCCGTGCCAATACCCGGCCGTCGCCCAACGCGGCGAGCTGCTCCAGCCGGTCGGCGCGCCGGCCCGTGGCGATGACCCGCCCGCCGCCGTCGAGGATGCCGGCGGGCGAGAGCCTCGCCGAAGCCGGACGTGGCGCCGGTGATGAAGGCGACGCGCCCCGCGGCCCAGCTCACGGCGTCACCGGAACGACGGAAACGACGAACACGACAGACATGGCCAATCTCCCACTCGGACAGGGCTTCTTCATCGCAGGAAGACGGGGCGGGCGCTTATGCGGATTCGTCGCTTCTGACCCGATCGGTGCCGGCGCGTCAGAAGATCTCGTACTGCACGCTCGTCATCATGCCCGCCGCCATGTGGTAGAGGTTGTGGCAGTGGAAGGCCCAGCGGCCGGGATTGTTCGCATCGAAGGCGACCGTGACCGAGCGCATCGGCGGCACCAGCACGGTGTCCGCGCACCGCGCCGGCGAAGCGCTCGCCGTCGAGCGCCACGACCTGGAAGGAGTGCCCGTGCAGATGCATCGGATGCGCCATCATGCTCCGGTTGGTCATGACCAGCTCGACCCGCTCGCCGGTGGCGACCATCAGCGGTTTGTCGGCGCCGTAGGCGAGGCCGTTCAGGCTCCAGGCATAGCCCGCCATGCTGCCGGTCAGGGCCACCTGATGTGTGCGGTCGGCTCGCTTCGCGGCGAGCGGCGTGACGGCGGCGAGGCGCTGCTCCAGCGCGAAATCGAGTGCGGGCGCGGATTTGTCGGCGTGGTCCGGCAGCTTCGTCACCGAGGCGCCGTCGGCCGCAAGGATCAGCCCCGTGCGCCGGCGCTCGCCTTCGAGCACGGCGAAGACCGGTACGACGGGGTGCTCGGCCGGCAGATCCAGCGCCAGATCGATGCGCTGGGCCATGGCGAGCGGGAAGGACGTCCCCGTCACCGGCTGCACGCGATGGCCGTCGACCGCGACCAGCGTCGCCCGGACCGGTCCGAGATCGATCCGGAAAGCGCTGGACGAGGCGCCGTTGATGATACGCAGCAGGACTCGCCCGCGGCGGTCGACGCGCACGATCTGCGGATCGGCCAGCGTCCGGTCATTGGCCAGGAAAGCGTCGTAGTGGACGTCGTTCAGATCCATCTTCATCGGCATGTGCATCGGCATCGCCATGGGTGCGTCTGACTTGCCCATGGCCATGCCGCTCATGCCGGGCATTCGCCATCCATCATCCCCGCCATGGCCGGCGCCGGTGTTGCACCGCGCAGCCCGGCCAGGATCTCCTCGGGCGTCCGGAACGAGAAATCCTCCAGCAGCAGGACGACTTCCTGCCGCTCGGCATCGCCCGGCTCACGGATGATCAGCGGGGCTGCCATCAACCCCTGCTCCTGCAGACCCTGGTGCGAATGCATCCAATAGGTGCCGCCGAATGCCAGGGGGGAAATCATATTGGGCGGTGCCGCCAGGCGCGATCGGCGGACCTGAAAGTCCCGGCACGCCGTCCTGCTGGTAGGGCGGCGTCAGGCCGTGCCAATGCAGCAGCGTGTCGGTGCCGGACTCGTTGCGGAGCGCCACCCGGAACGGCTGGCCGATTTCAGTAAAGAGCCCGCGCGTGCCGTCGGGCTGGGCGATGCCGAATACGCTGGCCGCCCGCCCATTGACCTCGATCGTGCGGCGGCCGGCGATCAGCGTCACCGGCGCTGCAGGCTCTGCCGCCGCCGGCAGGATACGGGCGGCCAGGCCGGTCAGCGCCAGGGCGCCGGCACCGGCGAGCAGGCGGCGGCGGTCGAGATCGACGCCGTGCCGATCGAAAAAATATCCCGACATGTTTCCCTCGTTGCGATTGCGTGCGCGGGAGATGGGGTTTCCATCATGGGAAGGTCAAGGGGTGGTTTCGACCACGCCGTTCGGGTGCAGATCGTGCCGCTTCAGCTCCGTCGCCGCCGCTTCCGCCGCGGAACGGCTGGCAAAACCGCGGGTCAGGACCTTGAAGGCCGGGTGGCCGCGCCGGTCGCTGACCTGGACGAAATGCGACGCCGTGCCGCGCTGGCTCAGCATCGCCATGATGTAGCCGGCATCGTCGACGGTCGGGAACAGGCCGAATTCCACGGCCCAGCGGCCGGATTCGGCCGCAGCGCGCGGCGCGGCCGGGCCGGGCTGGGCCGATGGATCCATCAGCCTCGGCGGCGCCAGCATGTCGGCCATGGTCGAATCGGCGGTGCCGGTATCGGGCAGATGGCCGGTATCGATCGCCTGGGCCAGCCGGTCGAGCTCCTGCTCGTCGGCCTTGATGGTGGCGGCCTGCTTGCGGCGTTGCTCCAGCGCCTCGGCCAGGCTGTGGTCGAGCCGGTCGCTGGCCGCCGTGATCCGCTCGGCCAAAGGCTGCAGCACAGCCGGATCGGCGCCGGGCGCGGCCAGCGCCGCATGGATCTCGCGGCCGAGCGCATTGGCCTTGGCGGCATCATCGGTCAGATCGCCGGCCGCGGCCGAGAGCGGCTCGGCCGTCTTGCCGAGTTCGGCCAGCGTGTCCTGGGCCTGCTGCCAGCTCTTCAGCAGCACCGGGTTCTTCGCCGCCGTACCGAAGCTCAAACGCTTGGTCAGCTCCTCGATCAGCGAGCGGTATTGCAGCTCGAGCTTGCTGCGCTGCGCATCGAGCGCGCCATAGGCGGCGACATGGGACGATGCCGCCGCCTCCAGCGTCTCGATATCGGCGGCCGGATCCGCGGCCGCCGCCTTGCAGAGGATGAGGGCTACGAGCCCCAGACACAACCGCCACCCCCGCATGATCGACCGTGCCCCCGCCTGGTCATGAGATGCCCGCCGCGCCGAGCTTCGCAATCGCGGCTTCGACCGGCAGCACCTCTTGTGCCCCGTCGCGATGCCGGAGCGCAATCGTGCCGTTGCGTTCCTCGCGCGCGCCGATCACGCCGACCAGCGGAATCGCCGCCTCATGCGCGGCGACGATCTTGCGCGCCAGCGTCTCCGGCCCGTCATCGAGTTCGGCACGCAAGCCGGCCTCGACGAACCGGTCGCGGATCGACGCGGCATGCTCGGCCTGGGCCGCTCCGATCGAGGCGATGACGATCTGCTCCGGCGCCAGCCAGAGCGGCAGATTGCCGTCATACTGTTCCAGCAGCATGCCGATGAACCGCTCCAGGCTGCCGAGCACGGCATGGTGCAGGATGACCGGCACGGCGCGGCCGTTCTGCTCGTCGCGATAGGCGACGTCCATCCGCTCGGGCAGCACGGCGTCGAGCTGCACCGTGCCGCATTGCCACCAGCGGCCGAGCCGGTCCTGCAGATGGAATTCGAGCTTCGGCCCGTAGAAAGCGCCTTCGCCCGGTTGCCGGATCGGGTCGAGCCCAGCCGCGCGCGCCGCCGCTTCGAGCGCCGCCTCGGCCTTGTCCCACAGCGCGTCATCGCCAGATCGGATCGCCGGCCGCGTCGAGAAACGGACCTCGAACCGGTCGAAGCCGAAATCGGCATAGATCCGCTTTTGCAGCCGGCAGAAATGCCGGACTTCGGCCTCGACCTGGTCCGGCGTGCAGAAGACATGGGCGTCGTCCTGCGTGAATTGCCGGGCGCGCATCAACCCGTGCAGCGCGCCGGACGGCTCGTCGCGATGGACGACGCCGAACTCGCAATAGCGCATCGGCAGATCGCGGAACGAACGCAGGCGCTGGTTGAAGATCTGGATATGGCCAGGACAGCTGACCGGCTTCACCGCCCAGGCGCGGCCGTCATCCTGGACGAAATGGAACATCGTCTCGGCCGCCTTCTCCAGATGGCCGCTCTGGCGGAAGATCGATTGCGCCAGGATCTGCGGCGTCCGCACCTCGCGGTAGCCGGCTTCGCGCATGCGTTTTCGGATGTGTTCTTCGATCAGGCGATACAGCGCCCAGCCGCGCGGGTGCCAGAACACCATGCCCGGCCCGTCCTCCTGCTGGTGGAACAGGTCCAGGCGGTTGCCCAGGCTGCGATGATCGTGTTCGTGCATGGTCTCTCTCCGTCGTTCGAGGGTCGAGGCGGCGGAGAGGCTGGCTTGTCCAGATAAGCGAAAGGCCCCGTCCGTCGCCGGGCGGGGCCTTTGGGATGATCGGTCTGGCGCGAAGCTCAGCGCATGACGAAACCCGCCGGCCCGCCGAGGCGGGTCGTCCGGGTGGTAGTGCGCAGGGCAATGCGGGACCGGTTCATGAAAGGAAAAATAGGGACGGGAGAGGACGGCGTCAACCGGCGATCGGGTTCGCCTGGATCCAGTTCACGGCAATGCCGACCGGCCGCGTGTCGGCGCCCTGGCCGGTCTGGAAGAAGGATTGGGTGCGCGGCAGCCGGATCGTGACCTGGACACCATCGCGATCCGGCTGCGCGGCGGCCGCGCTGTATCGTGCACGCAGCAGGTAGCTGGCTTCGTTGGTCGGATGGATCGTGCCGCCGACGCTCGTGCCGTTTAGGAACAGCTGCAGCCCGGCGAGGATTTCGGGCGACGCGGCGTGGAGGATATGGATTTCGAGGCCGAGATCTTGCGCGGACGACACCGGCAAAGTGAGGGTCGAGTCGGTGCTCGGCCCCGTCCAGCGGAAGGAGCCGAATTTCGGCGCTTCTTCGAGCCCATGCCATTCGAAACCGAGCGTGTCGACCATGGTCAGGGGCCAACGTTGCGGCTCGCGTAGCGGCTCGAAACGCACGGCTTGCGGCTTCAGTCCCTTGAAGGCGCGATTCCGGGCATGGAGCGCGCCCCGTTCGTGGCGGTCGATATCGGCCGGCACGAGCGACGGCCAGGCGCGGCCGGTCAGGAAGCAGCGGGCGAGCTGGGCCCATTCCTGCTGGCGGAAATCGATGCCCGTCGCGATCCGGGTCAGCATCGCCTCCTGCTCGCTCGTATCCTTGCGCCGATAGGCGTCGCGGCGGAAGGCGGCGTTGAACTTGAACACGGTCAGCTCGTCCGTGCCGGCGAACACCGCGCCTGCGTCGAGCGCCCGGCACAGCAAATCGTAGTCGACCGGGGCGCTGATCTCGGCCGCGTCCCGCCACGGCCCGAGCCGCGCCAGCAGTGCCCGGCGCAGCATCATCGAGGAGGGTGGCGCGAAGTCGCGGCGGGTAAAGCCGGCCGGGTCGAACAGCCCGCTGACTAAGCGGACGCCGGAGGCCGGCGGCCCGTAGATCATGGCGGCGGCGATGCCGAGACCCGCGTTGCGCGCCTCCAGCAGCCGAACGAGCGATTCGAGATGCGTCGGGTACCAGATGTCGTCATGGCCGAGATAGGCGATGAAGTCGCCGGAGGACAAGGCGAAGCCGCGATTGTTCGGTGCCGATTGGCTGCCGCTATTGGCCGGCAGATTGTCCCAGCGCAGCCGCGGATCGCCGAAGGACCGGACCACGGCTTCGGAATCGTCGGTGCAGCCGTCGCCGACGACCAGGACTTCGAAATCCTCGAGGCTCTGCCGCAGGACCGAGCGCAGGGCGCAGCGCAGCGCGCTGCTCCACTGATAGGTCGCGATGATGACGCTGACCTTCGGCACAGGGCGTTACCGCGCGTGGAAGCGGAACGGGATCTCCGGCGTGTCGAGCGGGATGTTGTAGCGGTCCGGATCGGCGTGGTCGTAAGGCCGGCTCGGCAGGTTGATGAAGATCGCGTCGGTCGAACCGGTATTGTGCGTGGCGTGGACGACGCCGGGCGGGATGACCAGCAGGCCGCGATTGCGCTCGGTCAGGCAGATGTCGTTGACCCGGCCGAAGCTCGGCGAGTCGGGCCGAGGATCGTAGAGCACGAAGCGCATCACGCCCGACAGCAGGAACAGCCGGTCCATCTGTTTCTTGTGATAGACCCAACCCTTGATGCGACCGGGCCGGACCAGGCTCTGATAGACATAGACCAGCGGCTCGTCGGTGAAGCCCCAGGCCGGGTTGTAGATCTCGCAGACCTCGCTGTCATACTCGACGATGGTCGGCGCCGGCCGCAGGGCCACGCCGTCGATCAGGTTCAGGACCAGCTTGCCTTCCGCCGTGGCGGTCTGAAATTGCTTGGTTCCGTCGAGCACGATGATCTCCGTGGGAAAGATGGGGATCCCTTACCACAACCTTACGGCCGTGGCGATCAGCCCGCTGCAACGATGACTTCGCGCAGCAGCGGGACCATGTCGCGCTCTTGGAAGATCCGGTAGCCGCGATCCTCCAGCGCTTGGCGCGAAGCGGAATCGGCGACCAGCCGGCGGCACTCGTCGATGATCCGGTCATAGGGCACGCCGGCCACGGCCTCGCGCAGATCGGCATCGAATTCCGTCGCCTCGTCCAGCTCGGTCACCACCGCCTTGCGGTTGGCGAGCAGGTAGGAGATGCGCACCACTTCCAGGATCTTGGTCGGATGGGCGTGGATGTTCAGCACCAGCTTCGCGCGCGCGATCAGCGCGTCGCGCTGGGCGCCATAGGCGCCGAACACGGCCTCCAGCCGCAGGCCGGAGCGCATCAGCGCGTCGAGCAGCGTCTTCCGCCGCTCGTTGACCGCGCCGTAGAACAGCACGTCGATGTCCTGGACCGCGGCGCGCGGGATGCGGGTCAGGGCCGGGACATAGCCGACCGGCACGACCTGCCGGCGGTCATGGCCGATGAAAGGCGCCAGCCGCTCCAGGTTGCGCAGGCTGTAATCCCAGACCCGGCAGCGCGCGATGGCGGTGCGGAAGCCCGGCGTCAGGATGTTCAGCTGACCGCCGATCTGCTCGAAATTATAGATGATCGAATTCGGCGGCAGCCGGTTGGCCTGCTCCTCGCTGAGATTGAAGGCCATGAATAGATGTTGAGGCCGCCGTCGCGCGGCTGGTTCTCGGCGAAATCGACATCGGCGCCGAGGCTGCGCAGCGCGAAGAACAGCCCCTCCATCACCTCGGCCACGGCAGCGGCATGCACCCAGCCTTGCGGCCGCACCATCACCAGCCGCACCGCACGCCAGCTCTCGGGAAGGACGAAGGCGGGGGACAAAGGGGCACTCCAGAACGTTGCTCGATGCACTTGGGACAAGCCGCCCAAACCCTCGCCGCCAAGAGCTTGTGAAAGTATCGCCGAAGACCCCGCTCTTCAGTGGAGCGGGCGTCCCGCCCGCCTGCCGGCGACCAGCCGGCATAGCCTGTCGCGCGAAAGGGATTGCCGGCTCACGCCGGCAAGGCGGGCGGGACGCCCGCCCCACTGAAGAGCGGAGTCCACGACACTATTTTCACAGCCTCCAGGCGGACGAGGGACTTTGTGCCGGCGCCACCTTATCGCCTTCGGCGGCACCGGCGCCAGGGGCTCACGCCTTCAGCTGGTCGGCGATCGGCATGCTGCGGATCCGTTTTCCCGTCGCGGCGAAGATTGCGTTCAGCAGCGCCGGCGGGAAGGTCGCGAGGCCGGGTTCGCCGATGCCGCTGGCCGGCACGTCATAGGGATGCGGCACGATATGGACATTTGTCACCTTTGGGCGATTCGTCGATGCGCACGACCTGGTAGCTGTCGAAATTGCCCTGCTCGACCCGGCCGTTCTTGAAGCTGATCTCGCCGTATTTGGCCAGGCTCAGCGCCATGACCGAGGCACCTTCGAATTGCGAGCGGATGCGCTCCGGATTGACGTGGAAGCCGCAATCGATCGCGACGTCGACGCGCGGCACCGAGATATTGCCCTTGGCGTCGATTTCGACCTCGACCACGGTCGCGACATAGGTCAGGAACAGGCGCATCGCCGCGATGCCCCGGCCCCGCCCGGGCGGCAGCGTCTCGCTCCAATTGGACTTCTCGGCCACCAGGTCGACGACGTTGCGCAGCCGGCCGGCATCGTTCGGATAGGTCTCGACCGGATCGCCGTAGTTCCAGAACTCCTTGGTCGTCTTTGCCGTGTCGACGATGCGTGCCGGCCCGATGATCTCCAGCAGGAAATCCTTCGGATCCTTGCCCAGCTCATGGGCGATCTCCGCCACCATGCATTGCTGGGCGAAGCCGTGCGGGATGTTGGAGACCGAGCGGAACCAGCCGATCCGGGTATGCGCCGCGGCCTCGCCGGTCTCGCAGCGGATATTCGGGATGTCGAACGGCACGTCGACCAGGCTCATGCCCTGTTCGAGCGCCATCTCGTGATCGGTGCCGGCCTTGAAGGTCGAGCCGATGCTGGGCGCCGTGCTGCGATGGCGCCAGCCGATCACCTTGTTGTCCTTGTCCAGCGCCGCCTCGATCCTTTCGGCCGAGACCGTGTGGTAGAAATCGTGCCGGATGTCGTCCTCGCGCGTCCAGGTCACCTTGACCGGCACACCAAGCTCCTTCGAGATCAGCGCCGCTTCGAGCGCGAAATCGCATTTCGACTTCCGGCCGAAGGCGCCGCCGAGCAGCGTGACATTGACCTTCACCTGATCCATCGACAGGCCGAGCGTTTTGGCCGCGTCCTCATGCGTGCCGCCGGCGCTCTGCACCGGCGCCCAGATCTCGGCCCGGTCCGGCTTGACGTCGGCCACCGCGCAGGGCGGCTCCATCGAGGCATGGGCCAGATGCGGCAGATAGTATTCGGCCGTGATCACCTTGGCGGCGCCCTTGATCGCCGCTTCGATATCGCCCTGGTCGCGGCCGATCTGGCCCGGCTTGCGCGACGCGTCTTCGAGCAGCTTGCGATACTCGGCCGAATCATAGGTCTTGTTGGCGCCGTCATCCCAGACGATCTTGAGCGCCTCGCGCCCCTTGATCGCCGAGCCGGTGTTGCGCGCGATCACGGCGACGCCGCCGAGCGGCTGGAACTTGGACGGCCAGGGCCAGCCCTTGACCTGGATCACCTTTTCCACGCCGGGCACCTTGAGCGCCTCGGTCGCGTCGAACGACACGACCTTGCCGCCGACTACGGGCGGCCGTGCGATCACGGCGTATTTCATCCCCGGCAGGCGCGTATCGATGCCGTAGCCGGCCCGGCCCATGGTGATGTCGCGCAGATCGTAGATCGACACCTTGCCCGTGCCGATATAGCGGAAATCCTTGGCATCCTTGAGCTTGAGCTGGGCCAGAGGCGGCGTCGGCAGCGCCGCCGCATCGGCCGCCAGTTCGCCGAAGCCGAGCTTGCGGCCGGTCTCGGCATGAACGACTTCGTGATTTCTGGCCTGCACGGTCGAGACCTCGACGCCCCAGCGCTTGGCCGCAGCCTGCTCCAGCATCTGGCGCGCCGCGGCGCCGCATTGCCGCATCGGCTGCAGGAAATGGCGGATGCTGCGCGAGCCGTCGGTATCCTGGTTGCCGTATTTCGCCTCGTCGCCCGGTGCCTGGACGATCTTCACGCGCTCCCAATTCGCGTCCATCTCGTCGGCGACGATCATCGGCAGGCTGGGTGCGCGGCCCCGGTCCCATCTCGGCGCGATGCGCGATGATCGATACCGTGCCGGACGGATCGATCGAGACGAAGACATGCGGGTCGTTGACCGTGCCATGCGGCATCTTGTCGGCGCCGGTGGCATAGGCGAAGGCGCGGCCCGGCAGTAGCGTCGCGCCGACGACCAGCGCGCCGGCCGAGGTCAGTCCGCGCAGGAAGAAGCGGCGGCTGACATTCTCCAGCGGCTGCGATGGGATGAGTTGATCGAGCGGTGCCATGTCACGCCCCCGTCGAAGCAAGCCGCACGGCGGCGTGGATGCGCTGATAACAGCCGCAGCGACAGATATTGCCGGACATGCCGCTATCGATCTCGTCATCGGTCGGGTGCGGCGTATCCTTCAGCAGCGAGGCGGCCTGCATGATCTGGCCGGCCTGGCAGTAGCCGCATTGCGGCACGTTCAGCTCGCGCCAGGCCTTCTGGACCGGATGGTCGCCTTCAGGGTCGAGCCCTTCGATGGTCGTGACCTCATGACCGACCGCATCGCTTGCCGCCGTGACGCAGGACCGCGCGGCGGTGCCGTCGAGATGCACGGTGCAGGCGCCGCACAAGGCCTCGCCGCAGCCGAATTTGGTGCCGGTCAGGCCGATTTCGTCGCGGATGACCCAGAGCAGGGGAACGGAAGGATCGCCGTCATAGGTCCAATCCTTGCCGTTGATGCGGAGCGTGATCATGGGCGATCTCTCGATATGCCAAGGGGGTGGATCGAAGGTGCTGGACAGGGCAGACCGCTCCGGGGCGCCGATCCTCCGTCGCCGGCTCTGCCGCGACGAGCTTCCGGTCGGCGCCTGGGCTTGGTTGGCGACGAGCTTAGCCGATAGTGCCGGGCGCAGGCAGCGACAAATCGCTCGCCTGCTACGATGGATCTATGGGGATTGAAGGCTGGAAAGTGTGCGCCATGCAGCCCGGTGGAGCGATATCGCGGGCTCGGCGCTATCGGCGTTCGTGGTGAAGATCGGCATGGTTTCAGTGGGGTCGGCGTCCCCGTCCGCCTTGCCGGCAGGGACGCCGACCCCACTGCAGATCCGAGCTAGCCTAGCGCGCGGCTCACTGCCGGGCGGCGGCGACCACCGCGTGGAATTGCGGCCCCGAATCGTACATCGCGTCCACGACGCAGCTCTGCTTCCTGGCCACCTTGGCCGCCGGCGACGTCGAGTCCGGGTAGTAGCGATCGAGCAGCTTGCAATTCTCCTCGGCTGCATAGCCGATGCGGGCGCCGAGCGTCCGGACGCCCCAATCGGTCCGAAGATCGAGATCGGAATGGCCGACCCACTGCGTGAGATAGATCCGATCGTGAGTCCGGATTTCCCGATGGATGTTGCTGAGCGGCGGCACCACCGTGATCTGCTCGCTCGGCTGGGCGTAAGCGCAATCATGGGCGAGCGTCAGTCCGGCGATCGCAAGCGCCGCCGCGGACAGACAGGTCGCGAGACGTGTAGAACGGATTCCCTTCATCATGCACCTCCTTGAGTGACGGGGGAACAAGCGAGGCGCGGTCGGGGTTCCATCGACGTCGTCAGCGCGCCGCCCTTTCGACCGATACCTAAGTATTGGCGGCACCATCGTCTAATGGATCGGCGCGCGGCCGCCTGGTATGGCAACCAACCATAAAGTTGCACGATGGAGGGTGGCCGATGAAGACGCTGATCTCGACGGCACTATTTGTTTGGTGCGGCGGCCCTTGGCGGGCCGGCATTTTCGCAGCCGGCGCAGACGAGCGATTATCAATACGTGTTGCCGCTGAGTATTGCGCCTCGACGCAGCGGTCGAGGCGGTGCGTGTGTGCACCGGCAACGGCTATCGGGTCACCGCGACCGTCGTGGACATGGACGGTATCCCGCAGGTCGCGATCCGCGGCGACGGAGCCACCGTGCATACGCGGGAATCGAGCTTCCAGAAGGCGTTCACGGTGGTGACGCTGGGTCCGATGTTCGACTTCGACACCTCCGGACAGTTCTTCGAGCTGACCAAGACCAACCCCTATGCGCCGCGGCTCGCGACGGTCACCAACGTCATGGCCCTGCCCGGCGCCGTCGCCTTCAAGGTGAAGAGCGTCATGGTCGGCGCCCTCGGCGTCGGCGGGGCGCCCGGTGGCGACAAGGACGAGGTTTGCGCGCGCGCCGGGCTGGCCAAGATTGCCGACCGGATGCCGCATTGAACCACGGCGCGCGCTTCGGGGTGCTTCCGACCTGCCCTCGACCCAGGGCAAGCGATCCCCGGTCAGCGAGCGGGCAGGGGAGCGGTGGCAGCCCGCGCACTGCCGGCGGGCGCGTAGCCTGACTAGGCGGGAACGTAGGTCAACCTGACAGCGTCCTCGCCGATCAGATCGCTGGCCACAAGCGGAGCGGCGGCCGCGGGCCGGCGAAGAACGGCTTGCCGCGACCAAGCACGACGGGGCGGAAATAGAGTCGGTACTCATCGATCAGACCAAGGTCGGTCAGGCTCTGCGCTAATTCTGGACCGGCGACGCCAATCTCTCCGGCGTGCTCAGCCTTCAGCCCACGCACCACCGCCTCGAGGTCACCCTCGACCAGGATGGCGTTGGGGCCGACCGACTTCAGCGAGCGCGACACGACCCATTTCGGTTGGCCCCGCCAGCCCGCCGCGAAGTCGCGCTCCTCCGCGTCCCAGTCAGGACGGTCTTCGTCCCAATAGCGCATGACCTCGTATGTGCGGCGACCGTAGACAATGCCCGACAGGCCGCGCATGTGCTCGATGAAGTGACGAAAGAGCACGGGACCGGGCGCAAATTCCTGGTGGTCGACATAGCCGTCCAGGGGACTGGTTCAATCCGTAGACGAGCTTCGCCATGCTGCAAGATCTCCGTCTCTGGCTCGTCGGAATAGCTTGAGCCGCCGCGATGCGGAAGCGAGGTTGAGCACGATTGCTGCCGCATTGTCGGTGTGACGAATAACCATCGGTCTGCCGACCCCCCTGAACGAGATCGGCGGATAGGAAGCGATGTCGGAGGGGCCGCCCATGCGAGCGACCGTTTCTCCTTGTGGCGTCCTGGAAACTCTGCCAAGTGGCGGTGGAGAATCACAACTTGGATAGAAGTGTATGAGCGGGTTCAAGCCGGAGAATTTCACAGACCGCCTGAAAAAGGCCAAGGCCGCGCGCGTGGCGGTCATCGAAAAATTCCAGGCCGTGACGCAGGCGTCGGACTCTCCGGCGAAACTGGCCGAGCGGCAGGCTGTATTGGGCCGCCCGTGACGCCAAGGCAGCGGAGCGCGATGCGGCACGCCGCGCCAAGCTGGCCGCTGCGGCTGCGGCGAAACTTGCCAAGGCAGAAGCCGATCGCCTCGCCAAGGAGAGCGAAGCGTTTGCGCAGCGTCGAAGAAGATGCCGCGCGCAAGGCCGCGCGGGACGCACGCTACGCCGCGCGCAAGGCTCGGCGCTAGATCTCGGCCCGGCGATGATCCCCTGGATCAAGCTCGACACATCGACCATCCCGGGGTGGCACGGAAGAGCTGCGCTTGATGCGGCGCGGCGCTGAATTCTCGATCATGCTCGGCCATAACGAGCTGATGAACAGCCGCTTAAGCGGTTCCGAGGAAGCGCTGGCGACCCTGTCCTGTGACAGGATCCGCCGGCGCGCCAATGCGCATATTCTGATCGGCGGCCTCGGCATGGGCTTCACCTTGCGCGCCGCCTTGGACTGCTGCAGCACCCGATGCCCGCATCACCGTGGCCGAACTGGTCCCGGCCGTGACCGAATGGGCGCGCGGACCGATGGCCCGAACTGCACGGCACCAGCCTGGACGATCCCAGGGTGACCGTGCATCAGGGCGATGTCGGTCAGTTGATCCGATCCCAGCGCTCGGCCTATGACGCCATCCTGCTCGATATCGACAACGGCCCGGCCGGGCTGACGCGCGCCGCCAATGACAGCCTCTACGACGCAGTCGGGCTCGGCCTAGCCCAGGTGGCGCTCAGGCCCGGCGGCGTGCTGGCCATCTGGTCGGCTGCACCCGATCCGCATTTCACCAAGCTGCTGCGCAAGATGGGTTTTGCCGTCGAGGAAGTCCGGGTCCGAGCCAAGGCCGGCCGCAGCGGTGCCCGCCATGTGATCTGGCTGGCCAGTGTCGAAATGGCGTCCGGGCTCGGGCCGCGACAAAAACCACGCTCCGGGGCAAGGCAAAGCTTGGCTGCGAAGTCTCCTCGTCGGGACACAGCCGAGGAGCCGCAGCACATAGGGCAGGGGGGGCGAGCGGCAGAGCCACCGACCATAGCGTCACGGCCGCGCGCTTCTTGCCGAGCCGGCGCGAGACGAAGGTGGCGACGGGCATGGCGCAGACGGCGGAGAGCAGATTGGACCCGAGCAGGGATGACGATCTCGGTCGAGCTGAACTGCCCAGAAGAAGGTGAAAAAGTAATAGGTCAGGCCGAGGCCAGCCCGATCGCCATATTGGGCGAACAGCCCGGCGCCGAGCAGCATGAGGAGCGAGCGATGCGACAGCGTCGCCGCCAGATCGGCCAGCACCCGGCGCAGCACCAGCGGCTGCTTCGGCGGCGGCGTCTTCAGATCCGGGATTATGGCGATGCGTGCCGGCGGCCGAGACCAGGATCGCCACGAACATCACGGCCCCGGCCGTCCAGCCGTAGCGGGCATAGCCTCTCGGGTTGAGCAGCCCGGCCTTGTGGGTCGCATCCGGCTGCAGGAAGACGGCGAAGGCCAGGAACGCCATGAGCAGCCCGCCGACCCATTGGAACAGCGAGGCGATAGCCCAGGAACGAGGTCCGCTCGTGATAGTCGTCAGTCAGTTCGGGCGCCAAGGCCGAACTCGGGATCTCGTAGAGCGTGATGAAGAAGCGCGTCACGATCGCGATGCCGATCAGATAGTAGAACAGCGCCGTACCCGTCAGCGCGCGGCCGGCGGGTTCCAGACATGGCATAGCAGAGCGAGGCCGGCAGGGCGGGTCGCATAGAGAAACGGATGCCGCCGGCCCCAGCGCGAATGCGTGCGATCCGACCAGTTGCCGATGATCGGATCGAGACAGGCATCGACCATCAGAACGATCAGCAGCGCGAAACCGACCTGCTTGGCCGGCAGATGCAGGACCTGATTGTAGTAGAGCAGCAGCAGATAGACGAAGCCTGGTCCTTGACGCCATAGGCGACGGAGCCGAAGCCGTAGAACAGCTTGGTCCACAAGGTGATCGGCCGCTTGGCCCGGGCCGGCTGCATCGCGTGAGTGTTCCTTCCCCGTTCAAACGAATCGTCATGGCCGGGCTTGTCCCGGGGATGACGGCAGGGGTGGGAGGAGTCGTGCGTCAGAAGATCTCGAACAGCCCGGCGGCACCCATGCCGCCGCCGACGCACATGGTCACGATGCCGTATTTCGCCCCGCGGGCGCTTGCCTTCGATCAGGACATGGCCGGTCATGCGCGCGCCCGACATGCCATAGGGATGGCCGATCGAGATCGCGCCGCCGCTGACATTGAGCCGGTCGTTCGGAATGCCGAGCTTGTCGCGGCAATAGAGCGCCTGGCTGGCGAAAGCCTCGTTCAGCTCCCAGATGCCGATATCGTCGATCGTCAGCCCATGCTGCTTCAGCAGCTTCGGAATGGGCGAAGACCGGGCCGATGCCCATCTCGTCCGGATTGCAGCGGCGACCGCAATGCCGCGATAGGCGCCGAGCGGCGTCAGGCCGCGGCCGTTCCGCTCTCTTGGCTCCATCAGCACCGAGGCCGAGGCGCCGTCGGAGAGCTGCGAGGGCATTGCCGGCGGTGATTGAAGCGGCCTTCCTTGACCTGCTGCCCGCCCCTTGAACACCGGCTTCAGACCGGACAGGTCGGCAAGCGTGGTCTGCGGCCGGTTGCCTTCGTCCGAGGTCAGCCGCACATCGCGCTTCGAGGTCTCGCCGGTCGCCTTGTCGGTGACCGACATGACCGAGGCGAGCGGCGCGATCTCGGCCTCGAAGGCGCCGGCCGACTGGGCCGCGGCCGTGCGCTGCTGCGATTGCAGCGCGTATTCGTCCTGCGCCTCGCGGCTGACGCCGTAGCGCTCGGCCACGATCTCGGCCGTTTCGATCATCGCCATGTAGAGCGCCGGCACAGTGGCGACCAGCGCCGGATCGGCCGCGCGGTAGCGGTTCATGTCTCTGGTTGAGCGAGATCGATTCGAGTCCGCCGCCGATCGTGATGGTCATGCCGTCATGCAGGATCTGCTTCGCCGCCGTGGCGATCGCCATCAGGCCGGAGGCGCATTGCCGGTCGACGCTCATGCCCGAGACCGTGTCCGGGGCACCGGCGCGCAGCGCCGCTTGCCGGGCGATGTTGAAGCCGGTCGTGCCTTGCTGCACGGCGGCGCCCAGGACGACGTCGTCGATCTCGCGCGCCTCGATGCCGGCGCGCTTCACCGCCTCGGCGATGACATGCCGCCCAAGGTCTGGGCCTGGGTGTCGTTGAAGGCGCCGCGAAACGCCTTGCCGATCGGCGTGCGCGCGGTGGAAACGATGACGGCTTCACGCATGACTTTGATCCTCCCTTATGATCTCTATTGCCCGAATAGCCTGACCGTCATCCCCGGGACAAGCCCGGCCATGACGAAGAAAAGTGGGGCGACACGCCTCAGAACCACTACATTAGCCCCGCTTGGCGGCTTCAGCCGCCTTGGTCATTTCCAGCCCGGCCGGGGCGAAGGCGTTCTCCGGCACGATGTCGCCGGTGCGGTCCGAGATGCGGTCGAACGCGGCGGCGACCTGCTCCGGCGCGTCCTCGCCCGCACCGATGAAGACGCCTTGCGTCAGGCTGACATGGACGCGCTCGAAGCCGCCGGCGCCGGCGCACAGAATGGCGCGGGGTCGGCGCGTCCTCGGCGACCAGCGCCAGCACGCCGGGCGAGACGGCCTCCGGCTTCATCAGCGCCAGCACCTGCGGCGGCAGGATGTCCTCGGTCATGCGGGTCGCCGCGTTCGGCGCCAGGCAATTGACCCGGATGTTGTTCTTCGCGCCTTCGAGCGCCAGCGTTCTGCATCAGCCCGACCAGCGCCATCTTGGCGGCGCCGTAATTCGACTGGCGAAATTGCCGAACAGGCCGGAGGGTGAACTGGTCATGACGATGCGGCCGTAATTCTGGGTCCGCATGATCTCCCAGACTGCCTAGTGCAGATCACGGCGCCCATCAGATGCACTTCGACGACGGTACGGAAATCATCGAGCGTCATCTTGGCGAAGCTCTTGTCGCGCAGGATGCCGGCATTGTTGATCAGGATATCGACCCGGCCCCATTCGCCATGGCCGTGGCGACCATTGCCTCGACCGCGGCCGGATCGGTCACCGAGGCGCCGTTCGCCAGGGCCGTGCCGCCGGCCTGGCGGATCTCTTCAACGACATGCTCGGCCGCGCTGAGCGAGCCGCCGCTGCCGTCGCGCGCCCCGCCCAGATCGTTGACGACCACTTTCGCCCCACGCGCGGCCAGCGCCAACGCATGCGCCCGGCCCAACCCGCCGCCCGCCCCGGTCACGATCGCGACCCGGCCATCGAATCTCATCCGCATCCTCCCATGCTCGCCGGCTTGCGCCGAACGGTATTCTCGACAACCCTACCGGAGAAATCGCAGGATCGTCGACAAAGAAACGGGAAGGGCAGGGGAGCGGCATGAACGACGTGGTGATATCGCTGAGCGCCAGGCTGGCGCAACTGGCGGCCGAGCGCCCGAACGGGCCGGCAGTCAGTTGCGGCGACGAGACTCGGCACTGGGGCGAGTTGGATCGGGCGCACCAATCGACTGGCCCCGGGCACTGGCGGCCCATGGCGTCAGGGCTGGGCAGTTTCGTCACCATCGCGCTGCCCAACAGCATCGGATTCGTCGAAGCCTGCTTCGCCTGCTGGAAGCTCGGCGCCACGCCGCAGCCCGTGTCGTCGCGCCTGCCCAAGGCGGAACTCGACGGCATCGTCGCACTGGCCGATCGCCGATCGTCATCGCTGGACCCGAGATCGCGGTCGACCGCGCGCACGCCGATATCGAAGCACTGCTGGCGGCGAGCGCCGACGACTCGCCGCTGCCCGATCGCACTGCCCCGTCCTGGAAGGCGCCGACTTCGGGCGGCTCGACCGGGCGGCCGAAGCTGATCGTGTCCGGCTCGCCCGGCGTGCTCAACCCGCTGCAGATCGCCTATTGGAAGCTCGGCCGGATGATGTGGCACTGATGCCCGGTCCGCTCTATCACAACGGACCGTTCTCCTCGGCCATCCTGGCGCTGACCGCGGGGCGCACCGCTCGTGCTGCTGCGCGAAATTCGACGCCGAGGCGGTGCTGGCCGCGGTCGACCGGCACCGTGCGACCTGGCTCTATCTGGTGCCGACCATGATGAGCCGGATCTGGCGCCTGGGCGCCGGAACTCCGGGCGCGCTACGCGGTCGGCTCGCTCCGGACGGTACTGGCATCTGGCGGCGCCGTGCCCGCCCTGGCTCAAGCAGGAATGGATCGACTGGCTCGGCGGCGATGCGATCTGGGAACTCTATGCCGGCACCGAGGCCCAGGCCTCGACCGTGATCAGCGGCACGGAATGGCTCGCGCCGCCGCGCTCGGTCGGCCGGGTCGCGAACCGGCCAGATGAAGATCCTCGACGCCGAGGGGCCGCGAACTGCCGGCCGCGAGACCGGCGAGATCTATATGCGCCCGGCCGAGGGCATGCCCGCGACCTACCGCTATGTCGGCGCCGAGGCGCGGCGCATCGGCGCGTGGGAAATCGCTCGGCGATATCGGCTGGTTCGACGCCGACGGCTATCTCTACCTGGCCGACCGGCGCAGCGACATGATCCTGGTCGGCGGTTCGAACGTCTACCCGGCCCGAGATCGAGGCGGCGCTGGACGAGCATCCGCTGGTGCAGTCGAGTGCCGTGATCGGGTTGCCGGACGACGATCTCGGCAACCGGGGTTCATGCGCTGGTGCAGGCGCGGCCGGGGCTGGAGCTGGGAGGGATCTGCACGCGCATCTGGCCGAGCGGCTGGTGGCGTATAACGCGGCCGCGGAGTATCGAGCTGGTGAGCGAGCGCTCAGGGATGATGCGGGGAAGGTGAGACGGTCGCAGTTGAGGGCGGAGCGGCTGGCGGCCTACGTCCGATGAGGCTGTGGGGGCCTCCCGCTAGTCTGAAATCCAGACATGGCGCCAACGCCTCCGGAGATAGGCGTAGGCCACACCTGTCGATTCGAGTCTGCCAGACAGGATGACTTCGTTTCGGCTAGTCAGCGTATCGCTGTCATCATTTCCGAGGGCGGGTTGGGAATAGCGAGCGTCCGGTCATATTTGCCGGGCTTTCCTGCTGCGACATAGCAATAGGCGATCTGCTCACAATAGGTCGGCAGTCGATGGATGAGCCAGACTTGCCCGCGTCGCACGGCGACGACTAAGCGGGGTGCTGTGCCCGAGATAGGTGCAAGAAGAAGGGCAATGTCCTGTTCGTCCTTTCCTCGAAAACGGCCTGCCGCGACGGCGAAAACAGCCGTCGCCACCATCGGTCAGGGCATCGTCGATGCTCTTTGCGTCGAGATCCGCCAGTCGCGCAAGCGAAATCCTGGCTCGTGCTTTGCCAGGACAGGCTGCAAATCGGCAGGGATTTTTAGGCCGCACTCCAAGGGATAGGCGGCAAGAGCCCCTGTCGAGGCAATAATCCCTGCCAGTACGGCCGATAGAAAAGAAGCCCAGCGTTTCATGGTGGGAACAGGCATGTTCGAATTCTCAAAATCTTGTCGCCGAAGTCTCGCACTGGTGCGATGGAGCCTACAGTAACTTCCCGTCTTTCCCATCATCTCGCGCCGGATGATCTTCACCGGTACCCGCGCCAGCCGATTCCCTACGGCGTACTCACCGCCACGCTGGTCCGCCCGGCCGGTTCGCCATTCGCCGTGAATGCGACGGCGATCCGATTGCTGGCCGGCTGGAACGGGATCGCGCCTGTCGCCGTCGCGAAGATCGAAAAGGTCGGCGTCGGCGTTGGTCCGATCGTCGGTAGTCACCGAGGCGGCCGGTGGCGCCAGGCAGGCGCCCGGATTGTGGATTGGTCTGACAGATCGACAGGCTCAGCGGCAGGATGGCGACGCCGGTCGAGGGCGTCGCGGTCACCGAGGCGGCGGCGCCGAGATTGACCGTGGCGACGGCGAAGGCGTTGGAGCCCCCTGGTCGAGGGCAGATGGAGGATGCCGTCATCGCTCGCCGTCGCGGCGAGCGCCACGACCGTCGGGCACCGGGGTCGCACTGGCGAGGAACTGCATCGTGTTCACACCAGGCGTGATCGCAGGCCGGATTAGCGTTGGCACAGAAGAAGCCGAAATCGACGATGATGGCAGCGAAGGGCGCCGGGAGTGAGTTCCAGGACATAGGTCTGGGCGCCGTGTGCGGGAATATCGGCCGCGTGTTCGGCGTGCCGGACAGCGCATTGGTCGCCGGATTGGTCGTCTGATAGCCGAAGGCATCGGCCGATGCGTCGAGTCGGCGCGATCGCGCAGCCTTGGGCGGTGCCGGCGCCACCATTGACGATGGTGGCGAAGACCGTTGCCGTCGTGCCGATCTGGACGGCCCGGCTGCCCGGCAGCACGGCCGCGGCTATAACGAGCGAGCTGGAGACCGGTTCGACGCGGCCGATCTGGTTGGCATTCTGCTCCGGGAACCACATGGCCATCCGGGCCGGCCGTGACGTTGCCGATGCCGGCGGCTGACGTCGGCACTGGAAACTCGGTGATCGCGCCGGCCGTGTCGATGCGGGCAATCTGGTTCGCCGACTTCTCGCTGAACCACAAGGCGCCGTCGGTGCCGCGGACCAGCGTCGTGGCGCCGGCATTTGCGGTCGGAATGGCGAATGTCGTGACGAAATCGCCGGCTGTCGTCATGACGCCGATCTGGTTGGCCGTGCCTTCCGTGAACCACAGATTGCCGTCGTAACCGACGGCGATGCCGACCACGCCGCTATTCGCTGTCGGGATCGAGAATTCGGTGACCGTGCCGGACAAGGTGACACGGGCGATCTTGTTGGTCGAACTCTCGGTCACCCAGAACGCGCCGTCCGGCCCGTCGGTAAAAGCGCGAATTCGAACTGGCCGCGGACGGCAGCTGGAATTCCGTGACCGCGCCGTCCTGGGTGATCTTGGCGAGCCGGGCCACGCCGATCTCCAGGAACCACATATTGCCGTCGGGGCCGGGCGCGATCTCGCCCGGCTCCGCATTCTTCGTCGGTAACGCAAATTCTCTAGCCGAGCCCGTCGACGGTCAGATGGCCGATGGCGTTGGCATTGTCCTCGGTCGACCACATGGCACCGTCGAAGCCGCGTGAAATGGCGGCAGGGGCGGCGTTCGGCGTCACGGTCGGGAACGCCGTCGCCACGCCGGCAGTCGTCAGCCGGACGATCGCATTCACCTTCTGGTCTGTAAACCACAGGTTGTTATCCGGGCCGGCGGTTATCGAGAAGGGCTCGCCGCCCGGAACATTCGGCAAGGGGAACTCGGTCACGCTCTGCGCTGCGACCGGCAGGCTGATCAGGAGGAGGATGCCGGCGAGGGCGCTCTGGCGGAATGACGATAGGAATCGGCGCAGCATAAGCACCTCCCGCGGTCTGGCGCCGGCTTGCCGACGCGTTCCGTTCCTGTCCGCGTTCGGTGTCAAGATGCCGTCCGATCGCGGCATGTCCGTATGGGTGTCCGGCCTTTGCGTCAGGACAAAGTCGAGCGCGGCGTCACCGCCCTACGGTCGTATTCCAAAAATAACGCAATGCCGGGCATTGGGGAAGCGAGTCGTTCTGCGGCCGAAATCGCGCATGCTTCGCCGATGCCAAAAAACCCTCGCCCGCCCAAGAGACGGTGAAAATATCGCCGCGCGACTCCGCTGTTCAGTGGGGCGGGCGTCCCCGCCCGCCTTGCCGGCGTGAGCCGGCAATCACGATCGCGCGATAGGCTATGCCGGCTAGTCGCCGGCCGGCGGCGGGGGACGCCCGCCCCACTGAACGCTTGCGAGGACCCTGGCGGATACTTTCACAGTCTCCAAGCGGGCGAGGGTTTGTCTACCCCAGCGGGGACAACCGCTATAGCAACTCGCCCATCCTTGCCCATCATCTCGCGCCGGATGATCTTCACCGGCACCAGTCCGGCCGCCAGAAACCGTCGTGGAATTCCTGCAGCGAGAAGGACTTGCCCATCTTCTTCTTGTAGTCGTCGCGCAGCTTCAGGATCTCCAGCTTGCCGATCGAATAGTTGAGGTAGCCGGGATCGCTCGTGCCGCGATAGGCTTCCCGGCGGGCTTCGGGTTCGGGCGAGCCGCATTCCTTCATGAACAATTGGGCGGCGTCTTCGACGCTCTTTGCCGCCGGTATGCATCTCGATCGAGGCGACGAAGCGGCAGTCGCGCAGCAGCGCCTCTTCGATCTGGGCGACCCTTGGTCTTCGGGTCGCCATTGCCAAGGCCCTGCTCGACCATCATCTGCTCGGCGTAATGGCCCCAGCCTTCGGTCGTCGATTGGGGAATGCGCCAACTGCCGGGCCAGCGGCCATTCCGGGTGAGTCCGCCGGGTCAGATATTGCATGAAATGACCGGGCCAGACTTCATGGGCCGAAGATGATGTCGAGGCCGGCGAAGTAATAGGCTTGCAGATAGTCTTCGAGCTTATCCGGCGCGAGGGCCGGCATCGCGGGCGGCGAGACGTAGTAGAAAGGCCTGGTCGCATGCTGCTCGAACGGGCCGGGCCAATCCATAGCGGCCGCGGTGGTGGCACGCATGAAGCCCGGCGTCTCCTCGACCTTGGGCAGGAGGTCGCTTGGGATCGTCGCGATGTGGTGACCGGCGACGAAGGCGCGTAGCCCGGCGAGATCGTCCTGGGCCCGTCGGCAGCAGCGTCTCGGCGGTCGGGTGGTCCTTGCGCATTTCCGCGAGCACGGCGCCGACCGGCTTCGACGGATCGACCTCATGCGCCGCGGCCTTGAGCGCGGCTTGGTCCTGGTGCAGGCGCTGATAGGCCGTGGCGCGCAGCTTCGCCAGCGGCACATCGACCATCTCGTTAGTCGGCCAAGCGCTGGACATAGATGTCCGGGCCGAGGGGCGAAGCTGCCATCCGGCCTTGTCCAGCGCGGCCCTGGAGGAAGGATCTGTAGTCTTCGAAGGCGGCGACCGCCGCATCGTTGCTCGCCGCGAAATCGCGCTTCAGTTCCGGGTCGTCGACCGCGGCGAAAGCGGCGGGGGTGCAGCGTTGCGATAGAAGGCGATCGAGCCGCCGAGATTGCGGATGGCGATCTCGATGAAGGCGCGCGGCGGATGCTGGAGATTGGGCCTTGCCGGCGGCGAGCACCGCCGGGATCTCGCGCTCGCGGGCGATGGCCGAGGCCATGCGGTCGGCCGAGCGGCGCGAAGTCGCGATGGACCAGCTCGAACACGGCACCGGTCGCTACCCCGGCTGTAGCGGCTTGGATCCTTGCGCCAGTATTGGATCGTCTCGTCGTCGAGCAGCGAGCCCTTGATGTTGCCGATCAGCACCTCGCGGTCGTCGCGCTCCATGGCGCTCAGCCCGGCCGGCGCGATCGCGGTCAGCGTGGCGAGCGCAGCATGCAGCCGGCGCCATGTTGCGGGCCTGGCCCTCGGCGCTCAGATCGTCGATTTTCGTATCGTAGTCGTGAATGCCGGCCCGGGTCGCCGTCACCGGATGGGCGGCGTATTCGGCATCGTAGTAGTGCTTTCACGAAGCTCTCGAAGGATTGCGTCTGCGCCGATGCGGGCTGTGCACTCAGGAGGATGGTGGCTGCAATCCCTGCTGTGGCGAGCGTCTTCGCAATCATTGGCAGATTCCTTTGGTGTTTCTTATGTCTTCTCTATTCCATGGCTGACATGCTGCTGTCCAGTCTTCCGGAGTTTAGGATCATCTCAACCGAGTGCATCCTCAGACGGGGCTGATGCCTTCGGTGAAGCCGAGCAGAGCAACTGCCGTACAGCTCGGCATTGACGCCGGGATTGGCCATCGCATGATGACCGGCAACCTCGGAATCCCGCCAGATCCGCTGGAGCGGACTGGACTCGGCGAAGGATGAGGCGCCATGGGCCGAGCACAGGATGCGGATGGCCTCCCGCGCGACCTCGGCGATGTGGCCCGTGTCCATCCGGATGCGCGCGCGCTCGGCATAGTCGAGCCTCCGGTCCGACCCACGCCGCGTCGTCGATGTCGGCGGCGGCACTGTAAGCGTGCAGATGAGCGGTATCGATCAGCATGGGCCGCCTTGGCGAGCGCGCTTTGAAACAGCGCGCTGCAGCCTGCTTTTCATAGGAGGTGTAGGAAATGCCGCGCATATGCGCTTTCTCGGTGACGAGCTCGAGTGCGCGGGCGGCCAAGCCGAGCTGCGGGCCGATCAGGATCAAGGCGGTGACGGGCCCGAAGGACGACCGGTACGGGGCTTCGTCCTTGTATGGCGTCGGGTAGTCGCCTCGGAGCAGGCTCGGCAGCGACATGATCCGGTAGTACGGAATGAAGACGTCCTGCGCAACGAGGGTATTGCTGCCGGTGCCCTTCATCTCGGCCATGAACCAGGTGTCCTCGATCGTCAGCTCCGACATCGGGACCGGGGCGAGGCCTCGGTCGCTGACAGCTCCGTCCGAGTCAGACGATAGGAAAGCCGATCAACCCCCAATCGGCGTGGAGGCAGCCGCTGCACCAGCCCCATCGTCCGCTGACGATCAGCCCGTCGCGGACGCGGCGGCTTTGGGATCCGGCGGCGGCGAAGGTGCCGGCCACGCGCGCATCGGGGTTCTCGCCCCAGACGTCCTGCTGGGCTCGATCATCGGCGAGACCGACCATCCAAGAGCATGTGTTGATCAGCGAAATCGCCCAGGCCGTGGAGCCGCAGCCCTTGGCCAATTCGCGCGTCGTCTCGATCTCGGTGCGGAAATCGCTTTCAAAACCGCCGAAGCGCCGCGGCATCATGATCCGGAACAGGCCGGCTTGCCTGATCGCCGCGATGTCTCCGCAACGATCCGGCGGTCGGCTTCCGTCCGATCCGCGTTCCTGGCCAGGAGCGGAGCCAGGGATCGTGCCCGTTCGACGAGCTCAGTGCGGTGCGTGACATTTCCGCTTTCGGGGAAGGCTCTCAATTTCCCGGCTCCTCTCGACGCCACGATGATCACAAGTCCAGGGCGTCCGTGGCATGCGCGCAATCCGGTGCATCGCTGCCGAGGCTTCTCCCATCCTCAGCAGGAGAAGATAGCTAGGGCGCGTTACCATGCGATTTCAGGGCAAGGAAGGAGTGTTACGGCAGTAGCATCGTGCTACCGCCGGGTGGTCACCGAGCCGTCATCGAGTGGCTGTTCCGGCAGGAACAGCACGATCACGAACGCTACCGCCGCCACGACACCGCCCGCCAGGAAGGTGCTGCCGATGGCGTGGCGATAGGCTTCGATCATCGCCTCGTGCTGGGCTACCGGCAGCGCGGCGATCTGTTCGACGCTGCCTTCGAGCAGCGAACGGCCGGCGCTGTCCTGCTGCAAGCCAGCCGGGCGGCAGCAGGCGGTGCAGCTGGTCGGTCATGAGCGCGCCCGAGACGCCGACGCCGAAGGAACCGCCCAGCGACCGGAAGAAGCCGTTGGTCGAGGTCGCGACGCCCATATGCGCCCGCGCCACTGCGTTCTGGATCGCAGTGGTGAGATTGGGCATGACCAGCCCGATGCCGGCGCCGAGCAGTGCGAGGCCGCTTCGATCACCAGGACATGCGAATCGTAGAGCGCGACATAAGTCATGACCGCATAGGCGATGGTGGCGGTGGCGAGACCGCTCACGGCCAGGAATTTGTAGCGCCCGGTTCTGGACACCAGCTGGCCGCCGATCATGGATGTGAGGATCAGTCCGCCCATCAGCGGGGCGATCATCAGTCCGGCAACCGAAGGGCGAGGCGCCGCGCACCAGCTGGAAGAACAGCGGCAGAAAGACATTGGCGCCGATCAGCGCCATGGCCGTCAGGCTGGTGACGGTCGCCGCGATGAGGAAGACGCGGTTGGTGAAGAGATAGGGCGGCAGCATCGGTTCGGCGGCGCCGCGCTCGCAGAAGACCAGCATGGCAAACAGCGCGATCGACCCGGCGCCCAGGCCGAAGATGATCGGCGAGGTCCAAGGATAGACATTCCCGCCCCAGCTCAAGACCAGCAGCAAGGTGCTGGTCGCCGCGGTCAGCAGCACGGCGCCGGCATAGTCGATGCGGTGGCGAACCTGCGGCGGGCGCTGTTGCAGCCCGATCGCGATCAGGATCAGCGCCGCCGCGCCGACCGGCAGATTGACATAGAAGATCCAGCGCCAGGACAGCGCATCGGTGATGAAGCCGCCGAGCAGCGGCCCGGCCACGCTGGCGATGGCGAAGACGCCGGAGAACAGGCCCTGGTAGCGGCCGCGCTCGCGCGCCCGAGACGAGATCGCCGATCGTGGGTCTGCGACAGGGTGAACAACCCGCCGCGCCCAGCCCCTGCAACCCGCGGAACAGGATCAGCTGGGTCATGCTCTGCGGCCATGCCGCACAAGACCGAGCCGATCAGGAACAAAATGATGGCGACGAAGAACAGCGGCTTGCGGCCCTTCATGTCACTCAGCTTGCCATAGAGCGGCGTGGTCGCGGTCGAGGTCAGCAGGAAGGCGGTCACGACCCAGGACAGATGGGCGAGCCCGCCCAGATCGCCGACGATCCGGGGCAGGGGCGGTACCGACGATATTCTGGTCGAGCGCCGCCAGAGGTCAGCGCCAGAATCAGCCCGGCGAAGACGAGCCGACGCTGACGGTCGGAGACGGGCGGCATGGCCACGGCTTCGCTCACGGCGGTCTTCCTCGGCACAATTGCAGCGCGCACCTTGAAGCGGCGTTCGATTTTTCCCAATGCGATAATCGCATGGTTGCCATGCCGACTTTTCTGCGCGTCCCGATCGCCGGTCGGGATGGGCGAAATTATCGCGTTGTCGGATCGGCGGACAGCGTGTTAGTTCGGGATAGGAAACTATGGTTCAATATAATGAACTCAAGCCTCGAATTCACCAGCAAACCGACAGTCCCGGCCTTGATCCGGGGCTTTGCCATTTTGGATTTGCTGGCGCGTGAGCCGGGCCTGACCTTCACGGATATCCACACCCGGCTGCGGCTGCCGAAGAGCAGCGCTTTTCATCTGATCGGGGACGTTGTGCCGCCTGGGCGCGCTGCAGAGCCAGTCCGACGGGCGTTATGGCTTGGGGCTGCGGCTGTCCGAATTGGGCGCTGCGGCGGCCGAGCAGACGCCGATCGACCGCGGCGCACAGCCCTATCTGCGCGCTTTCGCGCGCCAGGCCCGGCTCACCTGCCATCTCGGCGTGCTCGAGGGGCATGAGGCGGTCTATCTGTGCAAGGAAGAATCCGACCAGGAGATCAAGAATCCAGCAACACCTGGGTCGGCAAAAGGCTGTCGCTGAACCGCTCCGCCCTGGGGTAAGATCCTACTCGCCTGGCGGCCCCGACTCCGAAGTCGACGAATTCATGCCGCCTGATCGATTGGGACCCGGAAGACGCCGAGCACGCTGGTCACGGCGGCCGAGCTCAAGGCGGATCTCTCCATCGTGCGCGAGCGCGGCTGGCGAACCGATGACGAAGAGGAACGTGCCGAACATCCGTTGCGTCCGCCGCCCCGGTGCTGGACGGCAAAGGCAAGGTGATCGCTGCGATCAGCGCGGTCGGCACGGTCCTGCAGATCCGGGCCGGAGCGCTGCCCCGAACTGGCCGAGCAGCTGCGTGCCGTCTCGCCGAGATCACCCGGAACATCTACCTGTCCCACAAATAGGCGGGACAAGCGCGCTTAGGATAATCCCGGTCGGGCGACCGACGCGGCTTATGAGGAGTTACTGCAATGACGGATGTTGGATTTATCGGCCTCGGCATCATGGGCACGCCGATGGCGGCCAATCTGCTGGCGGCGGGGCACAAGCTGTTCCTGAACACCCGCCGCGAGGTGCCGCAATCGCTGATCGACCAGGGCGGCATTGCCTGCAAATCCGCCAAGGACGTGGCGCAGAAGGCCGAGATCATCATCACCATGGTGCCTGACACCCCGCAGGTCGAGACCGTGCTGTTCGGCGCCGAGGGCGTCGCCGCCGGCCTGACCAAGGGCAAGGTGGTCGTCGATATGAGCTCGATCTCGCCGGTCGAGACCAAGGAATTCGCCAAGCGCATCAACGCGCTCGGCTGCGACTATCTCGACGCGCCGGTCTCGGGCGGCGAGGTCGGCGCCAAGGCGGCCTCGCTCACCATTATGATCGGCGGCCCTGAAAGCGCTTTCGAGCGCGTCAAGCCGCTGTTCGAGAAGATGGGCAAGAACCTCACCCTGGTCGGCGGCAATGGCGACGGCCAGACGACCAAGGTCGCGAACCAGATCATCGTCCGCGCTGACCATCGAGGCGGGTCAGCGAGGCGCTGGTCTTCGCCGCCAAGGCCGGCGCCGATCCGGCCAAGGTGCGCCAGGCGCTGATGGGCGGCTTCGCCGCCTCGCGCATCCTGGAAGTGCATGGCGAGCGCATGATCAAGCGCACCTTCGATCCGGGCTCTCCGCGTCGCCCTGCATCAGAAGGATTTGAACCTCGCCCTGACCGCGGCGCGCGCGATCGGCGTGGCGCTGCCCAATACGGCGACGGCGCAGGAGCTGTTCAATGTTCTGCGCCTCGCATGGCGGCAAGGGCTGGGATCATTCCGGCATGGTGAAGGCGCTGGAGCTGATGGCCGGCTTCGAGATCGGCCAGAAGGCCTGAGGCGGGGGCGGGGCGATGGCTGCGACACCCAAGGATCTGCTGCGTCGCATGTTCGATGCCGCCATCGCCTCGGCCCAGCCGGCCGCTGTGCGTCCCCGCCCAACCTGCCCGAACCGCCGCGCGGCCGGCTGATCGTGATCGCGCGCCGGCAAGGCCTCGGCCGCGATGGCCAAGGCGGTCGAGGATAATTGGCCGGGCGAGCTGTCCGGCCTGGTGGTCACGCGCTACGGCTATGCCGTGCCGTGCGAGCGCATCACCATTGCCGAATCGGCCCATCCGGTGCCCGATGCCGCCGGGCTCGATGCGGCCCGACGCAATGCTGGCGTTGGTTCAGGGGCTGAGCGCCGACGATCTGGTGCTCTGCCTCATGTCCCGGCGGCGCCTCGGCCCTGCTGTCGCTGCCGGCCGAGGGGTTGACTCTCGAGGACAAGCAGGCGGTCAACCGCGCGCTGCTCGCCTCCGGCGCGAATATCAGCGAGATGAACTGCGTCCGCCGGCATCTGTCGGCAATCAAGGGCGGGCGGCTCGCGGCGGCGTGCCATCCGGCCAAGGTGCTGACGTTGCTCATTTCGGACGTGCCGGGCGACAACCCGACCGATATCGGCTCCGGCCCGACCGTGCCCGATCCGACGACATGCGAGGATGCGCTGGCAATCATCCGGCGCTACGGCATCTCGGTATCGCCGGCCGTGCGCGAAATCCTCGAAAGCGGCCGCGGCGAGTCGGTGAAGCCGGGCAATCCGCGTCTCGCCGGCATCGAGACCCGTATCATCGCGGCCCCGCAAAAGGCGCTCGAAGCGGCTGCCGCCGTGGCCGAGGCGGAAGGGATTGCAGCGCATATCCTCGGCGACGCGATCGAAGGCGAGGCGCGCGACGTCGGCAAGGTGATGGCCGGTCTGGCGCTCCAGGTCGCCCGGCGCAGCCAGCCTTTCAAGCCGTCTTGCGTCCCTGCTGTCCGGCGGCGAGACCACGGTGACGATCAAGGGCAAGGGCCGCGGCGGACGCAATGTCGAGTTCCTGCTCTCGCTCGGCGTGGCCCTCGACGGCGAGCCGGGCATCCATGCCCTGGCCGGCGACACGGACGCGGTCGACGGCATGGAGGAGGTCGCCGGCGCCTATCTGTCGCCCGACAGCCTGGACCGCGCCTGGGATCGCGGCATCCGGCCCAAGGACAGCTTGGCCGATAATGACGGCCACGGTTTCTTCGAAGCGCTTGGCGACCAGGTGATCACCGGGCCGACGCTGACCAACGTCAATGATTTCCGGCGATTTTGATTTCGCCGGAGTGAACCGCCCTTTTTCGCAATCAACTGGCCGCAGCAAACGACGTCAGAGAAACCGAGACGAGAGGGAACGCACCATGAAGATCATGCAGGCTATCAACACAGTTCCCGGCGGCCTGATGGTCGTGCCGCTGTTCATCGGCATGGTCATCAACACCTTTTTCCCCAATCTGCTGAGGATCGGCGGCTTTACCCAGGCGCTGAGCGGCGACGGCTATAACACCGTCCTCGGCATGTACCTGTTCACCGTCGGCACCAAGATGACGCTGCGGACGGCGCCGACCATGTTGAAGCGCGGCTTCGGCATCATGTTCGTCAAGGTCGGCGTGGCCGTGGCGATCGCGCTCTCGGTCGCGAAATTCGCCGGCGGCGATCTGTTCGGCTTGAGCACCCTGGCGCTGCTGGTGGCGCTTAGCGACACGAATGGCGGCATGTTCATGGCGCTGACCAGTGCCATGGGGGATGCGGAGGATGTCGGCACCTATGTGCCACAGAGCATCGAGACTGGTCCGTTCCTGACCATGATCATCCTGGTCGGCGCCGGTCTCGCCAATATCCCCTGGCTCGACATGGTCTCGGTCATCGCGCCGATCTTCGTCGGCGCCATCCTGGGCAATCTGGACGATGACCTGCGCGAGTTCTTCGGGTCGCGCGAGGCGCTCATCGTCCCCGTTCATGGCCTTCACGCTCGGCCAGAAGATCAATCTCGCCAATGTGATCACCGGCGGCCTGCCGGGCATCGGCCTCGGCATCCTCGTCTTCGCCGTCACCGGCTTCGTCTGCATCATGGCCGACAAGCTGCTGGGCGGCAGCGGCATCGCCGGCGCTGCGGCGTCGAGTAGGCGGGCAATTCCGCAGCGGTGCCGGCGGCCATTGCGCAGGCCGACCACAACCTATGCGGCGATCGCCCCGATCGCGACCGTGCAGATTGCGACCTCGGTCATCGTCACCGCCGTGCTCACGCCGCTGCTCACTGCCTGGATGTTCCGGCGGGTGCAGGCGCAACGGGCTGCCGCGACCGTGCCGCCGGCGAGCCAGCCGATAGCGCCGGGAGCCGAGAGCAGACCGGTGGAGGGTGCGCTTTAGCGTAGTGGTTCTGACACTTGTCGTCCCACTTTTCTTCGTCATCCCCGGGCATTTGTTAGAGACACAGCATTGGCGTCTCGGGTTTCAACGAAAAAGACGGAGTAGATTGAATGGATATCGAATTGGCCGGCAAGCTCGTCGCCATGGCCATGGCCAAGTCGAAGGCCGATTTCGGCAAGCCGATGTGCGTTGCCGTGTGCGATCGCTTCGGCTTCCTGGTCGCGTTTTCCGCCATGAACGGCGCGCCGGTGCGCAGCATCCAGCTGTCCCAGGGCAAGGCCTATAGTGCCGCCCGGATGGGCGTCGACACGCATGTCTTCCTGGAGCGGCTGCACCGGGGAGAACATCCCGGCCAGCTATTTCTGCGACGACAAGCTGACCGGCCTGCCCGGCGGCTCCGTCCTCAAGGACGCCGCCGGCACCGTCATCGGTGCGGCCGGGATCAGCGGCCTGGCGCCGAGCGAGGATATGGCCATCGCCAAGGCGATGGTCGACATGGCCGCGTCGGCCCTGAACAAAGGAGGAGACGTCATGTCGAAGCCCAGCGTCTATGTCACGCGGCTCATCCCGGAGCAGAACATCGACGCGCTCCGTGCCGAGTTCGATGTCGAGGTCAATCCGGATGACCGGGCGCTGACCCGGGACGAGCTCAAGGCGAAGGTCCGCGGCCGCGACGCGGTCGTCAGCCTGCTGACCGATACGATCGACGGCGAGGTGCTCGACGCCGCCGGGCCGCAGCTGAAGATCGTCGCCAACTACGCCGTCGGCTACAATAATTTCGATCTGGCCGCGGCGACCCAGCGCAAGGTGATCCTGACCCAACACGCCGGGTTGTGCTCGACGACGCGACGCGACGCACACTTTCACCCTGCTGCTGGCGACGGCGCGGCGTATCGCCGAGGCGGATAAATATGTCCGCGACGGCAAATGGCTCGGCTGGGCGCCGATGTTCTTCATCGGCCTCGATGTCGTATCATCGGACGCTGGGTATCGCCGGTCTCGGCCGGATCGGCAAGAACGTCGCCCGCAAGGCGCGCGGCTTCGACATGAAGATCATCTATAGCGACATGCAGCGCGATGCCGGCTTCGAAGCGGAGACCGGTGCGACCTTCGTCGACAAGGCGACGTTGCTGAAGGAGTCCGATTTCCTGACGCTGCATGTGCCGCTGACGCCGCAGACCAAACACTATATCGGTGCCGCCGAACTGAAGCAGATGAAGAAGACCGCGGTGCTGATCAATGCCGCGCGCGGTCCGGTCGTCGACGAGGAAGGCGCTGGTCCAGGCGCTGCGCGAGAAATGGATCTTCGGCGCGGGCTCGACGTGTTCGAGAACGAGCCGGCGATCGAGCGGGGCTGCTGGAACTCGAGAACGCGGTCATCGTACCGCATATCGCTTCGGCGACGACCGGCACCCGCCTGGCCATGGGCGAGATCGCCGTCGGCAACGTCAAGAAGGTGCTGAACGGCCTGCCGCCCGACACCTGCGTCAATCCCGAGGTCCTCGGGAAGTAGTCGGGCGGAGCAAGCTCCCTGCCGGGTAGCGCTACCAGGAGGAGCTCTTTGGTAGCACTATCACTTGCTCATTCAGGATCGGGCTATTGGGCAGGGAGATGGCGCAGTGAGCGCCGGAACGGCCAACGGTCTCTTCGTGTTGCTCAAGCCATTGAAAAATAAAGAAGTCGTCATGGTCGGGCTCGTCCCGGCCATCCACGTCGGGCCGACGCCTGAGCCTCTCCTGCAAAGACCCAGGTGTCGGCCCGACGTGGGTCCCCGGGACAAGCCCGGGGACGACGATCTATATTTTCTAAATTATTGTATTATATGGCATAAATGTGAGCGTGCCGTAGTGCAATGCGGCGAGGGACCTTTTTTCTTCAACTGGTATTACAGCCCTGTGTGACATAGGCCGCCCGCCACCAGAAAGCTTCCGCCCATGAACGTTGGCTACCTGCTCTACCATTCCATCGAACGGCCCCGGGATCTCTTCCTCGTCGATGGCGAGCGCGAGGTCCGCTTTGATGAGGCGGTCCGCGATCTCAGGAAATTCGTCGGCGCGGTCCGCGAATTCGGGCTGGCGCGCGGCAATTCGGTCGCCATCGGCTGCGACGATTTCTATACGCATCTCCTGCTGATCCTGGCCTTCGAGCATCTCGGCATCACGACCGCCTCGTTCCACGACAAGGAAGGGCGGAATGCCAGGCGCTGCTGGGCTCGGTCGATCTGGTCCTGGCCGAGGCGCATTACCCGCCGGGCGGCTGGAAGACGCGGGCGATCACGCCCGCCTGGCTGCAATCGGTCTTTGCCCGGTCCGGAGACGGGCCGGTGCCGGCGGCGGCGCAGCATCCGGACGACGTCCTGCGCATCGTCCGGACCTCGGGTACGACCGGCGTTGCGAAGCGCTTCCACATGCTGCGTCGGGAGGCTGCGGCTCGCCTGGCGCAGTCGACCTGGCTGAACCGCGATATGCCGCAGGACATCGGCGCCCTGCTGACGCTGCCGCTGAGTCTCGGCATGACCTATCGCTCGACCACCATAGCGCTCTGTTTCGGCTGGACGATCGTCGTCGCCAATCGAATCGAGATGGACGGAAATTCCGGCGCTGATCCTGCGGCACCGGATCGGACGCTTGACCTTGCTGCCGATCCAGCTCAAGCACGTGCTCGATGCCCTGCCGGCCGGCTGGGTCAAACCGAAGCGGCTCGAAATCGCCTCGGCCGGTGCGCCGATGCCGGAAGAGCTGCGCCGCATCGCCCTGCGCTCGCTCGCGTCGCGGGTGACGGATATTTATGGCTCCAACGAGATCGGTACGATTGCAATTACGCGGCTGCCCGATCGCGGTGGTATCGCACGATCTGCCCCGATGTCGACCTCGAAATCGTCGACGATGCCGACAGGCCGGTGGCGGACGGTGTCGCCGGCCGGATCCGGATCCGCAATCAGGGTGGCTTCCGCGGCTACCTGGATGATCAGACCTTGACCCGGCGCATGCTGCGCGACGGCTGGTTCTACCCGGGCGATTCAGGAATTCGCCAGGGCAATCTGCTGCAGAGTGATCGGCCGCACGGACGATCAGGTCAATCTGGGCGGCACCAAGCTGCCGCTGACCAGGATCGAGGCCGTGGTGCAAACGAGCGGGCGGAGCGGCGGTCAAGGACATCGGCGCCGTGGCGATCGCGAGCGACGCCGGTCTCGGCGAGCTGCATATCGCCCTCGTCACGGATGGCAGCGACGACCGGGCGCTGCTTGACCGGATCATCGCGGTCGTGCGGCCCATGGTCAATGGCGGCCTGCACTTCATCCGCTTGCCGCAGATCCCGCGCAACGACATGGGCAAGATCGACCGGCCGCTGCTCAAGGACGCCGTCCTGGCAGCCCATGCGGCCGCCAGGACCGATGGGCGTTAGAACCGGTAGGTCAACTCCGCGCCGAGGAAGCGCGGCTCGTTCGGTCGCACATAGGGCGTGTCCAGGGATGGCGCGGTGATCTCGTTGATATCGGTCGGCGTCGCGATATAGCGGTTGTCGAACAGGTTGTTGACGTAGAAGGCGACCTCGTATTTGTCGGACTCGTCGTTCCAGGTGACGCGCAGATCGGTCAGATTCTGCGGCCGGTAATAGCCCGGCAGCAGATCGAAATTGACGATCGAAGCCAATTGCGCGCGGTTGTAGCGGCTGAGATCGTTGTTCCGCTCGGCGCTGGTCAGTTCGTAATCGGCGTGGAAGCGCAGCCCGCCCCCAGCTGTCCATGTCGTAGCGGTAATCCGCGGCGATCACGGTGTGGAATTCCGGCTCGCCGGTCGGCTGGCCCGAGAGATTGAATTCCGGCGCCGTGGCGACCGGCGACAGGATCGTGCCGGGGTGCGACGCGCTTGCTCCAATTGGCGTCGAGGAAACCTTCGGTCAGATGGATGCTGAGGTCCGGCAGCGGCTTCCAGACGAATTCCGCATCGACGCCCTTGCCGTTGCTGTCGCCGGTCTGGGTCTGATATTGCGGCACCAGCGAGCCTGCGGTCGAGACCAGCGTGATCGATTGCTGGTTCGTGTATTCATAGTAATAGCCCGACAGGTTGGCCTCGACTTTGTGGTTGAACCACTGCGATTTGATGCCGGTCTCGTAATTCGCGACCTTCTCCGGCTGGAACTGGGAATTGATGCTGACACTGTCGAAGCCGCCGGCCTTGTAGCCATAGGAGGCCGAGGCATAGGTCATGACATCCGGCGTCCAGTGGTAGTCGACCACGAAGCGCGGGCTGAGATTGGTCCATTCCGCCGCGCGCTCGACCGCCAGATTGGCCGGGGTGAAGATGATGTTGCCGATGACGCTCTGCAGGAAATCGAAGGTCGCGAGCTGGCTCGGCGTGAGCACCTTGGCGACGCCGGCGACCGACACCGGCGGGGCATACCAGCTGAACTGTTTGGCGTCGTCGGTAAAGCGCAGGCCGGCGGGTCAAATTGAGCTGGTCGGTCACTGCATAGGTCGCATCGCCGAACAGCGACCAGGACCGGTTCTTGCCGATATTGTCCATTTGCTCGTTCCACAGCAGGCTCTGCAGCTGCGGCGAGCCGATCAATTCACCGAAAAGCGGTCCGACACCAGCCGCGGTCAGCGTCGAATCGATACTGTCGATCGTCGCCGAGGCCTTGCTCTCCTGCTTGGCCCGTTCATAGAAGTAGCTGCCGCCGGCGGCGAAGGTGAACGGTCCTGAGGTCCCGTTCAGCCGCAGCTCCTGATAGAAGCTGTGGTTGTTCTCCAGGTTTTCCGTGTCGAAATACCGGTCGAGATCGGGCGAGCCGGTCTCGCTTTCGAGATTGGTCGTCTTGAAGAACTTATAGGCGCTGATCGAGGTCAGCAGCAGGTCGTCGAATTTCTCGGTGCCTGTCAGCGTGACGTTGTCGAGGATGCGGGTTTCGCGGCCGTCGATCTCGTCGTCATAGGTGGCGCCGAACGGATTGCCGCCATTATGCGAAAACGGGTTGATGCCGAGCGCGGTCGGCGGGGTGACATCGGTATTGTCGTGGTCCCAGGCCAGGATGAGGTCGGTATTGCTGTCGGGATGCCAACGCAGCGCGACCCGGGTCGATTCATTGTCTTCGTCGTTCAGATATTGGCCGTTGAAGCTGTTGAAGGTGTAGCCGTCGCGGCGATTGACGATGCCGTCGACGCGCAGCGCCAGCGTGTCGGTGATTGGCACGTTGAGGACGATTGTGCCTTCTTCTTTATTGTAATTGCCGGTCTTGAAATCGACCAGGCCTTCGAACTGGTCGGTCGGCTTGTTGGTCACGATCGAGATCGCGCCGGCCGCGGTGTTGCGGCCGAACAGGGTGCCCTGCGGTCCCTTCAGCACCTCGACCCGCTCGATATCGTCGAAGAAGATCAGCGCTTCGCCCGACCGCGCGGAATAGACGCCGTCGATGAAGATGCCGACCGACGGAATCGGTGCCGACGCCGAAATCATTGGTCGAGATGCCGCGGATCTCGAACACCGGCTGGGTCGTGCTGGTCGAATCGACGCGCAGGCCGGGTGTGTATTTCTGCAGGTCGCTGACATTCTGCGCCCCGGTTTCATTGATGAAATCCGAGTTGAAGGCGCTGATCGAGATCGGCACGTCCTGCAGCTTCTGCTCGCGCAGCTGGGCGGTGACGACGATTTCCTCGACCCCCGCCGAGTCGGCCGGGGCTTGCTGCGCCCCTGCCGAACCGGCCCATGCCATGCCCGCCAATGCGAACAGGCTCACCCCAGACTGCAGCGACTTCCCCAGCGACCGACGCATTTCGCCATTCCCCCAAATTGCTTGTGCCGTCCCCGACCCCCCGCCTATTCCGTCTGGCACTCCCCAGGCCAGTCGGCGATCCATTGCCGGATCAGCGCGACCCCTTCGCGATGGGCGATCGATCGCCCGACTTCCGGCATCCGGATCCCCGGCCGCGTCGCATCCAGCCGGAACGGCAGGATCGACTCGTCCGGCTTGCCGGGCACGATGTCGAAGATGTGGTTGCCGGTGCCCGGCCCGGCCGCGGTCGGCGGCTTGCACAGGCCGAGCCGGCGCGCCTCCGTCACCCCGGCGTCGAGATGCAGGCCGGTGGTGCGGGCGAGGCCGGTGGCGCTGTGGCAATGGCCGCAATTGATGTCGAGATAAGCCCGTGCGCGCGCCTCAAGCGGCGCCGTCTCGTCACGCCAATCGGCGTTGCGCGGCGCTGCGTCAGGTGTCGGGGCGCCGGCCAGCCAGCCGATCCTGGTCAGATGCGCCAGCTGGTTCTCCGCGCCATCCGCATAGGGAAAGGAGCGGTTCAGGTGGCGCGCCTTGAGGCCGATCGGGGCGAGCTGCCGGCTGGCATTGTCCGGCGTGTGGCAGCTGGCGCATTGATTGACATTGGGCACGGCATAGGTCACCGGCTCGCTCGTGCCGTCGCGCCGGTCGAGCGTCAGCGAGACGATCGTGCCGGTGCGCATCAGTACGGCGTCGCTCTGGTCGTCGTTCCAGACATAGGGCAGGGCCTGCCAGCCCGCTTCGCGCCGGACCAGCAGCCGGGTTTCAACCAGCCGTGTGGCCTTGAGGTCGAGCCCGTCGGCGCCGGTCTGGGTATCCTCGCCGATCGCCGGGCGGGCATGGCCGCCGGTCTTGTCGGCCCCATCGGGCACCGGATAATAGAAAGGTCTTGCTGACGATGGTGCCGACCGGGAAGTCGAAGGCGTCGAGCAGCCGGTAATCCGCCTTCGTGCCCTTGGGCAGATAGATCGTGCGCAGCTTGCCGGCATAGTCGCTGAACAGCGGCGTCGCGAGATCATAGGGCACGACGCCAGTGCCGAAGCTCAGCCTGCCGCCCGCCGCGACCACGACGCCCCAATCGCTCAGCTTCTCCGGATTGCTGTCGGCGAAGAATTTCGGCTGCGGCGGTGTCCGGTCGCAACCAGCCAGGCTGAGCAGCAGCAGCCCGGCGGCAAGCAGGGAACGGGTGACAGGCCGCATCAGGATTTGCCGTTCTCCGCAGCGAGCGGGCCGGTCAGGCTGATCTGGGGCAGCTTGGGCAGGCTGCAGCCATAGGCCGATTGGTCCATGCTCGGGCTGGCGTATTTGTGCGGCCCGTCGGCGTTCAGCACCTCGGCGTCGCCATTATCGACGCACAATCCGCGCGCCGGGTCGAGCTTGCCGTCGACCAGATGCTGCTCGTTGACGAAGCCGTCCCACAGGATGTCGGGCAGGTGGCCGTTGAGGCCGAACAAGGCGACCTTCAGCGTCTTCAGATCGAGCCCGTCCGGGCTGTCGCCGCCGCCCGAGAAGCGGTTGCCGTAGATGTAGATCGCTTCGGGATAGGGATCATAGGCCTCGGACACGCCGGTCCGGTTCATGTAGCCGGTCGAGAAATAGCTGGAGATGATCAAATTGGTCGTCTGGTTGTCGGCGATGTCGTTGTCGAAGATCTCGACCTGCCGGTTGGAATTTACGATCACGCCGGTGCCGGCCGGGACCGAGGCGACGGCGGCGCCCTTGGCGGCGAAATTCGCCGTGTTGTTGGCGACCGCATGATTGTGGAAGACGCGCGTCGAATGACCCGGCACCGGCAATTCGGCATGTTGAAGACCAGGATGCCGCCGGTGTTCTTGGTCGCAATATTGTCGTGGACATCGGCATCCGAGGAATTCTCGATCTCGATGCCGGCGACGTTCTGTTCCGCCCGGTTGCCGCGCACGACGATGTTCTTGGACTGGCCGACATAGATGCCGGCATCCGACGCGCCGATCGCGACGCTGTCCTCGACCAGCAGGTTCTTGATCTGCACCGGATAGATGCCATAGGCGCCGTTGGTCGTGGCCGAGCCGTTGGTCCATTCTGCCTTGACCCGCCGCACGATGACGTTCTCGCCTTCGTTGATCTTCAGCGCGTCGCCCTTGGTGTCCTGGATGGTCAGGTCTTCGATGGTGAAGTTGCTGGCATGGACCAGCATGCCCTCGGCGCCGTTCACCTGGCCCTTGAAGTTCAGGATGGTCTTGTCCATGCCCTCGCCGCGGATGGTCACGCCGTCGACATTGAGGCTGAGGCTGGTATCGAGGTGATAGGTCCCGGCCGGGATGGTGATCGTGTCGCCGGATTTGGCGTCGATCAGCCTGGCCTGGAGCGCCGCCTGCTTGGCCTTGTCGCCCGCGGCGTCGGAAGATTTCGCCTGGTCTTTCTTCTTGTCGTCGCAGCCGCCGAGCGCCACGGCGATCAGAAGGACGGCGACAATGGGCGTGACTTTCCGCATGGCTCTTCCCTAGCTCCCCGTGTCCCGGTGCCGCCGTTCTGGTTGCAGCGGATTTTATCGCGGCAGAATGACACGGGGATTTGATGACGGGCAATATGAAAGTGAATAAGTTTCCGTTTTTAATCTGCCGCCCGTTGTGCGAGGTTTCCGAAGACGGGGCGGTGCCGGCAACGACGCCGCACAGGAGTCGGGAATGGATGATTTGACCATCGAATCTCTGGTGCCGGCGTCGGGCGTCGATCTGGCCGGCCGGGCCGTGCCGCGGCAGAAGCGGGCAATCGAGCGGCGCGAGGCGATCCTGCAGGCGATGCTGTCGCTGCTGGCCGATCGCGACATCGAAGAGATCAGCACCACCCTCGTCGCTGCCCAGGCCGGCGTGCCCGTCGCTTCGGTCTACCGCTATTTCCCGAACAAATTCGCGATCCTGTCCGAATTGGCGCGGGAGGCGATGGATGCCGTCGACAGCCGGCTCGAAATGGCGATGGATACCGGCACCGATTCGCTCTCGATCGCCGCGGCGATCGACCGGACCATCGATACGGTGATCGAAGGCTATCGCGGCGTGGCCGGCGTACGGCGGCTGTTCCGGAATATCCGCCTGACTGCCGCGATGGAAGACGTGCTGGCGGCCTCCGATTTGCGCATGATCGCCGTCCTGGCGCGACAGCTCGGCGACATGCGGCCGGATCTTTCGGTCGCTCGCCTGCAGGCCATCGCCCGGACCGCGGTCTACACCTTCACCGAGCTGCAATTCCAGGCGATCGGCTGCGACGATCCTGCGCTCTACCCGATGCTGATCGAGGAGTGGCGCCGGCTGATGAAGGCCTATCTGCTGCCCTATGCGAAGAGCTAAGGCGGGACGGGCAAGGATCCTCGCCTGCCAAATGGCCGTGAATGTATCCGCCAGGGTTCTCGCTGATGCACAGTGGGGCGGTCCTCCGTGGCCGCCATGACGTCGGAGGCGGCAATAAACGGCGCCGCTCGTGCCGGCTTTGCCGGCAAGGCGGCCAGGGACGACCGCCCCACTGAAGATCGTTGAGATCCTGGGCAATAAATTCGCGCGCTCTGAGCGGGCCACGGTTTGCCGCCCAAATGCATTATGTGTTCGATGTCGTATGGTCAGCCTATTTCCAGGTTGCCTATGGGATTTCCGTTAAAAACACGAACGGTGTGCGTTAATATATTTAATTTGACTATTGCATGATGTAATCTGCCGCGAATTTACGACGGGGCAGGGCATCATGAGCACGACCGACTTGGCATCCTCGGCAGAGCGCGCGCGACCCTCGAGTTCCGGCTGGCGCGAGCTCTGGCTGAAAGAGGATTGGTGGGCGATCTGGATCGGCGTCGGCCTGGTCATCGCCGGCTATGTCCCTGTTCGCCGAGGGCGCCAGCCTCAAATGGCTCGCCGTGACGCCGCCGAAATGGTCGGACCCGGCGCAGCTGCTGGCGCATTTCGGCGATAACGCGCTGCGCTACATCGCACAATTCGTGCTCTGGCTGGTCCTGTTCACCGTCGCGGTCACGGCGCTCGGCCGGAAGGCGCGCGATTTCGTGCCGTCCTTCGCCGTGCTCTACGCGCTCTCGATCGTGATCTTCGCGCTCGGGCAGTGGACCCAGGCCAATTACTACAATCTCGAACCGCCCTTGGTCGCGCTCGGGCTCGGGTTGCTGATCGCCAATCTGACCCGCGTGCCGGCCTGGCTCGAAGCGGGCTTCCGGGTCGAGTTCTACATCAAGATCGGCATCGTGCTGCTCGGTGCCACGCTGCCCTTCTCGCTCATCGTCTGGGCCGGGCCGGTCGCGATCCTGCAGGCATCGATCGTCTCGATCGCTACGTTCCTGGTGATCTACACGGTCGCGCGCTGGCTCGGTCTCGATCGCCGGCTGGCTGCGGTGCTGGGGGCGGGCGGTGCGGTATGCGGCGTCTCGGCCTCGATCGCCATTGCCGGCGCGGTCGGTGCCAAGAAGGAGCATGCGCCGATTGCGATCTCGATCGTCATCCTGTGGGCGATCGTGATGATCTTCGTCCTGCCCTTCGTCGCCCGCTCCCTGCAGCTGCCGGCCGGTGTCGCCGGCGCCTGGATCGGTACGTCGGAATTCGCCGATGCCGCCGGCATCGCGGCGGCGCAGACCTATGCCGGCTTTGCCGGTCACGCACCCGGTGTTACCGGCACGGGCGAGCAGGCAGTCGTCGCCTTCACCCTGATGAAAGTGGTCGGGCGCGATGTCTGGATCGGCCTCTGGGCCTTCGTGCTCGCTCTGCTCGCGACCACGCGCTGGGAGCCGGCGGAGTTCGGCCGCAAGGCCGATGCGTCGGAAATCTGGTGGCGCTTCCCCAAATTCGTCATCGGCTTCCTCGTCGCGTCGCTGATCATCACCTGGGTCGCGCGCGACTACGGCATGGCCGATTACAACAAGCTGGTGGTGCCGTCGCTGGTCGCGCCGATCAAGGATTTGCGCAGCTGGGCCTTCATCTTCTGCTTCCTCAGCATCGGCCTGACCACGCGCTTCCGCGGCCTCGCGCATGCCGGGCTGAAGCCCTTCGCCGCCTTCAGCGCCGGGGTCGTGGTCAATGTCCTGCTCGGCTTCGTCCTGTCGGCCTATGTCTTCGCCGGGCATTGGACGGCGTTGGGGCAATAGCGGATGGCGCAGGCGATACGGCGCTGCGGGGTCTGTGCGCATTTCCGCAACGACCCCGCCTATCTGGAGGCGGCGATCCCTGGTCTGTCGAGCCTGAGTTCGGGCGACGCCTCCGTCCGCGCCGAGGACGGGCTATGCCTGCGGCACGACCGTTATCTCGGCGCGCGTGCCGTCTGCGGCGATTTCGCCGCTGCCGGTCCGGCGATCCAGGGCTGATTGCACGCCGAATTGCCGCGCGCTAGGTTTTGCCAGCGAGGCGGCAGAGCGGGTGCTGAACTTCGATGGCGTTGGATCCGGTCGATATTCTGAAGACGGCGGTCGCCGCCCATCGTGCCGGCCAGCCGGAACAGGCGGCCGTACTGTACCGGCAGGCGCTGCCCGGCCTGGACGACATCGAGTTTCGCAGGCACTGCCTGCTCTGGCTTGCCACGGCGCTCAGCGATAGCGGCGAGCGCGAGGCCGCGGTCGCCACCTGCCGCGCGTCGATCGACCTCGATCCGGCCCAGCCGGCCGGCTTCGTCACCCTGGCCGGCATGTTGCTCGATCTCGGCCGGCTCGACGAAGCGGCGGCGGCGACGCGCGCGGCACTCGATCTGCAGCCGGACGACACCGCCACGCTCAACATGGCGGCCCATATCGCGCTCGCTCAGCGCGCCGCGGCGGAGGCGGCGCGCCATGCCGAAGCCACCCTTGCGCGCAACCCAGCCGATCAGCGTGCGTTGTCGCTGCTTGCCCTGGCCCTGATCCAGCTCGGCCGCGACGACGCCGTTGCCCGGCTGCTCGATTTCGAGCGGCTGCTGCAGATCGGCGAGCTGGCGCCGCCGCCCGGCGCAGGATCGCCGCAGAGTTTCGGCGCGGCTCTGGCGGAGGCGGTGGCGACCCGCGCCGAACTCGACCGGCGCCATCTCGGCAAGACCATGGTCGGCGGCGCCCGGCTGCATGACGCCTTCGTCATCGATCCGCCTTTGGCCGAGGCAATGCACCAGGCCTTCTTCGCGGCGGCGTCGGGTTATGCCGAGCGGCTGGCGGTCGATCCGGATCACCCGGTCGCCCGCGCGCGGCCGTCGGAGCTGCGCCTGATCAGCTGGGCCAACATCGTCGAGGCCAAGGATTTCGAGCTGCCGCATATCCATGACGGCTCATGGATCAGCGGCGTCTATTATCCCGAGATGCCGCCGGAAACGGGCGATCCGGATGCCGGCGCCATCGAATTCGGCGGCCATGATTTCGGCGATGCGCTGGCGCTGGCCGGCCCGACCCGCCGGCTGCGGCCGCGGCCGGGAACGCTGGTCATGTTTCCGGCCTATTTCTACCACCGCACCATCCCCTTCGCCGGCGCCGGCCGGCGGATCAGCATCGCCTTCGACGTCCGGCTGGCGCCCTGATCAGGCGGCGACAGCGGGCGGCTCGGTGTGGATGATGATCCGTCTGGTGCCGGGGATCTCCTCGCGGATCCGGTTCTCCAGCACGCTTGCGGCGCTGTGGGCGGCCTCGACCGTCTCGTCGGGCGGGACATGGCAGTGGAACGAGATATAGAGCCCATGCGCCGTTTGCCGGACGCGGATGTCATGGGCGTCGAGCAGGACCGGCGTCGCGTCGGCCAGCGCTTCGATCGTGTCGCGGATCGTGCGGAAATCCTGCCAGGGCAGGCTGCCGCCGATCACGGCGTCGATCTGCAGCGGCTCGATATGGCTTTCGACCTCGATCTCGTCGCCCAGCTCGCGGCGGATCGCGCGTTCGAGGGCGGAGGCGGTCTCGTGCGCCTCCTTGATGGTCTGGCCGCCATCGACTTCCAGGTCGAAGCTGACCGAGAATTGCGCGTCGACATGCTGCACCGTAACATGATGCACCGGCACGCGCTGCGACGCGGCGATGACCAGAACGCGGTCGAGGATGGTCTCGTCGTCGAGCGCGAGCGGGCGCGACTGCAGCACGATCTCCGCATCCGGCAGCTTGGCATGGATGCGGCGGGTCGCTTCCAGCTTGATCTCGCTCACCGTTTCCAGCGGCAGGGTGCGGCCGACCGCGATCTCGACGTCGATGGCGACGACGCTGCCGCGCGGGCCGCTGCGCACGCGGTCGACCCGGGCGATGTCGGGCATGTCGCGCAATGCGCCGCGCACGATGTCGTCGAGCCCTTCCGGGGCCGTGTCGGTCAGCGTCTCGATCGTTTCCTTGCCCAGTCGGTAGCCGGCGCGCAGCACGAACAGCGCCACGCCGCAGGCGGCCAGCGGATCGCCCAGCGGGTAGCCGAGATAGACCAGGCCGAGGCCGAGGATGACGACGCCGGAGCTGTAGATATCGGCGCGGAAATGCAGCGCATCGGCCTGGAGCGCGGGGCTCTTGGTTTCCTTGGCGACCCGCGACAGCGTACGCGAGCGGAAGAAATCCAGCACCATCGAGAACGCCATGACGCCGACGGCGGACCAGCTCGGCTCGACCTCGAACCCGCCATAGATCAGCCGGTGCGCCGCGGCGTAGATGATCCAGGCGCTGGTCAGGAACAGCAGGGCGGTCTCGGCCAGGGCGGCGATGCTCTCGACCTTGCCATGGCCATAGGGATGGTCGTGGTCGGCCGGCTTGCCGCTGATCCGAATGGCGACGAAGGTCAGGATGGTCGCGCCGCAATCGAGGGCGGAATGGGCCGCTTCGGACAGGATGCCGAGACTGCCCGTGCCCAGCCCTACGGCGAGCTTGAGCACAGTCAGCAGGCCGCTCGCCAAGACCGAACTCAGCGCGACCGTTTCCTTCTCGTTCGCCATTCAAGGTTCCTGCGGGGTCATGGGGGCAGCACGGACTTGAATGATCGCCGACCCGGGGGCGATCTCTCCAGCCTGCTGGTCTCGCCGAGCCGCCGATCATCCCGGCGACTGCACACGCCACGGAGAAACCCCCGAGCATGTTGACGTATGCGCCTTTGCCGAAGCGCAGGCGGGCTACTCCCCAATCAGCCGCGAGAAATACAGGCAATCGCCCAAGGAGGCAACCTCAACATCTGTGATTCCGATCCGCGCAGTCCTCGCAATCGAGCTGTATCGTAGAATGGTCGATGCCGAATTGCTCGCGCAGGCGCTGCGAAACGGCCGGGATGACGGTCGCGGCATCGGTCCCGGGGGCGCAGCGGACATGCAGTGTGACCATGGTCCGCTCGGCCGTCAGCGACCAGGCATGGATGTGGTGGACTTCCTGGACGACCGGGATGCCGGCTTCGAGATCCGCGCCGAGGGCGGCCAGGTCGAGGCCGGGCGGTGTGCCTTCGAGCAGGATATGCGACGAGGCGCGGACGATGCCCCCGGCGCTTTTCAGGATCAGCAGCGCGACCAGGATCGAGAGAATCGGGTCGATCGGCGACCAGCCCGTCGCCAGGATGACCAGCGCCGCGACGATGGCGACGACGAAGCCCAGCATGTCGCCCAGCACATGCAGCCAGGCGCTGCGCATGTTGAGGTTCTCGCGCGAGCCGCCGTTCAGCACCAGGAAGGCGACCAGATTGGCCAGCAACCCGGCGACGGCGACGCCCAGCATCGGGCCGCCCAGCACCGGCACCGGCCGGGTGAAGCGCAGCGCCGCTTCGATCACGATCCAGGCGGCGATGACGAACAGGCTGCAGCCATTGACGAAGGCAACGAGCACTTCGAGCCGCTGATAGCCATAGGAGCGGTGCGGATCCGCCGGGCGCCGGCCGATGCGCAAGGCGGCCCAGCTCATGCCCAGCGCCGCGGCGTCCGAGACCATATGGCCGGCATCGGCGAGCAAAGCGAGCGAGCCGGAGAACAGCCCGCCGGCGACCTCGACCAGCATGAACACGAAGATGATGGCGAAGGCCCAGGCGATCCGGCGCTCGTCGGTCACGCCGGCGGCATGGCTGTGCCCGTGGTGATGACCATGGCCGTGGCTATGGTCGTGACCGTGATGGGCGTGGCCCGGCTGCTCGTGATCATGATCGTGCGCGTGGGACATGGCGGCACCGGGCGGGATTGATTGTTACGTTATAATATTATATGAACAGCTATTCATATATGAGATATATCGAGGAAACCGCAGAGCATGTCAATCGGCGACGACCGCGTGAGCGCCCTGGCTGACATGTTTCGCCTGATGGGCGATGCCAGCCGGCTGAAGATCGTGCTCGCCTGCCTGGACGAGGCGATCTGCGTCGGCGACATTGCCGCCCGGACGGGGCTTTCGCCGTCGCTGGTCAGCCATCATCTGCGGCTGCTGCGGGCCGGCCGCGTGGTGCGGGCCGAGCGGCAGGGGCGGCAGATCTTCTATGCCGCGGCGGACCGCCATATCCGCACGGTGGTGACCGACATGGTCGCCCATCTGGGCGAAGGCGAAGCCTGACCGCGACCTCTGGACATCCCTGCCGGCCGCGGCGACAATCATGCCGCGAGTGCCCTGCTTGACGGGGGTGCATTGTGTCGGCTATCCGAGAAGATAGCCGGAAATCAAGAAGATATCGCTGCCGGCGGCGGCCGGTCGAGGGAGAGATTGATGGGTCAGGTCGAAGGCAAGGTTGCAATCGTCACCGGCGGCGCTTCGGGGATCGGCGCGGCGGCGGCGGAGACGCTGGCCCGCGAAGGCGCCAAGGTGCTGGTCACCGATATCGACGACGTGTTCGGCGCCGAGGTGATCGACCGGATCAAGCTCGCGGGCGGCGAGGCCTTCTTCCGCCATCAGGACGTGACCGACGAATTGCTCTGGCCGGAGATCGTGGAGGCGGCGACCGCCCGCTACGGCCGGCTCGACATCATGGTCGCCAATGCCGGCATCGGCATGGGCGGGCTGATCATCGAGACGTCGCTGGCCGATTGGCGGCACCAGACCGCGATCAATCTCGACGGCGTCTTCATGTCGGTGAAATTCGCGATCCTGGCCATGGCCAAGACCGGCGGTGGCTCGATCATCATCACCTCGTCGATCGCAGGATTGCGCGGTGCGGCCGGACTCGCCGGCTATTGCGCGACCAAGGGCGGCGTGCGGCTGTTCTCGAAGGCGGCGGCGATGGAATGCGCCGCAATGGGCGTCAATATCCGCGTCAACTCGATCCATCCCGGCATCATCGACACGCCGATCTGGGGCAAGATCCCGTCCGGCGGCGCCACCGGCCGCAACGCGCCGCTCGATCCCAATGAAATGGCCAAGGCGGCCGTGCCGCTGGCCCGCGCCGGCCTCGCGCAGGACATCGCCAATGGCGTGCTCTATCTCGCTTCCGACCTATCCTCCTACGTCACCGGCACGGAGCTGGTGATCGACGGTGGAATGACGGCGGGGACGGCGATCCGCCGGCCGGAGTGACGCCCGAAGGCTCCATCATGCCGGCAAAAAGACGCCGATCGCGATGCCGAGAAAGATGATCGCCAGGACCAGTGCCGAAATCGCGCCGAAGCGAATATCGCCTGCGCGCAGGAACAGCGCCAGCATCGTCGCCACGCGGGCGATCGGCAGGGCGATGAACAGACCGGTCCCGGCCAGGACGAGCTGTTGTCCGATCCGGCCGTCGCCGAAAACCGGTGCGATCAGGCCGGCGGCGATGACGGCACAGGCGGCGCCGGTGCCGTAACCGAGCAACTGGCCGAGCCGCAATTCCAGCGGGGCGTTCATGCGGCACCCCGCAGGAGATCGATGCCGAAGGCGCCGAGCAGCATCTGCACTGCCAGGGCGACGAGAACGATGACGAAGAGCAGGCGCAGCCTTTCGTTCGAGACCCGCATCAGGATCCGAGCGCCGAGCGCCGCTCCCGCGACCGAGCCGAGCGCCACGGGGCCGGCGATCGGTGCCGCGATGGCACCGCGGACGAAATAGGCCCCGGCGCTCGCGGCGGCCGTCACGCCGATCATGAAATTGGATGTCGCCGAAGAGACCTTGATCGGCAGGCGCAGCGCAGTGTCCATGGCAGGGATCTTCAGCACGCCGCTGCCGATGCCGAGCAGGGCCGAGACCAGCCCCGCGGCATACATCAGGCCCATGCCCATCGGCAGGCGGTCGACCCGGTAGAGGATGTCCCGTCCAAGGCCGCGATCGGGATAGCTCGCATCCAGCGCCGCCCAGCGCCGCTGGCCTGCCTGGACGGGGGCGGCCGCGGGATCGCCGCGCCGCGCCAGCATCTGCCGGGCCGACAGCAGCAGGATCGCGGCAAACAGGACGTATAAGGCCGCGATGGGAAGCAGTCCGGACAGCAGAACGCCGGTCAGGGCGCCGAGCGTCGTCGCCACTTCCAGCACGATGGCGAGGCGGATATTGGTCAGTCTCTCGCGCAGGAACGGCGCTGCGCTGCCGCAGGAGCAGGCGATGACCGAGACGATGCTGGCACCGATCGCCGTGTGGATGTCGACGCCGCCGAATGTGAGGAGGATCGGCACGATGAAGATGCCGCTCGCCATGCCCAGCATGCCGCCGAGCGCGCTCGCGCCGAACGACACGGCGAACAGCCAAAGGGAAAATCCTATGTTCAT
>JBBCHB010000059.1:0-79552 GCA_037200015.1 Aliidongia sp. | reverse complement strand
CGATACCTCCTTCATGGGAAGACGCGGCCTACCCGTGCGAGCAGTGCGTCGAGCGATAGCGGACCGGCTCCGAGCGCCAGCAGCGCGAGCGCCAGGCCAGCCCAATAAAGATGGAAATTGGCCCAACCCTCCGGAGCGATGAGCTGGATGAATCCGGTCATCACCAGAAGGCACAGCGCCGCGACCCGCGTGGCCAGCCCCAGGACGAGCAGCACCGGCAGCAGGATTTCCGCGACGGCCGTTACATACGCCAGCGCAAGCGGCATCGGAAGATCGAGCACCGCCCCGAAGAGATGAAGCTTGAACTGATCTTCGAACAGAAACTGGGTTCCGAGCGAAAGCGTCGGAAACGGGTCCCACCGGGTAAGGCCCGAGCGGAGAAAAGGCAGCGCCAGCGCAACGCGCAGGACCGGGGGACCCGCCGCCCTGCCGACGGTCTCCAGGATCGCCGGGATCTGGCCGCTCAGACGACCGAGGCCGCCCACGAAACCCTCTCGGCCGTCATCTTTCATCTCCCGGACAGGGCGTGACGAGATCCTGCTGGCCGGCGAAACCGCAAAAGGCCCCAGCGCCGAACAGGAAGGACAGCATCGCGGCGATGGCGCAGCTGGGTTCCGCGGCCAATGCGCCTCTACGGCGTCCCCGACGGTGCCGCCCCGCAGGACGATTTCCAGAAATGCCAACGCGGCTGGGGCCACGGCGAAGGCTTGGACTTCCGCCGCCGGACGGACGAACAGCACCTGCTCCGGCCCCTCGCCGGCTCGATCGGCGTCGGCTCGCCATCGTCCTGGTGGGCGCGCCAGATGGCGAGCGCCGGATGGGCGAGTTCGACGATTCTCGTCGAAGGATGCAGGCATAGCCGTAGTCCGGGCAGCCGATCGACCGGCACGCGCCGCAGATCCTCGATCGCCAAGGGATCGGCGTCGGCCGCATGAAACGCTTCCAGCCAAAGCCACTCGAACCGCGCGACATCGGCCAGGTAGGGCAGCGTCGCAGCAGGCTCGAATTCGGCGATGAAGGCGGGAAAATCGCCGCCATAGGCGAGGAGCACGGGCGAAGATGGCGGGCACCGCAGGGCGTGGAGCCGGGCCATGGCCGTGAAGAATTCTTCGCCGACGAGCCGGTTGACGACCGGAAAGCCCGACCGAAGCGCCTCGATCAGCCCGACCGCGACGTTGTTGCGATAGACCGCGAAGCGTTCGACGCGAACCGAGCCGGGAGGACCGGCGAGTCCGGACGGCGCTGGAAGGGTGGGGTCGAGGAGCGCCGCGACGAACTCGGCCTGGCGCTCAGCAAGCGACGGCAAGACCGGCTCCCTCTGACGCAGCCGTCAAGTAGTCGGCCGTCAAGTAGTTGTGGGCACGCCGCGCTTCGGCATACAGCTCGTGCCAGGGCGGGATATCCGCATCCCGCTCGATCAATGTCCTTACCGGGCCGGTGTACGCGATCGCCTGCCGGTAGAGGTTCCATACCGGCTCGGCGATCGGCCGGTCGTGGGAATCGACCAGCAGGGCGATGCCATTGGCATCGACGCGCGACGAGTGTCCGGCGAGATGGATCTCCTCGACCCGCTCCATTGGAAAACCCGCGAGATAGGTCGCGGCGTCGCGGCCGTGGTTGGTCGAGGATACATAGACATTGTTCACGTCGAGCAGCAGGCCGCAGCCGGTCCGGCGCGCGATCTCGGCGAGGAAATCGGTCTCCTCGAAGCTGCTTTCATCGAAGGCGAGGTAAGTCGCCGGATTTTCCAAGAGGATGCGGCGCCTCACCGCCGTCTGAACACGATCGATATTGCGGGCAACGCGATCAAGCGTGGCGTCGGTATAGGGCATGGGCAGCAGATCGTTCAGAAATCCGGCTTCAGAGGTGGACCAGGCGAGATGTTCGGAGATTAGAATCGGGTCATAGCGCCGTACCAGGACCGCGAGCCGGTCGAGATGTGCCGGATCGGGATCCCGGGGCGCCGCCCAGCGACAGACCGACACCATGGATAGAAAGCGGATAATGCTCGCGGATCGCGCCGAGATGACGATGGGGCGGACCGCCTGCCCCCATGTAGTTCTCGGCATGGATTTCGAAGAAGCCGATTTGCGGTTGGCACGCCAGAATGGCTCGGACGTGTTCAGGCTTCAGCCCGACGCCTGCCAGCGATACATACCGGTGTCCAGGCAAGTGCGTCATGTGAGCTCCAATTCCGACGCCGCGATCGGGCGGCAGCGCCACCCGATCGCGTGTTCCGTGTCAGGCTTTGGGAGAGAGGCTGCCCGGTCCCTTGGGGGTGCTGATCGAGGTGCAGGTCCCTTTCGGAACGAGCTTGAACGCGTTGCCCTGGTAGTCGATGGTGCTGGTGCCCGCGCATGTCGTGCCCCGCGCCCGCATAGCAGTCGTTCTTGCCTTTCAGAGCGGCCCCGAAGCACGGCTCCACCTTGCCGGCCTGGACCTGCACGGTGTGCTCGGCCTTGAGCTTCTCGCGCTGCTCAGGCGTGTAATCCTCGGCGAAGGCGGGAAGCACGGCACCGGCGGCGACGAGCGCGCCGATGACGAGAGCAGAGATTTTATTCGACATCTTGTAACTCCACGGAAAGTTGCGTCCCTGCGTGCGGCGATTCAGCCCTGTCGCGTCGCATCGGTCGACCGGGATAACCGAGGCGGGCGCCTCGGATTGATTCCTTTTGTCGTGCTCCGGCCAGTTCGATCTCGACCCCACATCGCAAGGCCATGGCAGCTTGGCTAAGCTATTCCCGCGATCCAATCTTGCCTGATCTTGCGGCGTATCGTTTGTTCTTGCGCCGCGACACCGTATCGATCGCCGCTCAACAGAATACCATCCGATCTCGAAGATCTTGACATCGCCCCCGTGCTTGTTGAATGATCGTTCAGTAAGAGCGAGGGGCGATGGCCGAACTCTCCATTCCTGTTGCGCGCGGGCGGGTCCGGTCGGGCCGGAACGTCGTGCCGCCTTTGGCGGGCGCGGCGCTGGCGGCGTGCGGCTCGGGGCTGATCCATACGCTGCTGCCGCTGCGGCTGGTCGCGGCCGGCTATGCCAGCGACCAGATCGGCTGGGTCGCGACCGGGTTTTCCGTCGGGTTCCTGGCCGGTTGCATCAGCAATACCTATCTGATCCGCTCGGTCGGCCATGTCCGTGCCTATGGCGTTTCCGCCGCCTTCGTTGCGATCAGCATCCTCGCCTATGATTGGCAGCCGCCGCTGCTGGTGATGGTCGTGCTCGCGGCCGCGATGGGCCATGCCGCCTCCGGCCTGTCGGTCGTCACCGAGAGCTGGCTCAACGAGCTGAGCGCGCCGGAATGGCGCGGCGGTTGCTGACCGCCTATGTGCTGGAGCTGGCGCTGTTCTACGGCATCGGCCAGTTCCTGGCGCTCGATCTCGACGTTGCCGGCAGCCGCATGCTGATCGTGCCGGCGGCACTCTATGTCCTGGCGATGGTGCCGGTCGCCGGCGTCTCGGCGATCAGCCCGGCGCCGCCGGCGACGGTGCGGATCGACCTCACCGCCGCCTTTCGCATCGCGCCGGTCGGTGCGGTCAGCTGTCTCTATACAGGCCTCGTCTCCTCGACCTTCTCGGCGATCGGACCGCTCTACGGCACCGAGCTCGGGCTGGGGCAGCGTTCGGTTGTGCTGCTGATGGCGGCCGGGCAGGTCGGCGGGCTGGTGCTGCAATATCCGCTCGGCCTGCTCTCGGACCGGCTCGACCGGCGCTGGATCCTGGTCGCCATGAGCCTGGGCGCCATGGCGGTCGCTGCCGTCTTCCTGCAGGTCGGGCCGGCGACGCCGCTGCCGGTGCTGATCGCGCTGTGCGCCTGCTTCGGCGGCGTGGTCGAGAGCTTCTATCCGATCGGCGTCGCCCATGCCAATGACCGGGCCGATCCGGCGAGCTATGTCGCCGTTTCGTCGAACCTGCTGCTGCTCTGGGGCGTCGGCGGCGCGGTCGGGCCGATCGCCGGCACCCTGGCGCTGGCGCGGATCGGGGCGGCTGGATTCTTCTGGTACGCGCTCGTGCTCTCGGCCGGCTTCCTGGTCTTCGCGCTGTGGCGCATTCGCCGGCGTGCCCGGCACGACGCGGCAGCCTGCGAGGAATTCGTCGCCTATCCGAACCCCGCCGACCTCGCCTGCCCTGTTCGAATGGGTCCCGTTCCGCCGTCTCGGCCGTACAGGACCGGAGGAGAAGCCATGATCCGCCCGCTCGACGAACTGCCCTGCCGGATCGAGCGGCGCGATCCGGTCTGGATCACGCTGCCCGACGGCACCCGGATCGCGACCGCGATCTGGCTGCCGGTCGATGCCGCGGCCGTGCCGGTGCCGGCCATCGTCGAGATGATCCCCTATCGCCGGCGCGACGGCACGGTGTTCCGCGATACCGAGCAGCTGCCTTATCTCGCTGCCCATGGCTATGCCTATTGCCGGGTCGATCTGCGCGGCGCGGGCGATTCCCGACGGGCTGCTCGAAGACGAGTATCTGCCGCGCGAGCAGCAGGATGCCGAGGCGATCATCGCCTGGCTGGCGGCCCAGCTCTGGTGCAGCGGCGCGATCGGCATGATGGGCATCTCCTGGGGCGGCTTCAATTCCTTGCAATTGGCGGCACGCCGGCCGCCGGCGCTGAAGGCGATCGTGACGCTCTGCGCCAGCGACGACCGCTTCGCCGATGATGTCCATTACATGGGCGGCGGGCTGCTGACCGAGAACGAGATGTGGTCGAGCTATATGCTGGCGCTCAATGCGACGCCGCCCGACCCGCAGATCGTCGGCGAGCGCTGGCGCGAGATGTGGCTGGCGCGGCTGGAGAACGATACCTGCTGGTCGGAGACCTGGCTGGCGCATCAATGCCGCGATGCCTATTGGCGCCAGGGCTCGGTCGCGGAGAACTACGCCGATATCGAGATCCCGGTCTATGCCATCGGCGGCTGGGACGACAGCTATTCCAACGCCGTTCCGCGCCTGCTCGCCGGGCTGACCGGGCCGCGCAAGGGGTTGATCGGGCCGTGGAGCCACCAATTTCCGTGCCGCGGCGAGCCGGGCCCGACGATCGGCTATCTCCAGGAGATCCTGCGCTGGTGGGATCAGTGGCTGAAGGGCGCCGAGACGGGGATCATGGCCGAGCCGATGCTGCGCGCCTGGGTGCTCGACCCGCATCGTCCGGCACCATTCTATCCGACGCATCCCGGCCGCTGGGTGACCGAGGAGTCCTGGCCGTCGCCCAAGATCGAGCCGCGCCGGCTCTATCTGAACGACCACCGGCTGGAAACCGAGCCGATGATCGGCGCAGTGCTTTCGATCCGCTCGCCGGCCGATGCCGGGCGCGATTGCGGGCGCTGGGGCGGCTATGGCGGCGATTGCCCGGACATGGCGCTCGACCAGCGGCGCGAGGACGGGCTGGCGCTGGTGTTCGAGACGGCAGTGCTGACCGAAGATCTCGATCTGCTCGGCGCGCCGGTGCTCGAGATCGCGGCCTGCGCCGACGCGCCGCGGGTCAATCTCACGGCACGGCTGTGCGATGTGGCGCCCGACGGGACCTCGACGCTGATCACCTGGGGCGCGCTCAACCTCGCCTGCCGCGACGGGCTGGACGCGCCGCGCGACCTGGTGCCGGGCGACCGCTTCACGGCGCGGCTGCAGCTCAACGATATCGGCCGGCGCGTCGCCCGCGGCTCACGTTTGCGCCTGTCGCTGGCGACGCAGCATTGGCCGGTGCTGTGGCCGCAGCCCTGGCTGGCGAGCCTCTGCCTGGCGAGCGGCGAGTCCACGCTCAGCCTGCCGATCCGCCCGGCGCGGCCGGAGGATGCCGATATCCCGGCCTTCCTGCCGGCCGAGATCGCGCCGCCGCTTGCGGTCACGACCGAGCGCGACGGCACCAATTACCGCCGCGTCACCCAGGATGTCGGCAGCCAGGTGCAGGCCGTCGAACTTTATTCCGATTACGGCCGCCACCGGATCGGCGAGACCGGCATCGTGACGGATTCCTGGTGCCGGGACATCATGACCATCCATCCCGAGGATCCGCTTTCGGCCCGGCTCGACAGCGAATGGTATCTCGGCTCGATCAGCGGCCCGGCCGATGTCGAGATCCGCAGCCGCGTGATCTTGACCGGCGACGCCGAGGCGCTGACGCTGAGCTGGCGCGTCGAAGCGTCGGAGCGCGGCACGGTCATCCATGAACGCTCGAACACGCGGAAATTCCCGCGCATGTCCTTATGAATTCGACTTCACCTTCCGCGTCATCCCCGGGCTTGTCCCGGGGATCCACGTCGGGCAGCCGCCTCCGGCTTTTCAGGACAGTGCCTCGGCCCGACGTGGATGGCCGGGACAAGCCCGGCCATGACGGCTGAAAATGTCAACCGCGCCCCAAGAGGGAGTTGCCCCGTGATCCTCGAAGCGACCCTGCCGACATCCTGGTATCTCACCCCGGAGATCTTCGCCCGGGAGCGCGAGCGGATCTTTCACCGCGACTGGATCTGCGTCGGCCGGGTCGAGGCGATCCCGGAGGGCGACGCACTGGTGCTCGACGTCCAGGGCCAGAGCGTCATCGTGCTGCGCAACGAAGCCGGCGCGCTGCGCGGCTTCTACAATGTCTGCCGGCATCGCGGCGCGCAGCTTTGCGGCACCAAGGTGCCGTCGGCCGATGGCCGGATCACGCCCTCTGGTGTGGTCGGATCGCGCATCCGCTGCCCCTATCATTCCTGGCTCTATTCGCTCGACGGCGCGCTGGTCGGCACGCCCTATATGACGCCGGGCGAGGGGTTCGATGCGGCGGATTTCTCGCTCTATCCCGTCGGCGTCGACAGCTGGGGCGGGTTTCTGTTCGTCAATCTGACGCCGGCCGAGGCGCCGCCGCTGGCTGAAGTGCTGGGCCCGATCCCGGAGCGGGTCGCGCGCTATCCGTTGGCGGCGCTGCGCGTCAGCCAGCGCATCCGCTACGAGGTCGCCGCCAATTGGAAGGTGATCGCCGAGAATTATAACGAATGCTACCATTGCGGGCCGGTCCATCCCGAACTCTGCAGCATCGTGCCGGATTTCCGCCGCGGCGGCGGGGCCGGGCTCGACTGGGATCGCGGCGTGCCGCATCGACCGGGCGCGGTCACCTTCACCTGGGACGGCACGACCAGCCGCGCGCCCTTCCCCGATCTCGACGAGGATGAGCGGACGCGCCACAAGGGCGAGCTGGTCTATCCGAATCTGTTCGTCAGCCTGGCCTGCGACCATGCGACGGCGTTCCTGTTGCAGCCCGAGGCGCCGGACCGCACGGTGATCGATTGCCTGTTCCTGTTCGCACCCGAAGAGATCGCCAAGCCGGGCTTCGACCCGTCCGATACGGTCGGCTTCTGGGACATCACCAACCGGCAGGATTGGGCGATCTGCAAAAGCGTCCAGCGCGGCATGGGCGCCCGGCCGCATCGCCACGGCTATTACGCGCCGATGGAGGATCTGACTCTCGACATTCGGCGCTATGTCGAGAGCCGTCTAGGGCGCGTAGAAACCCTCGCCCGCATTGCGGGAGAGGGTGGCGAGCGGTAGCGAGCCGGGTGAGGGTCCGGCGCGTCAGCGCCGAATGAAAACAGCGATCTCGCGAGCTGCGCGACCCTCACCCTCCCGCTGCGCGGGTCCCTCCCTCTCCCGCGGTGCCGGAGAGGGGGTTTTTCTTTCAGACCGGCACCACCTGCGTCCAGCCCTGGGCATCATTGGTCTCGCCGTACTGGATCGCGACGATCGCGTCGTACAGCTTCTGAGTCAGCGCGCCGGTCTTGCCGCCATTGATGGTGATCTTGCGGTCCTTGTAGCCGAGTTCACCGACCGGCGAGACGACGGCGGCGGTGCCGGTGCCCCACATCTCTTGCAACGTGCCGTTGGCGCCGGCCTCCAGCACCTCGTCGATCGAGATCTGCCGCTCGGAGACTTTCAGGCCCCAGCTGCGCATCAGGCTGAGAATCGAATCCCGCGTCACGCCGGCCAGGATCGAGCCGTTGAGCGGCGGTGTGACGATCTCGTCGCCGATCTTGACCATGATGTTCATGGTGCCGACCTCGTCGAGATATTTGTGATGCACGCCGTCGAGCCATAGCACCTGAGTATAGCCGGCCTTCTTGGCGACTTCGGCGCCGTACAGGCTCGCAGCATAGTTCGCGGCCGTCTTGGCCTCGCCCGTGCCGCCCTGGACGGCGCGGACATATTGGTCGGAGGCCAGGATGCGCACCGGGTTCATGCCCTCCGCGTAATACGGCCCGACCGGCGACAGGATCAGGAAATAGCGATAGCTCTTGGCCGGGCGCACGCCGAGGAAGGCTTCGGTCGCGATCACGGTCGGCCGCAGATAAAGCGCCGTGCCGGGCTTGGACGGGACCCATTCATGGTCGAGCGCAATCAGTTTGGAAAAAGATTCCTGCACCAGCGCCGCATCGAGTTCCGGGATGCACAGCCGCTCGCAGGACCGGTTCAGCCGCTCGGCATGCTTCTGCGGCCGGAACAGGCGGATCGTGCCGTCCTTGCCGCGGAACGCCTTCAGCCCGTCGAACACGGCCTGGGCGTAATGCAGCGTGCAGCAGGCCGGATCGAGCGTGAACGGCGCATAGGGCAGGATCTGCGGATCGTGCCAGCCCTTGCCGTCGGTATAGTCCATGACGAACATGTGGTCGGTGAAGACCGTGCCGAAGGTCAGGCTATCGTCGCTCGGCCGCTGTTTCGGCGCCGTGGTGCGGGTGATGGCGATACTGGTCATGGGCATACGCGCTCCGGATCCCGTTTCCACCCTGTACACCACAGCCCGCCGCCGAACACCACCGCCAACACGGCATTGCTGGGGCCGGAAGTCGCGGGGCTCAGCGGGGATCCGACCGCCCGGGCAGCTTGCACACGCGGTCGAGGATGATCGCCAGGATCACGATGGCGAGCCCGGCCTCGAAGCCCATCGACACATTGACCGAGTTGAGCGCGCGCACGACCGGCTTGCCGAGCCCGTCGGCCCCGACCAGGGCCGAGATCACGACCATGGACAGGCTGAGCATGATGCATTGCGTCACGCCGGTCATGATGGTCGGGAGCGCGTAAGGCAGCTCGACCTTGAGCAGCAATTGCCGTTTGGTCGCGCCGAACGCCTCGCCGGCTTCCCTGAGCTGCAGCGGCACCGAGGAGACGCCCAGATAGGTCAGCCGGATCGGCGCCGGAATGGCGAAGACGACGGTCGAAATCAGTCCGGGGACGACGCCGAGCCCGAACAGCACCAGGGTGGGGATCAGATAGACGAAGGTCGGAATCGTCTGCATCAAATCGAGGATCGGCCGCAACGTCTGATACAGCCAGGGCCGGTGCGCCGCGGCGATGCCGATCGGCACGCCGAGCGCCACGCAGGCCAGGCTGGCGCAGAACACCAAAGACAGCGTTTCGATCGTCGCCTGCCAATAGCCAAGGTCGATGACCAGCAGCAGCGACACCAGCACGAACGCTGCCAGCCCGATCGAACGATGCAGGAAATAGGTGCCGATCGCCGCCGCCGCGACCAGCAGCAGCGCCGGAAACCACAGCAGCGCCGCGGTCAGCGCGCCGATCACGCCACTGACGATCAGCGAGATCGTGTCGAAGAAGCCTTGCGCATGGCCGGTCGTGAAATCGACCGCCGCGCTGAGCCAGCTGCCGAGCGGGATCTTGTGCCCGGTGACCCAGCTTTCGGCCGCCCCGATCCGGTCGGCCAGGCTGATCTTCGTCGTACCGGCCAAACTGTCGCGCAGCGCAGCCAGGCCGGGCTGGCCGTCGAAGGTCGTGACGCCGTCGAGCCAGGCCGGCAAGACTTCGGGATGGGCAGCGAGGAATTTGTCCGCCGCCGTCTTGCCGTCGAGATGATCGTCCAGGATCATCGACATCATCTGGCTCTCGATATCGAGCGTGAAATGCAGATTCGAGATCAGCCGCCCGGCATTCGGGCAATCGGTCCGATAGCCGACCCGCGTATCGGTATAGATCACCGCACCGCCGTAATTCGGTCCGAAACTCTCGTCGCCCCCGGCGAGATAGCTGATCTGGTATTTCAGATTCATCGGATGCGGCGCCCAGCCGAGGAAGACGACCCAGTCCGATTTCCGGATGGCGCGGTCGACCTCGCTCAGCATGCCCTGCTCGCTCGATTCGACCAGGGTCCAGTCGCCCAGCCCGAACTTATTGGCGGAGATCATCTCGGAGATGATCCGGTTGCCGTCATTGCCGGATTCGATGCCGTAGAATTTCCGGCCGAATTTATCGGCGTAGCGGTTGAGGTCCTCGAAGCTGCTCACCCCGGCCTGGGCGACATAGGACGGCACGGCCAGCGTGTATTTGGCGCCTTCGAGATTGGCGCCCACGACCTCGACCGAACCCTCTTCCAGGAAGGGCGCGCGGTCGGCCTTCAGGCTCGGCTCCCAATCGCCCAGGAAGACGTCGACCTGTTTGTTCTTGATCGAGGCATAGGTGACCGGGATCGACAGGATCTGCGTCACCGGCTGATAGCCCAGCCCTTCGAGCAGGCGCGAGGCGAGCGCCGTGGTCGAGGTGATGTCGGTCCAGCCGATATCGGACAGCCGCACCACCCGGCACGCCTCCGCCTCGCGCGCCTGACCCGGCGCGGCACCGAGGCAGAACAGGATCAACAGCAGGATCGCGGCTCTAAAAGTGCGGGTCATATTTGCTTTCCCACTGTCGTGCCGACGAAAACCGGCCCCCTCAACACCTCGTCATCCATACGCCCTTGGCGTCCGGAACAGTCGGCGCACCATTGCAAACCCTCGCCCGCTTGGCGGGAGAGGGTGCTGAGCACGAGCGAAGCGGGTGAGGGTGGGTACGCCGGACGCGCCGACAGCAACCTCTGCCGAAGCATTCCCCCTCACCCGGCTCGTTTCACTCGCCACCCTCTCCCGCCAAGCGGGCGAGGGTTTGCACTCGGCCATGACGGCCAGCTTATGATCCTAGCCGCAATTTCCTCATAGATCACCGGCGGTAATCCGGCTCCTCAGCGTCCAGGATCGCTTTGACATTGTCCAGATGGGCCGTCGCGAAACCGTCATAGCCGCGCCATTGCCGCTCGGTCAGCCGGGCGATGTCGTCGGGCATGATGCGCAATTCCCGGCCGGTCGCGTAGCAGGTCAGCAGGGTCTCGGCCGCGCGTTCGAAATAATAGAGCTCGTCGAAGGCCTCAGCCGCACTCGGGCCGATCACCAGCACGCCGTGATTGGCCATCAGCAGCACGGTCTTGCCCTCGCCCAGCAGGGCGGCCTGGCGATCGCCCTCCGCTTCGGACAGCGCCATGCCGGCGAAGCCTTCATCGATCGCGACTCGGCCGTAGAAGCGCGCCGTGTTCATGTCGATCGGCGGCATCCGGCTATCGGTCAGGCCGGCGAGCGCGGTCGCATATTTCGAATGGAGATGCATGACGCAGCGCGCCCGGGGCAGGCGGGCATGCAGCCGGGCATGGAGGAACCAGGCGGTCGGATCCGGCGCCCCCGGCCGGTCGAGCGTCGCCGGATCGCCGGCGTCGAGCAGCAGCAGGCTGCTCGCCGTAACGCGCGAGAAATGGATGCCGCTCGGGTTGATCAGGAATTGCTGGCCGTCGGGAGAGACGGCGAGGCTCAGATGGTTGGCAACCGATTCATGCATGCCGAGCCGGGCGAACCAGCGGAAGGCGGCTGCCAGATCGATCCGGGCCTGGTCGAGATTTGTGGTCATGAGCCGTGCCTTTCTGTCCGCGTCCGTCATGGCGGAGGGACCCACCTCACCCCAGCCCTCTCCCCCCTGAAGGGCGGAGAGGGAGTTGCCCGGGAAGTCCTTCTCCGCCCTTTAGGGGGGAGAAGGATTTAGGATGAGGTGGGTCGCACCACCGAATACTGCTTCAGACATCACCGTTGCGCCGTTTCCCAGGCCGGATGGATCCAGACCGGATGCTCCTGGCGCGGCAGCGGGGTGCGGCCGCGGATCTGGTCGCTCACCTTTTCGGCGATCATGATGGTCGGCGCATTGGTGTTGCCGCTGACGATCGCCGGCATGACCGAAGCGTCGACGACGCGCAAGCCCGTCGCGCCCTGAACCCGGCATTGCGCATCGACCACGGCGCCGCCATCGATGCCCATGCGGCAGGTGCCGACCGGGTGATAGCAGGTTTCGAGGCCCTGGCGGACGAAGGCGTCGATCCCGGCATCGCTGTCGATATCGGCGCCGGGCAGGATCTCCGCGCCGCGGAACGGCGCCAGCGCGGGCTGGGCCAGGATCTCGCGGGTCAGCCGGACCGATTGGCGCAGATCGTCGCGATCCTGCGGCTCCTGCAGATAGTTGAAGCGGATCGACGGCGCCGCGCCGGGATCGGCCGAGCGCAGTGCCACCCGGCCCAGGCTCTTCGGCCGCATCAGGTCGATATGCACCTGATAGGAATGCGTGCCGACATCCTCGACCGTGCCCGGCTTGATGGCGAGCGGCATGAAGGTGAGCTGCAGATCGGGGTGCTCGATGCCCGGCCGGCTGCGGATGAAGCCGCCGGCTTCGAAATGATTGGAGGCGGCCGGCCCGCTCTTGCCGAGGAACCAGCGGATCCCGGTCGCGGCCTTGCGCAGGCCGCGATTGACGCCATGCAGCGAGACCGGCTGCGTGCAGCGATGCTGGATCACCAGATCCGGATGGTCGTTGAGATTGGCGCCGACCTCCGGCCGGTCGAGCCGCGGCACGATGCCCAGATCACGCAGCGCGTCGGCCGGGCCGATGCCGGAAAGCTGCAGCAGCAGCGGCGAATTGATCGCGCCGCCGGACAGAATCACCTCGGCATCGGCATAGGCCGAGACGATCTCGCCGCGCCGCGCATATTCGATGCCGATCGCCCGCTCGCGGGAGAACAGGATACGGCGGGCGAGTGCTTCGGTCGCGACGGTCAGCCCCGGCCGCTGCCGTGCCGGCCGCAGATAGGCGCGTGCCGCGCTCCAGCGCTTGCCGCCGCCGGTCGTGCGGTCGATCCGGCCGAAACCCTCCTGGCGCGCGCCGTTGACATCGGCGGTGAAGCCGTAGCCGGCTTCCTGTGCGGCGGCGACGAAGGCCTCGGCCAGCGGCGAGCGGGCGAGTTCCGGGGCGTGGACGTTCAGCGGCCCCTCGCCGCCGTGATAGGCGTCGCCGCCCAGCTCGTGGCGCTCGGCGCGCTTGAAATAGGGCAGGACATCGGCATAGCTCCAGCCCGGCAACCCCATCTGCGCCCCAATGATCGTAGTCGCGCGCATGACCGCGGATATAGACCATGCCGTTGATCGAGGACGAGCCGCCCAGCACCCGGCCGCGCGGATGGGTCAGGCGCCGGCCGTCGAGGAACGGCTCCGGATCCGAAACGTAATTCCAGTTGAACCGGTCGGAGGACAGCAGTCCGGCCATGCCGGACGGCATGGCGATCTGCCAACTCTTGTCTTCCGGCCCGGCCTCGAGCAGCAGCACGCGCACCGCCGGATCCTCGGTCAGCCGTGCAGCCAGCACGCAGCCGGCCGAGCCGGCGCCGACGATGATGTAATCGTAACGCGCCGCTGCCGTCACGGCCGGACCGCCTCGTAGCACAGGCGATGGAAATGCCGGACCAGATGCTCGCTGCGGCTGTCGGGCGTCTCGCCGATCAGATAGCGGCCGTGATCATAGCCGAGCGAGCGCAGCCCCTTCTGGTTCGAGATGTTGAGGCGGATATCCTCCGGCCCGAGATCCTCGTTCATCCAGCGGATGCAGGCTTGGTCACATCCGGCAGCTCGCGGCCTTCCGGCCCGTAATAGCCGAAGCGCAGCAACGAGGTCTCCGGCCCGGTCGGGATCATGATGAAGGTGCCGACGACATCGGCATAGGGAAACGCATAGATCGTCGCGTTCGGCCACAGCCCGATATTGAAGAACCAGTCGGTCTGCCAGGTCGCGCCAGCGAGCGGCACGCCATAGGCCTCGGTCGTGCCCTCCTGCGGCGGTCCGATATAGGTCCACCACCTGCCATGCGGCGTCAGCGTGTAGCCTTCGAAATCGATCAGCTTGGTCCAGCTGCTTATGCACCGGGCCGGAATAGTTGAAGTGATAGCCCTCGATCGAATTCTCCTGGATCACCTTCCAATTGGCGGCGACCGGGACATCGACTTCCTGGATCAGCTTCAGCCGGTCGAGATCGGGCAGGAAGCGGCGCATCTCGGCCTCGGCGCCCGGCACCGAATCGGCCACGCTTTCGGCCGCAGGATCGAGATTGACGAAGACGAAGCTGCCGAGCGTCTCGACCCGGACCGGCTTCAGCCCATGGGCGCCCTTGTCGAAATTGGTCAGGCATTCGGTCCGCGGCGCACCGCGCAGCCCGCCATCGAGCCCGTAGCTCCAGGCGTGATAGCCGCAGGTCACGACCGCAGTGCGGCCGCGCCGGGTCTCGACCAGGCGGTTGCCGCGATGCTGGCAGACATTGTGGAAGGCGCGGATCTCGCCGTCGCGTCCGGCCATGATCAGGACGCTCTGGTCGAGCAGCTCTTCGGTGACGAAATTGCCCGGCTCGCGGAACTCGCTGACATGGCCGATCAGATGCCAGGAGCGCAGGAAGATCCGCTCCCCGCTCCGCCTCGAACACCGGCCGCTCATAGAAGAATTTGGCCGGCAGGGAGTAGCCGGCCTGCTGGTCGGCGGCGCTCCATTCGATATCGATGACGCTCATGGCGGTCTCCCGTGGGACATGCTTGTCTCGACCGGAGAGTGTTTGAGGCCGAACCGCCCGACCTGTCGAAATGCGACGCATCGATGTCGATTTTCAACGTGGTCGTCCGCGCATCCAGTGGCATGCTGCAGCCATGCACCCCGCTCGCCTTTCTGGTTCTGCCCGAATTCCAGAACTACAGCCTCGCCGCGGCGATCGAGCCGCTCTTCGTCGCCAATTGGCTGGCGCAGGAGCCGCTCTTCGCCTGGCGCATCGTCTCGGCCGATGGCAAGCCGGTGCGCGCCAGCAACGGCATGACGACGCCAGTCGACGGCGATCTCGCTGCGGCCGAGGCGTGCCGGACGGTCTTCGTGCTGGCCAGCTTCGATTTCGCCGCCGAGCGGCCGGCCGCAGTGCTGCCCTGGCTGCGCCGGCTCGGGCGGTTCGGCACGGTGCTGGGCGGCATCGAGAATGGCAGCCTGACGCTGGCCGAGGCCGGGCTGCTCGACGGCCATGCGGCGACGATCCATTGGGACAATCTGACGGCTTCCAGGAGCGCTATCCGGCGGTCCGCGCCGTGCCGCAGCTCTATGCTTTTTCCGGCGACCGCATCACCTGTGCCGGCTCCTCGGCGATCCTGGACATGATGGTTGCCTGGATCGGCCGGCAAGGCGATGCGGGGTTGGCGCAGGAGGTCGCCGACCACCTGCTGTTCGGCCGGGTGCGGCCCGGCACGACCGAGCAGCGCGGCGGCGCCCAGCGCCGGGCCGAGGATGTCGAGGTCGCGCGCGCCGTCGCCCTCATGCGCGACCATATCGACGAGACATTGTCCTGCCAGGCGATCGCCGATCGGCTCGGCCTGTCGCTGCGCCAGCTCGAACGGCGTTTCAAGCGCGAACTCGGCCGCTCGGTGCAGCAGGAGTACCTGCTGCTGCGCATGGCCAAGGGCGCATCAGCTGCTGCAGCAGACGGAACTCGGCGTGACCGAAATCGCCTTCGCCTGCGGCTTTCCCTCGCCCGAATATTTCTCGCGGCAATATCGCGCCGCCTTCGGGTGCCCACCCAGCGCCGACCGGCGGCAATCGACCACTGCCCCGGTGCTGCGGCAACGCCGCCCCGGCCGATGAAAGGAACCGATCGCGTGCTCGATTTCTCTGGAAAAAATGTCCTGGTGACGGGCGGCGCCCGCGGCATCGGCGCCGCTGCGGCCGTGGCCTTCCGCGCGCGCGGCGCCCGGGTCGCGATCGGCACGCGCGGCACCACATCCTTCGACGCCTTCACGGCGCGGTTCGGCGCGGCGGGCTTCGTGCCGGCGCTGGGCGATGTCGGCGACCGGCAAGGCGCTTATGCCGTCGTGGGGGCGGCCGTTGCGGCGCTGGGCGGGGCTCGACATCCTGGTCAATTCCGCCGGCATCTTTACCGAGCAGCGGATCGAGGATGTGACCGAAGCCGACTGGACCGAGATGATCCGGATCAATCTCGGCGGCACCTTCTTCTGCTCCAGGCGGCACTGCCGGCGCTCGAGGCGGCCGGCGGCAACATCGTCAATCTCGCTTCCGATGCAGGGCTCAGCGGCTTTCCGCTGGGCGCCGTCTATTGCGCGTCCAAGGGTGGTGTCGTGAATATGAGCGCGCCATGGCGATCGAGCTTGCCCGCCGGGTGCGTGTCAACTGCGTCTGCCCGGGCAATGTCGATACCGACATGATCGTCATGCCGCCGAAGCGAGCGGCGATCCCGCCGCCTACATCGCGGCGGCGAACAACCGCGCCCCATATGAAGCGCATGGCGACCCCCGAAGAGGTCGCTGCCGCCATTCTCTATCTCGCCTCGGATGAGGCGGGGTTCACGACCGGGCGTCGCTCTGCCCGTCGACGGCGGCAGCCTGGCAGGGTATTGAAGCGCGCTGCTCCGCTGTGAAGGACTTTTCCCGGTCATGCGTCGCCTTTTGCCGGGCCTGCTGCTCGGCGCGTTCTTCGCCTTCGCCGCCCGGGCGGAGGACCGTCCCCTGGATGAACCCGTCGCTCTCGCCGGACGACCGCGCCGCCTTGCTGGTCCAGGCAATGACTCTGGACGAGCAGCTCGGCCTGTTGCACGGCATCGAGGCGATCCCCCGCGACTACGATTTGCCGGAAGGCGTCGTGCCGTCGGCCGGCTATGTCCCCGGCCTCGAGCGGCTCGGCATTCCGGCTTTGCGCGAGACCGATGCCAGCCTCGGCGTCGCCAATCCGCAAGGGCTGCGCCAGGGCGACGGCGCGACGCCGCTGCCCTCGGGCCTGGCCATCGCGGCGGGCTGAACCCGGATCTGGCCTATCAGGGTGGCGCCTCTGGTCGGCGACGAGGCGGCGCGCAAGGGCTTCAATGTCCTGCTCGGCGGCGGCGTCACCTGACGCGCGAACCGCGCAACGGGCGGAATTTCGAATATCTGGGCGAAGACCCGCTGCTTGCCGGTACGCTGGCCGGCGCGGCGGTGCGCGGCATCCAGGACCAGCATGTCGTCTCGACGGTCAAGCATTTCGTGCTCAACGCCCAGGAAACCGGCCCGCCATGTGCTGAACGCCGTGATCGATCCGGCCGCCTTGCGCGAAAGCGATCTGCTGGCTTTCGAGCTGGCGATCGAGACGGGGCATCCCGGCTCGGTCATGTGCGCCTATAACCGGATCAACGGGCCTTACGCCTGCGGCAATGCCGCGCTGCTGAACGACGTGCTGAAGGGCGATTGGCACTATCCGGGCTGGGTCATGTCGGATTGGGGTGCGGTGCCCGGCGCCGATGCGGCGGTGAACGGGCTCGACCAGGAATCGGGCGAGCAGCTCGACGGCCAGATCTTTTTCGACGGGCCGCTGCATCAGGCGATTGCCGACGGCACGGTGCCGCCCGCGCATATTGCCGACATGGCGCGGCGCATCCTGCGCTCGATGTTCGCCGTCGGCCTGTTCGACGCGAAGCGGCCGGACGGTCCGATCGACGAGGCCGGCCATGCCGAGACGGCGCGGCGCATTGCCGAGCAGGGCATCGTGCTGCTGCGCAACGAGGCGGCGCTGCTGTCCGCTGCCCAAGCAGGGCAGGCGCATCGTCGTGATCGGCGGCCATGCCGATACCGGCGTGCTGTCCGGCGGCGGCTCGTCCCAGGTCCTGCCGGTCGGCGGCCCCGCGGCAGCCATTCGGTCGGTGGTGAGGACGATCTCAGCCTAGCCTCGACCATCGTCTACCAGCCGGCCTCGCCGCTGAAGGCGATCCGCGACAAGGCAGGGGCAGCCGAGGTCCGCTATCTCGACGGGCGTTACGTGTCGCGTGCGGTGCGGCGGCGCGCGCTGCCGATATCGTCATCGTGTTCGCGACGCAATGGACGCGGGAGGGCGTGGACGTGCCCGATCTCAGCCTGCCCGGCGGCCAGGACGCACTGATCGAAGCCGTCGTGCGCACCAATCCGCATACCGTGGTCGTGCTGGAGGCGGGCGGGCCGGTGCTGATGCCCTGGCTCGACAAGACCGGCGCCGTGCTCGAAGCCTGGTATCCTGGTCGGGGTGGTGCCCGGGCGATCGCCGATCTCCTGTTCGGCGATGCTGAACCATCCGGACATCTGCCGATCACCTTTCCGGCAGAGGAGCGGCCGAGCCAGTGGCCGGCTTCGACGGCGATCCGACCAAGCCGTTCGACGTGACCTATGCCGAAGGCGCTGCGATCGGCTATCGCCGTGCGGGTGCGAAGCCGCTATTCCCGTTCGGCTTCGGCCTGTCCTATACGAGCTTCGGCGCGAGTTTCCAGCAGGCGGAAGGCGGCGCCACGGTGACGGCCGGGATCTCGCTCGCCAATACCGGCACGCAGCCCGGCTTCGGCCTGGCGCAGCTCTATCTCCTGTCCGGCCCCAGCGGGCCGGAAACGCGGTTGCTCGGCTGGCGCAAGCTGGCGCTGCAGCCGGGCGAAAGCCCAGACCGTCACCGTGGCCGCCGATCCGCGGCTGCTTGCCGCATTCGATCCGGCGGCCCATGGCTGGCACATCCGGCCCGGTGCTTACGTCATCGGCATCGGCGCCTCGGCGGCGGAGATCACGGATCGCCGAACCGTGCAGCTCGACGACCGCATTCTGCCGCCGTGACGGCTCAACGCGGCCGGGTTTCCGGCAGGATCGTGCCGGCGACTGCGGCGCCGGCGGCGGCGACCAAGGCGAGGGTCAGGAAGGCAGCCGGCTCGCCGAACTGATCGGCGGCCCAGCCGGCCAAGCTGGTGCTGATCGTGGCGCCGATGCCGATGGCAAAGCCGACAATGCCGAGGCACAGGTTGAAATGGCCGGACCGGCCGGCGATGTCGCTGGTCACCAGCGGCACCATGACGCCGAAACAGGCGCCGGCCACGCCGTCCAGCGCCTGGATCGCCACCACTAGGCTCGGATCGCTGATCCAGGCGAAGAGAAATGCCCGCAGGCCCACCGCGGCGAAGGCCACGATCACGACGATACGCCGGCCGCGGCGATCGGCGACCCGGCGACCGTGGGCGACAGCAGCGCCACCAGGATCTGCGGCAGGATGATGCAGGCGGCGATCAGCAGATTGGCCTCGTCGGTCGCCCGCTTGGTCACGGCGCTGCTGACCAGCGGCAGCAAGGCGGCATTGGCGAGGGTGAACAGCGCGGCACAGACCGCGAAGACGGCAAGCCGCGGATCGGCGATCAGCCGGCCGATGGCACGCCAGCGCTCCGGCGCGACCTCATGATCGGCCTTCGCCGCTATGGGCCGTGCCGCAAGGGCCGATTCGAACCGGCTGATCGGCAGCACGGCCACGATCGCCGGGGCGGTCAGGACCGCGGTCAGGACGAAGACATAACGCTCCGGCAGGTAATAGCCGCAAGCGCCCATCAGCGCCGCGCCGACCCCGTTGCCGATCGAGGCGAAGCGGGCATTGCGGCCGAGCCGGGTGCCGAGCGACGCGGTGCCGGCGATCGCCAGGCTGAGCGCCGCGATGGCCGGGCCGAGGGTGCAGCTGGAAAAGCCGTGCAGGATCTCGGCCAGATAGACCGAGAGCGCGATCGGCCACAGCGCGAACATCAGCGCGCTGGCGGCGAAAGCGGCGATGCTGGCAAGGGCCACGATACTCTTGCGCGGGATCGCGTCGACCAGCGCGCCGGCCGGCACCCTGGCTCGCCATGGCCGTCACGGTGCCGATGCTGAGGGCGAAGCCGATTGCGGTCTGGGTCCAGCCCTGGCTCGTCAGGAAAACGGCGATGAACGGGCCGAAGCCGGTCTGGATATTCGCGCGATCAGATTCAGCCCATCGAGCCCGCGAGCGGCTGATGCGTACAGGGCTTTTTGGGTGCCGTCGGCCGTCTCAGGCGATACCACCGGCGGCAGGTCGCTATCGAGCGGCATCAGGATCGGCGGCGGTTGCCCGACCATCACGGGCGGCTGCGCCGTATCCTTGTACTCGGGCGCGGCCTGAACCTCGGCCTTGCCCAGGCTGAGCGCCAGGGGAGCATCGCGGTCGTCCGGCACGAAGCGGACCAGCCGCCAGTCGATTGCGATCTTGCGGCTGCCGACGCCGAGGAAGCCGCCGAAATCGATCACCACGGCGCGCGGCTGTGCATCGCGGTCGAGCAGCAGATCGACCACGCGCCCCATATCCTCGCCGGCCGGCCCGCGCACCTTCTTGCCGAGCACGGTGACCGCGTCGTCCTTGGGCAGCGGTTCGAGATTCTTCGGCGGGTGCGGCGCCTCCTTGGCCGGTGGCGGCGGCTCGACCGGTGGCGGAGTCGGCGCAGGCTGTTCCGGGGCCGCGGGCGGCGGCTGGTCGGCCGGCGGCGTCACCGGATCCGCCGATGGCTTCGCCGTATCTTGCGGCGCTGGGCTGTCCGCGCTTGGGGCCGGGGGCTCATCGGCGGCGCCGATAGACGTATACGCAGACCAGGCAAAGGCCGCCGCCAGGGCGATGGCCGCCGGTGCGCACGCCCATCCCTTCAATCGTCGCCGATCGGCCATTGCCGTTTCTCCTTGCCCGCAATCTGCCGGCCATACATCCGGGCGTAGTGGCCGTTGCGCCGCAGCAGATCCTGGGGCGCGCCGTCCTCGATGATCTTGCCGCGGTCGAGCACCAGGATCCGTCGAAGGAATTCAGCGTCGACAGGCGATGGGCGATGGCGATCACCGTGCGGTTCTTGACCAGCCGCATCAGCGCTTCCTGGATTGATTGCTCGGATTCGGTGTCGAGCGCCGAAGTCGCCTCGTCGAGCAGGATGATCGGCGCGTCGCGCAGGAAGGCGCGGGCGATCGCCAGCCGCTGGCGCTGGCCGCCCGACAGCTTCAGCCCGCGCTCGCCGACAATGGTGTCGAAGCCCTGCGGCAGCCGGTTGATGAACTCGGTGCAGCGGGGCCGCCTCGGCGGCGCGGTAGACCTCCTCGTCGCTGGCATCCGCTTGCCGTAGCGCAGGTTTTCCAGCGCCGTGCGGTGGAACAGCGAGATATCCTGCTGCACCACGGCCACGGCTTGGCGCAGCGAGTCTTGGGTGACGTGGCTGATATCCTGCTCGTCGATCAGCACGCGGCCGGAAACCGGATCGTAGAGGCGCTGCAGCAGCGCCAGGATCGTGGATTTCCCGGCACCCGACCGGCCGACCAGCCCCACTTTCTGGCCGGCCGGAACCTGCAGGTCGAAATCGCTCAGCACCGGCGCGCCACTCGGATATTCGAAGGAGACACTCTCGAAGGTCACGCCGCCGCCCAAATTGATCAGCGGCTTGGCATCGGGCAGATCCTGCATCTCATGCGGCAGGCCCAGCACCTGGATCGCCTCGCCCAGCTTGGCGAAATGCTGGATCAGCTCGACCAGCGCCATGGCCAGGTCGCGCGAGGCGTGGAGCACGGTGAAGCCCAGCGTGGTGGTCAGCACGACGTCGCCGGTCGAGATCCGGTTCTGCCGCCACAGCTCGACCGACCAGACCAGGACGCCGGCGGTGACGAGGAAGACCGAGACGGCGTGGAACAGCCGAAGCCGTTCTAGCGAGCGCAGGCTCGCGCGCTGCGCGACCATTTCGCCCTCGATCTTGCGTGACAGCAAATCCTGCTCGCGCTTGGCGGCGCCGAAGGCGCGCACCAGGCTCATATTGCTGACCACGTCGGTAATGTCGCCGCTGACCGCAGCGGCGCGGCCGGCGAAGCGGGCATGGAGATCGTGACCGCTGGCGGCGAGCTTGGCGATGATGGCGCCGAGCACGACCGACGACCGCAAACAGCGCTGCGGTGATCTGCCAGTTGATGACGCTGAGCAGGGCGATGCTGCTGAGCACGGCGGTGCCGGGCGGGATGGTCGTCCAGGTCAGCGAATTCTCGATCGTCCAGGCCGTGTTGGCCGCGGTCGAGATGCGGCCGGCCAGCGCGCCCGGGAACTGATCGGTAAAATAGCGCGTGCCATGGCCCGACAGATGGTCGAACAGATCGATGCGCAGATCGCCGCCGACCGCGACGAAGGCATAGGTCGCAACCCAGCCGGCCAGGCGCCACAGCAGATTGTCGCCGGCGACCAGGGCCAGCAGCATGCCGACGGCACTCCACAAGGTAGTGTCGTCGACATTGTGGTGGCTCAGCGCGTCGACCAGGGTCTTGACGCCGTATTGCGCACCGATGGCGCAACCGACCGCGGCGAAAACCGCGACCAGCACGACGAGATGGCTGGCGAGCCGGCGCCCGACGTAATGCAAGAGGAACCTGACGGGGCCGCGGGACGCGTAACGCGGGAGAGACATACTACCCTCGACCTTCTCCCGGATGGCGGGATCGTGTCAGCCAACCGAACATGCGAACCTGCCGTTAATTGATAACCGCGACCTCGATCGAACCGCTGCGCCGCAGAACATGCAGAGCGACGTCGGCATCGTGGCGCACCAGCTGCAGATCGATTTCGGCATCGCCGAGCCGGAGCGCCGAGATCCGGCATTCATCCATCCAGGTCGGCAGTACCGGTCGGGTGAAGCGGATTTGCCGCGCCGCCGGATCGAAGGAAATGCCGAGCAACGCGCCGAGCAGGCCGAACACCGTGGCCGAAGCCCAGGCTTGCGGCAGGCAGGCAACCGGATAGCCGGTCGGCGACGAGCCGGGCCGGCGTTCGAAGCCGCAGAACAGCTCCGGCAAGCGTCGGTCAGCCAGGAACAGCGACGCGTCGAACAGCGCGGTCAGCACCCGGAGCAGCGGCTCGCGCAGCCCGTAGCGGGCGAAGCCCATGCCGATCAGCGCGTTGTCATGCGGCCAGACTGAGCCGTTGTGATACGACATCGGGTTGTAGCGTGACGCGGTCTCCTCGACCGTACGGATACCCCAGCGCGAGAAGCCGGCCCGACCCGTCAGCCGGGCCGCGACGCGCGCGGCCCGGTCGGGCGCCGCCAGGCCGCCGAACAGCACATGGCCGGCATTCGAGGTCGAGACCCGGCAGGGCTGCTTCGCACCGTCGAGCGCGATCGCATAAGTGCCGAGGTCTTCCAGCCAGAACGCCTGTTCGAACCGGTCCTGCAGCCTTTCAGCCGCGACGGCTAAAACTGAGCCCCGGTCGGACTCGCCCAGGGCCGCGGCCAGTTCGGCGGCGCCTTGATAGGCGGCATAGGCATAGGCCTGGACTTCGGCCAGCGCGATCGGCGCATCCGCCAGCCTGCCATCGGCGTGGAATACCGAGTCGCTGCTATCCTTCCAGCCCTGATTGATCAGCCCGTTCAGGGATTTGCGATCATATTCGAGGAAGCCGTCGCCGTCCGGATCACCATATAGCGCCATCCAGCCGAGCGCCGCCTCGATCTGCGGCCAGATATCCCGGATCAGGGCGAGGTCGCCGGTGCGGCGCCAATAGGCGGCGGCCAGCACGACGAAGAGCGGCGTGGAATCGACCCCGCCGTAATAGCGCGCAAAGGGCACTTCGGCGCACTTCGGCGAGGATCGCCATCTCGCCCTGCCGGGTTTCGTGCAGGATCTTGCCGGGCTCGGCATCGGCCTGCGGATTGACTTCGGTCGCCTGGCGCGCCGCGAGAAAGCGCAGCGTTCCGGCGGCCAGGGCGGGATCGAGCCACAGGCATTGCAGCGCCGTGATGATGCCGTCCGCGCCCGAAAGCCGTGGAGAACCACGGAATGCCGGCATAGGCATAGGGACCTTGCGGCGTCTCCGTGATCAGCATTTCGAGATCGGCGCGCGACCGGCTGACCCAGTCGTTGAAGCTCTCATTGCTGCTGAAGATCTGTGCGACCTGGGTGCGGCGGGTGGCTCGGCGCTTGGCCGCCGCGGCGACGCTGCCGGCGCGGTTCTTCGCCAGGGCGGGCCGGCCGTCGCGCGAGCAGCGTATGGCAATCTCGATCGTGCGCGTCTCGGAAGGTTCAAGCACGATCGGCCAGGCCGCCCGGCGCTCCGCTTCCATCTCGGGTACGGGATCGAAGGCGAGGGCGGTTCGGCGGGTGATGCCATCCAATCCGCGATAGGAGAGCGCAGCGCCGTCGACCGTGCGCTCGTCGGCCAGCATCTCGCCGTGCCGCGACCGCGGCGTGCCGCGCACCTCGAAGATGTCGGCGAAATCGGCACCGAAGGACAGTTCCAGCCGGATGCTCGCCTTCCAATGGCTGAAATTGCGCAGCACCAATGTCTGGAACAACGCCCCGTCGCCCAGCACCGTCGTGGCCAGGATGTGGATCGAATCCTTGTTCAGGAACAGCCCGTCCCTGGTGACCAGATCAGGATTGGTCAGGTCGGCAATCAGCGCGCCATTGTCTTCGGTTACGAAGGACGACAGGAGCAGCGGCCGGATCCCGTTGACGGTGAGCAGCAGGCTGCGCCAGATAGCGTGTATCCTCGAAATACAGGCCGGGCGCCTCGGCGGCCTGGAGCGAGAAGGCATTGCCGAAATCGTCCAGCACGGCGAAGGCATCGCCCTGTTTCAGGACGCGGGGCCGCGGCGCGGTGGTGGCGGCGGTCGCGGCGATGACGTAGGGCGATGTCGCCTCGTCGCCGGCCGAAGCGGAAGCCTTGACAGTCATCCGGTCGAGACTCCGATCAGGCCAGCTTGAGCTGCAAAGGGCGGCCCGCGGCGGCCAGGCGTTCATAGAGTGCGACGTAGTCCTGGGCCATGCGCCGCCCCGTGAAGCGCGCTTCGAACGCCCGGCGGACTCGGCTGCGGTCGAGTTCCGGCAGGCGCTTCACGGCGGCGATGGCCTCTTCCTCGCTGTCGACGATGAAGCCGGTGACGCCGTCTTCGATGACTTCGGGGACCGAGCCGCGCCGCATTGCGATCACCGGCGTGCCGCATGCCATGGCCTCGATCATCGCCAGGCCGAAAGGCTCGCGCCAGGCGATCGGGAACAGCAGCCCGGCCGCCTGGCCGAGGAACCCGTTCTTCTGGGTCTCATTGATCTCGCCGATGAACTCGACATGCGGCTGGGCCAGCGACGGCTCGATGTTCTCTTCGAAATAGGTCTGGTCGACCTTGTCGACCTTGGCCGCGATCCGCAGCTGCTTGCCGGCGGCGCCGGCGATGCGGATCGCGGCGTCCGGCGCCTTCTCCGGCGAGATCCGGCCAATGAAGGCGAGGTAGCCGCCGGCGCCGTCGCCCTGGGTCAGCAGATCCTTCGGCAGGCCATGATGGATGGTGCCGATATAGTTGGCGTTGGGCAACGGCTCGCGCTGGGAATCCGAGATCGAGACGAGCGGCACGCGCGAGAAGGTCTCGTAGATCCGCCGCAGCTCGGGCAGGTCCAGCCGGCCATGCAGCGTCGTCAGGAACGGCACCCCGATCCGCTGCAGCAGCGGATAGCCCAGATAGTCGATATGGAGATGGATGACGTCGAACTCTTCGGCGCGGCGCGCCAGCGTCTCCAGCAGGATGATATGCGGCGCCAGATAGTCGCGCATCTCGCTGTCGAGGCGCAGCGCATGCGGCCAGCCGGGCTGCAGCTTCGCCTTGGTGACGCTGTCGCCGCTGGCGAACAGGGTCACGTCGTGTCCGAGGTCGACAAGCGCGTCGGTCAGATAAGCGACGATCCGTTCCGTGCCGCCGTAAAGCTTGGGCGGAACCGCCTCCATGAGCGAAGAAACTTGAGCAATCTTCATGTGTGACCTGCCGGATGAGGGCGCCGGAGAGCAAAGGCGCGAGCTGTGCGGCGGGGGGTTGCCCCGGCGCCGGTATCTATAGGACACATGAAATACCCGGGCAGTTCCGTGACTTTGTTGCGCTGCGGCGACAAGACGTGCGCCGCCGGTTCCGGCGAAGCCCGGCTAAACCTATAGAAGCGCTGGAGGTTCCAGGGCTGCCCGGGCATGATGCCGGACGGGAACTAACTTCTCGCCCGCTGTTTTGCGAAGGTGGGATAAGGCTGATTCGGGCTGCTGCGTAGCCAACGCGGCGGCGCACGAACGCCTCGTCGCGTGAGACCGGAGAGATTGGAATGGATATGCCCGTTCTGCAGGGCTGGAGCTGGCGAATGCGCAAGCGTGCGATCGACCGTCGGGACCGGAAAGGGCCTTGGTTTGCCCGGTCGCATAGCCATGTCGGGCCGACGGGAGTGTCTGAGCCCGGCCGTTCGCCGGCCGCGACCGGAGTCCAGTTCCAATATCGGCAGCCTGCTGAGGGCGATGTATGACTCCGCGCTGCACGAACCGGTGCCCGAGCGCTTCCAGAATTGCTGCGACAGATGGACGCGAAGCTTCAGGCTGACGGTGCAGGCGATACCGGAACCGGAACGGGCGAACCGGAATAGCGCTTGGCATTTGCGGTGAATCGGCCAAGGGGCGTGTTTCTGACCGAACGCGACCATTGTCGCGGTGCGGCCAGCGGCCAGGAAGAGTTCGTCCCGGACCACTATCTTCGCGTCATCAAGGGGCGGATCGGATGAGTCCGGTCGATCCGGTGCGCTGCGTCAGTGCTCGCCGGAGCCGCTGTGCAGCGCGTCCATGATCGCGTCCACCCCGAGCGACCTGGTCGGTTCGTCGCGCTCTACCGGCGCCGGATGGGCATTGCCGATATGGGCGTTGGGATTGATCGTACCATTCAGCGCGCGCTGCAAATCGAGCCGGGCTCGCGATACGCGGCTCTTCAGCGTGCCGATCGGACATCCGGCGATTTCCGCCGCTTCCTGATAGGAGAAACCGCTCGCGCCGACCAGCGTCAGGGCTTCGCGTTGCGCCGCCGGCAACTGGCGGAAGGCGCGGGTGAAGTCGCGGATCTCGATGCTCACCTCTTGTCCGCCGTCGATCGAGGCGACGTCGCTCAGATGCTCGACACTGACTTCCGATTTGCGGCTGCTGCGGCGCAATTCGTTGTAGAAGCGATTGCGCAGAATGATGATCAGCCAACCTCTAAGATTGGTGCCTGGCCTGAATTGCGCGCAATTGGCCAAGGCTTGCACCACAGTGTCCTGAACCAAATCCTCCGCCAGCGTATGTCGCGCGCAAGCATCCGGGCGAATGCCCGTAAATGAGGCAAAGTTTCGAGAAGATCATCTTTGAATTTTTCGAATTCAGACATGCATTCCTCATGTCGCGGGTACATGAACGACGAGAATCTTTCGATCGCTTGTCGATTGAAAGGAATGTGCTCGTCTTTTTGGCTATGAACTCCAAACGCCGAGAGGGCGCCGAAGGTTCCTGCCCGGCCTGCGATCTCGGCTGCGGTGGCTCGCGACACATCTAGAGGCGTTCCGGACGGTTCCCGCTTGCGTCATGCGTTCGATCGCATTCGGTCAGACGATCGGCCGCGCCTTCGCCACCAATGTGGCGTTCCAACACCGTGTCGCCGAGTACGCGGCACGCCGCTTTCCGGAACGCGCCAATTTGTTTAAGCTCTCGGGACATTTCGGGCCGGAGGCGCGTCGCGCCGGATCGGCCGGGACTGTCGGCGAGACTCATGGAATCAGCACCGCCCACAGATGCACCGCCTCTAAGCCAATGGCACCCCAAGGTCAGACGGCTCTATGAGCATTGGCACGGGCTCCGGCCCGGGCCGGGGCTGCTGCCGGGACGCCAGCATTTCGACCCGCTATCCGTGGTCGAGCTCCTGCCCAATCTGTGGATGCTCGGCATCGACGAGGTCTCCGGCCGCTATCGCTATCGGCTGGTCGGCACGCGTATGGTCGAGGGCATGGGGCGCGATCTCACCGGTCATTGGTATGACGAGGCGCATCCCGGCGCGACCGAACACCCGATGCATGCCTATCTCCAGGCCCGCATCCTGGCCGGTGAGCCGACTTGGCGGCGCGGCCGACCCTGGCTCCATGTCGATCCGAACATCTTCGAGATCGAGCAGGTCATCCTGCCCATGGCCAAGGATGGCCGCACGGTCGATCTGCTGCTGGCCATCACCGTGTTCTTCTATGCCGGTGGCGTCGAGGCGTTCCGCTAAAGCATTATGAAATTAAGTCCGCTCAGGCTGCTCCAACAAACCCTCGCCCCGCTTGGCGGGAGAGGGTGGCGAGTGGAACGAGCCGGGTGAGGGTGAGCGCGCCGGACAGGCCGAAAAGCGAACCTCTTCCTGCGCGCCCACCCTCACCCGCCTCACTACGTTCGGCACCCTCTCCCGCCAAGCGGGCGAGGGTTTGTCAGACGAGCCGAACAAACCTAAACGAAAATAGCTCTAACCGATGACGCTGCCCGGCGCGCCGTCGGGCACGCTGCCCGATCGGAGCCAGGCCAGCGCGATCGGCCACAGGCTCGGCTCGAAGCGGCTGTGGAAAAAAGGCGAAAATGGCCGATCTCCGGGACGCCGACCTCGGCCGGGGCGATCCGCAGATGGGTTCTCGGGCTGGCGGTGAAATAGCCGAGCAGGCGCACGATCGCCGGCACGGTACCGAACGGGTCGTCGGTGAGGCTGAGCGCCAGGATCGGGGCTTCGATCGCGGCCATGCGCTCGACCAGGCGCTGGCCGTCGCGCTGACGCGTCTCGAAACGGGCCGGGCTGAAGGCCCAGTCGCGGACCACGCCGCGCGGCGTATCCTCGAGCCAGCCCAGGCGCTTGCCCGGGAAATAGCCGCACAGCGCGGCCAGCGCCGGCATGGCGACATGCCATTTCGCCAGCATGCGCAGCCGCGTCGCGGGCGCATAGTCACGCCAATAAGCGTATTGCGCGCCCATGGTGACGATCCGGCGGAGACGCGGCGCCGAGGCGGCAAGGCCGGTCACGAAGCCGCCGATGCTGTGGGCCACGACATCGATCGGCCGGCCCGGCAGGATCTCGGCGACATGGCGCAGCACGGCCTCGAAATCGAGTTCGCCCCAATCGACCCAGCCGGCCTGGAAGCCGCGCAGCCGAGCCGGCCGCGACTCGCCGATGCCGCGATAATCATAGGCGACGACGTCGAAACCATTGGCGAAGAGGAAGCGCGCGAAGCGGAAGTAATAGCGGCAGCGCACGGCGGTGGCCGGGTTGATGATGACGACTGGACGCAGCGCTCGGCCCGATCGGGGATCGCGCCACAGGAAGCCGTTGAGACGGTAGCCGTCGACCGCCTGCAGGGTCAGCATCTCGGGGCCCGCCTCGTCGAGCGCAGGCCGCTCCTCGGATGCTGGAAGCGCGCTCACCGCCGACTGCGCCTGTATCGGGCAAATTCCGGCCGCATCCGCTTCTCCTGCCTCGACGCTTGGATGCAATCAGTACAATCGGCTTCGGACGCCGCTTTCAATCTCGACGCGGCCAGCCCTGCCATGCGCCGGCAAGGGATAGGCGATACTCCGTGATTTTCCGGCAGCGATAAATTGACTTAAGCGCACTTAGGTCGATGGCCCTGCCATGCGATATCCAGCCGGCCACTTGAAGAGGAGGCTGAAATGGAAATCGAAGGCTGTGTAGCCCTGGTGACCGGGGCCAATCGTGGCCTGGCAGGGCCTATTGCGAAGCCCTGCTCGCGGCCGGTGCGGCCAAGGTTTATGCCGGGGGCACGCGATCCATCCGCCATAACCGACCCGCGGCTGGTGCCGGTCAGGCTCGATGTCACCTCCCCGGCCGAGATCGCCGCGGCGACCGAGCGCTGCGACGACCTCACGGTGCTGATCAACAATGCCGGCGCCATGCTGCTCAGCCCTATGCTGGCGGAAGGATCGGAAGCGGCGCTCCGGCGTGAGTTGGAGGTCAATGTCTTCGGCGTACTCGGTATGATCCGTGCCTTCGCACCGATCCTCGGCCGCAACGGCGGCGGTGCCATCGCCAATGTGCTCTCCGTCGTCAGCTGGTTCACGGCGCCGTTCAACGCGACCTATTGCGCGTCGAAGCATGCGGCGCTGGCCGTAACCGACGGCGCCCGCATTCAGCTCCGGGAGCAGGGCATCCAGGTGCTCGGCATCTATGCCGGCTTCATCGATACCGACATGGCCGCGTCGGTCGCCGAAACGAAAACCTCACCGCGCCAGGTCGCAGACCGCACTTTGGACGGTATCCGCCGCAGGCTGGACCATGTCCGAACGGATGATTCCGCCGAGGCGATCTGGCAGGCGTTGAAGACGGATCCGGCACAATTCGAGGCCGAGCTGCAGGCACAATGGCATCGCGGCTCGCCGTGGCAGGCGGCGTGACCGTGTATTCGCCAGGTGCTCAACAGGACGATCCGACGAGACGGCGCCCACGCCGGCCGCACTGACCGACCGCCTTCACACCCGCGTCCAATCCGCGACGGTCAGGACGGCGTCGGCGAAATCCTCCGGCGCCTCTTGCGGCAGGTTGTGGCCGGTCCGTTCGATCAGCCGGTGCTCGCTCTGGCCGGTGAAGCGGGCCCGGTGGCGCATCGTGGCGCCGATCCGGGCGACGCCCGTCATCGGTGCCGTCGAGGATCATGCTCGGCACTGTGATCGGCGGCTGTTCGGCCAGCTGTCGCTCGATCGCCGCATAGGCCGGATCCCCGGCGACCAGCGCGTAGCGGTGCCGGTAGGAATGGATCACCACCTCGACGAAATCCGGATTGTCGAAGGCAGCGGCGCTGCGGGCATAGGTCGCGTCGTCGAACTGCCAGAGCGGCGACCAGAGCTGCCACAGCAGCCGGCACAGGGCCGCGGCGATCCTTGGTCAGCCCGGCCCGGCCCGCGCTCGCCGTGGAAGTAATATTGATACCACAGGCGGTGCTCGTTCTCCGCCGTGTCCGGCGCGCCGGAGCGGGCAATGTCGTGGATGTTGTAGCCATTGCCGCTGACCAGGCCACGCACCCGCTCCGGCCAGAGCGCCGCGACGATGCAGGCGGCGCGCCCGCCCCAATCATAGCCGGCGAGCACGGCCGGTCCGAGTTGCAGCGCCTCCAGCAGCGTCAGTAGATCGGCGGCCAGCGCAGCCTGCTGACCCGAGCGTGGCGTTTCCGGATCGAGGAACCGGGTCGGGCCGTAGCCGCGCAGATAGGGCACCACGACATGGGCCCCCCGCGGCGGCGAGGCGGGGCGCTACCGCGTCATAGGCATGGACGTCATAGGGAAAGCCGTGGCAGCAGCACGACGGGCCAGCCGTCGCGGCGGCCATAGTCTTCATAGGCGACATGCAGGACGCCGGCATCGACGTGCTCGGTCATGGCGGGATCCTTCTCAGCGGCGGGGCGGCATCCTGGCAAGACGGCCGCCTGGATTTCATTGCGCCGCATCCGCGCCGTAAAGCAGGCCCATCGCCGCAGCCCGCCTCCGCCATTCGGGTGCGGAGCGCCGGCGGTTCCAGCACTTCGATCTCGGCGCCGAGGCGCAGGAAATCGCTCGTGGCCTCGTAGAGCGAGCCGATCGGCAGCGTCGCCTGTCGCCAGCCCGCGGCGTCCGGCGTGTCCTCGATTCGCAGTCCCGCGCGGACATAGGGCGAGACGAAATGCCGCAGCATCTTGGCGCCCCAGGGCGAGAGCCGCACGGTCGCCTCGTTGCGATGCAGATCGGCCTCGAGCCTGCGCGTCGCGTTCCGCCAATAGCCGGCCAGGTCGAACTCGGCCGGCCGGTCGAAGCCCTCATTGGTGACTTCGAGTGTCAGAATCCGGCCGATGCGATAGGTCCGTGCCGTGCCGTCGACCTGGCCGACCAGATACCAGGCGCCGCTTTTCAGCACGAGCCCGAGCGGCTCGACCAGCCGGTCCCTTTCGCCTTTCCAGCTTTGGTAGCGCATGCGCAGCCGCTTGCGGTCCCAGACGGCATTGGCGATCAGCGGCAGCTGCGCCGGCTGTTCGGCCTCGGCGAACCAGGCGGGCGCGTCGAGATGGAAACAGGCCTGCATGCGCTCGGCTCCGGCGCGCAGCTCTTCCGGCAGGCGCGACCAGCAGCTTGAGCCGGGCCGCCGCCATGGGCGGTGCCGAGGCCGAGATCGGCAGCCGGCCCGCCGAGTCCGGTCAGGAACAGCGCCTCGGCCTCGCGTGCCGACAAGCCGTTAAGCCGCGTGCGGTAGCCGTCGAGCAGCCGGTAGCCGCCCTCGGTGCCGCGCTCGCTATAGACCGGAATGCCGGCTTCGCTCAGCGCGTCGATATCGCGATAGATCGTGCGCAGCGAGACTTCGCAGGCATCGGCCAGCATTTGCGCAGTGACGCGGCCGCGCGCCTGTAAGGTGGTGAGGATGGACAGCAACCGGCTTGCACGCATGCTGAAAGTTTATCCCAACCTGACATAAATTGACAGGTATGGTCGGTTAAGATGACCAAGAACTCACGCAACAGGGAGATCGACGCCATGACTATCGACGACGCGATCACATTGTTCCACGCCCCGCAGTCGCGCTCGGCCGGCGTGCTCACGCTGCTCGAAGAGCTGGGCGCGCCCTACGAGCTCAAGGTGATCAATATGAAGGCCGGCGAGCAGCGCCGCCCGGACTACATGGCGATCAACCCGCTGGCAAGGTGCCGGCGATCCGGCATCGCAGCGAACTCGTCACCGAACAGGTCGCAATCTTCCTCTATCTCGCCGATCTCTTCCCCGAGGCCGGCTTGACCCCGGCGATCGGCGATGCGCGGCGCGGCCCTTATCTGCGCTGGGATGGTCTATTATGCCGCCTGCTACGAGCCGGGCTTGGTCGATCGGGCCCTGAAGCGCGAGCCCGGTCCGACCGCCATGTCGCCCTATGGCGATTTCGATCTTGTGCTCGGAACCCTCATCGACCGGCTGACGGCCTCGCCCTATCTGACCGGCGACACAGCCACCGCGGCCGATGTGCTGTGGGCCTGGCGCTCAATTGGGGCACCATGTTCGGCATCGTGCCGGCCAATCCGGTCATCGCCGACTACGTCGCCCGCATGACCCGCCGCCCGGCCTTCGCCAAGGTGGCGGCAGGCGGACGCCAAGCTGGCGGCGGAGCATGCGGCGGCGGTCGGGGGCGTAGCAAAACGGCAACCCATAGCCTCCGAACAGTGATTGGCAGAAAATGCCAATCACTGTTAACTTCAGGCCGGAGGAGATGGACGATGCCGACACGCAACGTGGTCCTGACGGAACGCCAAGAGGCCCTGATCGAGGCACTGGTGCAAAGCGGGCGATATCAAAACGCTAGCGAAGTCCTGCGTGATGGTTTGCGCATGGTCGAAGACCGAGAGGTCGAAGAGGCTCGCAAGCTCGAGGCGCTGCGCGCCGCCGTGCAGGTCGGCGAGTTGGCCCTAGAACGGGGCGAATATAAGGATTTCAGCGGACGTGTCGGCGATGACCGCCTACCTCGACAAGCTCGCCGACGGGGTCGCCGCTCGGTCCGGGCGCAGATGACGGGAGTCCGGTGGGGTATTCGCCTTGGCGCCGTGGCCGAGGCGGACTTTGCCCGCATCCTGGAATACACCAGCGACACCTTCGGGCAACGGCAATCCGATCTTTATAGAAACCTGATTCAGGAAGCGCTGGCGGCACTCGCTGCTGGCCCGGAGGTCCCCGGCAGCATTGCTCGTGATGACATCCGACCCGGTCTCTGCAGTCTTCATGTCGCCCGCCGAGGCCGTCGGGGGCGCCATCTCATCATCTACCGTACGGCTCCCGGTAATCTCATCCTGGTGCTGCGTATCCTGCATGATTCCATGGATTTCCCGAGGCACGCCCCTTTGGATGAAGGCTAACAGCATCAACCGCCCCGGGACCTTCGGATGTTAGCGCTGCACCGTCTCCCACCCCTCCGCGACATAATACGGCGCGTTCGATGCCGGCAGCAGCGGTCGGCCCCAATATGTGGTCGGCCGCCTTTTTCGCCGATCATGATGGTCGGCGCGTTGAGGTTGCCGGTCGTGACCGAGGGCATGATCGAGGAATCGACGACGCGCAAGCCCTCGGTTCCGATCACCCGCGTCTCGGGATCGACCACGGCCCTCGGGTCGTCGCGCCGGCCCATCTTGCAGGTGCCGCTCGGATGGTAGGCGCTTTCGACCTTGCCGCGGATGAAGGCGTCGATCTGCTCGTCGGTCGTGACTTCGGGACCCGGCTGGATCTCCCGCCGCGATAGGGCGCGAAGGCGGGCTGGGCGAAGATCTCGCGGGTCAGCCGGACGCAGGCGCGCATCTCGGTCCAGTCGTCGGGATGCGAGAGATAATTGAACAGGATCTTCGGATGGTCCTGCGGATCGGGCGAGGCGAGGCTGACCCGGCCGCGGCTCTTCGAGCGCATCGGTCCGACATGCGCCTGCATGCCGTGCTCGGTCGCCAGGCTGCCGCCGTCATAGGACATGGCGAGCGGCAGGAAATGATACTGGATATCCGGGTAGCGGATGCCGGCGCGGCTGCGGATGAAGCCGCAGCTCTCGAAATGATTGGTCGCGCCCAGCCCGTCCCGGCGCAGCAGCCAGCGCAAGCCGATCAGTCCCTTTGAGAACAGTCCCATCGAGGAATAGAGCGTGATCGGCTGCTTGACCGCGACCTGGAAATAGAACTCCAGATGGTCCTGCAAATTCTCGCCGACGCCGGGCAATTCGTGCTGGATTTCGATGCCGTGGGATTTGAGCTCGGCGGCCGGGCCGATGCCGGACAGCTTGAGCAGCTGCGGCGAGTTGATCGGCCCGCCGGCCAGGATCACTTCGCGCCGGGCCAGCGCAGTCCTGCTCACGTTGCCCTGGCGATAGGCGATGCCGGTGGCGCGCCGGCTTCCATCAGGATGCGCGTCGCCGTGGCATGTTGCTTGACCGCCAGATTGGGACGTGCATCGCCGGGCGCAGATAGGCATTGGCGGCGCTCCAGCGCTGGCCGTTGCGCACCGTCATGTCCATCCGGCCGAAGCCTTCCTGCTGGAAGCCGTTGACATCTTCGGTCGCGGGATAGCCGGCCTCTTGCGCCGCTGCGACGAAGGCGCGGTAGAGCGGGTTGTCCAGCCGTCCATAGCGCGTATGCAGCGGCCCGGCGCCGCCGCGGTATTCGGTGCCGCCTTCGTCGCGCGTCTCGGCGCGCTTGAAATAGGGCAGCACCTGGGCATAGCCCCAGCCTTCGGCGCCCTCATCGGCCCAGCGCTCGAAATCGAGCGGATTGCCGCGGATATAGACCAGCCCGTTGATCGAGGAGGAGCCGCCAAGCGCGCGGCCGCGCGGGCAATGCATGCGGCGGCCGTCCAGATGCGGCTCGGGCTCGCTGTGATAGCCCCAATTGTATTTCGGCATGTTCATCGGGATGGAGAGCGCGCTCGGCATCTGGATGAAGACCGAGCGGTCGGAGCCCGCCATGCTCCAGCACGAGCACGCTGTGCTTGCCATCCTCGGTCAGCCGGTTGGCCAGCACGCAGCCGGCCGAGCCGGCGCCGACGATGATGTAGTCGAAGACCTCGTCCGTCATCCGAACAGATACCTCAATAGGGCGCTTCGACGGCGCCAAGGTTCACATAGACGCTCTTCAAGCTGGGTGTAGTGCTCGATCGCGGCGCGGCTGTTCTCGCGGCCGAGGCCGGAGCGCTTGGCGCCGCCGAAGGGCAGCGCGATCGGCGTCACATTGTAGTGGTTGATCCAGCAGGTGCCGGCTTCGAGCCGGGCGATGATGCGATGGCCGCGTGCCAAATCGCGGGTGAAGACGCCGGCGGCCAGGCCGAATTCGGTGGCGTTGGCGCGCTCTATGACTTCGTCCTCGTCGTTGAAACTCAGCACCGCCATGACCGGGCCGAAGATCTCCTCGCGCACGATCGACATGCCGTCGACGCAGCCGTCGAACACGGTCGGCGCCACGAAATAGCCTTTGCCGAGATCGCCCTCGGTGACGCGCGCGCCGCCGCACAGCAGCCTGGCGCCTTCCTGCTTGCCGGCTTCGATATAGGACAGCACCTTGGTCATGTGCCCTTCGGAGATGAGCGCGCCGACCTGTGTTGCCGGATCGCGCGGATCGCCCGATCTTCATCTTTGCGACCCCGCGTCGCGAGCTTGTCGAGAAAGGCCGCGCGCACCCGCTCATGCACGAAGACGCGGGTGCCGTTCGAGCAGACTTCGCCGGCCGAGTAGAAATTGGCGAGCAGCGCGCCCGAGACGGCATCGTCGAGATCGGCATCCTCGAACACGATCAGCGGAGATTTCCCGCCCAGCTCCAGCGTCACGTATTTCAGCGTCTCGGCCGCATCGGCCATGACCTTCTTGCCGGTGCCGACTTCGCCGGTCAGCGAGACCTTGCGGATCTGCGGATGCCGGGTCAGCAGCCTTCCGGTCTCGCGAAGCCCTGCACGACATTGAACACGCCGTCCGGCACGCCGGCCTCGGTCATGATCTCGGCCAGCTTGAGCGCGGTCAGCGGCGTGAGTTCGGCCGGCTTGAAGATCATGGCATTGCCGCAGGCCAGGCGCCGGGGCGGATTTCCAGCAGGCGATCTGGATCGGGTAGTTCCAGGCGCCGATGCCGGCGACCACGCCGAGCGGCTCGCGCCGGGTATAGCCGAAGGCGCCGGGGCCAAGATCGACATGCTCGCCGGCAATGCTGCCGGCGAGCCCGGCGAAATACTCGAAACATTCCGCTCCCGAAATGATATCGACGGCGCTGGTTTCCTGAATCGGTTTGCCGGTGTCGAGCGTCTCCAGCTCGGCCAATTCTTCGTTGCGGGCGCGCAACAACTCGGCGACGCGCTGCAGGACCCGGCCACGCTCGGCGCCGGTGCGGGCGGCCCAGCGCGCCTGGCCGCGCTTCGCCGCCTCGACCGCCTGCTCGATCTCGGCCGCCTCGGCGATCTCGATCCTGGCCAGCACCTCGCCGGTCGCCGGGTTGCGCGTCTCGAAGCTCTTGCCGCCTGCGCTCGGACGATACTGGCCGTCGATGTAGTTGCGCCGGGGCGCATCGGCCTCGCGGGAATAGGCCGGTGCCTGCTGGCTCCGGCTCTGCTGCACCCGGGCGATCTGGCCGTCGAGGGAAATCCGTGGACGATGCGGCGCGCGGCGTCGCTCTCGATCTCGGCCGCCGCCGAGAGGGTAGCGCGCAGCCACAGCCCGTCGATCAGGGCCGCGGTCGCCAGCGCCACACGCGGCGCTTCGTCGTCGCCGACCAGCCGGCGCAGCGCATGGTGCAGATTGGGACAGCATGCGCTGCTGATAGACGCGCTGAACCCGCCGCAGCCCCGGCGAATGGATCACCTCGCCCCAGAAGGCGAGCCAGGCCGTGCTGATGCGCCGGTCGAAACTGGTCCTGCGCCAGATAGGCATCGACGATTGCCTGCAGCCGGGCCCGCGGGGAGTCGGCCGCGGCCAGCCGGGCGGCGGTGGCATGCGCCAGCCGCGCCGTCAGCCAGCGCAGGGTCGCTTCGAGCAGCCCGTCCTTGTCGCGGAAATAATGCCCGACCAGCCCGGTCGAGATCCCGGCACGCTGGCCGATCAGAGCGAGGGTGGTCGCAGCGAAGCCGACCTCCGCCATGGTGTCGATCGTCGCCTCGATCAGCTGGTTGCGGCGGACATCCTCGCGTTCGACCCGCGCCATGATGCCTTCCTCCTCATATTGCTGCGGCTCATTTTGGTTGAACGATCAAGCACCGTCAAATTCGATCTGCGCGATTTTTCCTCATGTCGGAAAACATCAAGAAATCCGTCGCTTTAACAATTGATCGAATAACCAATGCGCCGCATTGTGCGGTTTGGGGCAGGGTAAGAATAGGCGTGACAAAGCAGGGTCATGTCGCCTTAGATTGGCTATCCTTTCGGGCGGGGGAAGCAGGCAATGCGCGTAGCGGCAGGGCTGGCACTGGCGGCGTTCAGCATGTTTGTCGCGGCGGCACCCGCGCGGGCCGCCGATCCGGCCGCCTGCAAGGCGCCGCGCTTCGCCGATATCGGCTGGACCGACATCACCGCGACGACGGCAGTGGCCGCCCGCGTGCTCACCTCGCTGGGCTATACGCCGAAGATCCAGGTTCTGTCCGTGCCGGTCACCTATATGTCGATGAAGAACAAGGATATCGACATCTTTCTCGCAATTGGATGCCGACCATGGAAGGCGACCGCCACGCCTTCATCGAGAACAAATCGGTGGAAATCGTCCGCGTCAATCTCAAACGGCGCCAAATACACCATGGCGGTGCCGGCCTATACCTATGCCGACGGGCTGAAGAGCGTCGCCGATATCGCCAAGTTCAAGGACCAGCTCGGCGGCAAGATCTACGGGCTGGAGCCGGGCAATGACGGCGACCGCATCGTGCTCGGCATGATCAAGGGCGACAAGGACGGTCTCGCCGGCTTCGATCTGTCGAATCCAGCGAGCAGGGCATGCTGGCCCAGCTCGACCGGTCGCTCCGGCGCAAGCAGCCGATCGTGTTCCTCGGCTGGGAACCGCATCCCATGAACACGAAATACCAGATCAAATATCTCGACGATCCGGAGAATAATTTCGGCCCGGAGAATGGCGGCGCGCAAGTCGTGACCAATGTGCGCGCCGGCTATCTCGCCGAATGCCCGAATGTCGGCAAGTTCCTGCAGAACCTGCATTTCACCTTGCCGGTCGAGGACGAGATCATGGGCGCCATCCTGTTCGACGGGGTCGAGGCACCCAAGGCAGCCGAGGCCTGGCTGAAGGCGAACGAGCCGGTGTGGTCCGCCTGGCTCGACGGCGTCACGACGCTCGACGGCGAGCCGGCCGAGACGGCTCTGGCCAAGGGGCTCGGGCTCTGACCATCCGATCCGAAACGCGCGGGGGCGGCTTGCATGGATGACTGGATCACGCATCACAAGCTGCCGCTGGGCGCCTGGCTCAGCGCGCTGGTCGATTTCCTGACCGGCAATGCCCAGGGCTTCTTCGACCTGATCTCGCTGGTCGTCGGCGGCATGATCGGCGCCATGACCGCGGTTTTGCTGTGGTGCCCGTCGCTCGTGCTGATCGCGCTTTTTGCCCTCGGCGCCTATTGGCTGCACCGCTCGATCGGCCTGTCGGTCTTCATCCCTGGCGGCGCTGCTGCTGGTGCTGAATCTGGGCTATTGGGAAGCGACGGTGCAGACGCTGTCGCTGGTGTTTCTGCGCCACCATCACCTGCGTCGCGTGAGATTCATCGGAACGTGTCAGGGTTCCGCTGCTTGTATCAGGATGCGGCTCAGTGCCGCGCCATCCGAGTCAGGGAGCAGAAAATGCCGAGCGTTCCCGGTAATGCCCGCAACCCCAAGGCCGACGCAACCTCGCCACTGACGGCCATAGCGCCGCCGCAGGATACGACGCAGATCACGCCGCCACCGAAAGGCGCCCCGTGTCGCACGAGGCCATGGCCATGCCGGCTGCGAGCTTATGGGCGGCGCAGCGGATCTGGCTCGACCTTGCGACCAAGGCCTGGCTGCGCACGATGCAGCTCTCGGTCGAGACCGCCAGCTGCCGTTCGGTCGAGGCCTGGATGGATCTGCATCGGCGCCACACCAAGGCCGCCATCCAGGATTTCGTCGCCGGCTGGTCGGCCCTGGCAGCGGTCAGCGGCGAAAAGCTGCCGCCGAAGCCGGGATCCGCGGTGCACTCAACGGGAGTCTGAGGATTTGACGGCCGGATCTTCGCCGCGGCTGCGGCTGCGCCCGGTCGCCTCGCCTTGCGCAGCGACTCGCCCTTCGGCCCCGCCAGATCGGCCTTGGCCTTGCGCGCCTGCTTCTCGACCGGGCCGCTTTCGGCAAAGGCCTTGGTCTTCTTGTTATAGGCCTTGGCGGCCGTGCGGTTGCCCTCGCCCTCATTGACCTGCTTCTCGGCCTCGACCCAATGGTCGAGCGCCCGGTCCGGCGGCTGGCCTTCCTGCTCCCAAAGACGATAGGCGCGTTCACTGATCTGGTTGTGTCGGTCCTGAGACATCGACGGATCTCCGGTTGCGGTTTTCAGGGGGGTGGGTCGGTTGGGAGCGCCCGTTTGGATCTGATCGACAGGACGTCTCCGGCAGGGCCGGACACGTCCTTTTCGAGCAACACGGTTCGCCGCGCTCGGTTCCCTGGCGACTTTACCCATTGCCGCCGAGGAAATGGCCGAACGCGCTGAGGCTGCGGATGCGGTCGCAGATGATCTTGGTGATGGCCAGCATCGGCACGGCCAGCACGGCGCCGGGCACGCTCCACATCCAGTACCAGAACACGATGGCGAAGATGACGATGACCGGGTTCAAGGTGAAGCGGCGGGCCAGCAGCATCGGCGTGACCGCCTGGCCTTCGATGAGGTGGATCAGCAGGTAGCCGCAGGCCGGCGTGCAGGCCAACCACCAGGACTCGAAGCTCAGCAATCCGAGCGCGAGGAACAGCCCGACACCGACGGAAGGCCCCAGGATCGGCAGGTAATTGAGCAGGAAGGCAGCGGCGCCCCAGAGCGGCGGATCGTCCAGCCCGATGGCATAGATCAGCGCCGTGGTCGCCAGCCCGACCAGCAGGTTCATGATCGTGATCGTGACCAGATAGGCGGAAATGTCGCGCTCGATCTGCTGCGCGATATTGACGACCTGCCGCTTGTCCCGGAAACGCGGCAGGATTTCGACCGCGCGGCGTAGAAAGACGTCGCCTGAAATCAGCAGGAAGAACAGGAACAACAGGCTGGTCAGGATGACGCCGAGGATCGCGCGCGTGCCTGTGAAGATGGTCTCCGCAGTGCCGGCGCCGCGCTCTACCACCACGGTGGGCATCGACGAGGTCTTGGAGAATTCGTCGAGCTGATGCAACTGTTGGTCGATCACTTCGATCGGCCTGCGCAGGACGCTCAGGCGCTGCTCCAGGCGCTGGCCGGTTTCCGGCAGCCGCGTCAGCCAGGACGCGGCCGGCGCCGAAATCAGCGTGCCCATCCCGATCAGCACGACGACGAGCATCAAAAGAGTCAGGCAGCACGCCGCGACCCGCGGCACCCATAGCCGCTCCAGCCCGCGCACCGCCGGCTGCAGCAGCAGCTTGAGCACGCAGGCGATGACCACGGGCAGGACGATATCGACTGCCAGGTTGGCAGCCGCCAGGACTGCAATAAGCAGCAGCCCTCCGAGGAAAACAGTCTTGGCGTCGGATGGCAGCGGCAGGTCGCGACCGGCCTCGAGCGTCGGCTGGTCCGCGTCCTCGGTGAGATCCGCTAGGTCCATCGCGACCTCTGCACCCGAACAAACGGTCAGGCGGCCCGGCCCCGTCGGGTGGCCGAGGCTACGGCCGCCCGGTCAGCGCCGGCGCGAGTTGGCGAGCAGGTAGAAGGACAGGCCGGCCAGGACGGCGCCGCCCATCAGCGCGGCAACGGTCCAGGGACGATTTTCGATCTCATGGGCAACCCGGACCACAGCCTGCCGGCTGCCGGAATAGGCGCGGTCGCCGAATTCGGCGGCGGTTCGCTGGGCGCGGGCGCTCAGATCGCTGACCGTACGCTGCGCGCGGTCGATGGCCACGACGACATCCGCACCGTTCCGCGCCGCCTGAGTCGTAGCGGTTTTTTTCACGCTGGCAGCGACTCGGCGCGTTTTGTTCCGGGTGGACTTGGCGGCCTTCTCGATCGGATCTATATTCATGACGGATCTCCCATGCGTTATGCCGGATCACGAGAGAACAATGCTTGGCGAGCCGCTCGGTTCCCGTGCGGATCGAAACGAGGTATTAATCCATCCGGCGCAGGCTCCAGGGAAAGAACGATATTAGTCGAGTGAGGAATGTCGCACGAATTTTGCCAGCCCTGGTGGCGTGGCGCTGTGATCTATCAGATCTACCCTTTGAGTTTTGCCGATTCGAATGGTGATGGCTGGGGCGATCTTCGCGGTATTTTGAACCGCCTCGACTATGTCGCGTCCCTGCATGTCGATGCGATCTGGCTGTCGCCCTTCTTCCGTTCGCCCATGCGCGATTTCGGCTATGATGTTTCCAGCCATACGGAAGTCGATCCGCTCTTCGGCACGCTGGGCGATGCCGAGACGGTGATCGCCGAGGCGCATCGCCGCGGTCTCAAGGTCATCCTGGACCAGGTCTGGAGCCACACCTCCGACCAGCATCCGTGGTTCCGCGCCAGCGCGTCCGACTGCCAGGGCGACAAGGCCGACTGGTATATCTGGGCCGATGCCAGCCCGGACGGCACGCCGCCGAACAATTGGCTGTCGGTCTTCGGCGGCAGTGCCTGGACCTGGGAACCGCGGCGGCGGCAATATTACCTGCATCATTTCCTGTCGAGCCAGCCCAAGCTCAATCTGCGCAATCCGGCGGTGCTGGAGGCGATCCTGGCGACCGGGCGGTTCTGGCTCGATCGCGGCGTCGACGGCTTCCGGCTCGATGCCATCGACTTCATGGCGCATGACCCGACGCTGCACAGCAACCCGGCTCTGCCGCCGCCCGGCGGCGTGATGCCGACCAAGCCGTTCGGGCTGCAGCAGCATGAGCATGACATGCTGCATCCCGATGCGCTCGACATCATGGCCCGTATCCGGGCGCTGACCGACGAATACCCGGGCACGGTGACCCTAGGCGAAGTGTCGAGCCAGCCCGGCGCCTTCGAGCGGATCGCCGACTATACGGCGGGCGGGCGGCTGCATCTGGGCTATACGCTGCGCCTGCTGCGCGGCGATTGTTCGGCCGCAGCCTTCGAGGCCGCTTTGCAGGACGCGGCTTCGGCCATCGACAGCGGCGGCTTGTGCTGGGCCTTCGGCAATCACGATGTGGTCCGGCTGGCCAGCCGCTGGGGCGGCGGCGATCCGGCGGCGGCGCGGGCGCTGATGGTCCTGCTCGGCAGCCTGCCCGGCCCGTTCTGCCTGTATCAGGGCGACGAGCTGGGCCTGCCCGAGGCCGATCTTACGCATGAGCAACTGCGCGATCCGTTCGGCATCGCCTATTGGCCGGAATTCCGCGGCCGCGACGGCGGGCGCACGCCCATGCCCTGGCATGCCGTGGCGCCGGTCGACGAGGCGGCGTCCTGGCTGCCGGTGCCGGAGTCACACCGGGCCCTCGCCGTCGATCGGCAGGAGCACGACCCGGACAGCGCACTGAACGACTGGCGGCATTTTCTGAAATGGCGTCGCGCGACGCCGGTCCTGACCCACGGCGCTATCGACTCCGTACGCCGCGAAGGCGACGTGCTGAGCTTCGAGCGCGTGCTGGGCGACATGCGGCTGCTGTGCGTCTTCAACCTGTCGCCGGCGCCGGCGCTGTTCACGACCGACGAGCATATCGCAATGAAGCTCGGTGGTTGGGGCACGGCCTATGTCGAGCGCGATGGTGCGGCCCGGTCGATCGCCGCCTAGGGTGTGTTGCCCTTCGTATGATGCCGGGCTGCAAGGCGCGTCTTGCTGCGCTTCCGGTGCTCACGTACTGGAAGTAAGCTCCGCTCCGGTTCTCGAAAGGCGCGCCTTTCGCCGCGGCCCGATGCGAATGTCAACACGCCTTAAAGCGGCCAGGACCACAGGATGAGCGGCGTGCCGAGCGCCACGACCAGCAGCGAGAGCGGCAGGCCGAGCCGCCAGTAATCGCTGAAGCGGTAGCCGCCGGGCGCCATGATCAGCGCATTGTTCTGGTGCCCGATCGGCGTCAGGAAATCGCAGGAAGCGCCCAGCGCCACGGCCATCAGGAACGGATCGGCATTGTAGCCGAGCCGTGCCGCCAGGGTCGCGGCGACCGGCCCCATGACCAGCACGGCGGCGGCGTGGTGCAGCAGCGGCGTCAGCAGCATGGCCACGGCAAGCACCATGGCGAGCGCAGCCGGACCGGGCAAATTGCCGCCGATCTCCGCGAGCAGTCCGGCCAGAACGACATCGGCGCCGGTCTCGTGCAGGGATTCCCCGACCGGGATCAGCGCGCCGAGCAGGATGATGACCGGCCAGTCGACCGCTTCATACGCCTCCTTGAGGCTGATCCGCAGCAGCACCGTGACCAGCACCGCCGCTGCCAGGAAGGCGATCGCGACCGGCATCAGGCCGAAGGCGGCAAGCGCCAGCGCGCCGGCCAGGATGGTGATCGGCCAGATGCTGCCGCGCGGCAGGCCCAGCGCCAGGCCGCGATCGGCCAGCGGCAGGCATTGCAACGCCGCCAGGCTGTCGGCCAGCGCGGCCGGCCGGCCCTGTAGCAGGATAATGTCCCAGGGCCGGAAGCGATGTCGGCGCAGCCGCGTGCCGGCACGTTGCGTACCTGTGCCCAAGGCCAGCAAATTCACTTCATAGTGTTGCCGCAGATGAGCGGCGGCCACGGTCTTGCCGACCAGCGGCGAATCCGGCAGGATCACGGCCTCCATCGTCTCCAGCGTATCCGAGCCGACCTCGCCGGCGACCGGCTCGTCGGCCGGGAGCAGCTCCAGCCGCATCTGGTCGGCGATCTCCTTGACCAGTTGCGGATCGGCCTGGATCAGCAGGATATCCTTGGCGAAGAGCTGCCAATGCCGGGACGGGATGTAGCGCCGCCCGCCTTCGCGGATGATGCCGGTGAGCGTCAGATCGCCGTCGCCGAGCTGTTCCAAATCCTCGACCGTCTTGCCGATCAGCGGCGACTCCTCGGCGACGCGCAGCTCGGTCTGATAGCTGGCGATCTCGAATCTGTCCGCGGCCGCCGGCTTGCCCTGCCGGTCGCGCGGGGTCAGGCGCCAGCCTAAGGTCAGGAAGACCAGGGCGACGGCGGTAAGCGGCAGGCCGACCGGGACGAAATCGAAGAGCCGGAACGGGTGGCCGGTCGTCTGCTGGCGGATGGTCGAGATCAGCAGATTGGGCGAGGTGCCGATCAGCGTGATCGTGCCGCCGATCAGCGAGGCGAAGGAGAGCGGCATCAGATAGGCCGCATTGGGCAGGCCGCGCCGGCGCGCGACCCGGATCGCGATCGGCATGAAGATGCCGAGCGTCCCGACATTCTTCAGGAAAGCGGAGAGCAGGGCGACGCAGCCGGACAGCACGCCGATCTCGGCAGAGGGCGAGGACAGCCGGCGCAGCACGTGCTGCAGCAGCGCATCGATGACACCAGAGCGGGTGATTGCTCGCCCGACGACGAGCGCCGCGCCGATGATGATGACGACCGGATTGCTGAAGCCGGTGAAGGCGTGGTCGGGCGGCACGACGTGCAGCAGGACGGCGGCGAGCAGGGCGAGCAGCGCCACCAGATCGTAGCGCAGCCGGTCCCAGACAAAGAGCCCGAGCATACAGAGCACGATGCCGACCGCCTCGATTTGCGGGATCGACATCATGCGCTAGCGTAGTGGTTCTGACACTTGTCGCCGCACTTTTCTTCGTCATGGCCGGGCTTGTCCCGGCCGTCCACGTCGGGCTGGCGCCTGAGCCTCTCCCGCAAAAACTCCGGCGTCGGCCCAACGTGCATCCCCGGGACAAGCCTCATAGGCGCTAGGATAAGACGGACAGGCCTTTTTGCCGGCACGACCCACCTCACCCCGGCCCCCTTCCGCGCGCTTGGCGCGCGGTCTCCTATCGGAGACGGAGCGCCGCGCTTTAGCGCGCGCTCCCCCCTGAAGGGCGGAGAGGGAGATTTTAGCGCCGGTGCCTTTAACTCCCTCTCCGCCCCATTGGGCGGAGAGGGTTGGGGTGAGGTGGGGAACGCTCAAAGGTCGCCAATGCGCTTATCCTAGCGCCTATGGGGACAAGTCGCAGGGATAACGGCCGAGGGAAGCGAGCATCGGCAACTTTTGTTAGAGACACAGCGCTAGCGCAAACCGTTCGCATCCGGCGCCGATGCAACGCAGAGGCCGTATCGCTTGTTAGACCAGTGCCGACATGGCGCCCGCTACGCAAATCGCTGCGACGGGAGTTGCTGGAGAACAAAACAATGCGGCTCATTCTCTTGATACTCGTCATCGTTTTGATTGTCGGGGCGCTCCCGGCGTGGCCCTACAGCGCCGGTTGGGGCTATTACCCGAGCGGCGGGCTCGGCTCGTCCTTTTTATCCTGCTCATCCTGGCGCTGCTCAGGATCGTCTAAGCCATTATTCATCAGCCATGCTTGGTCGCGCCGCTGGGCGCCGGTTCGCCGGCGGCCAGGGCGCGCCTCGCGTGGCGGATCCGCCCCAGCATGGACGCTTCGCCGCCGTCCAGCCCTTCATCCTCGGCCACCGCTAGGCCACGCGCGTCACGCTCCCATTCTTCGAGCAGTTTCAACTTCGTGGCGTGATCGAGAGCGGCGGCGTCGACGATATCCTGAGGCAGGGCGAAATGCCGGCCTGGGTCGCGCAGCACGGCGGCGAGATCGAACTGGGTAGCGGTCATCATCGGCTCCTTCCGAATTGATCTGTAACACCAAGAACTGCTGGCCGCCGTCGCGGTTCCGGGGGCGGCGCAAACGGTCTGCGGCGCCTCGGAACGATCCCGCGCTGCGGTTGTTTGAAGGGATCACCATGGGGCGGCAATCGATGGTCGGATGTTCCTCTGTGTCCCCTGAAATCCTGCTTATCGAGGACGAGCCGCTGATCGCCATGTATGTCGAGGACGCTTTGACGCGCTCGGGCTTCAGGGTGGCCGGGCCGTTCGAAACGCTGGCCCATGGTACGGACGCGGCGCGCCGCTTCGGCGGCGCCGCGGCCCTGGTCGATCTCCGGCTGCAAGGCGACGATGCGACGGTCGTGACCGAAATCCTGGCGTCCCGCAATATCCCCTTCGTCGTCATGACCGGCGGCGAGGACGTCATCTTGCCGTCTCAAATCGTCGCGCCGGTCCTGAAGAAGCCCTTCCTGATCGGCGATCTGCTGCAGACGATCCGCGGCGTCTGCTCAACCTGACCGCGTTTCGGCCAATGGGGATGCTGTGAGCGACGCGATAGCAGAAAGATCCGGCGAGGGAGCCGCCGCCGTAAGGCGCGCGGCGGACTCCCTGCTGGCTGCGGGATTACGGGTGAGCGTGGCCGCCAGTCGCCGGGACAGGGCCCTCGCCGCTGCCCGTGTTCTTGTCCTCGAGCTGGAACGGCGGCATCGCGCCGAGCTGCTCCTTGGTCTGGTCCAGGGTCAGGCGGTTATTGTTGAACTTGAGGCTGCTGAACGACACGGCGACGTATTTGCCGCCCAGGCCTGCGGTCGTGCCGTAGCTCAGCACGACATTGGCAACCTTGCCGTCCTTGTCGAGGATCAGATCCTTGACGCTCGCGATATCCTGGTTCTGCCGGTCATAGACCGCAGTGCCGATGATCTTGTTGGCACGAACTTCGTCCGGCCGGATCGAGGCGTCGGCGGCGAGAGCCGCGGTGCCTGCAGAGGCAGCCAGGACGACCGCAAGACCGGTCGCTGCGATGAGCTTATTCATGACACTCTCCTTTTCGTCGACCGCTCGATGAGCGGAGCCAAAACAACCCGGCAAACGGGAATCGGTTCCATAGTACCGCGAGATCGGGCGCACGACGCCGGCACTGTGGGGTTCGAATGGAGCCGATGCCCGGCATTTTCCGGATCGCCACAACATGAGCCGGCCCCTTCTACCAACCCCTGCAGGGACGTGATAAGTTTTGGCGCATCTCTCGAAAAATGAGGTTCGGAGTGTTGATCCGACGCGCTGTTGATTTCGGTGACTTTGCACGTTGTACAGTGCCGTTCCACAACGGTCCGGCCTGCTGACTTTGTGCAGCCGGCCGTCGTTTAGATCGATCCGGGTGGCAGTTGGCCGCCCCAGTTCAGAATGCGAGTCGGGGGAGCTGGATGCCGCAGGATCAGGAAATCATCGGCGCGCTGCCGCCCGCGGGCGGCGTCCCCGGCGCTGCCGGCGAGGACGAGACGCTCGACCTGCACTCGTTATTGCAGGCACTGCAAGCAATGCGCGTCGGCGATTTCTCGGTACGGTTGCGCGGCGACTTGACCGGCTTGCCAGGCAAGGTCGCCGACACTTTCAACGAGATCATCGCCACCAACGAGCGCATGGCCGAGCAGCTCGAGCAGGTCGGCCAGGTCGTGGGGCGCGAGGGCAAGACGCGCAAGCGGGTGCGCTTCGGGGTGGCTTCCGGCGCCTGGGCCGAGATGGAAAACTCGGTCAATACGCTGATCGACGATTTGCTGTGGCCGACCACGGCGGTGACGCGGGCGATCACGGCGGTGGCGCAGGGCGATCTGCTGCAGACCGTGCGGCTCGATGTCGATGGCCGGCCCGCTCAAGGGCGAGTTCCTGCGCTCGGCCACCATCGTCAACACCATGATCAAGCAGCTCAGCGTCTTCACGTCGGAAGTGACGCGTGTTGCGCGCGAAGTCGGCACCGACGGTAAGCTCGGGGGCCAGGCGCAGGTGAGCGAGGTGACGGGGGTCTGGAAAGATCTGACCGAGAGCGTGAACTCGATGGCGAGCAATCTGACCGCCCAGGTCCGCAACATCGCCGAGGTCACCATCGCCGTCGCCAATGGCGATCTGTCGAAGAAGATCACGGTCGATGTCCGCGGCGAGATCCTGCTGCTCAAGGAGGCCATCAACACCATGGTCGACCAGCTGCGCTCCTTCGCCTCGGAAGTGACGCGCGTCGCGCGCGAGGTCGGCGTCGAAGGCAAGCTCGGCGGCCAGGCGCTGGTGCCCGGCGTCGCCGGTACCTGGAAGGATCTGACCGACAGCGTCAACGCCATGTGCGGCAACCTGACCGATCAGGTGCGCAATATCGCCCAGGGTGACGACGGCCGTGGCGCGCGGCGATCTCTCGCGCAAGATCACCGTCGATGTCCGCGGCGAGATCCTGGAGCTGAAGGACACCATCAACACGATGGTCGATCAGCTCAATGCCTTCGCCTCGGAAGTGACCCGTGTCGCCCGCGAAGTTGGCACCGAAGGCCGGCTCGGCGGCCAGGCCCAGGTGCCCGGCGTCGCCGGCACCTGGAAGGATCTGACCGACAACGTCAATTCCATGGCGAGCAACCTGACCGCCCAGGTCCGCAATATCGCCGAAGTCGCGACCGCCATTGCCGGCGGCGATCTGTCGAAGAAGATCACGGTCAATGTCTCGGGCGAGATCCTGCAGCTGAAGGAGACCATCAACACGATGGTCGATCAGCTCAACGCCTTCGCCGGCGAGGTGACGCGCGTCGCGCGCGAAGTCGGTACCGATGGGCGGCTCGGCGGCCAGGCCAATGTGCTGGGCGTCGCCGGCACCTGGAAAGATCTGACCGAAAGCGTGAACTCGATGGCGAGCAATTTGACCGCCCAGGTGCGCAACATCGCCGAGGTGTCGACCGCCATTGCCAATGGCGATCTCTCGAAAAAGATCACGGTCAATGTCAGCGGCGAGATCCTGCAGCTCAAGGACACGATCAACACCACGGTCGACCAGCTCAACGCCTTCGCCGGTGAAGTAACGCGCGTCGCGCGCGAAGTCGGCACCGAAGGCAAGCTCGGCGGCCAGGCGCAGGTCAAGGGCGTCGCCGGCACCTGGAAGGATCTGACCGACAGCGTCAATTCCATGGCCAGCAATCTGACCGGCCAGGTCCGCAACATCGCCGAAGTCGCGACCGCGGTGGCGCAGGGCGACCTGTCGCGCAAGATCACGGTCGATGTCCGCGGCGAAATCCGCCAGCTGAAGGAGACCATCAACACGATGGTCGATCAGCTCAATGCCTTCGCCGGCGAGGTGACGCGCGTCGCGCGCGAAGTCGGCACCGAAGGACGGCTCGGCGGCCAGGCGGCGGTGCCTGGTGTGGCCGGCACCTGGAAGGATCTGACCGACAGCGTGAACTCGATGGCTGGCAATCTGACCGGCCAGGTCCGCAACATCGCGGAAGTCGCGACCGCGATCGCCGGCGGCGACCTGTCGCGCAAGATCACGGTCGACGTGCGCGGCGAGATCCTGCAGCTGAAAGAAACGCTCAACACCATGGTCGACCAGCTCAACCGCTTTGCGGGCGAGGTGACGCGCGTCGCGCGCGAGGTCGGCACGGAAGGGCGGCTCGGCGGCCAGGCGCAGGTGCCCGGCGTGGCCGGCACTTGGAAGGATCTGACCGACAGCGTGAACTCGATGGCCGGCAATCTGACCGGCCAGGTGCGCAACATCGCCGAGGTGACCACGGCGGTGGCGCGCGGCGATCTCTCGCGCAAGATCACGGTCGATGTGAAGGGCGAAATCCTGGAGCTGAAAAATACCATCAACACGATGGTCGATCAGCTGAATGGCTTTGCTTCGGAGGTGACGCGCGTGGCGCGCGAGGTCGGCACCGAAGGCAAGCTCGGTGGCCAGGCGGCGGTGCCGGGCGTGGCCGGCACCTGGAAGGATTTGACCGACAACGTCAATTTCATGGCGTCGAACTTGACTGGCCAGGTCCGCAACATCGCCGAGGTGGCGACCGCCATCGCCAATGGCGATCTGTCGAAGAAGATCACGGTCGATGTCCGTGGCGAAATCCTGCTGCTCAAGGAAACGCTGAACACCATGGTCGAGCAGCTACGCTCCTTCGCGGCCGAGGTGACGCGTGTGGCGCGCGAGGTCGGCACCGAAGGGCGGCTCGGCGGACAGGCCGTGGTGCCCGGCGTCGGCGGCACCTGGAAGGATCTGACCGACAACGTCAATCTGCTGGCGGCCAATCTTACGACCCAGGTCCGCAACATCGCCGAAGTGACGACGGCGGTGGCGCGCGGCGATCTCTCGCGCAAAATCACGGTCGATGTGAAAGGCGAGATCCTGGAGCTGAAGAACACCATCAACACGATGGTCGATCAGCTGAACGGCTTCGCGTCGGAAGTGACGCGCGTCGCCCGCGAAGTGGGCACCGAAGGCAAGCTTGGCGGCCAGGCGGCGGTGCCGGGCGTGGCCGGCACCTGGAAGGATCTGACCGACACCGTCAACGTCATGGCCGCCAATCTGACCGAACAGGTGCGCGGCATCGTCAAGGTCGTGACTGCGGTCGCCAATGGCGACCTGAAGCAGAATCTGACGGTGAAATCGATGGGCGAGGTCGGGGCGCTGGCCGACACGATCAACTACATGACCGACACGCTGGCGACCTTCGCCGATCAGGTGACGAGCGTGGCGCGCGAGGTCGGCGTCGAAGGCCGGCTCGGCGGCCAGGCCAATGTACCGGGTGCGTCGGGCACCTGGAAGGACCTGACCGGCAACGTCAATCTGCTGGCGGCGAATCTGACCACCCAGGTGCGCGCCATCGCCGAGGTCGCGACGGCGGTGACCAAGGGCGATCTGACCCGCTCCATCCAGGTCGATGCGCGCGGCGAAGTGGCCGAGCTCAAAGACAACATCAACACGATGATCGACAATCTCCGGCTCACGACCGACCGGAACACCGAGCAGGATTGGCTGAAGACCAATCTGGCGCGCTTCACCAACATGTTGCAGGGCCAGCGCGATCTGTCGACCGTCGGCCGCATGCTGCTGTCCGAGCTGGCGCCGGTGGTCAATGCCCAGAACGGCGTGATCTATCTGGTCGAGCAGCCGGAAGCAGGGCTGCGCCTGCTCTCGGGCTTCGCCGATGGCGAGGGGCGCGGTCATCCGCAACGGCTGCGGGCGGGCGAGGGGCTGATCGGGCAATGCGCCATGGATGCGCGCCGCCTGCTGATCAGCGAGCTGCCGTCGAATGTCGTGCCGATCACCTCCGGCCTGTTCAAGGCGGCGCCGCGCAATATCATCGTGCTGCCCGTGCTGTTCGAAGGCCAGGTCAAGGCGGTGATCGAGCTGGCCTCGCTCGGCGCCTTCAGCAGCCTGCAAGTCACGTTCCTGGAACAGCTGACCGCCGGTATCGGCATCGTGCTGAACAGCATCGAGGCGACGATGCAGACCGAGGGGCTGCTGACCCAGTCGCAGCAGCTCGCGACCGAACTGCAATCGCAGCAGAAGGAACTGCAGCAGACCAATGAGCAGCTCGAACTCAAGGCGCAACAGCTGGCCGAGCGCAATGTCGAGGTCGAGCGCAAGAACCAGGAAATCGAGCAGGCGCGTCGCGCCGTCGAGGAAAAGGCAACCGAGCTGGCGCTGACCTCGAAATACAAATCCGAATTCCTCGCCAACATGTCGCATGAACTGCGCACGCCGCTGAACAGCATCCTGATCCTGGGCCAGCAGCTCGGCGAGAACCCGGACCGCAATTTGTCGCCGAAGCAGGTCGAGTTCGCCCGCACCATTCACAGCGCCGGCACCGATCTGTTGAACCTGATCAGCGACATCCTCGATCTGTCGAAGATCGAATCCGGTACCGTCTCGTCGATATCGAGGAGATCTTCTTCACGACTCTCAAGGACGTGACGAGCCGACCGTTCCGCCACGAGGCGGAAAGCCGGCGCCTGTCCTTCGAGGTCAAGATCGATCCGAAGCTCGGCTCCGGCATCGTTACGGATTCGAAACGGCTCCAGCAGGTGCTGAAGAATCTGCTGTCCAACGCGTTCAAATTCACCGAACAGGGCGGCATCAAGCTGAATGTTTATGCCGCGGCCGGCGGCTGGAGCCTGGATCATCCGGTGCTCAAGCACGCACCGACGGTCGTCGCCTTCGAAGTCTCCGACACCGGCATCGGCATTCCGCCGGAAAAGCAGAAGATCATCTTCGAAGCCTTCCAGCAGGCCGATGCCAGCACCAGCCGGCGCTATGGCGGCACCGGCCTCGGCCTGGCGATCAGCCGTGAGCTGGCCAATCTGCTCGGCGGCGAGATCCAGCTGCGCAGCGCCAGCGGTGTCGGCAGCACCTTCACCCTCTATCTACCGCTGACCTATTCCGCGACCCCGGCCCCGTTGCGCCCCGTTGCGAGCGCCCTCGCCGCGGAGGCAGTGCTGCTGCCCACCAAGCCGATGCCGGTCCCGGATGACCGCGAAATCCTGGGGCCGAACGATGCCTCGCTGCTCGTCGTCGAGGACGATCCGCATTACGCCCGGATCCTGCTCGACATGGCGCGTGGCGTGGGCTTCAAGGTATTGGTCGCGGGCAATGGTGCCGAGGCCCTGGCGCTGGCCCGGGAACACCGGCCGACCGCGGTGTCGCTCGATATCTTCCTGCCCGACATGCTGGGCTGGACCGTGCTGAGCCAGCTGAAGCAGGACCCCGCGACGCGGCATATCCCGGTCCAGGTCGTCACCCTCGACGAGGACCGCCAGCACGGATTGGCGCGCGGCGCCTTCTCCTTCATCACCAAGCCGACCTCGACCGAGGGGCTGGAAGCCGCGCTGACCCGGATCAAGCAATATTCCCAGCCGCGCCGCAAACGGCTACTCGTGGTCGAGGACAGCGCGGCTGAGCGGATGAGCATCAACGAGCTGCTGGCGCATGACGATGTCGAGCTGATCACCGCGGCGACCGGCGAGGCCGCGCTCGCGATCCTGCGGGAACAACCCTGCGACTGCGTCGTGCTGGATTTGCGCCTGCCGGATATTTCGGGCTTCGAGCTGCTCGACAAGCTGCGCGACGACCCGATGCTGGCCGATCTGCCCGTCGTCGTCTTTACCGGCCGCGAATTGTCGCCCGAAGAGGATCTCCAGTTGCATGCCATCGCGCGCAGCGTCGTGGTCAAGGGCGTCGAATCGCCGGAACGGCTGCTCGACGAAACGGCGCTCTTCCTGCATCGTGTCGTCTCCGACCTGCCGACCGAGAAACGGCAGATGATCGAGCGGCTGCACAGTTCGGACGAGGACCTGGTCGGCAAGACGGTATTGCTGGTCGATGACGATGCCCGGAACATTTTCGCGCTCAGCAGCGTGCTGGAGCGGCGCGGCATCAAGGTGCTGGCGGCAACCAACGGCAACGAGGCGATCCAGCTGGTCGAATCGACGCCGGAGCTGGCGATCGTGCTGATGGATATCATGATGCCCGGGATGGACGGCTACCAGACCACGCAGGTCATCCGCGGCAACCCGGCGTTCCGGCGCCTGCCGATCATCGCGCTCACGGCCAAGGCGATGAAGGGCGATCGCGAGAAATGCCTGGAAGCCGGCGCCTCGGACTATCTGGCGAAGCCGGTCAACACCGAACAGCTGCTGTCCGCGCTGCGGATGTGGCTGCACCGGTAGGAGGGGAGCCGCCGTGACGACCCGGGAGAAGCTGAACATTCTGCTGGTAGACGATCAGCCCGGTAAGCTGCTCAGCTACGAAACGATTCTGGCCGAACTCGACGAAAATCTGATCAAGGCGGATTCTGCCCGTGCGGCGCTGGAATTGCTGTTGAAGCACGATGTCGCCCTCATCCTGATCGACGTCTGCATGCCCGAGCTGGATGGGTTCGAATTGGCGGCCATGATCCGCCAGCACCCGCGCTACCAGACCATCGCGATTATCTTCGTCTCGGCCGTCCAGGTGACCGACCATGATCTGGTGCGCGGCTACGAGCAGGGCGCGGTCGATTATGTGCCGGTACCCGTCGCGCCCAACCTGTTGCGCGCCAAGGTCCGGGTGTTCACCGAACTCTATCGCAAGACCAAGCAGCTCGAACGGTTCAACGCCGAGCTCGAACGGCGCGTCGCCGAGCGCACGGCCGAGCTGGCCGAGGCCAATGAGGCGCTCGCCACGACGAACCGGGAGCTTGAGCAGCGGGTCGCCGATCGCACGCGGGAGCATGAAGAGGCGCTCGCCACCATGCACCAGATGCAGAAGCTGGACAGCCTGGGCCAGCTGACCGGCGGCGTCGCCCATGATTTCAACAATCTGCTGATGGCGATCCTCGGCCATCTGGAGCTGGTGCAGCGCAGCCTGCCGACCGGCAGCAAGGCGCGCCGCCTGCTCGACGGCGCGGTGCAGGGCGCCGAGCGCGGCGCGTTGCTGACCAAGCGCATGCTGGCCTTCGCGCGGCGCCAGGAGCTGGCGCCGGAGCGCGTCGACGTCGTCGAGCTGGTCGGCAACATGACCGAGATGCTGTGCCGTTCGCTCGGTCCGCTGGTCGAGATCCGGACGGATTTCGCGCCGGATCTGGGCGTGATCCTGGTCGATCCGAATCAGCTCGAACTGGCTTTGCTGAATCTCGCCCTGAACGCCCGCGACGCCATGCCGGACGGCGGCAGCCTGACCATCGCGGCGGCGCTCGAGACCCTGCCGACCGGGCCGCATGTCCGCATCACGGTCGCCGATTCCGGGCACGGCATGGATGCGGCGACGCTGAAGCGCGCGAGCGAGCCGTTCTTCACGACCAAGGGCCTGGGCCAGGGCACGGGGCTCGGCCTCTCGATGGTCGAAGGCCTGGCGCTCCAATCCGGCGGCGTCATGCGGCTCTCCAGCCGGCTCGGCGAAGGCACCAAGGTCGAATTGCTGTTCCCCCGCTTCGAGGCCGGCGCGCTGGAAGCCCAGAAGCCGCCCGACACCGAGATCCCGGCCGGCGACCAGAGCTATACGATCCTGATCGTCGACGACGACCCGCTGGTCAGTGCCAGTACAGCCGCCATGCTCGACGAACTCGGCCATCGGGTGATCGAGACGGGCTCTGTGGCCGAAGCACTTGAAACCCTGCGCTCCGGCGCCAGGGTCGACTGCGTCATCACTGACCAGGCCATGCCGGGCACGACCGGGGTCGTGCTCGTCAACACGATGCGCGAATTCTGGCCGGATACGCCGGTCATCCTGGCGACCGGCTACGCGGACCTCCCGGACGCCGATATTGCCGGGGTGCCGCGTTTGTCGAAGCCGTATCGGCTGAATACGCTGTCTTCCCTGCTGAGCCAGGTCTGTGGCGGCCGGCCGGCGCCACGGCAATTCGACGGGTTGCGAGTCTGACGCCGCTTTCGGCGCGACGGGCCGGTGCCGGGGCTCCGGGCGAGGTACTGCTCGCCTTCCTGGCGCTCGGGCTGACCTGCTTCGGCGGGCCGGTCGCCCATATCGGTTATTTCCGCGATGCCTTCGTCATCCGCCGCCGCTGGCTCGACGAGGCCGCCTATGCCGATCTGGTCGCCCTATGCCAGTTCCTGCCCGGCCCGGCCAGCAGCCAGGTCGGCTTTTCGATCGGCCTGATCCGCGCCGGCTATCTGGGCGGGCTCGCGGCCTGGGCCGGCTTTACTTTGCCTTCGGCCGCGGCGCTGGTGCTCTTCGCCTATGGCGCCGGGGCGCTCGGCGGCGCCATAGGCATGGGGCTGCTGCATGGGCTGAAGCTGGTCGCCGTCGCCATCGTCGCGCAGGCGGTCTGGGGCATGGCGCGCACGCTGTGCCCCGACCGTGTGCGGGCATCGATCGCGCTGGCCGCGACCCTGATCATCCTGGCGAGCCCGTCCTCGGCGGCACAGATCGCAGTGATCCTGCTGGGCGGGATAGCAGGCTGGCGATTCTGCCGGGCGCCTGCGCCGGAGCCGGCCGGCCAGCTACCTTTGCCGATCTCGCGCCGGGCCGGCCTGGCGGCGCTGACCCTGTTTTTTCTGCTGCTCGCTCTTCTGCCTGCGCTCCGCGGATTCGGCGCGGGCTTCGCCTTGTTCAACGCCTTCTACCGCTCCGGCGCGCTGGTCTTCGGCGGCGGCCATGTCGTGCTGCCGCTGTTGCGGGCGGCTATGGTGACGCCGGGCTGGGTCGACGACGGCGCTTTCCTCGCCGGCTATGGCGCGGCACAGGCGGTGCCGGGGCCGCTCTTCACCTTCGCAGCCTATCTCGGTGCCGTGGCGCGCCAGCCGCCCGGTGGTCTGGCAGGGGCGGCGCTCGGGCTGATCGGCATCTTCCTGCCCGGCTTGCTGGTCCTGACCGGCACGCTGCCGTTCTGGGACGGGTTCCGGCGGCGGCCGGGCGCGCAGGCGATGATGCGCGGCGTCAATGCCGCCGTGGTCGGTTTGCTCGGGGCGGCGCTCTATGATCCGGTCTGGACCGACTCGATCCGGCAGCCGATCGATTTTGGCGTCGCGCTGACCGGTTTCGTCCTGCTCGTCGCCTGGCGCGCACCGCCTTTGGCCGTGGTCCTGCTCGGCGCCTGTGCCGGTATCGGCGTGGCCTGTCTCGCACCCTGATCAGCCGCGCGCGGCGATCTCCTCCAGCGCCCGATGCCGGGTCCGCGGCCCGAAGCCGCCGATGGACAGCACGACCATCACCATGGCGAAGCCGATGAACAGGAAGACCGAGACGACCCCGCTGCTATGCAGCAGATAATCGATGGCGAGGCCGGCAAAGGCACCCGACAGCCGACTCCAGCCATAGACGAACCCGACCGCGCGGGCGCGGATCCGGGTCGGGAACAGCTCGGCCTGGTAGTTGTGGAAGGCGAAGGACATCCAGTTGTTCGACAGCGTCACCAGCATGCCGAGCAGGATCAGCAGTGCTGGCTGATCGGCTGCGGCGAACAGCAGGCCGAATACGCCGATCCCGGTCGCCGCCGCGCAGATCTGCCATTTCCGCTCGAACCGGTCGGCCACCAGCATCGCCAGCAACGGTCCCAGCGGATTGACGACGGCGATGATGAAGGACCATTCCAGGCTGCGCGTGACCACGATGCCCTTGGCGATCAGCAGGGTCGGCACCCAATTGGCAAAGCCGTAGAAGCCGATGGTCTGGAAGAAGTGGAATACGGAGAGCATGGCGGTGCGGCCGCGATAGCCCGGGCTCCAGATCTCGCCGAAGCTGCCGGTGCCGCTCTCATCCGCAGCCGAGCCGTGGGGTGCGGGCAGCGGCGCGCCGGTTTCCTGGATGACGATCGCTTCGAGCTGCGTGACGATCCGGTCGGCTTCGTCATAGCGGTCGTGCCGCGCGAGCCAGCGTGGCGATTCCGGGATTGCGCGACGGAAGAAATAAGCGGCGAGCGCCCCGGCCGAACCGATCAGCACGACGACTCGCCAGCCGTCGATGCCGAAGGGTTGCTGCGGCACGAGCAGCCAGGCGAGCAGCGCCACGAGCGGCACCGCCAGGAAGGTGATGAAGGAGCTGAGCGCAAAGGCCCGGCCGCGGTCGCGCGCCGGGATCAGCTCGGCGATATAGGTGTCGATCGTCACCAGCTCGATGCCGAGCCCGATGCCGCTGATGAAGCGCCAGAGATCGATGCCGAAGCCGTTCTGCTGGGCGGCCAGCACCAGATTGGCGAGCGAATACCACAGCAGTGAAACGATGAAGACTTGCCGCCGGCCGAACCGGTCGGCTACGGAGCCGAGCAGACAGCCCGGCAAAGGTCGCAAAGACGAAGCTGCCGATGCCCTGCAGCCCCATCGAGGCAAGGAAGCTGAGGCGGCCGAGCGACGTCGGCTCGAACATGCCGGCCTTGACCATGCCGGGCGCGACATAGCCGGTGAAGAAGAGATCGTAATATTCGAAGATGCCGCCGAGCGAGAGCAGGACCACGCTCCGCCAGACATGCCGCGAGCGCGGCAACCGATCGAGCCGCGCGCCGATGCTCGGCACCGCGCGGTCGGTGACGCTGGCCATGATGGGTCCTCCCGAGGCGATTTCTTTGTCATTGCTGCCTATTTCGCCGGGTCGATGGCGTGCTGGCAAGCATTCAGAAGCGAGCATCCCGACGCCGACCGTGCCGGATGCCGAAGATCTCGATGACTCCGGCGCGCTGCCTGTACGACACGATGTAGTCGCCGACGACAAGCCGGCGACTGCCCGGCAGGGCGCCGGGCGCTCCGCAATTCGGATATTCGGAAAGGAGCTGTTGCATCCGCTGCAAGTCTAGCAGGAAGCGCTCTGCGGCGGGCGGGCTATGCTCTGCCAGATAGGCCGCGATCTCTAGAGTCTCTGCCGCCGCGCGAGGCGAACGGACAACGCGGAACGTCATTTACGATGCGCGCTTGGCAGCCTTCCGATCGATGATCTGCCGAACCTCCGAGACGAGTGTCTCAAAGGGTTCCCCTTCGCCACGATCGAGTTGTGCCAAACTCTCGGCATCCTCGGTCAGTTCGGCGCCTTCCGTTTCGAGGTATGACGGAGTGCTCGAAGCATTACCCAGGAGCGAGGTCGATCGAGGAGCGAGGCGAGGCGAGCGAAATGCTCCGCCATCTCCGTCGGCATGCGCAGCGTAATGTGGGTCGATGGGTTGCCGTCATCGGGCATGGCGGCACTCCTAGTCTGTGGCACTTTGTGGCACAGCATAACACAGCGCATCACAAGGTCGATGACCTTCCCTGTTACCCCGCCGTGGCGCGCAGCACGCGCAGTCGGCTGTCGAAATCCTCCTTGTTGACGTAGGCGCCGCACAGGCGGCGGTAGCCCTGATAGGCGCGGCGGCCGTGCAGGGTGCGCCAATTGTCGAATAGCAGCGCGGTGCCCGGCCGCAAATTGATGGCGATCTCGTAGACCGGGTCGTTGACCAGCCGGTCCCATAGCTTGAGCGCATCGTAGAAGGCCGTCATCTGGGCGGTCGGCAGGCGGAAGGGGGCACGGTCGTAATTGTTGTAGGCGACCTGGCGATAGTCGCCGCGGTCGTCGAGGCCGATGATCGGGTGTTCGGCACGCAGATGGACGCCGTCGCCATGTAGTGCGCCGGAACCTTGACGCCGGTCAGCGCGGCGAAGGCGGTGGGGTCGGTCTGGCGGATCGTCTCGGCGACCTTGAAGCCGTCGACCAGCGTGTTCTCCGCTCCGGTGCCGTCGAATTGCAGGCAGTGGAACATCTGGAAACCGGGCGAATCGATGCTGTAGGTGCCGTCGGTATGCGGGCCGATGGCGATGGCGAGCGGCGTATAGGCGGTATCCTTGAAGGCGAGGTCGGCGGTGAAGTCCCAGAATCCGCCGAAGATGGTCTGGCGGATATAGCCGACCCGCTCGGCCAGCGCCTGGGTCGCCTCAGGCGTCGCAGGCGTGCCGCTGGCGATGGCGAAGCCGTATTCCTCGATTTGGGCCAACCATTTCAGCAGCCCGGCATCGCTGCCCATGACCTCTTCATAGGGTACGGTCGGGAACGCCTCGCCGATCGCGGCGCGGTCCCAGAGCGTGCGGCGCGGGGCGATCTCGATGCCGTCGGTCTCGGCGATGCGGCGCAGGAAGGCGGCGGGCAGCACGCTGGTGCTGCCGTCATGGATCCAGGAGATCCTCAGGGTCGCACCGCCATCCTCGATCGAAACCTGTTCGGCCGCGATGTTGCGCGGGATCGAGAAGGTGTCGACCTGGCGTTGCAGCGTGTCCGGGTGCAGGCTCTCGGGCGCGTGACAATGATCGCGCAGCCAGAAGGGCGAGAAGCGGGCAGCGGGTGCGCCGTCCTGCCAGGTCACTTCGATTTCGCCTTCGACGATCCGGGCGCCGCCCAACATTGCACTCATCTCCCGCCTCCCTGGTTACGATACCTTGTTTAACACACGTTCAAGAGTGAATCAAGTGATCCCGGAACACTGTTGAACGAGCGCTCATTTTCTCCTGGAAATGCGAAACCTCTGGTGTATGCTCAGCGGAACTCGACCCTGATCGCGAGGCGTTCGATGGCGAAAGAGACGACGCAGATCCCGCTGACATCGGCCAGCCCCGGCACGTCTCGCCATCTGACCGTGCATCGCTATGGTACGCCCGGCACGGCACCGAAAGTCTATATCCAGGCAGCTCTGCATGCCGACGAATTGCCCGGCGTCCTGGCGGCGCATCACCTGATCCGTCGGCTCGACGCGGCCGACCGGCGCGGCGAGATCCTGGGCGAGATCGTCATCGTGCCGATGGCCAATCCCGCCGGATTGGGGCAAATCGTCGATGGCGTCCATATCGGCAATCGCGATCTGCGCTGGGGCGGCGATTTCAATCGGAACTGGTTCGATCTGGCCGAGGGCCTGGCCGAAGCGGTGCGGCCGCATCTGAGCCCCGGATCCGGCGGCCAATGTCGCGGCGATCCGCGCCGCAATCCGCGCTAAGCTCGATACGCTGACGGTCCGGACCGAGCTGGAGCAGCACCGTCTCGTGCTGGCCCGGCTTGCCTATGATGCCGACATCCTGCTCGATCTGCATTGCGACGACGAGGCGCTGCAGCATGTCTACATGATGCCGCAGCATTGGCCGGCCGGCGCCGATCTGGTTGCCGATCTCGCGGCCGAGGCCTGCCTGCTGTGCGACGATTCCGGCGGCCGTTGCTTCGACGAGACCTTCTCGCTGCCCTTCACCAAGCTGCACAAGCGGTTCGGCGCCGAATTCCCGATCCCGCCAGCCTGCTTTTCCGCGACGGTCGAGTTTCGCGGCCAATGCGACGTGTTCGACGAATTCGCCGAGGCCGACGCCAAAGGTCTCTACCGCTTCCTGCAGCGGCGCGGCGCGGTGGCAGGCGTGCCCGACGACGCGCCGGCGCTGGCGTTCGATGCAACGCCGCTCGACGGGACGGATATGGTCGAGATCTCGGTGCCCGGCATCCTGGCCTACAAGGCCGGGCTCGGCGACCGGGTCGCCAAGGGTCAGCTCGTGGCCGAGATCCTGGACCCCGTTCGCGCCGGATCAGTCGGCTGCGCGCACGCCGGTCCATAGCCTGACCGACGGGCTGGTCCTGGCCCGGCGCAGCAAGAAGCTGGTGGCGCCCGGCGACGGCGTGATGATGGTGGTCGGCGCGGCGAGCCTGGCGCATCGCGCGACCCGGCTGATGTCGGAATAGCGCGATGGATCCGGCCCGACAAAGCAGACAGGAGGCGGGCCGGCGATGCTCGACTTCCTGATCCGCCGGGCACTGCTGGCCGCAGGCGTCGTCTGCGGCACGGCGGTCGCAGTCCTTCCTGCTGCTCTATGTCATCCCGGGCGATCCGGTCACCATGGCGCTCGGCCCGCGCGCGACCCAGGCGATGCGCGAGGCCTATATTCACCGCATGGGGCTCGACCGTTCGCTGTTCGAGCAGCTCTGGCGCTTCTTCGCGCGGCTCGCGGTCGGCGATCTGGGCACGGATATCTGGAGCGGGCGCAGCGTGGCGACGCTGGTCGGGGCGGCGCTGCCCTATACGGTGGCGCTGGCCGTGACCGGGCTCGGCTGGGCGGTGCTGCTCGGCATCGGCTTCGGCTGTCTCGCGGCCGGGCCGCGGCGCTGGCTCGACCGCGGCGTGGCGCTGGTTTCGATCGCCTTCATCGCCGTGCCGCCCTTTCTCGTCGCGATCTATTGCCTGCTGGTGTTTTCAGTCTGGCTGCACTGGTTTCCCGCGATCGGCGCCGGAGAGCCGGGCGATCTGGCGAGCGAGGCGCACGCCCTGGTGCTGCCGTCGCTTGCCGTCGGCCTCGGCTGGATCGGCTATATCGCGCGGCTGGTGCGCGCCTCGCTGCTCGAGGTGCTGCAGGAGAAGCATATCGAGACGGCGCGCGCCTTCGGCCTGCCGGAACGGGTCATCCTGTTCCGCTACGCTTTGCCGATCGCGGTCATACCGGCGATTTCGGTGATCGGCGTCGGCTTCGGCGCGCTGCTGTCCGGCTCGGTCTTCGCCGAGATCGTGTTCGCCCGGCCCGGCATCGGCCGCCTAGTCTATCAGGCCATCCTGGAACGCAACTATCCGGTGGCAAGCGGCGCCATCGTCGTGACCGCGGCGCTCTATGCCGGCGCGATGCTGCTGACCGACCTCGCCATCGCCGTGCTGGATCCGCGCAGCCGTGCCGCGCTTTAGCGCCCCGCTTCGCTTCCTGCAACGGATCGCCGCCGATCCGGCGGGGCTGTTCGGCCTGGTCGTGGCCGTGCTGTTCACGATCGTGGCGCTGCTGTCGAACGAGATCAGCCCCTATGATCCGGCCCATATCGCCGTGATCCATCGGCTCGAAGGGCCGAGCCGGGCGCATTTGCTCGGCACCGACCAGCTCGGCCGCGACACGCTGTCGCGCATCCTGGTCGGCAGCCGGACGGCGCTCGGCGTGTCCGTGGTGTCGATCCTGCTCGCGGCGACGATCGGTGCGCCGCTAGGCCTGCTTGCCGGCTACGGGCCGCGCTGGTTCGGCACGGTGCTGCTGCTGCTGCTCGATATCGTCAATTCGCTGCCGATGATCATGTTCGCGCTGGCGCTGCTGGTGCTGGTCGGGCCGGGCTTCTGGACGGTGGTCGGCGTCATAGCCTTCTTCTCGGTGCCCGGCTATGCGCGGCTGATCCGGGCGCAGACGCTGAGCCTCGGCCAGAGCGGCTTCATCCTGGCGGCGCGGGCCATGGGCGCCGGACTCGGCCGCATCCTGTTCGTGCATCTGCTGCCGAATGCGATGGGTGCGCTGCTGGTCGTGGTGACCATGGATATCCCGAGCGTGATCGGGCTCGAAGCGGGCTTGAGCTTTCTCGGCATCGGCATCCAGCCGCCGACGCCCAGCTGGGGCTCGATCCTGAATGACGGGTTCAGCTTCATCCGCAATACGCCGGATCTCGTGATCTTCGCCGGATTGCCGCTGGTCGCGACGACGATCGGCTTCACCTTCCTGGGTGAAAGGCTGCGCCAGATCCTGCAGCCCAAGGCCGCGCCATGACCGCGCCGGTCTTGGGTATCGAAGATCTGTCAGTGTCTTATACGACACCGCACGGGCCGCTCCAGGCGGTCTCAGGAGTCGATCTGTCGGTCGGGCCGGGCGAGATCGTCGGCATCATCGGCGAGAGCGGCTGCGGCAAATCCACTTTGGTTGCGGCGATCATGGGCATGCTGCCCGGCTCGGCCCGGATCGGCAGCGGTGCGATCCGCTTCGGCGGGCGGGATCTGGTCGGGCTGCCGCGCGAGGAAATGCGCAAGCTGCGTGGCGGCGGGCTGGCGCTGGTGTCGCAGAACCCGATGACGGCGTTCAACCCGGTCCATACGATCGGCCGTCAACTGACCGATTTTCAACACCGCGAAGGCGTGTCAAACGCGGTCAAGCGCGCGCGCATCACGGACATGTTCGATCAAGTCGGCATCACCGACCCATCGCGGCGGCTCCATGCCTATCCGCATGAGTTCAGCGGCGGCATGCTGCAGCGCATGGCGATCGCGGCGGCGCTGCTGACCCGGCCGCAACTGATCATCGCGGACGAACCGACCACGGCGCTCGACGTGACGCTGGAGGCGCAGATCATCGCGCTGCTGCGTCGGACGCGGGACGAGCAAGGCTGTTCGATTCTGTTCGTGTCGCATCACCTGGGCGCGGTGGCGCAGCTCTGCGACCGGGTGCTGGTCATGTATGCCGGCGTGGTGGTCGAGGCGGCGCCGGTCGCCGAGCTGTTCCGGCACCCGGCGCATCCCTATACCCAGCGCCTGCTGGCCTGCGATCCGGCCTTGGATGCCGGCGGCGACCAGCCCCTGCCGACCATCGCGGGCCAGGTGCCGAATCTGGTGAACCCGCCCGAGGGCTGCCGGTTCGCGCCGCGCTGCCTGTGCGCGACCGGCCGCTGCGTGCGCGAGCGGCCGCAGCCGGTCGAGCTCGCGCCGGCCCATGCCGCCGCCTGCCATCTGGTGGCGCCATGATCGCGGCCGAACATCTCGGCGTCCGGGTCCGGCCCGGCCTTTCGGCCGCGGCCTTGCTGCGCGGTCATCTGCCGAAGCCGCTCGACATCCTGATCGACGTGTCGCTCGCGATCGCGCCGGGCGAGACGCTGGCGCTGGTCGGCGAGAGCGGGTCGGGCAAGACGACTTTGGGCCGCACGCTGAACGGCCTGGTCCGGCCGGTGACCGGCGTGGTGCGCTTCGAAGGCGAGGTCCTCGGTCCGCGCGCGTCCGACCGGCAGCTGCGCCCGCTCCGGCATCGCGTCGCCATGATCTTCCAGGATGCGGTCGGCTCGCTCGATCCGCGGCTGCGCGTGCGCGACCTGGTGACCGAGCCGCTGCGCATCCAGCGGATCCGGCCCGAGCCCGACGCGGCCGAAAAGCTCCTCGCCCAGGTCGGCTTGCCCGAAGCGCTGGCCGAGCGCTATCCGCATGAGCTGAGCGGCGGCCAGGCGCGGCGCGTCACGGTCGCGCGCAACCTGGCCGTGCCGCCGCGGCTGATCATCTGCGACGAGCCGACCGCCGGGCTCGACGTCTCGGTCCAGGCGGAGATCGTGAATCTGCTGGTCGAGCTGCAGCGCCGCCTGGCCATCGCCTATCTGGTCATCACGCACGACCTGGCCGTGGCGCGGCGCATGAGCCGGCGCATCGCCGTGATGTATCTGGGCAGCATCGTCGAGACCGGGCCGACGGCCGAGGTCTTCGCCCAGCCGCGCCATCCCTATAGCCGCGCCCTGTTCCTGGCCGAACCGAGCCGCGATCCGGCGCAACGCCATCCGCCGCCGCTCGACGGCGAAGTGCCGAGCCTGCAGCAGCGGCCGAGCGGCTGCGTGTTCCAGACGCGCTGTCCCCATGTCCAGGATCTCTGCCGCCAAGCGGCGCCCGAGGAACGGGAGATTGCGCCGGGGCATCTGCTGCGCTGCCATTTCCCGCTCGGCGAGGATCCGGCATGACGCCGTTCCGCCTCGATCGGCGCGGCTTGCTCAAGGCCTCGGGCGCCGCGGTGTTGCTGGCATCCGGCCGGCGCGTCTTCGCCGCCGTCGAGGGCGATACGCTGTCGCTCCGCAGCGAGTCCGATATCGAGGCGCTCGACCCGGCCTTCGAGAAGGGCGGGGTCGAAGAGGAGCTGTGCCGCTGCCTCTTCGTCACGCTGAACCGGCTCAACGATTTCCGCGCGCCGCTCGGCTGGACACTCTATGCCGCCGAGACGCTGGAGCAGCCGGATCCGCGGCAGATCCGCTTCCGCCTACGCCCCGGCATACGCTGGAGCGGCGACTGGGGCACGCTCTCGGCCGAGGATGTGAAATACACGCTGGAGCGCGTCGCCGGTGCCGCCGAGTCGCCTTATACCTATCTCTATTCCGCGCTCGACCGGGTCGAAGTCGTCGATGCGCTGACCGGCATCATCCATCTGAAGGCGCCGCGGGTCGCCTTCCTGCTGACGGCGCTGCCCTGGTATAGCGGCCACATCCTGTGCAGAGCGGCGATGGAGCAGGCGGGCGGCCGTTTCACCGTGGCACCGCCGGCGACCTGCGGCCCCTACCGCATCGAAGAGTGGCGGCCCGGCCAGTCGATCGCCCTCGCCGCCAATCCCGACTGGGCCGGCGACAAGCCGGCATTCGCGCGCATCCGCTACGCCGTCATCCCGGATGACGAGGTTGCGGCGCTGGCCTATGAGGCCGGCTCGGTCGATCTGACCCGGATCAGCCTCAACACGCTGTCGATCTACCAGAAAACGCCGCCCGCCGGGTCGCGGCTGATCGCGGCGCCCGGTACGCGCATCGTCTTCCTGGCGCTCAATATCCAGCATCCGAAACTGGCCGATGCCCGTATCCGGCGCGCCATCCAGCAGGCGATCGATGTCGAGGACATCCTGCTCGGCGCCTATGGCGGCATCGGCCGGCGCTCGACCGGGCCGATACCGCCCGGCATGACCGGCCATCGCCCGTCCAATCTGACCGAATGCGATCCGGCTGCGGCCAAGGCGCTGCTCGCCGAGGCCGGGGTCCAGGATCTGCGCCTCGTGCTGCTGGCGCTGAACGACACGGTCTACATGACCACGGCGCTGATCATCCAGGCGCAGCTGCGCGAGATCGGCGTCTCGATCGAGATCAAGAGCCTCGATGCCGGCACCTATTGGGCGCTCGGCGAGGCGGGGAGCGAGTTCGGCGGGGAGCGGCTCGAGCTGGCGCTGATGGATTATCCCGGCAGCACCGACCCGTCCGACGACCTCGGCTATTTCCGCACCGAAGCGATCGGCGCCGACAACTGGTCGCGCTTCGCCGATGCCGAATTCGACCGTCTGTTCGAGAAATGCCTGGGCGAAAGCGACCCGGCGGTGCGCGACGCGAACTACCGGCACATGCAGGACCGGATGGAGCGCTCGGGCGGCTTCCTGTTCCTGACCGGCGGCGCGCTTGCCGCCATTGCCCGCGACGGGATCACGCCGGTGATCCTGTCCGATGACCGCCTGGATCTGCCGCGGACGACACGAAACTGAACTTGCGCCGGCGGCGGGGGCCGCCGGCGTTCCGACACTGCATCGATTGGGGGGTGCCGAACATGACCAAGGGGAGCCGTTCTTTCGCCGCCGGCCTGCTGCTGAGCACCGGCCTCGGCCTGATTGTCCGGCCGGGCTTCGCCCAGACCACGCCGGCGCCGGATGCCGGCAAAAGCTACGACAAGGTCGAAGAGATCGTGGTGACGGCGCAGAAGCGCTCGGAGCTGCTGACCAAGGTGCCGATTTCGGTGACCGCCATCGATCAGGAGACGCTGGACAAGGAGGGGGCCAAGAGCATGGCGGATGTCGCCCGGCTCGTGCCGGGCCTCAGCCTCCAGACCAGCGACAGCGAGGGCAACACAAACATCTCGATCCGCGGCATCGTGTCGGACACCGGCGCGCAGACGACTGGCGTCTATATCGACGAGACGCCGGTCCAGGCGCGGCAGGAGGTGGTGGCGTCGAATCCCTATCCCAAGGTCTTCGATCTCGATCACATCGAAGTGCTGAAGGGTCCGCAGGGCACGCTGTTCGGCGCCGGCTCGGAAGGCGGCACGGTGCGCTTCCTGACACCCGATCCGAGCCTGTCGAGCTATAGCGGCTTCGTCCATACCGACGTCTCGGGGACCGATGGCGGCGCGCCCAGCTATGAGGGCGGGGCGGCGCTGGGCGGGCCGATCATCGACGGCATCCTTGGCTTCCGTGCCAGCCTGTGGGAGCGCGAGGATGGCGGCTATATCAACCGCATCAACCCCGTCACCGGCGGCACCACGGCAACCGACGCCAATGCCGAGAACAGCAAGGTCGGCCATTTCGCGCTCAAATTCACCCCCACCGACGACCTCATCCTGGAGACCACGCTCTATTTCCAGGAGGTCCATGACAACGACCGAAGCTTCTATTGGGAATCGGTCGGTCCGTTCAACGAGCTGTCGCAGATCCCGCAGCCTTCGACCGATACCTTCATCCTGCCGACCTTCTCGGCCGAATATGATTTCGACGGCTTCTCGGTGAAGTCGATCACGTCCTACTTCAAGCGCAACTACAACCAGGCTTTCGACGCGACCTCGTTCGAGCTCTCGGGTCTCATCCCCTTGGGCGATGCCAGCTACGGCAACACCGTCCTGCCCGGCTATCCGAACTACCTTTCGGTCGGGACCCATCAGGCGGTGCAGAACAATTGGACCGAGGAGGTGCGCTTCACCTCCAACGACGACGTCAAGTCGCGCTGGTCCTGGGTCGCCGGACTCTACTACCAGCACAATATCGATTCCGACAAACTACAATACGCCGAACCGTTCGACGACGTCGGCAACTACTTGTCGGAGTATTACGGCTACGGACCGGGCAACTCGCTCAGCTATTTCGGCGAGGCGCCGGTCGACGGGAAATACTCCTATGTCGAGCGCTTTGTCGTGCGCGAGGCCGACAAGGCGGCCTATGGCAATGTCAGCTACGAAATCCTGGACGGGCTGAAGGCCGCTGTCGGTCTGCGCGTGGCCCAGAGCGGCTTCGACTTCATCGACTACCAGGACGGCCCTTACGGCACGGCGGCCCCCCAGACCAATACCGGTTCGGAGAAGGAGACACCGGTCACGCCGCGCTTCAACCTCTCCTACCAGATCACCCCCGATCAGATGGTCTATGCGACGGCCGCCAAGGGCTATCGCATCGGCGGCGCCAACGAGCCGGCGCCGCAGGATATCTGCGGCACCGACTTGAAGTCTCTCGGCATCTCGCAGGTGCCCCTCACCTACAATTCCGACACGGTATGGAATTACGAGCTGGGCGCCAAGGGCAAGTTCTTCGACAACAGCGTGCTGCTCCAGGGCAGCCTGTTCTGGATCGACTGGAACAACATCCAGCAACAAGTCTATCTGCCGACCTGCGGCTATTACTACACCGGCAATCTCGGCACCGCGGCCAGCCGCGGCTTCGATCTCCAGGCGCAATGGGCGATCGGCAACGGCTTCGTGCTTTCGGGATCCACTGGTCTGACCGACACGCGCTATACCTCGACCATCATCGAGAACGGCAACATCCTCTCGAAATCGGGCGACAGCCTGGCCACCCCGGAATGGGCCGCGACGCTGTCCGGCGAGTATCATTTCAAGCCGCTGGCCGAGATCGATGCCTATGCAAGGCTCGATTACCAGTTTGCCGGCCCCTATTACCGTACCGGCTCGGCCGAGACCTTCTCCTACGAAGCCCTGACCCGCAATGCGCCGGCCACCCACTACGTCACCGCCCGCTTCGGTGCGACCCATGGCGGCTGGGATGTCTCGGCCTATATCGACAATCTCCTCGACTCCCGGACTTCGCTTTACCGCTACCAGGACACCAGCATCTCGCCGGGCCTGCGCGACCTGACCTTCCGCCCGATCACCGTCGGGCTGACGGCCGAATACAAATTCTAGACATGATGGGTCGCCTCCTTATGCCAAGCGCAGGAAACAGCGTCCCTTCTCCTGCATTGCGGGAGAAGGGAGCGAAAATATTGCCGCGGGCTCCGTTTTTCAGTGGGGCGGGCGTCCCCGCCCACCTTGCCGGCGTGAGCCGGCAATCCCCTCTCGCGCGACAGGCTATGCCGGCTGGTCGCAGGCAGGAGGGCGGGGACGTCCGCCCCACTGAAGAGCAGAGCCTTCGGCGATATTTTCCAGCGTTTGGTATTATCCTGTGTGTGCTTGCCCTGAGCCTGTTCGGCTGGCCGGTTTGGGCACAAGAGTCCCAGACGATCACAATCGGCAGCCTGCAGCTCACCCGGTGCGGCGAGCCGCAGATCTATTGCGGCCGGATCTCGCGCCCGCTCGATCCGGCCGGGACGGCGCGCATCGATGTTTTCTTCGAATACGTCCCGGCACGCGACCCGGAGGGCCCGCCCGCAGGCACGCTGGTCGCCGCGGAAGGCGGTCCCGGTTTTCCGACCACCGGCTCGGCCGAGAGCTATCTCGGCCTGTTCAAGCCGATCATGGCGCATCGGGACCTGGTGCTGATGGATTATCGCGGCACCGGGCGCTCCGGGGCGATCGATTGCAAGCCGCTGCAGACGGCGCCCAAGCTCACAGCCGCGAATATCGCGCGCTGTGGCCGGCAGCTCGGCGCGCAGGCGCCGTTCTACAGCGCCGTGCAGGATGCCGACGATCTGGCCGCGATCCTCACGGCGCTCAGGCGCGGGCCGGTCGATCTGTACGGTGATTCCTACGGCACCTGGTTCTCGCAGATCTTTGCCGTGCGCCACGCCGCGCTGATGCGTTCGATCGTGCTCGACGGCGCCTATCCGGTCCGGCCGGTCATGGGCGAAAGCCCGTGGCAGCCCTTCTATGCCCCGGGCATGCGCGACAAGTTCGACAAGCTCTGTGCGCGCGACGCGGCTTGCGCCGGGATTCCGGGCTCGTCGATCGACCATGTGATGCCGGCGCTCGCGGCGTTGCGCGCCCATCCGGCGGTGGTGTCGGCGCTCGACGCGGACGGCAAACGCCAACAGTTCCGCGCCGATCCCGCAGCCCTCGCTGTCGTGATGTTCGGACAGTCGCCCTCGCGCACCACGGCCCGTGAGACCGATGCCGCGTCCCGCGCCTTTGCCGCCGGCGACAAGGCGCCGCTGCTCCGCCTCATGGCCGAGGCCTATGCCACGGTCGATTCGCGCGATCCGACCAACAATCCCGCGCTGTTCAGCGAAGGCCAGGCCGCTGCCGTCAGCTGCTTCGATTCGGAGCAGATCTACGATATGCGCCTGCTACCCAAGGCGCGGGCGGCCCAACGCGACCGGCTGATGGCCGAAAAGGCGGCAGCCCGGCCGGATCTCTATGCGCCGTTCAGCTTCGCCGAGTTTCGCGGGTTGCCGCTGGATTACGAGTATCTCGATGGCTGCGTCGGCTGGCCGGTGCCGCCGCCCGGCTTCGCGCCGCAAAGCACCTTGCCCGACCGGTTCGCTTATCCCGATATTCCGGCGCTGGTGATCTCGGGCGAGTTCGACGACGTCACCACGCAGGCCCAGGGCGCCATTGCCGCCGCTCAGTTCCGCATGGCCGTCACGTCATCGTGGCCAACAGCTTCCATGTCAACGCGCTGGTACCGTCCCGCGGCACCTGCATCCCCGATCTGTGCGCCGCTTCGTCGAGGCGCTCGATGCCGGCGATATATCCTGTGCCGCGGGTTGTGCCGGCCGTCCCGCTGGTCGCCGCTTTCCACGCCACGCCGCCGACATGCCGCCCGCCGCGCCGGTCGCCGGCAACGAAGCCGATGCCGCGCGCTTGCCCTGGCCGCCGCCGCGATCGCCACCGCCGGCGATGCGATCGACCGGCTCGAGAGCCGCCAGGGGCGACGGCAAGGGGCCGGGCCTGCGCGGCGGCTCCTTCACCACGGCCAAGATCGCGGCCGGTACGCGGCTCGTGCTCGACCGGCTGCGTTGGACCGAGGATCTCGCGGTCAGCGGCACGGTCGAGGCGCCGGATGGCCAGGGCACCGTGACGGCGGCGCTCAGCTTCGAAGGGCCGCGCGACAGCCGGGGAACGCTCACCGCCTCTTGGCGGTCATGACCGCATCGCCCCGGGTCCGGCTGTCCGGCATCATCGACGGCAAGTCCGTTGCGGCCGAGATGGTCGCACCGTGAGCAGGAGGGATTCCGGCGGCGGCATAACCCTCTCCCGCCAAGCGGCGAGGGTTCGTTGAATCACTCTTGAACGATCGTTCATTTTCTCCTCGCAAATCCCCGCATCTGGTGTATCCTGCTGCGGCACAATGAGTTCCGGAGCTTCCGATGGCGCGCGATCCACGTTTCGATATCCTGTTCGAGCCGGTTCGGATCGGGCCGGTTACCGCGCGAATCGCTTCTACCAAGTGCCGCACGCCAGCGGCATGACCAACGCCCTGCCGCGCGTGCGGGCTGCGTTCCGCGAAACCAAGGCCGAGGGCGGCTGGGGCGTGGTCTGCACGGGCGCCTGTTCGATCCATCCCAGCTCCGATGATTCGCCGCTGCCTTTCGCCACGCTGTGGGACGATGACGATATCCGCGCCCATGCGCTGATGACCGAGGCGGTGCATCGCCATGGTGCCCTGGCCGGGGTCGAGCTGTGGCATGGCGGGGCGATCGCGATGAACCGGACCAGCCGGCTGCCGCCGCTCTCGCCTTCGGGCATTCCCTGGATGGCGACGCATCTGGGATTCATGTCCAATCTGCGGCGAAGGTGATGGACCGCCAGGACATTGCCGATCTGCGGCGCTGGCAGGCCGACGGGGCCCGCAAGGCGCGCAGCGCCGGCTTCGACATCGTCTATGTCTATGCCGGCATGGGCTACCTGCCTTACGAATTCCTGCTGTCCGATTATAATCAGCGCACTGATGAATATGGCGGCTCGGTCGAAAACCGCGTGCGGCTGGTGCGCGAGCTGATCGAGGTCACCAAGGACGCCGTCGGCCAGGATTGCGGCGTGGCGCTGCGCATCAGCCTGGAAGAGCTGCGCAGGAAGCCGAGCGATCGCGCCGAGTCCGAGGCGCATGAGGTCATCGCGCTGCTGAGCCAAGACCCCGATCTGTTCGACGTGAAGATGGATTCGAGCCCGAGCGATTGCTCGGCCTCACGCTTCTCGCCCGAAGGCAGCCACGAGAAGGTCATCGATTTCGTCAAGCGCCTGACCGAGAAGCCGGTGGTCGGCGTCGGTCGCTTCACCTCGCCCGACACGATGGTCTCGCAGATCCGCCGCGGCGTGCTCGACCTGATCGGCGGCGCCCGGCCGTCGATCGCCGATCCCTTCCTGCCGCGCAAGATCGCCGAGGGCCGCGAGGACGAGATCCGCGAATGCATCGGCTGCAACATCTGCATTTCGAGCTGGCATGATTCGGTGCCGGTCCGCTGCACCCAGAATGCCACGGCCGGCGAGGAGTGGCGGCGCGGCTGGCATCCCGAGCGCTTCGCGCCGGTCGAGCGGCCGGAGCATGTCCTGGTCGTCGGCGGCGGTCCGGCCGGGCTGGAGGCGGCGCGCGTGCTGGCCCGGCGCGGTGCCCAGGTGACGCTGGCCGAGGCAGCAGAGAGCTTTGGCGGCCGTCTGCGCTTCGAGACCAAGCTGCCGGGCCTATCGACCTGGGGCCGGGTGCTCGACTATCGGCTGGCCGCGCTCAAGGTTGCGGCCAATGTCGAGCTGTTCCCGGGCAGCCGGCTGACGCCGGAGGATGTGCTCGGCTTCGGCTGCGACCGGGTCGTGATCGCGACCGGCGCCCGCTGGACCCGTGCGCTCTATGCCTCGACCGAACTGCCGACGGCCGAGATCGCGCATCCCCGGCTCTTTACCCCCGACGATCTGGCCGAAGGTCGCGAGCCCGAAGGGCCCGTCACCGTGTTCGATTTCGACAATTACTATATGGGCGGCGCCGTGGCCGAGCTGCTCGCCGGGCGCGGCCATGAGGTGACCTATGTCACCAGCGCCGGCCATGCCTCGGCCTGGACCTTCATGACCAACGAGCTACCGCGCGTCTATCAGGCGCTGGCCCGGCGCGGCGTGGCGGTGCGCACGGTAGAGACGGTGACCGGCTTCGACGGCGAAACCGTGCAGCTGGCCCAGCTCTTCACCGGCGTGGCCAGCACGCTGCCGTGCCGCTCGCTGGTCCTGGTCGGGCTGCGCCGGTCGTCGGACGCGCTGTATCGGGCGCTGGCGGCCGATCCAGCGGCGCTGGCCAAAGCCGGCATCCGGTCGCTGAGCGCGATCGGCGACGCCGAGGCGCCGGGCGCCATCGCGCATGCGGTTCATGCCGGTCATAAGTATGCACGCGAATTCGATGCTGGTGCCGAGGCCGCGATCTATCGGCGTGATAAGCATTCGTGACCGCGCCCGATGCCTGACGCGATCGAAATCCGCATGATCTTGCTGCGAAACGGCTATAGCTATGCCGTGATCTGGAGCATGCGATGACGCGGACGAATCCAAAATACCGGCGGGAACAACCCGAGGTTCGGCGCGAGAGCCTGGTCGACGCCACGCTGAAATGCCTGCGCGAACACGGCCATGACGGCGTCTCGGTGCGCCGCATCGCAGCGGCGGCCGGGGTGTCGGTCGGGCTGATCAACCATCACTACACCACGATCGACGAGCTGATCGCCCATGCCTATGAGCGGTTGGCGACCGATCTGCTGAAGCGGCTGCTCTCGGCGATCGAGACGGCCGGGCCGACGCCGCGGGCGCGGCTCAGCGCCTTCTTCGTCGCCTCCTTCTCGCCGGAGGTGCTGACCCCGACCTGCTCGGCATCTGGGTCGTGTTCTGGAGCATGGTGCGCCATTCGCCGGTCATGCAGACGGTGCAGCACAAACACGTGGGGCGACTATCGCGAGGCGCTGGTCGGGCTGCTGACCGATCTGGTCGCGGTCGAGAAGCTGCCATCGGTCAATGTCAAGCTGGCCGCCATGGGGCTCTCCGCCCTGCTCGACGGCTGCTGGCTCGAAGGCTGCCTCGGACCCGAGCTTCGAGCCGCAGAGCGGCATCGCGCTGTGCGAAGCCTGGCTCGACGCGCTGACCAACGGGAAGCTGCCGCGCGCTACGCCCCTAGCAACTCCTCTCCGCCCCATTGGGGCGGAGAGGAGAAGTTAGGCAGCTTGCTACGACGCCCGTTTCAGCTTTCGGCGCCGGAAATCGCGATGATCTCCCGGGCCCGCATTGTGCCCCGGCGCGCCGGTGACGCCGCCGCCGGGATGGGTGCCGGAGCCGCACATATAGAGGCCGGGCAGAGGCCCGCGGTAATCGGCATGGCCGAGCATCGGCCGGGCCGAGAAGATCTGGTTGAGGTCGAGCGCGCCGTGGAAGATGTCGCCGCCGATCAGGCCGAAGGTGCGTTCCAGATCGAGCGGGCTGTTGATCTGCCGGCCGAGCACCGAGGCCTTGAAATTGGGCGCGAAGCGGTCGACCGTCTCGATCATCAGATCGGCCACCGTCTCGCGGTGATCGTCCCAGGATGAGCCGTCCGGCAGCTCGGGCGCCACATGCTGGCAGAACAGGCTGGCGACATGGGCGCCCGGCGGCGCCAGTGTGTCGTCCAGGGTCGAGGGGATGACGAGCTCGACGATCGGCCGTTTCGACCCAACCGTCGCGGCGCGCATCGACGAAGGCCTGTTCCATATAGCCGAGGCTGGGTGCCAGGATGATGCCTGAGGCGTGGTGGTCGGCCATCGACCGGCCGGGCAGCGCGGTGAAATCCGGCAGTTCGCTCAGCGCGACGTTCATCCGGAAGGTGCCGGAGCCGCAGCGCCATTTGGTGATGCGCCGCAGGAAATCCGCCGGCAGCGCGGCCGGATCGATCAAATCGCGATAGAGCAGCTTCGGATTGAGGTTGGAGACGATTGCGCTGCCGCGAATCGTCTCGCCCTTGCGCGTCACGACCCCGACGCTGCGGCCGTTCTCGACCAGCACCTCGCGCACCGCGGCATCGGTCCGGATCTCGACGCCGGCCGCCCTGGCGGCGCGCGCCATGGCCTGGGTGATGGCGCCCATGCCGCCGATGGCATGACCCCAGACGCCCTTCTTGCCGTTGACCTCGCCGAAGGTGTGATGCAGCAGCACATAGGCCGAGCCGGCCTGATACGGGCTGGCGAAATTGCCGACGATGCCGTCGAAGCCGTAGACTGCTTTGATCGGGTCGCTTTCGAACCAGCCATCGAGATAATTGCCGGCCGACATGGCGAAGAGGTCGAGCAATTCGCGCCGATGCTCGATGTCGAGCCGTTCCAGCCGGCGTGCCAGCGTGCCGCCTTGAGCAGCTCCGGCAAGGCCGCGAGCCAGCCGCCGCCCGGCAGGTTGGGCGGGGCTTGCAGCACGACGTCGCGCAGCACGTCGCCGGCGGTCCAGCTTCTCGGCATAGGCATCGAGCCGGTCGGCGTCGCGACGCGAGAATTTCGCGACCTCGTCATGCGTCTTGCCGGCGCCGACCTTGAGGTAGCGGCCATCCTCCAGCGGCAGGAAATTCGACAGCCGGCGCTCGACGATGCGCAGCCCATGGGCGGGCAGTTCGAGATCGGCGATGATCTTGGGATTGAGCAGCGAGACCGTGTAGGCCGCGACCGAATTGCGGAAGCCCGGATGGAATTCCTCGGTCACCGCCGCCCCGCCGACGACACTGCGCGCCTCGAGCACGGTGACACCGAGCCCGGCCTTGGCCAGATAGGCGGCACAGACCAGCCCGTTATGACCGCCTCCGACGATGACGACGTCGCGCATGATGGTTCCTCGAAATTACACTCTTGAACACACGTACAGGAGTGTAAATTGGAAATATACACTCTTTTGCGCAGATCGTTCATCCGGGCAGTGTCTTACTCCGACCCCGGGGGTTCGATTCACAGGAATACCGGGCCGATCGTCGCCGGCCCTGTTCACGGGCGAAAGCGGCGGGAGTGCAGCCGACATTGTGATGGAAGCGCCGCGTAAAATGGCTTTGGTCGGCAAAGCCTGCCATCAATGCAACTTCCACAAGGGGAAAATCGGTCTCGGCGATGAGCGCTTGAGCGCGGCGGATTCGGCATTGTTCGACGAAGCTGATCGCAGAAGCGCCAGTCGTACGCTTGAACAGGCGGCTGAAATGGAAGCGGCTGACCCGCACGACCGCCGCCAGTTCATCGAGCCTGATCGTGCGTTCGAGATCATCTTCGACAAACGCCGTCAGCCGCGCCAGCTCCTTCTTGCTGAGCACACATTGATGCGGCCTTTCAACGACCTCGAAAGCGTTGTAGCGGCGGAGCATATGCGCTGCGATGGCGGTCGAGACCGCGTCGACAATGAGCACCTGGGCCGGATGCGGTTGCGTGTCGATCTCGGCGAGCAGGGTGAGCGCGAGATGCTCGATGTGGGGATCGCGCACTTCAAACACGTTGCAGATTTCCACGTCAGACAGAGAGCGGCGGCCAAGCTGTTCCGCGGCCGTCGCGATGAGTGAGGTCGGGATGCGCAGCCGAGCCGACAGCCCCGATTCGCCTTCCCAGGAAGAATCGTAACCGGCAGGCATGATCAGCGAGATGCCGGCAACAATCACGCTCTCATGCACGGTGCCGGCCCGTTCCTGGACCAGCCTGGCGTGCCCTGACGGGCAGTAGCAGATCAAATGATGGTCGAGGCCAGGGTAGCTCTCGGCACAATTGAAATATGGGTGGTGCAGGTCGACGGTGACGCCGCTCCAGCCGCGCGCACGCGTGCTTGCCACAGGCAATTGCGGCCGGGCGTTCAAAATCTCCTCAATCGAAATCAGCTTTTGCCGGCAAGGTGGCCGGTATCAGTTTCAGCCGACATATTGCCCTCTAACGGTCTGTTGCAGACGAGACGTTCTGGCGTGGAGGTACCGTCCGACGCACGCTGTCTCGCTTCTTCGGCGCTGAAATTGCCGAATATTAATACGAAGCGGATCCTGCTGCCATGAAAAGGGCGACCTGGTCCCGGGGGCCTACTTAGTGGCGAGGCGTGCTTCCGTCAGGTCGATCTCCCGGACGAGGGTCCGGGCCAGTTCATCCGGCAGTTTGCCGGATCGAGCGATACGGAAATATTCTTCGCGTTCGGCTCTTAGGCCGACAATCCGCAAATTGCGCTCGATTTCTTCGATCTCATTTGCTTGAGCAACAGCCATGTCCGGCTTCGAGCGCGCTGTTATCTGCCGCCGGTATTGCTCGATGACGCGGGCACCGCTCTGAATATAGAGCTTTGTATCCACCTGTACTTCGGCGATCAGCCGCAAACTCTCTTCCATAGCCGTGATTGCCGCTTGCGCGGCCGCGAGCCGCGCCGCGTTTTCTTCCGTCCGATCATGCGGTCCCTCATGGGGCGGCAGCAAACCTTTCACCAGAGGGGTAATCCCGCATTGGCAATAATGAGCGAGGCGACGATCACCCCCGCCGCGAGGAATATGGCGAGGTCGCGCGCGGGAAAGGGGACCCCGTTACCGAGAGACAGGGGAAGCGTCATGACGCCGGAAAGCGTCACTGCTCCGCGGGCGCCGGCAAGCGATGTCGTCGCCGTAAGGCGCCAGCCGCGCGGCCAAGCATCCTGAGCGCCACGAGACACCCGGAACCGGAACAGGCGCATGTGATCCACACCCAGGACCCTCGGAGCATGACGAGGGCGGCGGTGATCGCTGCGACGTAAGCGAGCAGCCACAGGCCCCTTTGATGTCCCGTCTCGTCCACGGCCTGCGCTGCGCCAACCGCGATCGTGGGCAATTGATGCCCGAGCAAGACGAAGATCACGCCATTGCTGGCGAACTGGACGGCATCCCAGACGGCTGCGCGACGAATTCGTGTCACCGGCGACGCATGACCGGTCCTCTCCTCATGGTTCATAGCGATGCCGGCCACGACGGCGGCCAGGATGCCGGAAACCTGCAGGCGAGAGGCAAGAAGATAGGCAGCGAAGGGAATGAGCAGGCTTATCAGGATCTGCGATCCCGTCTCCTCACCGAAATGCCGCGCTATCCAATCCTTGGCCGTGTTCGCCGTCAACGCGACGGCTGCCCCGACGGCGATGCCGCCGGAGGCGAGCCATAGGAATGTGGCCGAGGCCTCGACGATGGAAAAGGACCCGGTAAGCGCGGCAGCCACCGCGAAGCGCATGCAGACGAGGCCGGATGCGTCGTTGAGCAACGCCTCTCCTTCCAGAATATGCATCAGACGCCGCGGAAACGGCGTTCGCTTGGCGATCGCAGCGACCGCAACGGCGTCGGTCGGCGAGAGGATGGCGGCGAGCGCGAAGGCGACCGCCAGCGGCACGGCAGGGATCATCCAATGGATGAAGAAGCCCGCCCCGACGACCGTGAAGAGGACGAGGCCCAACGCCAATGCCAAAATCGTCCACTTGTCTTCGAGCAGGCCTTCCCGGGAATGCGCCAGCCGTCCAGAAACAGCAGTGGCGCAATGAAAAGTAGCAGAAAAAGCTCCGGCTCGATCGTGACATGCAGATCTAAGACCGCGCCGATCAGGGCGCCGAGGCCGATCTGGATGAAGGGCGGCGGCAGCGGCAGCAATGGTGCCGCCGCGCGGGCAATGGCGCTGCTCGCGACGACGGCGGCCAAAAGCGTCAGGATGACGACCATCACATCCATGGGCGTTCCGCGAAATCGACGCCGACGATCACGGCCTCTTCGGCCGCGACAGAATATTGGACCAGAGCCGGCGCAGGCTGTCGAGGACCGCCGGCGGTGGAGCTGAACATGGTCGTATCGCATACCAGCAGCTTCCGGCGAAGACCTCGGCACGCGACTGCAGCAAGGCGTCGAAGCTGGTTCGTCCCGCCGGCATCGCCGGATGAGGTGGGGCGGTCGGGTCGATGAGCTGGCGCGCCAAGACGTCCATGCGGCTGACGGCCTCGCCGATCCGCTCCAGCTGGGGCAGATGCGCATGGAGATTGAACGCCTCGACCTCCCGCAACAGGCCGAGCGCATCGAGCGGCCGGTCGGCTTCGATCGGCGCCGGCGAGCCGTCCGGCGCTACGGCGGGGCGCAGGCCGAAGCGATTCTCGACCGGCACGCCCAGGCCTTCGAGCAGCGTCCGCGCGAAGCCGCCGAAGCCTTGGCGCGGCGGGATACCTCGATCGCCATGGTGGAGATGCTCGGCGGTCTGACGCTCGATCCGCTCGGCGCCAGCCAGCTCCGTCGCCTCGCCGATATCATGGTGAGGACACACGAAGATGAGGTGATCGGGATCGCTGAGGAAATGCCGCACGGCCTCGATCTCTGCGGCCGAGGCGAGTTGATCGGTCCGGAACGAATCGAAGCTGATGACCACGATCGTGTCGGCGTGCCCGATTAGCGCTTCATCGAGCGGCGTCGCGGCGCCGTCATCGCCGACGCGCTCGACCTGGATCACGGGATGGCCGGTCTGCGTCTCTGCCTGTTCGGCGAAGGCCATGAAATTCGGCTTCTGGATATGATCCAGGAAGCCGGCTATGCCCTGATCGACCTGGGCCGGATCCGACATGGCTTCGAATTTCGGATAGAAGAGCCGGCGCAGCTCGAAAATCGCCGGGAAGCGATCCTCGATGACGGCAAGCGGCGCATCGGTCTCGCCCGGTCGGCTCCAGGCGAAATAGAGCAGCACTTGGCGATCGGACAT
>JBBCHB010000058.1:0-27431 GCA_037200015.1 Aliidongia sp. | reverse complement strand
CAACAGTCCCGATCGCCCCAGACCAGCCTTAACTTAGCGCCTATGGGGACAAGCCCGGGGATGACGATATACCTATAAGCTATTGTGTTATATCGATAAAATTTAGACATGCCGTAGTCACCAGGCGGGCGAGGGTTAGTTGGAGCGACCCGATCGAACCCAAATTCATATTGCTTTGGCCAGGCAACTGCTGGCGAGGCATCAACGGCAATCGGCAATGATACGACGCATTTGGGCTGATCGCCCTATTTCGACGGAAGCTCCTCGGCAGGCAGGGTCCAAGCCAGGTCGCGCGGCATCGGGGGCGCAAGGCTGGCGCCCGGCCGACCGAACATATGTCCGAGCCGCTCCCGCCAGGAGCGCGCGCCGCCGATGTCGCGCGCCATCGCATGCCATTCATGGAAGGCGAGCCTGATCGGGTTCAGGCTGCCGACCGAATGCACCAGACCATAGCGGATCTCGGTGCCGGGCCGCTCCTGCGCGAAGCTGCCGAACAGCCGATCCCAGACGATCAGGATGCCGCCGTAATTCCGGTCGAGATAGTCGCTGTTCGAGGCGTGATGCACGCGATGATGCGACGGCGTGTTGAAGACCCATTCGAGCGGGCCGAGCCGGCCGACGAGATCGGTGTGCACCCAGAACTGGTAGAACAGATTGATCGCCAGCATGCCGCCGACCGCCAGCGGGTTGAACCCGATCAGGTAGAGCGGCAGGAAGAACAGCCAGTTGCCGGATAGAAGTTCGGTTGCACCCAGGCGAACGGCGCTGGCGAGATGGATATGTTCCGGCGTGTGATGCACGACATGCGAGGCCCACATCCAGCGAATCTCATGGCCGGAGCGGTGCATCCAGTAATACGCGAATTCCTCGCCGAGAAAGAGCAGCAGCAGCCCCCAGGCCGTGTCGAGCGGAACGGTTGCGAGCCGATGGGACCAGAGAAACAGGGCCAGCGGCCCGACGATCAGCGGCGTCAGCATCCGCAGCGGCAGGCGCAGCACAGAGATCCTGACGCTGGCCGCCATCTCGCGCCAAGGATAGGACCGTCGGCGGAGGAGCAGGTACCAAAGGATTTCGAACACGACGGCGCCGAGCACGAAAAGATATATCCACTTGCCGAACGGATGGTAGGCGCGCATCTGGACTCTCCGAGCCGCACGGGAGGCGTGTTTGTTGTCCACGATGATACGAGGCCGGCGCCGATTTCCTCCCGCGCCAAATCGCAGATCGATGCTGCTTTTTTCCGATGGATCGGCTCTCCCCACGCACTTTTCCGCAAGCGTCATGAAACTTCCGGCGAAATCCGATATAGAGGCACGTCACCACCGCCGAAGGTTTAGAACATGGACCTGCTCGCGCTCGCCGTTACCCGCCGTTATGTGACCTACACCGCGGCGATCGCCGCGACGCTGGTGTTCCTGATCCTGTCGCTGATCGAGCCGGTCTTCCTGTGGCCCTGCCTGGTCGCGGCGATCCTGGTGGCGATCGGCACCTATGATCTGCTGCAGACCCCACCACAGCATCAGCCGCAACTACCCGATCGCCGCCCATATCCGCTTCCTGCTCGAAGACATCCGGCCGGAGATCCGCCAGTACTTCCTGGAGAGCGACACCGACGGCATGCCGTTCAAACCGCACAGAGCGGTCGCTGGTCTATCAGCGCGCCAAGGGCCAGCTCGACAAGCGGCCCTTCGGCACCGAGCTCGACGTCAACGCCACGGAGTTCGAGTGGCTGAACCACTCGATCTCGCCGATCGAACCGGCAAGCGAGCCGTTCCGCATCGAGATCGGCGGCGCGGATTGCAAGAGCCCTATTCGGCCTCGATCTTCAACATCTCGGCGATGAGCTTCGGCGCGCTCAGCGCCAATGCCATCAAGGCCCTTAACAAGGGCGCCAAGCTCGGCAATTTCGCCCATGACACCGGCGAAGGCAGCTATAGCAAGTATCACCGCGAAATGGGCGGCGACATCATCTGGGAGCTGGGCAGCGGCTATTTCGGCTGCCGTAACCCGGACGGCACCTTCTCGCCAGAGCGCTTCGCCGAGCAGGCCGCGGGCAACGACCAGATCAAGATGATCGAGATCAAGCTGAGCCAGGGCGCCAAGCCCGGTCATGGCGGCGTGCTGCCCGGCGCCAAGGTCTCAGGCGAGATCGCCGCGGCGCGCGGCGTGCCGGAGGGTGTCGATTGCATCTCGCCGTCCCGGCATTCGGCCTTTTCGACGCCGATCGAGTTGACCCATTTCATTGCCCGGCTGCGCGAGCTGTCGGGCGGCAAACCGTCGGCTTCAAGTTGTGCATCGGTCATCCTGGGAATTCCTCGCCATCTGCAAGGCGATGCTGGCGACCGGCATCTATCCGGATTTCATCGTCGTCGACGGCGCCGAGGGCGGCAACCGGTGCGGCGCCGCTGGAATTCACCGACCATGTCGGCATGCCGCTGCGGGACGGGCTGCTGTTTGCGCATAACGCGCTGGTCGGGCTGAATTTGCGCCACCGTATCCGGGTCGGCGCCAGCGGCAAGGTCACCACGGCCTTCGACATCGCGCGGCTGATGGCGCTCGGCGCCGATTGGTGCAATGCCGCGCGCGGCTTCATGTTCGCGCTTGGCTGCCTGCAATCGCAGAGCTGCCACACCGATCGCTGCCCGGTCGGCGTCGCGACCCAGGACCAGGTCCGTCAGCGCGCCCTGGTCGTGCCCGACAAGGCCGAGCGTGTGTTCCACTTCCACCGTTCGACCGTCAAGGCGCTGGCCGAGCTGATGGCCGCGGCCGGGCTGGAGCATCCGGCCGATATCCGCCCGCTGCACATCGCCAAGCGGCTGACGGCCGGCGAAGTTTCCAGCTATGCTGACGTCTACCGCTTCCTCAAGCCGGGCGAGTTGCTCGACGGCACGGATGATCCGCGGTTCCAGACGGCCTGGGCCATGGCTCGCGCCGAGAGTTTCACCCCAGCCGGCTGATCAATGCGCAAACCCCATTTCCCGCGTCGGGACGAAGCGCTGCCGATGCATATCGGCGCCTTCGAATTCACCAAGACAGGCGTGTCGCGCTTCGATTTGCGCGACCCCTATCATCTCGCCGTGACGATGCGCTGGCCGGAATTCTTCGCGGCGCTGTTCCTGATCGATCTGGCAATCAATCTGGTCTTCGCCACGCTTTACTGGCTCGAACCGGGCAGTATCCTCAACGCCGGGCCAAACTTCGCCCAAGCCCTGTTCTTCAGCATCGAGACCCTGGCGACGGTCGGCTACGGCGTGATGGCGCCGGCGACGACTTATGGCCACGTCGTCTCCTCGCTGGAAATCTTCTGCGGGCTGACCTTCACGGCGCTGGTCACCGGCCTGATCTTCGTCCGCTTCTCCAAGCCGCGGGCCAAGTTCCATTTCTCCAATGTCGCCGTGATCACGACCTATAACGGCAAGCCGACGCTGATGCTCCGGTCGGCAATGGCCGGCTGACCCTGCTCGCCGACGCCCAGGCGCGCGTAACCCCGCGGTTCTGCGCGAAGAAACCCCCGAGCGCCACGTCATGCGCCGGGTGATCGAGCTGGAGCTTGAGCGCGCCAAACTCGCGATCTTCGCGCTGACCTGGAACCTGATGCACGAGATCGACGCGACCAGCCCGCTCTACGGCCTCACGAAGGAAACGCTGCCGACGAGCGACATCCCCTGTTCGTGTTCCTGGAAGCGCGCGATCCCGCGCTGGGCGCCACCGTCCACGACATGCACAACTACACCGCCGAGCAGATCCTGTTCGGCATGCGCTACCAGGATGCGATCACGATCGACTCTGACGGTCGTACCAATGTCGACCTGACCCGCATCAGCGCGGTCGAGCCGGATATCGCCGATGTCATCTGCCCAACTACTTGACTTGACCGGGTCAGGCCGGCTCGCAGACCCGCGTCGCCGGCAGGATCAACCGCGCCGTCGTGCCTTCGCCCGGTGCGCTGGCGAGCGCGAGCCGACCACCATGGAGTTCGATCATGGCCCGCGCGATCGGCAGGCCGAGCCCCATGCCTTCGTAACGGCGCGCCAGCCCGCCATCGATCTGGCTGAAAGGCTGCACCGCACTGGCGAGATCGGCGACACTCATGCCGATGCCGTCATCGCTGACGACGATCTCGACCCCACCCTCCGCCGGGTAACCTGCGGTCAGCTCGATCCGGCCGCCGGGCGCAGTGAATTTGACGGCATTGGACAACAGCTTCATCACGGCGAGTCGGAGCAGATGCGGATCGGCGTTCAGCACCGGGCTCTCCTCCGGCAGATCCAGCTCCAGCTGCAGCGCCTTGGCCGCCGCGTCGTCGGTGCTCGCCGCAGCACAGCCGGTGAGCAGGCGGTTCAACGGCACGATATCGTCCCGTCTTCCAGTGCGGGCCGGCCTCGAGTTCCGCCAGGGTCAGCACGTCGTTGACCATGCCGAGCAACCGGGCGCCGCTGTCGTGAATATCCGCGGCATAACGGGCATAGCTCTCCGGCGCCGCACCCTGCGCGCCGTCGCGGATCAACTGGGCAAAACCCAATATGGCATTGAGCGGCGTGCGCAACTCGTGGCTCATATGCATGAGGAAGGCGGATTTCGCCCGGTTCGCCGCCTCGGCCTGGGCCTTGGCCGTAGCCAGTTCGGCTTCGGCCGCCTTACGCTGGCTGACCTCCTCGACCGAACCTTCGTAATAGAGCAGCTGTCCTTCCTGGTCGCGCACTTCGCGGCAGCTTTCCGAAATCCAGATCACCGTGCCGTCGCGTCGCTGGATCCGCGATTCGAAACCGGAGACCGTGCCGCGCACCCGCATGATCCGCACGAACTCCTCGCGCCGACCCGGATCGACATAGAGCTGACGGCCGATATCGGTCAGCGCCGACAATAAGGCGGCCGGCGAATCATAGCCGTAGATTCGGGCCAATGCGGCGTTCGCGTTCAGATACTGGCCGTCCGCGGTGGTCTGGAACATACCCCACACGGCATGCTCGAACATGCCGCGCGACAGCCGGCCGATCTCTCCGGTGTTGTGGGAGACAGGAGCATGTCGCGTCCGCCGTACGGAATGCTTTTGGATGGCCGCCCTTCCCTTGCTGATGTCCGACCGACATATCCTTCATCGGCATTGGCACGGACTACTGAATATCATTCATCACGAGTATCCATCATGAAAAACTTATGTCAAGCAATGGGGTAAAATTGGCCCGACGCCCCAATATCGACCTTATCGTCTATTCGTTCGAAACTTATTCTATTTTCAATTCTAGGTAATATTTACGAAAACTGTCGCGTCCCCGACGAGCCGGGCGCCGCCCCCCGGTGAGCCGAATCCGCCTCACTTCCAGATTGTGAACCGGCCCCCGGCATCTGCGATACAGACAGGAACGGCAGGGCGGGCGTACCGGACATGATCATCGGCATCGATTTGGGGACGACGAACAGCCTGGTCGGGTTCCTGGCGCGACGGCGAAACCGTGCTTATCCCCAACGCACTGGGCTCGCTGCTCACCCCGTCGGCGATCAGCCTCGACGATTCCGGCACGATCCTGGTCGGCGAGGCCGCACGCGACCGTCTGGTCAGCGCTCCCGGCAGCTCGGTCGCCGCCTTCAAGCGGTATATGGGCACCAACCGCGAGTTCAAGCTGGGCAAGCGCAGCTTTCCGCGCCGAGGAGCTGTCGGCCCTGGTGCTGCGTCAGCTCAAGGCCGATGCCGAAATCCATCTGGGCGAGGCGGTGAGCGAGGCGATTATCACCGTGCCCGCCTATTTCAACGACGCCCAGCGCAAGGCGACCAAGGCAGCCGCGAGCTGGCCGGGCTCAAGGTCGAGCGGCTGTTGAACGAGCCGACCGCCGCAGCTCTGGCCTATGGGCTGCAGGAGCATGATGGCGAGCGCAAGATCCTGGTGCTCGATCTGGGCGGCGGCACTTTCGACGTCTCGATCCTGGAGATGTTCGAAGGCGTGATGGAAGTGCGCGCGACCGCCGGCGACAATTTCCTGGGCGGCGAGGATTTCGCCGACGCCGTCATGGACCGGTTCATCGCTGCCGTGGCCGACAAGGTCAAGCTGCCGCCCCCGCTCCCAACGCGGTGAAATCCACGGCGCACTGCGCCGCGCGGCCGAGGGTCGCGAAGCGCGCCTTGAGTGATCGCGACGAGCACGAGATCGTGCTTGCGGTAAAGGGCGCCGAGTACCGCTGGACCCTGACGCGCGACGAATTCGAGCTGCTGAGCGAGGCCGCTGATCAAGCGGATCCGCGCGCCGATCGAACGGGCGCTGCGCGACGCCCGGCTGCACCCGGACCAGATCACTCATCTGGTCCTGGCCGGCGGCGCGACCCGTATGCCGCTGTTCAAGCGTCTGGCCGCCCGCCTGTTCCAGCGCCTGCCGATCGCCCAGATCAACCCGGACGAAGTCGTAGCCCATGGCGCCGCCGTCCAGGCCGGGCTGAAGATGCGCGACGCAGCGCTGGGACGATGTCGTGATGACCGATGTCGCGCCGTTCAGCATGGGCATCCAGGTCTGCCGGTCCGAAGGCGGGCGGATCCTGGCGAGCGGCCTCTATCTGCCGATCATCGAGCGCAATACCGTGATCCCGACCAGCCGCTCGACAATCGTGTCCTGCCCGCAGGACAATCAGCGCCAGCTGCTGATCCAAGTCTATCAAGGCGAGGCCCGCCATGTCGTCGACAATGTCGAACTGGGCAAGCTGACCATTCCCGTACCGCCCGGCCCCGGCCGGCAAGGAGCGGGGTCGATATCCGCTTCACCTACGACGTCAGCGGATTGCTGGAAGTCGAAACGGCCGTGCTCAGCACCGGAGCAAAGGACCGGCTGGTGATCGAGGGCAATCCCGGCATCCTCACGGCTCCAGAGATCGCCGAGCGGCTGGCGAAGCTGGCCCATCTCAAGATCCACCCGCGCGACGACGCCAGGAACCAGGCCGTCATGGCGCCGCGCCGAACGGCTCTATGAGGAGCGGCTCGGCGAAGTCCGCCGGATCATCGGGCAGATGATCGAGGATTTCCAGATCGCCCTCGACCGCCAGAACCCGACAGAGATCGAGACGCTGCGCGAACAGTTCTCGCACTGGCTCGACAGTATCGATCACAGTTTCTTTTCCTGAGCGGACGCGATGTTCCCCTGGGACGAATTGGGCCTGGAGCCGACCGGGGACGCGACGCTGATCCGCAGGGCCTATGCGGTCCGGCTGAAACGGACGCGCCCGGAGGACGACCCGGCCGGCTTTACCCGGCTGCGTGCGGCCTATGAGGCGGCGTTGCGCCTCTCCGAACAGATCGCGGCACAAACCGCATCACCGGCAGACGCAGAAGAGACGGACTTCGCCGACGATGACGACGAGTGGGAGGATGATGAGGAGGACGAGTCTTCGGCCGAACTGGAGCAAGCCGAAGCGGATGACGCAGACCCGGCAGAACGCGGTCATGAGCCACCGGATCATCAGCTGGCCCAGGCCCTCGCCGCGCGACGCAGGGCAAGGGCGGAAGCGGCCTCTGCCGGCATGCTCGAAAAGCAGCAACCGCTTGTCGATCACGAATTGGCGCGACGGGTCGCTGCGCGCCGCCGCGCGGCGGAAACCGACGAAAAGCCGAGCGATCGCCGTATCGCTCGGCCTGAACCGGCCAAGACGAACCAGGCAGCCGACGAAGCCTCCGTCCTCACCGAACTGCCGCCGGCCGCACAGGTCGCAATCCGGGAGATCGTCGCCGCGCTCGACCGGAAAGCCAATATCGAGGCGGCGCGTTACCTGATCGACGCGCTCGACCGGCACCTCCTGCCGCTCCGCGTTGAATTCCAGCTGAAGGAACGGCTTGCCGTAGCGCTGCTCGCCGATCGAGCCGTGTCGACGGAGCAACTGCGGTCGATCGCCGAAGCGATCGGCTGGTACGATCGCAAGCTCGTACCGCGGCAGAATTCGCCGGAAGCCCGGCTGTGCGATCGGATCGAAGCCGAACTGACGGCGGAGTTGGCGCGCGAAGCGGCGGAGCGCGATCGGGCGGCGGCGGAGAGGCGCTCGGCTCCGCGCCATTTCGGCACGGCCGGCGTCGTTTCGCGATTTGCTCCGCGTGCTCGGCTATTCCGTCCTTTTCCTCATGGCCATCTCGTTCGTCCTCGCTCTGCTCGGCCCGATCCCGGTTCCCAAACCGGTCGGGCAACCGGCGCACCACACCGGGCAGCAGAGTGGCTCGGCGACGGGAGATCGGACGAACACGGCAAAGCCCGCCTCCCCGACCGCAGAACTCGCTCAGAATGAAGTTCCGCTCGAGATCGATCTCGACAAGCTTCCGACGGTGGACGCGTCACCGACGCCGCGGCCGGCCTATGGCTCGATGACCTGAAAAAAACGCGCAGCCGGGGGCTCGCGCCGAGCGCAGCTCAGGCTCGGCGTCGCCTATCTGACCGGCAGTGCGGGCGCAAAAGATCCCTATGCCGCAACGCTTTGGCTCCGGCGCGCGGCCGACCAGAACGACCCGCAGGCCCTCTGTGCACTGGGCGTGCTCAACCTGGCGGGCGCAGGCAAGGATCCGGCGGCGGCCAAGGCCCTGCTGCTGCAAAGCGCGCAATTGGATTTCGCCCCGGCGCAATTCCTGCTCGCCCGCCTGCTCGTGGGTGACGAAGGCGTGCCGGCCGATCAGCCGGCGGCCCTCGCCTGGCTGAAGCGTGCCGCCTTGGCTCGGTATGTGCCGGCGATGGCGATGCTGGCCATGTATTACGGCAGGGGCATCGGCACCGAAATCGACCTCATCAAGGCCGCGGCCTGGGACCGCGCGGCCGCGGCCGCAGGCGATCCGACGGCAATGTACGACTACGGTGTCGCAGCCGCCCGCGGCAAAGGCCTGAGACAAAATCCGGAAGAAGGCTACCGCTGGCTTGCGCTCGCCATCAGAGCGCCGGCGGACGCCGCCGAGCGCGCTGCCACGGCAAGCGTTTCGAGCGAACTCCCGTTCTCGCTGGAGGCGCTGCCCGAGCCGGATATCTCCGGCAAAGCAAAGACCGCGCTGGCGTCCATCACCGGCAAGCTGCCGGCAGATCGGCGCATGGCGATCGATGAAGAGCTCAAGGCCTGGCGCCCGACCATGCCGGCGCCGCCCGAGATCGACGCGCAGTGAGGCCGGGAGGAACGGAGCCGTCCCCCGTTTCTCAACCCACTGGCACGCTCCGCCGATCGGAGTAAGAATACCGTCACAACAAGGAGAGCGAGCCCCGCGAGACACCGCTCGATAAGACGCGACAGCGCGCCCCACCCATGGAATCAAGGGAGGTTCAGCCATGCCAGCTTCGTCGTCACCCACCGACAATGGGTCCAGTCCCGGGCGCGCTGCCCGGCCTCGTTCGGTTGCCCTGGTCGGTCCCTATGGCAGCGGCAAATCCACGCTCTATGAGAGCCTGATGGCCGCGGCGGGATCGCCGGTACGACGGGCAGGCGAGCAGCGCGCCCGCGCCATGACCACGGAAATGACGCTCGGCCATTGCAGCTACCTCGGCGATGCCTGGTCGCTGCTCGATTGCCCGGGCTCGGTCGAATTCGCCGCCGAGACCGCGGCGGCGCTGAGCGTGGTGGATCTCGCCGTCATCGTCTGCGAGCCGGTGCCGGACCGGGCGCTGACGCTGGCGCCGCTGTTCAAGATCCTGGAAGATCGCGGCATCCCGCATCTGCTCTTCGTCCAACAAGATCGATACGCTGCAGAGCCGCGTGCGCGACACGCTGGCCGCGCTGCAGGGCCTATTCGACGCGGCCGCTGGTGCTGCGCCAGGTGCCGATCCGCGACGGCGACACTGTTACCGGCTATGTCGATGTCGTGAGCGAGCGCGCCTATCGCTACCGCAAGGGGCAGGCTTCCGAACTGATCAAGCTGCCCTCCTCGGTCAAGGAGCGCGAGGAGGAGGCGCTCGGCAGCCTGGTCGAGGTGCTGGCCGATCACGATGACGGCATCCTGGAAAAGATCCTGGAAGACGTGAAACCGAGCAGCGACGAAGTCTATCGCCAGCTGCGCAAGGATCAGGGCACCGGCGCCATCGTCGAGGTGCTGCTGGGCTCGGCCGATCGCGGCGGCGGCGTGCGGCGGCTGTGGAAGGCGTTGCGCCACGACACGCCGGATCCGCTGGAAACCGCGGCCGAACGCGGCATCGCGGCCGAGGGCGAGCCGCTGGTGCAGATCTTCAAGACGATCCACGCCGCGCATACCGGCAAGCTGTCCTATGGCCGGGTCTGGCGCGGCGCGGTCAAGGATGGCGGCATGCTGAGCGGGCTGCGGATCGGCGGCCTCTATCGCATTCCGGGCAGCGAGGCGGTCAAGAGCCATGAAGCCAAGCCCGGCGATCTGGTCGCCTTCGGCCGGCTCGACGGCATCGCCACCGGCAGTGTGCTGACGCCCGGCCGGCACCGCCGAGGCGTTGCCCTTCCCGACGCCGCCGCAATCCGTCTTCTCGCTGGCGATCACGACCCAGGACCGCAAGGACGACGTCAAGCTGTCCGGCGCCCTGCAAAAGCTCGGCGAAGAGGATCTGGCACTGTCGGTCGAACACAGCGCAGAGACCGGCGAGACTCTGCTGCACGGCCAGGGCGAGATCCATCTGCATGCCGTCATCGACCGGCTGGCCCGGCTCTATAATCTCAAGATCGGGACGACCCGGCCGCAGGTGCCGTTCAAGGAGACGATCCGCAGGGGCACCCATCAGCATTCCCGCCTCAAGCGCCAGACCGGCGGCCACGGCCAATTCGCCGATGTGAAGATCGAGATCCATCCGCGCAGCCGGGGCGAGGGCTTCCAGTTCATCGACAAGATCGTCGGCGGCGCGGTGCCCCGGCAATATATCCCGGCGGTCGGCGAGGCGGCCGAGGAGGCGACGCGCAAAGGCCCTTTCGGCTTTCCGGTGGTCGATGTCGCCGTCACCCTGGTCGACGGCACCTACCATTCGGTCGACAGCTCGGACATGGCGTTCAAGAGTGCCACGCGCTCCGCCATGGCCGAGGGGCTGGCGAAATGCGAGCCCGTTCTGCTCGAACCGATCGACCATGTCACGGTGAGCGTGCCCAATGATTACACCGCCAGCGCGCAGCGCCTGTTGAGCGGACGGCGCGGTCAGATCCTGGGCTATGCCGAGAAACCAGGCTGGCCCGGCTGGGACGATGTCGAGGCGCTGGTGCCCGAATCCGAGCTGCACGAGCTGATCACCGAGTTGCGTTCGCAGACCATGGGCATCGGCAGCTACACCCGCTATTTCGACCATCTGGCCGAAGCGCGCGGACGCTTGGCCGAGAAGATCGCGGCGGAGGCGGGCGGCTGAGCGCCGGCCACCGCCTCGGCGCGGTTACGCTGGTCGTCCGCGACTACGACGAGGCCATCGCCTGGTTCACCGACCGGCTCGGCTTCGTCGTGATCGAGGACACGCCACTCGGCGAGGGCAAGCGCTGGGTGCTGGTGGCGGCCGACGCCGCGGCGCCGACGCGGTTGCTGCTTGCCCGGGCGGCGACGCCGGCTCAGAGCGAAAGGCTGGGCGACCAGACCGGCGGGCGCGTCGCATTCTTTCTGGAAACCGATGATTTCCGGCACGATTCCGCGGCGATGACGGCAAAAGGTGTGCGCTTCCGCCGACCGCCGCGCGTGGAACCCTACGGCACGGTTGCGGTGTTCGAGGATCTCTACGGCAATCTCTGGGACCTCATCGAACCCGCAGGGAAAGCTTGCGCCGGGCAACTTAGAGGCTTGAATCCGCCACTTGCAATGAACGGAGCCCGATAGAATGACGACCATCTCGCCGGCCTCGATCATGCAGATCGGCATGGGCTTCTGGGCTTCGAAGGCGCTGCTGAGCGCGGTCGAACTCGGTCTCTTCACCGAGCTTGCGGCCGGGCCGCAGGATCTGGCGGCGCTCTCGGCGCGGCTCGGGCTGCATCAGCGCAGCGGCCGCGATTTCCTCGACACTCTGGTCGCGCTCGGGCTGCTCGACCGGCAGGACGGGCAGTACGGCAACATGCCGGCCACGGATTACTATCTCGACCGGGCCAAGCCGTCCTATATCGGCGGACTGCTGGAAATGGCCAATAATCGGCTCTACGCCAATTGGGGCGGGCTGACCGATTCGCTGCAGACCGGCGGGCCGCAGGGCGATGCGAAATCGGTCGGCGACGATCCCTTCGTCGCGCTCTATGCCGATGCGGCGAAGCTGGAGGGCTTCCTGCGGGCGATGACGGGCGTCAGCCTGCCGACCGCCCATGCGCTGGCCGGGGCGTTTCCCTGGCGCGAGGTGGCGTCCTTCGTCGATGTCGGCTGCGCCCAAGGCGGCTTGACCTGCGCGATCGCCGCGGCCCATCCGCACCTGGCCGGCATCGGCTTCGACCTGCCGCCGGTCCGGCCCGGTCTTCGAACGCTATGTCGCCGGGCGCGGCCTGTCCGAGCAGGTCAAGTTCCAGGCCGGCAGCTTCTTCGAGATCCCCCTGCCCCGGGCCGATGTCATCGTCATGGGCCACATCCTGCATGATTGGGATCTGGACCAGAAACGCATGCTGATCGCCAAAGCCTATGACGCCTTGCCCAAGGGCGGCCGGTTCATCGCCTATGACGCGATGATCGACGATGACAGGCGACAGAATGTCTTCGGCCTGTTGATGAGCCTCAACATGCTGGTCGAGACGCCGGGCGGATTCGACTATACCGGTGCCGATTGCATCGGCTGGATGCGTGAAGCCGGCTTCGCCGACGCGCGCCACCAGGTCCTGGACGGGCCGAACTCCATGGTCGTGGCGACCAAATAAGGGCAGTCTCGGCTGCGGAGGTTCCATGCGGCGCGTTCTACTGGGGATAGTCGGCCAATAGATATACGTATAGGACGTAACGTCGAAATCCTCGAAAGTGTATTTCGCGGTCAGACTGTAAACCTGGATCTTGTCGGCATTGGGCTCGGCAATATCGAAAGGTTGATAGCGCGTCTCCGTCCCCGGATTGCTGTCGAAGGCGCTGATGCCGTTCTGCTTGGCTCTCTGGTAAAAGATCGACGGAGTGATGCTCAAATTGTCCGTCGGCTGCCAGAGCAGCGTGATCCGCGTGCCATAGAGTTGTTCGGCGTTGGAGTCGGGATATTGCTTCTCGATCGGCGCGGCCTGAACATTGCCCCGTGTCGAACCATCGGTGCTCACCAACGGAAAGGGATTGGCCACGATCCGGTCGATCCAGCCGCTGGTGAAGGCTTCCGTGCCGACCACGCGCAACGCCAGCTTGTCCTGCACCAGCGGGATGTTGAGCATGAAATTGTTGGCGTGATTGAGACCGCCGCCCTCGGTGCCCGACAGGACGCTCTCCGCGGAGCCCTGGTAGTCCATCAAATCGGGCTGATTGGTGATCAGCCTGACCGTGCCGCCCATCGAGCCCGAGCCGTAGAGCGTGCCTTGCGGCCCGCGCAGCACCTCGACCCGGTTCAAATCATAGAGCGAAGGGTCGATCACGACCTTGCCGTTTTGCGCGCCGGCCGGGGCGGTCATCGGAACGTCGTCGAGATAGAAACCGACCGTTGCGGAATTGCCGCCGCTCGACGTCATGCCGCGCATCTCGATCTCGGTCTGGCCGGGCCCTTCGGTCTTCATCGAGACGCCGGGCGTGTCCCCGGCCAGCGCGGTGAAATTGCTGATGCCGCGATTCTGCAAATCTTCGCCGGTGACCGCCGTGACGCTGATCGGCGTCTCCTGTACCGTGGACGCCCGCTTCTGTGCAGTAACGACGATTTCTTCGCTACTGGTGATCGCAGCGCCGGCAACCGACGTCGTTTGAGCATGTGCATCGAGCGCAAAGGCTATTGCCGTTCCGCCCAGCAAGGCGGCCAAAGTCCTGTTCTTACGTGATTGCATATTCGCCCCTCCGTTGATCATCCCAAATCCCCCGCCTGCGACCGCCTGCTCTTCAGGAAGGCTGGGGACGAGATTCGGCCCTGGATCGGCATGGGATTGACGGCGAAGCGCGCGGCCAACGGCAGCGAGCGCCGGAGAACGAAGCCCCCAATTTTCCCAACCGCATGCTCCGGCTGCGCAATACCAGTTGGCCGCGTAAAATTTCGATGTGAGTCGACACTAAAAAGGATGTGTATCGGCATAAAAGAAAGACGTCGTGCGCCTTTAGTGAGCGATAATTGGGCAAAATGCCCAAAACTTAAGTAGATCTAGTCGGACTAGTCTGAACAGAATTTAGCACGGAACAATTGGGATCTCCGCCGGCCGCCGATCGCGCCAGCCGGCCGACTGCCCAAATCTACAGCAATGGGGACAACGAAGCGCGGCGCGAGGTCGTTGATTTGATTTATGTGACAGGGTGGCCGGGCGACAACACAGCTCTTGCGTCAGGCCAGCTCAATATTCGCCTGCCCCGCACTGCGGTCACGATTCCGTTCTGAAGCGCATCGAGCGCAGCATAGCCTCGGCCAGCGAATTCAAGGCGTCGGAGCTGGCGCAGCAATGCGCCCTGATCGCCGATCTGGCCAGGTGCTGCCCGAGCGACCACCCTCCGGAGAATTGCCCGGGCGTGGTCGCCAGGGAATAAGGCAGATTACGACGCGCCGGCCGGTTGTCGCCGCCAACGCACGGACCGTGCCGTCCTCCGACTGCACGATTTAAAGCGGCCCGCTCGCCGATTTCGGCGCTTTCGCGAGGCACCGTGAGCGTGACCGGCTCGCCCCGCCACTCGCCGATGCGGCGCAGCGAGCGGACGTCATTATAGGTGTCGAGCAATCGGCCGCCATTCTCCCCGCCGCGCACGGGCGTCTCGTGCATGGGGTCGAAGGTGACGAGCAGGATGGCGGCCGCATCGCCGTCCTTGCGCCCGGCCCCGTCGATCCGGATGTCGAACTGGCCACCATGTTCCTGGATCGCTGCCGGAACGGCGTCCTCGTGCCGGCCATGCAGCAGCGTTTCGACCGCGCGGCGGTTCGAGCCGACCGTCTCCGCCTGCCCATCCACGACCAGCTGGGGCGTATAGGACTGGCTGCCCAGAGCCTCTGCGTATTGCCGCTGGCGACCGGTCGCCAGATGCAGCGAATAGGGATCCTTCCAGCCGAGCCCATCCCAGTAGTCGATATGGAACGACAGCGCGAGCACGTCCGGCCGCTGCGCGAATTCGCCGAGCAGCGCATCGGCCGGCGGACAGGACGAGCAGCCGAGGGAGGTAAACAACTCGGCCAATACCGGCCGCTCCGCGGCCTGGGCGGCACCGGCATTCGACACGAGGCTTCCCCAAGGCCAGAAGGCCTGCGGCGATGATCTTCATCTCACTTATCTCCTCGGGCATGCCCGGCAGCGGTCGGCAATGTGTTGAGAAAGGCCTCGACCCCGGTCCAGATCTCGGCCGCGCCGGACGAGTTCGAGTCCGGGCGCAGCGCGGCCGAGCCGTGAACGGCGCGATGCGGGATGAAATGGACCTTGTCGGCCGCGGGAACCGCGTCGAACAGCTGCCCGGCCGCCGCCACCTCCTCGGCATTCGAGGCGGAGGCGATGAAGACCGGGCAGCGCGTCTTCGCCGCCTGGTCGCGCACCGAGACACCGGGGGAAATATTCGCCGGGCGAAAAGCTCAACACGGCGGCGATCTCGCTCGGGTGGCGCGCGGCCAGGAAGAAGACGAGCGACGCCGAATAGCTGCTGCCCCAGGCAATCACCGGCCGGCCGGGCCAGGTCTTGGTTGCATAGGCGAGCGCGCCTTCGAGATCCGGCAAGGCCTTGATATTGTCCACAGGGCCGCCGCGCTCGGTCACGGTCTGATTGCCATGGCCCCAGAGCGTGCCGCCGGCACGCTGGTCGACCGCCAGCGCATCGTAGCCGAGCGCCGTCAGCCTGGGCGCAATGGGTTCGTATTCGCCCCGATTGGACCCGGCCTGGTGGAACAGCAGGATGACCGCCTTGGCCGGCGTCGCAGACCGATAGAGATCGCCATGGACGGTGCCGCCGTCGCTGGCCGGAAACGAGACCGGCTCGACGGCTTGGGCCGCCCCCATCGTCATGACCATCGACATTGCCGCCGCAAAAACCCATCGCATGATTGACTGCTCCTCCCGGCAAAGCGTTTCGCCCTCCGGCGGCAAAAGTTACGAACGCCGGAACCGCTTGCAAATCGGTCGGCCGCAATGCAGGTCTATCGGCGAATTCAACAGGAGAGCCTGATGGCGGAATACGATCTGGTCGCGCTCTGGGAAGCCCATTGCCGCTACGAATTCGAGACGCGCGACGTGGATGCCGTCATGGCGACCATGGTCGAGGCGCCTTATGTCAACCACGTCCCGACCATGACCGGCGGCGTCGGGCACGACCAGCTGAAGCGCTTCTACAAATACCATTTCATCGGCAACAACCCGCCCGATACCAGCCTGACGCCGATCAGCCGCACGGTCGGCGCCGACAGCATCGTCGACGAGATGCTGTTCCGCTTCACCCATACCTCCGCCGTCGACTGGATGCTGCCCGGCGTGGCGCCGACGGGACGGAGGGTCGAGATCGCCCTGGTCGCGATCGTGCAGTTCCGCGACGGCAAGCTGGTGCATGAGCACATCTATTGGGACCAAGCCTCGGTGCTGGTGCAGGTCGGGCTGCTCGATCCGGCGGGGCTGCCCATCGCCGGCGCGGAGACCGCCCATAAGGTGCTGGACAAGACTTTTGCCAAGCAACGCGCTGATGGGCGGGGCCTGGGACCGGAGCGCGGGGTAAGCCGATCTGATGCCGCCTCGATGCCAGGTGCCTCGCGCCCATCCGGTTGCCGGAAGCCGGCCGCGGAGGCTATCGTCGCCCCGGGGAGAATGTCTCCTCGGCTCATCGATTGTCTCGCCCATCGTGAACGACCATGATCGCGCCCTTGCGGTCCGCAGCATCGTCAGCCTGTACCGCGAATTCGAGCAGGTCGCGCGCCGGGCGGATATCAGCCTCGGGCCAATATCGCACCCTGCTCTATCTGCGCGCCGGGCCGCGGAATGCCGGCGCCATCGCCGCGGCCGGCGAGATCAAGAAGCCGACCGTCTCCGCGCTGCTGAACGGGGCTGCGCGAGAAGGGCTGGATCGAGACGGCGGACGATCCGGTCGATGCCCGGGTGACGCAGGTCGTGATCACCCCAGCCGGCAAGGCGCGCATGGATGCGTTCGAACTGGAACTGGCTGGGCGTATCGACCCGCTGCTGGCCGGGCTCGACCGCGATGCGTTTTATGCTGCGCTGAGCGCCGCAGCCGGCGCCGTCCGCCTCAACACCGAAGAACGGCAGCGAGAGGTCGAGCGGCAATACCTGGAATAGCCGGGGCCGCTCTCGCCGGACATCACACCAGCCCCATTGGCCGGTGTGCCAGCTCTTATAGGCGTTCAGGTCGTCCGTCGTGTTCTGGTGTTCTTTATCGTCCGTATCCGGCGAACCGCTGTGATGCCCTCTGATTTTCTTGCCGTAATATCTGACGAAACTCTTCACACGATCTTCCGTTATGTCCTGGTCACGCACCCAGCCGGAACGATAATGCTTCATATTGAGCCAGGACGCATTCTCGGTATGGACTACTTTGCGCTCCCTGGCGACCGCCCTTTTGCGCTTTGGATTTCTGGAACATCCCGATAGGTGCCCCTTGGCTTTTTGGCATTCGGGGCACGCCTTCATTTGGACGGTTTGCATACCGGCGCTCGCCGTCCACGTCGCTTTTGGCGGCGAAGCCGCAACTCTAGGGACGCTCGCAATCGGAGGCGGCAGAACTGCCGACGAACGAAATGGGGCTGATGCTTTCCTCTGGACGATCGGCAGCGCGGGGGCGGGCTGCAGGACGCCATAGCGCGTCGGCGGCGGGCGGGACTCTTCGATCGGACATGATCCGCGATCACTCCTGATACGAGAAATGTAGAAGCATGATACACCTTTTTCTGCGTCAGCCAGAGCCCGACGCCCCCTTTGCCCCCAGCGGACTGGTCCAGGCTTGACAGAACCCGCCTCACTGCTTATTAGTTAGTTCGATAAAACTAAATGAGGAGGAGGCGATGGGCGGAAACCACGATCTGGTGGTGCGCGGCGGGACGATCGCCGACGGGGACGGGCGACGCCCTGCGCGAGGCGGACATAGCGATCGACGGCGGCAGGATTGTCGCCGTCGGACGGGTGACCGAGTCCGGCTCTACCGAAATCGACGCCAAGGGCTGCTGGTGACGCCCGGCTTCGGTCGATATCCATACTCATTACGACGGCCAGGCGACCTGGGATTCCCGGCTGGCGCCGTCGAGCTGGCACGGCGTCACCACGGCAGTCATGGGCAATTGCGGCGTGGGCTTCGCGCCGGTGCGTCCAGCCGATCGCAACGGCTGATCGAACTCATGGAAGGCGTCGAGGACATTCCGGGGCGCGGCGCTGCATGAGGGTCTGGCCTGGAACTGGGAGAGCTTCCCGGCCTATCTCGACGCGCTCGAAGCACGGCCGCGCGATATCGATCTCTGTGCCCAGCTGCCTCATGGCGCGCTGCGCGTCTTCGTCATGGGCGAGCGCGGCGCGCAGCTTGAACCGGCCACGACCGACGATATCGCTCGGATGCGGCACCTGGCCGAGGAGGCGATGCGCGCCGGGGCAATCGGTTTCTCCACGTCGCGCACGCTCAACCACCGCAGCGTCAAGGGGCGAGCCGACACCCTCGCTGCGCGCCGAGGAGGCGGAGCTGATGGGCATTGCGCTCGGCATGCGCGACGCCGGCAGCGGCGTGATCGAGATGATCTCGGATTTCGACCAGCCCGATCAGGCCACTGAATTCGCCATGATCCGCCGGCTGGCCGAGGCGTCGGGCCGCCCGCTCTCGCTCTCGCTGGCCCAGGCGCATCGCGCCCCGGATGGCTGGCGCGGTCTCCTGCAGCGGATCGACGACGCGGCCGCCGACGGCGTGCAGATCCGCGGCCAGGTGGCGCCGCGCGCGATCGGGCTGCTGCTCGGCCTCCAGGCCAGCCTCAACCCGTTCTCCGGATTGCCGAGCTACAAGGCGATCGCCGGTGAATCCTTCGAAGCCCGGCTGGCCGCCCTGCGCGACGCCGGGTTCCGCCGCCGGCTCCTGGCCGAGGCGGACCAGGCCACAACCGCAGATCCGCGCAACCGCATGCTGAACTTCAAGATGATGTTCCGGCTGGGCGAGCCCGTGAACTACGAACCGCCCGAGGATGACGCGCTGGCCCATCTGGCCGCGCGCCAGGGCGTGAGCGCGGCGTCGCTCGCCTACGACCTGCTGCTCGAAGACGACGGCAGGCAGTTTCCTCTATTCGCCCTTCGCCAACTACGCCCGCTACAATCTCGATGCCTGCGGCGACATGATCGGCGCCGCGAACACGGTGATGGGGCTGGGCGATGGTGGCGCCCATGTCGGCATCATCGCCGATGCGAGTTTCCCGACCTACCTGCTGACCCATTGGGGGCCGCGACCGCGCCCATGGCCGCTTCGATCTCGCCCGGCTGGTCAAGCGCCAGACCGCCGACACTGCCCGGGCCGTCGGGCTCGACGATCGCGGCGTGATCGCACCCGGAATGAAGGCCGATCTCAACGTGATCGATTTCGATCGGCTCGCGCTGGGAACGGCCGGTCATGAAATTCGACCTGCCGGCCGGCGGCAAGCGCCTGCTGCAGAAGGCGCGCGGCTATCGCCACACCATCGTCTCGGGCATCGAGACCTATCGCGACGGCGAAGCGACCGGCGCCCTGCCCGGGCCGGCTCGTCCGCGGCCCGCAATCGATCTGAGGAGGCTGCCGAAATGACCCCGAGAAAGCTCGACACCCATGTCGATTGGCATGCCGAGGATGTCGCCGATCCGGCACGCTGGACCGTCACCCTGACCGAACAGGACCATAAGGAACTGGACCATGCGCTGGTCCAGGCCAAGCGGATTTCCGAGGACCTGCTCGAGATCGACCGCGCCGCCTTCCCGCTCGATCGCCTCGCCGACAAGATCGGTGGCCGTCGAACGCGAGCTGATCGACGGCCGCGGCTTCGTCCGCATCGCCGCCCTCGATACCGCGCGCTACAGTGATGACGATCTGACCCTGCTCTATTGGGGCATCGGCACGCATCTCGGCGACCCCTGGCCGCAGAACAAGCACGGCCATGTCATGGGCGACGTGACCGATCAGGGCCGCCAGCCGGGCGATCCCGAGGCGCGCGGCAACGAGCTGGGCCTGGTCGGGCTCGGCTATCACACCGACGGCTCGGATCTGGTTGGCTTGATGTGCCTGCGCCCGGCCAAATCGGGAGGGCTGTCCTGCGTCGCCAATGTGGTCGCGATCTACAATGATCTGCTCGACGAGCGGCCGGGACCTGATCGCGGCGCTCTACGAGGGACTTGCCCTGGGATCTGCGCGGCGAGCAGGCGCCGGGCAGCACGCCCTGGTACACGCGCAGCGTCTTCACCGAGCATGATGACCGGTTGTTCGTCCGCTTCATCCCGCAATACATCAAGCCTCGCAGCGCCATCCCGATGCGCCGCGGCTCTCCGCCATCGCGATCGAGGCGCTCGACCGCGTCTCGGCCATGGCCAACGACCCGCGCTACAACGTCTATATGGATCTGCGTCCGGGCGAGATGCAGTTCATCAACAACTACCATGTGCTGCACGGCCGCAGCGCCTATGAGGACGACGTCCCGGCCGGCATCAAGCGGCATCTGAAACGGCTGTGGCTGGCAACGCGCTTGCTGAAGTCCCGGCCGGCGGGGTTGGGCGCCAAGATCCATGCCCATTGGGGCAAGAAACCGCTCGGTCAGCCGCATCGCGCCGCCGCCACGGGTGCCGGCGGGTTAGAGCGGTCGGCCCCTCGCCCCGTTTCGCCCGCCCGGTCCCTCACGCTTCGGCCCAGAGTTCGGGGGCCGCGCGCCCGTATGACCTCGGCCAGAGCGGCGGGCGCACCTTGCAACCGCGAACTGCCGCCCAGAACGACGAATTCGATCTCGCCCAGCTCGGGCAATCCTGCGCTCGGCGGTACTTCGACGAGGTCGCCCTGGCGCAGGAGCAGGCGGGACTGCGCGGTCATGCCCGAGCCTGCGAGCGTTGCCGCCCGCAAGCCGCTGAGCGTATCGCTGGTGCAGACGACGAACCAGTGGCGTCCAGCCCGGTTCAGCGCCTCTATGGCCAGGTTCCCGGTAATGGCTCGACGAAGGATAGAGCACGAGCGGTGCCGCCATGTCGGCATCGAGATCGAACGCGCGATGCGCCATCCAGGCCAGTCTTTCGCGCCGGATCGGCCAGCCCCGGACATCGCCGGGGCGACGCTTCGCGAAGACCAGGTCGAGCGCGCCTGCGTCCAATCTCTGGTACAGCGTGGTGGTCAGGCCGACGGTCAGCTCGACATTGATCAGGGGATGGGCCGCCATGAAGCCGCGCAGGATCTCGGGCAGGCGTGTCAGGGCAAGGTCCTCGGAGACGCCGAAGCGTACGTGGCCGCGCGGCTCCGTCTCGGCAAAATTAGAGTGCCGCGCGCTGGCTGGCCTCGACGATGTCGCGCGCGAAACCGGCCATGAGATTGCCTTCCGCGGTCAAAGCGACAGCGTGGGGTATCGCGCGCAAGCAATTGGCGCCCCGCTGCCGTTTCAAGTCGGATGATGTGCTTGCTGATGGCCGATTGACTGAGCCCAAGAACCTGCGCAGCGGCTGTGAAGCTGCGGGTCTCGGCCACCGCCAGAAACGTCTGCAGCAGATTGATGTCAAACACGACCGTCATTCATGGGGTAATAAGTGTAATTACTTCTTCACCTCCAATCGATCTGCCACCATCTGCCCAATAGCGACACCGAATGAGAGTAGTGAAAGCGGCGATTTTCCGCGCCCTGGAGCGGCAATTCGACGCAAATGCTTGCGAATTGCAAGCTCGGGCGCGGGAATTCGCAAGAAGTAACCTGGAGATTGAGAAATGAAAAGCTTTTCGCGGCGCGATATTCTGGCCGCGACGACGGTCGCCGGCGCGGTTGCCGCCGTTGGAACAGCCGCGCACGCCGCGAGTTTCGGCAATCCTGACCGGCCGCCGGAAGGGTCCATCAATGCCGGCAATCCCAATTCGTTGACCAATCCGGGGCCGCAGAACCCGGCGCTCGCCGATCAGTTCCCGTCGTTCCAGGATCCGCCGGCCACGGACATCAACGGTATGGCCCTATTCTGGGCGTCCTTCAACAATGCGCATAAACGGATCCAGAGCGGCGGTTGGGCCCGCGAAGTCACCCAGGCCGATTTTGCGATCTCGGACACGGTATCCGGCGTCAATATGCGGCTATCCGCCGGCGGGGTGCGCGAGCTGCAATGGCATCAGCAGGGCCGAGTGGGCCGTGATGGTCGACGGCAAATGCCGCGTCACCGTGATCGACGGCGATGGCCGGCCGGCCCGTGCGGGACGTCAAGCAGGGCGATCTGTGGTACTTCCCACCGGGCCTGCCGCATTCCCTGCAAGGTCCTGGGTCCGTCCGGTGCCGAATTCGTCCTGGTCTTCGACAATGGCCGGGCCTCCGAATTCAACACCTTGCTACTGACCGACTGGATCGCGCATACACCGCCCGAGGTCCTGGCCGAGAATTTCAATTTGCCGCTCAGCGCGTTCAAGAATATCCCGGGTCGACAATCTGTGGATCTACCAAGGCAAGGAGCCGCCACCGCTGGCCCAGGTCCAGAAGGCAGTGGCATCGCCGCTGGGCGAGCCGGATCTGGAGTTCACCTTCGCAATGGATGCCATGGCGCCGACGAAGACGACGCGAAGCGGAACGGTGAAAGTGGTGGATAAGCGGAATTTTCCGGTTTCCAAGACCATCGCGGCGGCCCTGGTCACGATCCAGCCGGGCGGCCTGCGCGAGTTGCATTGGCATCCCAATGCGGATGAATGGCAATATTACATCAAGGGCAATGCCCGCATGACGGTGTTCAACACCGGGCCTCAGGCGCAGACCGCGGATTTTCGTCCCGGCGATATCGGCTACGTCAAAAAGAGCCTCGGCCATTACGTTCAGAACACCGGCTCGACGGAACTCCAGTTTCTGGAGATCTTCAAGGCCGACAGGTTCGCCGAGGGTCTCGCTGGCACAATGGCTTGCTTGTACGCCGCCGGAACTGGTCGCCGAGCACCTGAAGATCGACCCGTCTTTCATCCGGCAGATCTCGAAGGATCGTCCCGATATCGTCCCGGCCTGACTTGTGTCGGCAATTCCGCCTCCGCCGAACGGTGCGAGGCGGAATCCAGCGACTTTGCGACGCGCTCGCAGACAGGACCACCCGTTGTATTGTCACCAGCATCGACCGCACCTTGGGCCGAATCGGCGTGTCTGCGGGCACGCCTGCCCCAATCGAGGAACGATAGTGCTGTGACGGTATCCGACACTTCCAATCACGAACTGAGCAACCGCCCGACAATCCTGCTGGTCGAGGACGACCAGGATCTCGCAGGCGAGATCCTGGCCAATCTGAAGCAGCATCGGTACGCGGCGAAGCACGCCGCCACCGGCTTGCAAGGACTCGAAGCGATGCGGGCCAGCGACGCCGACTTGCTGATTGCGGATCGCATGCTGCCCGAACTCGACGGGCTTTCCTTGATCGAGACTGCTGCGCGCCGAAGGGATCCGCGTCCCCGTCCTGGTTCTGAGCGCGCTCTCCTCGGTCGATGAACGGATCCGCGGCCTGAAGGCCGGGGGCGATGATTACCTGACCAAGCCGTTCGTCATGGGCGAACTCTTCGCCCGCATCGAGGCGCTGCTGCGGCGGCCGGTCGAGACGCGGGAGACGGTTCTCACCGTCGGTCCCTTGAAGATGGATCTGATCGAGCGCAGCGTGCGGCGGGGCGCACGCGAGATCGAACTGCTGCCGCGCGAATTCAGCTTCTCGAATACATGATGCGGCGTCCGGGCCAAGCCGTGACCCGCGCCATGATGTTCGAGGATGTCTGGAATTATCGCTTCACGCCACGCAGCAACCTCAATCGACGTCCATATGGGAAGGCTCCGCCACAAGCTGGACGGGCCGGGCGAAATACCGATGATCCGTTCGGTCCTCGGCATCGGCTTCGTTCTCGATGCGATTTCCTAGGCTGCTCCGGGCGGCGCCGTTCCGTCTCGCGCTTGCCTTCGCCGCAGCTCTGACTGGATCGACCGTCGCCATCTTCGGCTATATCTATTGGCAGACGGCGACTCTTGAGACGGAACGACTGCATCGGTTCCTGGAGCTTGAGGCGGAGGAGGCGATCGGCGCGCCCGAACCGCGGCTGCTCGAGCAAGTCGAGACGCGCCTCGCCAATGATCTGCGCCACAACACCTATGGCGCGCTGTTCGACCCTGCCGGCGCACGGCTGGCCGGCAATCTTCCAACCATCCCCGCGACTTGCCTGTCGACGGAGCCGCTTACGAAATCTCCGTGACGCCCCTGGATGGCGCGCCGCGAACCGTGAGCGCGATCCTGGTTGCTCGGCGCAGGCAGGATGGGCGGGTCCTGATTATCGGCCGCGATCCGGATTCTGTCCTCGCCTTGCAAAGCGTCGTGCTGATGGCTTTAGAGCGCGGCATGCTGCCCGCGGTCGTTCTGGCGCTGCTCGTCGGCGCTCTCGTGGCCAACAAGGCGATCAGGCGGGTCAGAGACCCTGCACCAGACCATCGGCCGCATCATGAACGGTGATCTGCGCGAGCGCCTGCCGATCACCGGCGCCGGCGACGATCTCGACAGCTTGGCCGCAGGAAATCAACGCCATGCTCAACGAAATCGTCGGGCTGATGGAGGAAATCAGAAGCGTCGGAGGACAATATTGCGCATGACCTGCGAACGCCACTTTCGATCATGCGCGCAGGGTTGGAGCGAGGCCTGACCGAGAGCCGGACCGCCGCGCTGCACGATACGATCCATCGGTCTCTGGCGTATCTCGACCGGGACACAGGCCACGATCACCTCGCTGCTGCGCATAGCCGAGATCGAGAGCAGCCGCCGGCTGAGCTGCATTGCCGAAACCAATCTCCTCGATGTCGCCAAGGAGATCCACGAGTTGTACGAACCGCTCGCCGAGGCGAAATCGATCGATTCCGGCTGATTCCCGCCGCTTCGGCCGGTCGTCGCGGCGGATCGCGACATGCTGATCGAAGCCTTGTCGAACCTGGTCGACAACGCAATCAAGTTCACCCCCCCGGGCGGCTCGGTGCGAATCGAGATCGCCGACGATTCCGGCGTCCCGCTGCTACGGGTCGCCGATAGCGGACCCGGTATTTCCGTCGCCGAGCGTAGCGGATCACGAAGCGTTTCTACCGTTCGGATAAGAGCCGGCATGTCCCGGGCAGCGGGCTGGGCCTGAGCCTGGTCGCCGCGATCGTCAAGCTGCACGGATTTCGCCTGCGGATCGCCGAAGCGAGCAGGGCACCCTGCTGGAGATATTGTGCACGCCTCGAACGCAGCTCACGCCGTTCGACCCCGTGTCGGCGCACGGCAGTGAAATACTTGTTAATGGACGGACGCCGCAATTCCTCGACATAGTGCAGTAGAAATTCGACAAAACGGGTGGGTAACACGCCCCAGCCCCGCTCTTCTTCGAATTCGACTGACCATCACGCTTGACCTGGGCGTGCAACCGCACGACCGTCAAGTATTGACTATGATCTGAGGGAAAATCTCATGCCTGAGACTCGGACGAAAGCGGCATTTCGCATCATCTTGACCAGTATCTTGCTCGGCATGGCCGCTGCCTGCACCCCTTCGGACCCGCAAACCAGCGCTATATCGGGCATACCGGAGGCCAAGGGTTGGATCGATGCGGCAATGGTGCCGCCCCTCGCGAATATGAATGGGATGCTCGTGTCAAATCGCGGCGACGCCGGGAATTGATCTCGCGCCAAGTCTCCAGAGACTGCCGCGCATGCACCCTGATTAGAACGATATGATTTTAGGATCGCTCGACAAGAACCCTCGCCCGCTTGGCGCTGTGGAATGCTCACACCCATTTGGCTGCCGTATCGATCGTCGGAACGGCCAACGATCTCTTTCCGTATTCAAGCCGTTTGAAAAAGAAAGAAGCCGTCATGGCCGGGCCTGTCCCGGCCATCCACGTCGGGCCGACGCTTGAGACTTTCCCGCAAAGACTCAGGCGTCGGCCCGACGTGGATCCCCGGGACAAGCCCATAGGCGCTAAGTTAAGGGCGGTTTTGGGGGTTTCTGGAATTTTCGGCGTCGTGTGGCCTCTCGGATCTGGCGCCAGCAGTTTGAGAGGCGCTTGACGATCTGAGCGGGCGTCAGGGCCGGCCAGATAGCGGCGCGGAAGGCTTGTTGCGAGGAGGCAGGTTTGCCGCCAGACCGAGGCTGGCCTTGCGGTTGCGTGTTCAGGGGAAAAATGCGGCCATTTCGGCCGCAGCGTCGTCGATCAGCAAGGCAAAGAGGAGATGGGCCAGGATCCAGGCCTTGGCGAGTTCTGGGTCCTTGGCCGGCAGGCGGTCGATACGCAAGATTGATTTCAGGCGTTTGATGGCGAGTTCGATTTGCCAGCGCACGCGATAGAGGGTGCCTAATTGGTCTGTCGGGTAGGCGCTGGCGTCGAGCGAGGTGAGGAGGATCAGGTAGCCGGCGGCCTCGATCGTACGGGGGTCGATCTTGTGCTGGTTCTTCTGCGCGGTACGCCGCGAAGTTTCGCGCGCTCTTTCGGCCATTTCGGGCGGCTTTGGCAGGATGACAAGGCGCAGGGGCAGCGCTTCGAAGGCGCCGCGCGCCTTATGAACCGTGACGGGCATATCGAGCCGGCCGGCCGCGGCCCTCTCGGTGAAGAGCGCCAGCCAATCGAGCGGCTGGCCGGCCGCATCGCGCAGATTGAGGCTCTTCCAGGTCAGCCGCACCAGCAGATCCGCCCCGGCATCGCGGACCGCGCGCAGGGCCTTGGGGTTCGGATAAGCGCGATCGCCGATCCGGATCTCACCGGGCCTTATGGCCACGCGGTCAAGCTTTTCGGCTTGATCCAAGCCGGTGACGGCGAAATCGACGATGCGCTGGCGCCCCGCTGCGTAGCAAAGGTGCAACCGCCAGCAGCTCCGTCCAGGACCTTCGAGGCGGCTGCCATCGATCAGATGGATCGGCGATCCATCACCGCTCGGCAGATCTCCGAGCGGCGCCAGCACCCTCTCGCACAGGGCCGTCAGCCATGCCGGGCACCGCCGAAAGCGCTCCAGCAAAGCCACATCGCTGACATCCGCGATCCCATGGAGCAATGCCTCCGCGGCAGTCATCCGAAGCGACCGGCCGCCGGGGCCATAAGCCAGGACGAGCTGCAACAGATCCACAGCGCTCTTGATGTTGCGCGCCCGTTGGAACGCGCCATAACAGCGGGCCGAGGCATCGAGCGCCTCGACACCACCAAGCCGTCCCACAATATCTGCCCAAGCAGCCGACGATGACGGTCCAAGCGATAAATCAGTCATCCGCAGCTTGAATCGCAATCGACCGGCCGTGCCAAGCTGCCCAAGCTCGGCCGATTCGATTTGTCGCAT
>JBBCHB010000057.1:0-63644 GCA_037200015.1 Aliidongia sp. | reverse complement strand
TTGACCACCGATAACAGATCGTCGAGATGCTTGCGGGTGCTCACTCCGACAATTGCGCTCGACACGAAGTCAGGCGAAATCGCTGCGGATACTGCCTGCTCAAACGATGATCCCTCGTGGGCCTTCCGCAGAACGTCGCGAACGAAAAAGCCGATATTGCGCTGTCGAATCTGCTCAAGGACCGGTGATTTCGAGATCTCCTCCGCCACATCCATCGGCGCTTGCAGCATCGACAGTTCGGGGATGGCTATCGCGGCTTCTGCCGCTTCGAATGTGTCCACCGAGACACCGACATAGGAGGCTTTCCCTGCGTGGAGAATATCTCCAAGGAAGTCCCGGATCTCCGAGGTTCCGAGCGTCTCCGCCGAGGGGCTGTGCAACAGCAATCCGTCGAGCCGTTCAAGTCCAAGCCTGCGACGCGAAGCATCGACAGCCTGCATGAGGCCGAGCGGCGAGAAGTTTTGACTGACCGTCGCGGTCCTAGCCTTCACCACCACACTTCTTAATTCCGGCCGCGATCGGACGATCATCCGCAGCAAAGGTTTCGCTCGCCTGACTATGCCGGCATACCGACCATGCCGTCCCCCCACCTTGGTCACGACGAACATGCGCTCCTTGTACCGGCGAAGCAGTCGTGCCAGCGTTCTTTCACTATCTCCCTGGCCGTAGATATCGGCCGTATCGAAGAAGTTTATTCCCGCTCCGATTGCGGATTCGAGGGTGGCCTGGATTTCCCGCATGGGAACGGGATTGTGAATTGATCCGACCCGACCGCACCCAATTCCCAGGACGGACACATGTGCGTGCTCGCCAAAAGTTCGTTGTTCCATAGCCCTACCATAGTAGTCAGAGGAGCAAATCAACCACAACGTGCCGCACGATTAAGAAGATATTAATTCTGCAATGCAACTCATAATTCTGGCCGCAAGCTGGCACGATTGACGATTTCTCATCCAGCTCGATCGACCATCACCTTCAAGCTTGAGCTTGGCGCCTCCTCCGCCGACGCCTACTCTTCCACGGCCACAATCGCTATCTGCACCAGCTCCAGGGGCCCACGCTGGATGGAGATGTCGGCGCGGTGTGATGGAATGGCGCTTCGCGCCGACGCTTATTATCGTGTACAGCGCGAGTGCGCGGTGGGAGTGTCCACGTCTCAGGAACTATCCCGGTGGGTCTGAATTATTGACACCGGCAACCGATTGTATGCGCACCATGTACACCGTACTATCGGGGCATGAGGTCATTTGATGTCGGCGGTTAAGAACTCGTTGAGGTTGTTGACAGTGGTGGACGATCCGCTAAGGATGAGCTAGTAGGGCGAGTTAAGCGATCTCCTGAAAATCCCCACCAGAACAGCGATCGAGGCCTTTACCCGCTCCGTTTGCGCAGGCTTGCTTCTTTTCGACCTTGCGAGGCGCGATGAAACTGCTTCTTTCCTGCTACGAATGCTCGCCGATCCGCGGTTCGGAATGCGGTATCGGCTGGCATTGGGCCTACGAAGCCCGAAGAATGGGGCATGAGGTCTGGTGTCTCGTCGCCCCGACATATGAGGGGGAAATTCGCGGGGCCTGCAAAGCCGATCCGATCGCTGCCAGTATCCATTGGATTTTCCCGCAATCACCCTTCTGGAGGCTGGCTGATGGGTATCGCCCCAAGGCCGAGCGGCGGCACAATCTCCTCTGGCAATTCGCGGCACTGAAGGAAGCCCGGCAGCTCGCCAAAACCGTACGGTTCGACATCGTGCATCAGGTGACTTGGGGTGGCCTGCGCGTTCCGAGCTTCCTGTGGAAACTGCCCGTCCCATTTATCGTTGGCCCAGTGGGCGGCGGCGAGACATCGCCGTCTGGCCTCCGTGATGCTTTCAGCATGCGAAACAGGATGACGGAACGGGTACGCGACCTCTCAAACGCGACCCTGATGCTGAATCCACCGATTCACAGGATGCTGAACGCAGCCAAGATCATCGTCGCCAGGACGACGGAAAGCCGGGACATTCTTCCCAAGCGGTTGCGCCGGAAGACCGTCGTGGAACTCGGCATCGGGGTGACCGAGCAACGCATCGGGCAGCCCCGCCGCCGGACGGTGGCCGCCCCGCGGATCCTATTTGCTGGAAGACTACTCTACTGGAAAGGTATCCATCTTGCCTTGGGCGCCTTCGATCGCCTCAGCCGGCAAATGCCCGACGCACAATTTACGATCGTCGGGAGCGGGCCGGAAACCGCAGAGCTGCTCCGTAAGATCGAAGATGATCCATATTTGGCCGAGCGCGTCACGGTGAAGGGATGGATGGAGCAGGAGGATATATTCGGGCTCTACCATACCTACGACCTATTCCTGTTCCCAAGCCTCCATGACAGTGGGGGTATGGTCGTCCTTGAAGCATTGGCCAGCGGGCTGCCGGTCGTCTGTCTTGATCTTGGCGGACCAAATGAGCTGGTGGACAAGACTTGCGGCGTGGCGGTCAAAACCGCCGGTCTCAATTCTCCTCGTGTCGTGGAGGCTCTGGCCTCTGCGGCCGCGAATATCCTGATAGACGAAGAGCGATGGGAGGCCCTGTCGAAGGGAGCAATCGGGCGCGCACGGCAATTCACATGGAGCCGTCGCGTATCGAACTTCTACACCTCGATCGAACCCGGGATTGCCCAAGCCCGGAGCGGACCGTTCCCCGCTGCCTCCGTTGCTCCAATTCTCTCCGATACGATCAGCGCGAACGAAAGAGCGTGCGCCAAGACGTGAGGCTCGACGCGATAGTTCCCGATCGTATTCTGCAGCCCCGCGCCTGGGTAGGAAGCAATGGCGTCAATCGATAAGTCCGACGATTACGTTCCGGGACACGAATCTTGCTGAGGGCCAGATCGTTCGTGCGAAGGGAAAAAAGCCGCGAATTATCAATGGCGCCGCTGGTGGGTGGTGAGACCGATGGGATTCGAACCCATGACCACACGATTAAAAGTCACCTAACCATTCCTAACAGTGCATAACGGCGGATAACACGGCTTCCAAATAACGCATTGATATAAAACGCTTAATCTATACAGTGCATAACGCCGAATGACGCGACATATCGCCCGCAGACTGCCTTTTGTGGTACCCTAGCTGGTACCCCGCCACGGGGGAGATGCCGGGAGCGCAAGCGCGACATGCCGACCAAGAACCTCACGCAATGGACCGTCGAACACGCGCCGAGGCCGGCGGCCGGCCGGGTCGAGTTATGGGACGCCGCTCTGCCCGGCTTTGGGCTTCGGATTACCAAGGCAGGCGCCAGGACCTGGGTTCTGATGTATCGAGCAGGCGGCGTGAAGCGCCGGCTGACGATCGGCACCTTTCCAAAGACGAGCCTCAAAGACGCCCGCCAGGCGGCCAGGGACGCGCTGCAGGGTCTCGACAAGGGCATCGACCCCGGAGCTGCCAAGAAGGCGGCCAGGGAGCCGCAGCGGGCGCCGGATACGGTCGAGAATGTCGTCGCTGAGTTCATCAAGCGCTACCCTCGAGGCCAAGGGGCGGACACCCGGCTACGTTGCCAGTACCCGGCGCAGCTTCGACAACCACGTCCTGCCGAGATGGCGAGACCGAGAGCTGCGCTCTATCACGCGCCGCGACATCATTGAGCTGCTCGACGCGATCGCCGACGAGGGCAAGCCGGTCGCCGCGAATCGGGTGCTTGCCGCAATCCGCAAGCTGTTCAACTGGTCCCTCCAACGCGGCATCATCGACTCGTCGCCCGTCGCTCGCATCGAAGCGCCAAGCGCAGAGACGGAGCGCGATCGCGTATTGTCCGCCGGCGAGCTGCGGCTCGTCTGGCAGGGCGCTGATGCCCTCGGTTATCCCTTCGGCCCCTTCATCAAGCTGGCAATTCTCACGGCGCAACGGCGAAACGAAGTCGCCGGGATGCGTCATGACGAATTGGACTTGAAGGCGGCCCTCTGGACGATCCCTGCGCACCGCACCAAGGCCGGCCGCGCTCATCTGGTACCGCTCTCGCCGCAAGCGGTGGCCCTGCTTAAAGAACTTCCCCAGCTCGGCGATCACGTCTTCACGTCCGGCCGCGCCAGGCGCAAGCCTGACCAAGCCGAGGAAGAGCGCAAGGATGCCCCAATATCAGGGTTCTCCAAGGGAAAGACCGCGCTCGACATCGAGATCGCGAAGCTCTGCGGTGAGGCTAACCTACCCGCACCCGCCCCCGCACCTTGGACCTTCCATGATCTTCGCAGAACGGCTGGAACGGAGATGGCGCGCGCGGGCACCCCGCGCTTCGTCGTCGGCAGGGTGCTCAATCACACGGATCAGGGCGTAACGCGCATCTATGACCGCTACGAATATCTGAAAGAGAAGCGTACCGCGCTTGCGGCCTGGGGCCGGCAGATTGCCAAGCTTGTGGCGCCCAAACCGCCGGCTGCTGGACGGAAAAAGCCCCGCCCTCTGAGGTAGGGGCTTTGAGGCAGCGAACGACGTTCGCCGGGCATGATTGGAATGAAGGAGGATCGCGATGGGACGGCGAACGGCCAACAGCAATCATGACCTGCCGCCCGACCTGACGGTGCAGCAGGTTGCGGCTGAGCTGCAGGTCGACGTCTCGAGTGTCTATCGCCTGGTGCGCCTGCGGATCCTGCCGGCCTATTGCCCGCTCGGCCAGGGAATCGACGACAAGGCGGCGCGGCGCTGTCTGCGGGTCACCCGGGCCGATCTCGACCGCCACAAGGCCGGCAACGGCTACCAGGCGCCGGCGACGCCCGACACGCTGGCGCCGCGGCGCCGACCGAAGCTTGCCGACCACGCAGAGCACCAGGAGGCGATGGCGTGGATGCGCGCGCGTGGGATCGTTTGACGGGACATCTCCCGTTGGGCGACCCTTTCGCCTCCCGATAAGCGAGACCTGCCATGGGCGTCTACTATTCCGTGGACCGGAAACGCTGGCGCTACGATTTCGAGCGCGGCGGCGAACGCCATTCGGGCTATTGCGGTCATCCGGAGACTGACCGGCCGGCGCACCAAGGCGCTCGACGGCCGCGTCATCGTGCTGACCGCAAAAGCCATTGCCGTGCTGCGCTTTACGCCGGATCGATCGGATCAGCGGAATTTGGCGCGCATGGATTATGGTGCTTGATACCATAATATTTGTATGGCATAACACACCATATGGACGCCGCCCTGATCTTCCGCGACAAACGCACCTTCGCCGATGGGTCGATCATTGAAATGAAGATCTGGCGCGTGCCGGCGCCCGTGCCCCCGAGCCAACACGATCTGAAGTACAGCCTATTCTTCGGCCGGAACGGCGAGCGGATCGTCGGCTACGACAATGAGCGCGGCAAGGGCGATCACCGCCACGTCGGCGGCCTGGAGCTGCCCTATGTGTTCGGAACGGTCGAGCAGCTAATCGCGGATTTCCTGGCGGATGTGGTAGCCGCCGGCGGTACCGTCGAGTGAAGATGGAGGAACGGGAGATGAGCAAGCTGCAGGTCCATGTGGGAAAGAGCGCCGGTGTCGCGGCCATGGGCGAGCGCTTCGCCTCGGCCTGGCGGCGTGCTTCGGCCGGCGAGACGGTCGACGAGCGACATCTGAGCTTCGGCACGCTCGAGGAAGCCGCCACAATCCTGACGCCGCGGCGCCTCGAGCTGCTGCGCGAGATCCACCGTGCGCCCGCCGCCAATGTCCGGGCCCTCGCCACCGCGCTCGGCCGGAACTACAAGAATGTGCATGGCGACGTCCAGGAGCTGCTCACCGCCGGCGCCATCGATCGCGACGACGCCGGAGCCCTGCACGCCGATTACGATGGCATCGCGGTCGAGCTCGCGATCGCGCTCTGAGCGGCTGGCAGCAAAGGCTTGGGTCTCGAAAATGAACGGTGTGTAAACCTGTGTGAGTAGACCCAGCAGAAGAGCCCCGCGAAAGGCGTTCGCGGGGCTCGGGTGTGCTCGTTGCTGCTGCGATCCGGGCTGCGTCCGGAATGACTAGGCCCTCCCACCGGCGATCCGAGACAGGTCGGTGATCACATGGTTGACCGCGTCGAGCGCACTTTCTTCGTAGACCGACGTGCGGACGCCGAATCGAAGCTTCTCGACACAGTCGGCAACCGAGACGGCCGGAAAGGCCAGCACAGCGGCTTCTGCCGCATTCAGGTCGCGGATCGTCGCCTGAAGCCGTGCGTCTAGCTCCGTTATACCAAGCTCGCGCCGCGCCCTCGGTGACGCCCTCGATATATGCCTTAACCTCCGATAGACTGGCGCGGAGCTCGGCAAACTTCCGCTTGAAATCGGCTTCCGACGCGGCGCGGCCGGCGGCGTCCAGCGGAAAGAGGGCGACAATAAAGTCTGTCGCAAGGCGATCTCCGTCGCGCTGCAGCCGCGTCAAGGTATCGGGACCATCCTGATCAAGGCCGAGGATTTCGGGCCGCGGAACGCGAGCGTCGACCGCATCCTTCGCCGCGTCGAGCCGCTCATAGGCAGCGTCGAATGCAGCGCTCGTTTCGTTGGCGCGGATGATCAGGGCCGCCAGATCGTCAGACGGCACCATCGGCGGCGCGGCATCGGTCTGCGTCATGCAGTGGAACGTCTCGGCGATAAAGCCGCACCTAACGGCGGAGGTGGCGGCAGAGGCGATGCTATCGGAATGATTGGTCAGCACGTGAAAACTCCCAGGCGAGCGATCCCGTAAGGTATCGCGTTATACGTTCTCGGCTTGCTGCGAATTCGCAACACTGTTAACTTAACACCCGTATTAATTTTCGCAACAGGGAAGCGATTTGAAAGCGGTTCAGTCGAAAATGGCCCGTGTCGCGGTTAATCTCGGTGTCCGAGAGTTGGCCGCTGCGGCCAGGGTCTCGACCAATACCGTCGCGCGGTTCGAGCGCGGCGAAGAGTTGAAGCCCCGCACAATCGCTGCGCTCCGGGCGCCCTTGAGGCTGCCGGCGTCGAGTTCATCGACGAGAACGGCGGCGGCGCTGGCGTGCGTCTGAAAAAGCCGGCATAGAGTAGGTGCGCGTGCCATCGGCGCCGAGATATCCCAGTCGCGTGATGGCGAGGACGGCCACGTGAGCAGCCTCAAGATACATATTGGGAAGAATGCCACCCTGACGGCAGCCGGGGAGCGGTTCGTTTCGGCATGGCGCCGGGGCAGCTGCCGGCGAAGCGATCCACGAGGGTCATTTGAAGCTTGGGCACGCTGCAGGATGCCGCCGCCCTCCTGACGCGGCCGCGGCTGGAGCTGCTGCGCACGCTACACCGCTCGCCGGCCGTCGACGCCGAGGCTTTGGCCGACGCCCCTCGGCCGAGATTGCGAGGCCGTCTCCTGCGATGTCGATGCGGTTCTCGGCGCCGGTGCTATTGAGCGCGATGGACGAAAAATGCTGCGCATAGGGTACGACGGCATCACCCTGGAGCTGACGATCACGTTCGGGGACCGGTGATTCGCGCCGGCAGCCCCGCTGCGGCCGATAGGGCTCCGCGACCAGCCTGTTCACTCGCGCGGCACCACCTGGCCGGGGCGGCGCTCCCCAAGCTCGGCTGCATGATCCCTTCGTGCCAGCGCGCGAGCGAGCACGCGTGCCAGCTCGAGCACTGCGGGGTGCGTTTCGCCGGTCGACGACGACGCGCTCGGCGAGGATTCCGCGCGGCAGGGGCAATCTGCGCTGTCCCTGTTCTTCAAGTCCATCTGGCAGATCGGGCAGCGATGGAGATCGGTCACCATAATCAGTCCGAGTAGCTCATCAGATCTACTGATTCGCCGGACCCCAGCGGGTTAACAACCAGGCAAATCCGATTCGGAGCACCCGCCGCCAAACCAGCCGCTCGAAATCGTATCGGTAAATAGTAGATCCCAAATTATTCCGTCCGGGCTGATGGAAAATGTTATCGTCGTTCCATTGTCGACTATCTTCGCCCACCATTGATAAACATTGATCACGCCCGTAAGCAAAGGCGTCGACGAAAATGTGGTCGGATTCGTAAAATCCGCGACGATGAACTCGGGGCTGCTCTCGTCGACCCTCGCGTAGTTCTCAATATGCTGCGTACTGGCGTTTTCCCAGCGCTATTCCTTGCTCGTCGTTAGTCGCGCCGTTGAACGGTGCCGCAAAGAGCGCAACGATTGTAAAAGGCGTCGAGGGGCGTGGCCTTGCAAAAGAGCCGAAGACTATTCGCGCCGGCGCTGGTCGTGTCCTGGAGCAGGATGCCATTGGCGACATTGGCGGCGGTCGCCGTCGATCCCCTGATTGATTCCACGTCGAGAATCCGGTGTTGGCGAGCGTCGGAATTGCACTCATGGTTCCCCGCGAACAGTCCGGAACCGCCGCTACCCGCCCCCGTCGCCTGGCGCGCCGAGCGGCCCGACGACCGCGCCATTCAGGAAGCAATAGAGCCCCTTCGACGCTGCGGTGTTGTCGTTCCAGCAATCGCCTTCGGTGTGAGACGACGGCGTCGGGCCGGCCGGGAAGCTGATGCTGGCGCTGCTCGAGGTCGGCGGCTGTGTCAGCAGGGTTTCGCCCGGCGCCAAGCCGCCAGAGGACGGGATACCGCTGTTGCTCTGCATCACGGTGGGATGGCAATAGGGCGGCGTCGTGCCCGTGCAGGACGCGGCCGACGCCGGACCGCCGACGAACAGAATGGCGATCGTCGATAGGGCGAGCACCGCGAAAATGGCGCGAGGGAGACAGTTAAAGCGCATGGCATTGATCTCTGTTGTTGGATGGTCGTGATTCGGTTCGCATGCGGTCAGGCGAGCATCTCCAGCGACGTCTGCAGCCCGCAGAGCCCATGCTCGATGCATAGAGTGCTCGCGCGGTGAGCTGGGCGGTGGAAGCGGACCGCGAGGGCAAGCTCGAGCAGCCCGTATTGCGATAGCGCCGGCATCCGGCGAAGCTGCCTGGTTGGCTCGCTCGGCGGCGCGCGTCCGGAACTCGATGACCGCCGCCTCGAGCAGCTGCAGGGCTGCGTCCGGAGGTGCTGCGGCGATCGCCGCCAGCTCACTTGCCTCAACCGCGTCCGCGGGTGATATTTTCGGGCGGCGAACGGCGTTCGCCGGCGATTTCGATCCGTCAGGCATTTGCTCCAATCCTGCTCGAGGAAGATTTCCCGGCCGCGCGGCTGGAGAAAGGTCGCCCCCGGGCTTCGCGGTTATTGCCAGCACTCACGAATTGCCGGATCTCGCGCGTGCGGGAACGAGACATCAAGGGGTACCCAGGGCCGGCGGTCGGGCGAGAAACCGGCCGGTCGCGAAGTCGTAGAGAGGCCGCACCGTCACGCCGGCCGCCCGGATTTCTGCAGTCGTCAGGACACCTCCGGAAGCGGCCGGAATGTCCCCCGCGGACCACCTCGAGCTGCGCGATCGCGGCGTCGACCAGGTCGGCCGGTTCCATCGCATAGGAGACCAAGCCGAGGATCTGCGCGACGTGCGGCGAGCCGAAGCTATGCACCAACTCGGGGGCGAAGCGGGTCGCCGTCCGGAAGCGATACCCGACGATGCGGCCGAACTTGGCGGACCAGCCGACGACGCCATAGCTGCCGCCCTCATCCGCCGACAAGGCCGCGAGGCCGCGGGCTTCCCAATATTTCGGCTCCATCACGCGGCACAGCGTGAACGGCAGCAGAGCGGCGACCTGGTCCAGGCCGGTGGCGAGCCGCATCGTGCCCGCTGCCTCGATCAGGGCTACATGTATCCCCGCGCCGACGCCGACAACGCCCGTAAGCGGGTTGACGGCCATCTTCGACACGTGCCCGGAAGGCTCCCCGTCGAGATAGGTTTCGCTGTCACTCCACGCGAACGCCGTTCGCTGATCTGTGACCACAAAGCCGCAGACGGTCACCGCCGGTGCTCCAGCTGATCCCGGATTCGTGCCGCGAAATGGGCATCCGACTTGAACATATCGCCCACCGGCAGCCCGTCCGCCGCCCTCGGGGCGCCCAGCAGCGCGGCGACTTCGGCGAGGCGCTCGGCCTTGGTCATGAAGGCGACCGACTTGCTGCCGTCGCTGCCGTCATTGAGATCGGTCACATCCTCGCTGCCGTCCTGCAGTTCGTTCTCGTTGACCAGGTCGGCCAGCGCCTTCATGCATTCGCGATGGGAGGCGATGGCGTTGCGATGGTGTTCCATCGTGGTTTCGCCCTCGGCCAGAATGTCCTTGATGCGCGCGGCCGTCGCCGCGGAGATCCGGCGCCCCTCCCGGCGCCGGCCGGGAACCGTCGCGCGCTCGATCACCTCGGCGTCGGTATTCGCAGGGATGGCGACGAAGCTGACCTCGAGCAGAGTCGAACTGAGATAGCGCTGCGGACCCTTGCGGAGTGTCGGATCCATCGGCTCGGTCTCGGTCGGGTCGAAGCCGATCGACACGGTCTTGATCAGGCCGCCTTTGACCAAGCCGCAGATTTCATCCGCCTTCGACGAAACCCCTTCCGGCGCAAATTCGATCGTCGCCAGAAGCTTGCCGGAAACGATACCGATGTCGGTCGCGGTCCCGATCGGGTGCTCGGGATTGTGCGACCAGAGGATAATCGGGTTCTGTTTGAAGGCCGACAGATCGATGCCGCCTTGAACCACGACCTCGCCCATGCGATCGACGGCGCCGCTCGAACAAATCACCCTGACGCAACGCGGTCCGAGTGGCGTTGCCGAGGCGGTATAGAACTTTCGGATCCGGTCAGACATTCGTGGCGGCTCCCAATGCAATCAGGGCAGCGGCCTCGATTGCGGCAAAGGCGAGGGTCGTTCCGGCGGGAAGCGTCTTCGGAAATTCGAGGTCGGGCGCCGCGGTCCCGGTCATTCCAGGGGGGAATGGCCAACCCGAAGGCGCCTGGTCGCGGAGATAGTCCGCGGTCAAGGTAACCGTCGTCGGCGTCCACATTTGATCGCCGGCATAGGTCGAGTTGACGATAACCGGGTCGCCGTTGACGGTGCCGAGCGTGACGGGATTACCGGCGCCAATAGTGAGGCTCATGCTTGATCTCCACGGGTTCCGCGGCGCCGTTTTTCATGAGCTGATCCGCTTTGAACGCGAGGACCGCGACCTGGTCGCCGATCCTGGTCAGCGTCCCCTTGTCATCCAGCGGAATTCCAGCCTTTGTGAAGCGCAGAGGCACGCGCCCCTCCGGTACAGGCCCCTCGATCCTCAGCAGTGGACGCGGCGGCTTCGGCGGCTCGGACGCCGGCGGCGGCGCCTTCTTCGGACGCGGCGCCGGCGCGGGAGCAATCGCGGGAACGGGATGGTTCACCGCGTCTGCCCGCGCGCGTGGGCCTTCCGACCAAGGACCGGCTGACGACGCGGCTGTGGCGGCTTTCGCGAGAGCGTTGCGGCTGCCAGCGATCGCCTTCTCTGTGTCTTTCGACCAGATCGCGACCAGGTCCTCGAATAGAAAGCCTCGGAAATTCACCCGTGGCAGAAAGGCTTCCGCGGCTTGGTGGCCAAATTCCCCGGCAGCCGCCATGAAGATCTGCGGGCCTTCGGCGTTGATCCGCGCTGCCTCCTCGACAGCACTTTTCAGCCGTGCGAAATGTGCATCGAGCTGATCGATCCGGGCCGCGATCGCCGCGTTGCGGCGGATGCGCTCTTCCTCGATCTTCGCCGCCTCGAGACGCTCGAGGCGCGCACGTGCGGTCGCCTTGTCAATGTCGAGGTCCGCCAGCTCGCCGTCGAGCTGACGCACCCCTGCACGAATCGCCCTCGAGGATTAGGTCGGGCCGCTTCTCAGCAAGGGCACGTGACCTCGCACCGATGGTCGACAAGGATGCGCTGCTGCTGGGCGATCTGCTCCAGGAGCTCATCGAGCTTGTCGCGACCCGCCGGAGCCCAGACGCTTTATGATGTCCCTGAAATTGGCCACAGGTCCCTCCTTTACGTCGTCATGTCATCACTTCGCGCTGCGGGTTTCCGGCTCTTTTTTCCCGCAGCCCGAGGTCGAGATCATCCCGCGAGCACATCGCGCAGGTGGCTCTCTGACGGGATCTTCCCGCTCCCCAGAGCAAGGATGCGCAGGAGGAGGTCGCGCTTGTGGTCGCCCCGATCGCCATCCCGTGGCTGTGGCCGGAAGCGGACGAGCGCCTGATGCAATGCGTTCGCTTGACCCTTACCGCTGGTCACGTCGAAAAGCTGCGCGGCCTCCCTGATCGCCTCGTCCCGCGCGTCCAGGCGATGCTGGCGAAGGCCGTTCCGCGAAAAGCAGTACGCGCCGAGCAGGTCAGCGAGCGCCGCCGGCGGCAACCCCAGGAGAATCTGGCGACAGTGTGCGACCTGCTCTTCGAGCGGGAGCGCCGCAACAGCGGAGCGCACCCGATCGAGGGACAGAGAGGCCGAGACAGCCATCACACATCCGTGGCGAAATAAAAAAAAATCGAGGGCGCGCACCGCCCGACGTAGAGGTCAGGCCAGCGGGATCGGGCTCCCTCAAGCCCCTGGCAGAAAAACCGATTTTGCCAATTTCGCGCGCACCAACAAAAGGGTCCAACACGGTCGCTCGGAGAGGTCGGCTGAGATTTAAACCCCCATCCCCATCGCGCTGGCGCCACGTGTGTCCCACGCCGACGTGCCCGCGCAGAGCAGTTGAGGGGAGGACATCGCCGTGAGGACTCGCGCTCCCGCATACGCCGGCTATGGCGTGGGTTTGGTGGCGATAGTGGGTCCGTTTCGCCCGTATTAGGAAAAGTGTCACGCTCTCTGATTGTCTATCTGCCACTTTTCGTACGTTGGATAAACAGAACCAACGAAAGCCACGTAACCCACCTGCGGCCGGCATCATGATTGCTCAGCCTTGACGACGCGCCACTGCGCAACGCCCTGTCGAGTGCCGATCTTCTGGAAGACGAAGCCGCCAACTATGCTATCGGCAACAGACGAGAGCCACTTACCGAGGCGTCGAGAAATCAACGGATCCGTTGATGTCGGACACCAGAAGTAAAACCTCCTTTAGATCGGACTGCCCGAGATCTTGTGACAGCGTAATTACTTCGCTGACTGTTTTTGCTTGGTCACTGAAGCGACCGTGCCACTGCGTAGCGATTGCAATCGCCGCTTCGAGCTTCGGATCTGATCGGCGAAGCTGGTTCATCGACGTGCACGGGTCTTGCTCGCCGAGCCAGACCAATGCACCGCGCACCAACCGAGACCAGCGGAGGCGAAGCCGCCTAGCGGCGTGTGGTGCTGCTCCGGCATGCCGGCATAGATGTAAGCCCTGAGGATCGTCAGCGCCGCCCAGAGAAGATGCCCGCGGTTGGCTGTCGCATATTCGATCGGATCGAAAGCAAACCGCCGCAGCTCGGGGCGCTCAACCTTCGCGTCGAGGCGACAGAGGATGGATCGGCGCCCCAGATCGCCGACCAGGCGCAAATTGTTGCCGGTCGCGATGACCATTAGCTCGCCGGGTAAGTCAGCAAGTGTCGAACTGCCCAGCGCCCGAAGCTTTAAAGCCGGCTGCGATATCGCCTGGCACAGAAGCGCGCTTTCGATGGGTCGATCGCAGTTGTCGAGCATGAGCAGGCGATCACCGGCCAGGATCGCGCCGGCGAGGCGCTTCTCCATTTCCTCGTCCTTAGCCGCCTGCGACAGCACCGGCGCCGGCCGTCCGGTGGCGATGATCGCCACCATGTCCGCGAGCATCGATTTTCCCGATCCCGCGGCCGTGGCCGATATACAGTGCATTGGGATAGCACCGCCGTAGTATCGCGCGACGGCGCTCAACACCGCAGAGAGCCATACGGCGCGATCGACGGCATCAAGGAACGGAAAGCCGCCGAGAAGCTTGTCGAAAAGGCTAAGCGCGTGCTGCGCTTCGGCGAGCACCGGAGCCGTGCTCACCCATGGAAACGCGGAGCCTTCATCCACAAGCAACAGTCCCGATTGCTCGTCGAAGCCGGGGCTATGCAAAATCGTGCCGTCGGGTCGTAGGGTCGGACCGTTGATCAGCCCGTCGAGGCGTGGGAACTGCCAGTAGCCTGCCCGCGATTGGATGCCCTCGATAATCGTCATCGGAACGTCCGACCTGGTCCAATCATCGGAGCGCTTGTCGAAGCGCTCGAGATGGACGGCCCGACCAGCTTGCAGGCGCAGGAAGGCGGCCTCGACGGCGATGATTTTGGGCCCTGAGATCGTGCGTCCGCCAGATGCAGAATACGGCTCCAACCCCACGCGAACCAACGTCAGCGAGCGTTGGTAAATCCCAAGATTTGCTTCGACGAGCGCTGCCTCGACCTCTTCTGTATTGCGGGGGAGTTCGCCGGCAACGAGCTGAATTTCCGCAGGCACGAACGGGACCCTGGCTTCGGCTGTGGAACTGGCGGCTACGCGCTCGGTAAGACCGGCGTCCATGGAGCCGGATCGTTGTGTGAATGGCGCGGGGTGCGACGAACGCCGTTCGCAACGCTTGAACGTTTTTCGCGGCGCAGGATATCGAGCCAGTCGACGGACTCGCCCGGCCGCCCGGGGCAATACGATCGCAACCTGCAGCGTCTGGCCGATCCGCTCCGCCAATTTCGACGCCGCAATCTCGCCAGCGCGCGAGCCTGGCGCACCGCTGGCCTTCGCGCCTCATCGCGGTCCGCGGCGATCAGCACCCGGCGTGTACCGGCCCACGGCTGAAATTGCTTCACTCCAGGCGCAGAGATGGCCGCGGCGACCGCGATCGCGCCGGCCTCGATTTCAGCCGCGTGGGAGTAAGCAAGCGCTGCACCCGTCTCTATGCCTTCGGCAACGATCATAGTGGGCGCGCTGGCATAGGCGCCCCACAGGACGCAGCGGCCGGCGATTCGGTCGCCTTGAGCGACCCACGCTGATTTCTTCCCCTCGCGGAGCGTGCCGTCTGGGCGGGTCCAAGTTGCGCCTTCCCGGCGCCGGCCGGCGCCGTATAGATGCGATGCGCGTGCGGCTTCTGATCCGGACCCGACATGCCGAAGACGGCGCACGCGAACTCGCCAAGCAAAGCAGGGAATTGGTCCGCCGCGTCCAACCTATCGTGATAGGCGAGGGCCGTCCAACCGGCGGGTCGGGCGTCGTGGGCATCACCACCTGATCGACCGGAACGGCGAGGCGATACGCGAGATATGCCCTTGGCAATCCCTCATCACGACGAGCTGCAGGAGGCGATAGCAACGTCGTGGCGTCGGTTTTGGAACCCTTCGGACGCGGACGGCGGACCAGGTCGCTGCGGCCGATCATTTCGGCCGCCTTGATCTTGGCTGCCTCGAAGTCGATCGCGAGTACCTTCGCCACCACTTCTATGATTGGCGCCGGCTCGCAGACGCTGCAAAACGCCTTGCGAGCGTTGATATCCCAGCGCCATGACGGATTGTTGTCCGCATGGTCTGGATAGGGGGCACCGAATATGAGGATGGCCTCCGCGCACGGAATGCCGAGGCCGTCGAGAATTTCAACCTCATGCCCCTCCAGCGCGCCCAGAAGCGGCTTGTAGGGCACATGGAGGCCGCGCGCTTCACTGTCTTGCGCCACAGCTGGAACCTCGTGCTAAGCCGCCGCCGACCGCTTCTTTTTTCTTCCGAGCGCCGCCGCCGAGCGCGGCTCGATTCCGCGCTCCGCCTTGGCCCGTTGCTCGAGCCAGGCATCAATCTCGGCCTCGACCCAACAGACGGTATTGCCGCCAAGCCGGACCCGCATCGGAAAGCGGCCGCCTTTTCCTCCCTATCGATGTGAACGCGGCTCCAGCAGATGCCTTTCGTAGGCTCAAGCTGGTCAAAGCTAATCATTTTCATTACGCACGCTCCTTACGCTTGACGTAGAATGTCAAGCAATAAGACGCGCACTCGACATTCCGCGTCAAGCGCTATATGTTGCGCGGTAACGAAGGAGGCAAAAATGTATCTGACGGCTGAAATTGGCACCCTACTGGCCACCGCTGACCCCATGCGGCGGCCAGCGGCGTACTTCGCGCGCCAAATCCGATCCATGGCTCAGAACAAGGTCATCCACACACGCGGGATCGTCGGACAGGGCCGAACCGCCGCGCGCGATATGATTACGAAGCCCTTCTACTTGCCAAAGTCGCGTCGACCTTAGTGGACTTCGGACTTCCGGTCGTCGCGCAAATACAAATGCAAGAAGCGCTCTGGGACTCGTCTGAAGCTTGGCGATGGCAGCAACTTTGCCGCCCTAAAAATGCGGAGGCTCCTTCCACAGCTTATTTGCATTTCTCTGCCCCTGCGAGCGATAGCGGGAGCTGGAATATTTCGTTGGATGGCCTAGCCGCAATCGGCAGCGACGTACAAGCCGCCCTCACTTTGAATCTGCCGAAACTATTTCGCTCACTTCCGTCCTGTCCAGACTGGGACCAAGAGCAGGGTATTGCTGAGATTCGACCCGGCGCCAAGCTTCCAGACCACGTGATGAAGCTCGCAAAGAGGCGGGAAGTTCTCGGTACCCGGCGGTACCCCAAAAATGAGAAAGCCTCCGATCCGGAGGCTTTCTTCACTCTAACGTATTGGAAACTTTGGTGAGACCGATGGGATTCGAACCCATGACCACACGATTAAAAGTCGCGTGCTCTACCAGCTGAGCTACGGTCTCTTGCCCAAAGCGCGCGGAGCATAGGCAGCACCCTCGGCCCGGTCAATCGCCGCGGCCTTGACGCAGCCCTGCACCGCGGCAGCGCTATTTCTTTGCGGCGCCGCGCGCGAAGCGTTCGCGCAACCGCTCGACGATGCGCGGCGAGACGAAGTGGCTGACATCGCCGTCGAGCATCCCGATCTCCTTGACGAAGCGCGAGGAGATGAACTGGTAGCGGTCCGACGCCATCAGGAACACGGTCTCGACCGTCGGGTTCAGCCTGGCGTTCATGCCGGCCATCTGGAACTCGTATTCGAAATCCGACACGGCGCGCAGACCGCGGATGATGACCGAGGCGCCGACCGCGACCGCGAAATTCATCAGCAGCATCTCGAAGGGCTGGACCTCGATCCGACCCGCGAGTTCCGGCTCGGCCAGAGCCTTGATCTCACCGCGCACCAGCTCGACCCGCTCCTCGGTCGAAAACAGCGGTCCTTTCCCGGCATTGGCAGCGACGCCGATGATCAGCCGGTCGACGACCCGGGCGGCACGCAGGATGACATCCATATGGCCATTGGTGATCGGGTCGAAGGTTCCGGGATAGACGCCGGTGCGCGGCTTCGTGGTCATGAAAGTTTCTCCCTTTCCACCCGATCAGTGGACGGTGCTGTCCGGCGGCACGCCGCCATCGGCCGGTCCTTCCGGTGATTCGTCGCCATGCTCGCCGTCCACCGTTCTCGCCCTCGCCATTTTCGCCGGCATCGCGCAGGGTTGCAACGGATACGACCCGCTCCTCCTCGGCCGAAACGCGGAAAATGACGACGCCGGCCGTGCCGCGCCCGGCAATCCGGATGTCGTGTACCGGGCAACGGATGACCTGGCCCTGATCGGTGACGAGCACGATCTCGTCGCGATGCTGGAGCCGGAAGACGGCGACGACGGCGTCGCCGCGCTTGCCCAGATTCATGTTGTCGACGCCCTGCCCGCCGCGCCCCCGTGATGCGGAAGCGATAGGCCGAGGTCCGCACGCCGAAGCCCTTGCTGGTCACGCTCAGCAAGAATTCCTCCTTGCCGTCGAGTTCGGCGAAGCGCGCCTCGTCCGATCTCGCCCGGCTCGCTGCCCTCCGGCAGCTCGTCGTCGCTCGCGGAATCGGCCATCGGCGTCTCGACCGCTTCGTCCGATTCGGCGCCGCTCAGCCGCCGGCGTTTGCTGGCAAGGCTGAGATAAGCGTCACGCTCGGCTATATCGACTTCTATATGATTTAGGATCGACATCGAAATGACTTTGTCGTCGCCGAGCAGCCGGATGCCGCGCACGCCGACCGAGCTGCGCCCAGTGAAGACGCGTACATCGGGTAACCGGGAAGCGGATGCATTTGCCGTTGCGCGTCGCCAGCAGCACGTCCTGCTCGTCGCTGCAGCTGGCCACGCCGATCAGCGTGTCGTCGGCATCCTCGCCTTCGAACTTCATGGCGATCTTGCCATTGGCCATGACATTGGCGAAATCGCCGAGCGAGTTGCGCCGGACATTGCCCTTCGAGGGTCGCGAACATCACGGTCAGATCGGCCCAGCCGGATTCGTCCTCGGGCAACGGCAGGATGGCCGAGATGCCTTCGCCCGGCTGCATATTGGGCAGCAGATTGACGATCGCCCGGCCGCGCGATTGCGGCGTGCCGAGCGGCAGGCGCCAGACCTTGAGCTTATAGGCGCGTCCCGAGGTCGTGAAGAACAGCACCGGCGTATGGGTCGAAGCGACGAAGAGCTGGCTGACCGAATCCTCGGTCGCGGATCGCCATGCCAGCCCGGCCGCGGCCGCCCCGGCGTTGGGCGCGGTAGGTCGAGACCGGCACGCGCTTGATCGCGCCGGCCAGGCTGACCGTGACGACCATGTCCTCGCGCTGGATCAGCGCCTCGATATCGGATTCGAATTCGAGCTCTTCGATCGTCGTCCGGCGCGGATCGGCGAAGCGATCCTTGACCGCCTGCAGCTCGGCGCGCGCGATGCCGAATTTGCGCTCCGGCGAGCGAAGAATGTCGAGCAGGTCGATGATCAGCGCACCGATCTCGGTCAGCTCCTGGGCAATCTTGTCGCGTTCCAGGCCCGGTCAGGCGCTGCAGGCGCAGTTCGAGGATGGCGCGCGCCCTGGGCTTCCGACAGCCGGTAGGTGCCGTCGGCGGCGATTTCATAGCCGGGCTCCTCGACCAGCGCGATCAGCGGTGCGACATCGGCTGCCGGCCACAGCTGGCCGGTCAAGCCGGCCATGGCCTCGGCCGGATCGCGCGCATTGCGGATCAGCCGGATGATCTCGTCGATATTGGCGACGGCGACGGCCAAGCGGTCAGGATATGGGCTCGCTCGCGCGCCTTGCCCAGCTCGTAGCCCGCGCGGCGGGTGATGACCTCTATGCGGAAATCGACGAAGGCGGCAATGATCTCGCGCAGATTCATCAGCTGCGGACGGCCGCCATTGATCGCCAGCATGTTGACGCCGAAGCTGGTCTGCAGTGGCGTATGCCGGAACAGCTGGTTCAGCACGACGTCGGGCACGGCGTCGCGCTTCAGCTCGATCACCACGCGGACACCGTCGCGATCGGATTCGTCGCGCAGATCGGAGATGCCCTCGACCAGCTTCTCGCGCACCACCTCGGCAATGCGAATGACCAGCCGCTCCTTGTTGACCTGGTACGGGATCTCCGTGACCACGATCGCATCGCGATCCTTGCGGACTTCCTCGATCTTGTGCCGGCAGCGCATGACGACCGAGCCGCGCCCGGTCTGATAGGCGGCGCGGATGCCGCTCTTGCCCATGATCAGCCCGCCGGTCGGAAATCCGGGCCGGGGATCACCTCGTTCAGCTCGTCGATCGTGATGTCGGGATTGTCGATATAGGCGAAAGTCGCGTCGATCACCTCGCCCAGATTATGCGGCGGGATGTTGGTCGCCATGCCGACCGCAATGCCGGCGGCGCCGTTGACCAGCAGGTTCGGGAAACGCGCCGGCAGGACTGACGGCTCTTTCAGCGTCTCGTCGTAATTCGGCACCATATCGACGGTGTTCTTCTCGATATCCTCGAGCAGGCTGTCGCTGACCCGCGCCAGCCGCGCCTCGGTGTAGCGCATCGCCGCCGGCGCATCGCCATCCATCGAGCCGAAATTGCCCTGGCCTTGGACCAGCATCAGGCGCATGGAAAAATCCTGCGCCATGCGGACCAACGCGTCATAGATCGCCGTGTCGCCGTGCGGATGGTAGTTACCCATGACCTCGCCGACTGCCTTGGCCGATTTGCGGAAGGCGCGGTTCCAATCGTTGCCGGCTTCCTTCATGGCGTAGAGGATGCGGCGGTGAACCGGCTTCAGCCCGTCGCGGACATCGGGCAACGCACGGCTCACGATCACGCTCATCGCGTAATCGAGATAGGAACGCTGCATCTCGTCTTCGATCGTGACGGGGGTAATATCGAATGGAGTCGGTGTCGGCGGCTGAGTGACCAAGGTATCGTGACAATCGGTTCGTGGGGATGGCCCGGCTGGGCGGCTGGACCCTAGCAAAGTTTCGCGGCTGCAACAATGCGCGGGGGCGGCATCTGGGCCCCCTCCTGGATCATGCAGCGCAATCGCCGCGGAATGCTTGATTTTCGCGGCATGAGACAAGGAGATCGGGGCCGATGAAAACGCCTCGCAACGGCACCGCGCTCGACCTGGACCGGCTGCGCAAGCTGCTGGCGCTGCTGGGATCGGATCACGACGGCGGAAGTGCTGAACGCGGCCCGCCGCATCGACGCGCTGGTCAAGAGCGCCGGAACGGACTGGCAGGCGCTGATCCCCGATCGGCCCGCCCCGGGCGCGAGCAACCGATTCGGCGGATCTCGAAAAGCTGGATCAGCTCTTGGCCAGCGAGCGCGTTGCCGATATCCTGAAGATCCGGCTCGGCGACATGCGCACGGCGTTGAAGCGCGGCCGGCTCGCCGAGGCCGACCGCCGGTTGTTGCGGATCCTGCACCGAAAGGCCGTGATTCGATGGCGCCGTAGCGGAAGCTTGAGGATTTTTTCCGCGACGCTTTTTTCCGGCCCGCGCTTAAGACTTCTGCAACGGGGGAAAGTGCAGCTTAGATCCTGCATCTCCCCGCTCAAGGCACGATCAGAAATGGCCCGCCGCCGACCACATCTCGACCTCACGTTGCCGGATCCGTCGCGGCAAGTAGCAGAATTCTGCGCCGAATTTCCCCAATACGACTATGACGATATCATGCGCGTCTGCCGCCTGGTCGAAAGCCGTCTCGCGCAGCTGCGCGCGGATGCCCGGCCGCAACGGCGTGATCTGCGGTAGGACTCAGCCCGTCACCACGCGGTTCCGGCCGCCCTGCTTGGCGGCATACATCGCCTGATCGGCGCGTTTGAGCGCGACGTCCACGGCCTCTTCCAGCGGGTCGAGGGCGACGAGGCCGATGCTTGCGGTAAAGCGTGGCGGCTCACCCGCAACCGGCAGCCGGATTTCCGAAATCAGCTCGCGCAACCGCTCGCAGACCGGGACCGCGCGGCGAGATCGGTCTCGGGCAGAAAGCCGGCGAATTCCTCGCCGCCCAGCCGCCCGAACAGATCATGGACGCGCAGCGTCCCGCGCACCAGACCGGCCGCCTCGACCAACGCCATGTCACCGACATCATGGCACATAGCTGTCGTTCAGCCGCTTGAAATGGTCGAGATCGAGCATGAACAGCGTCGATGGACGACGATAGCGGCGCATCCGCGCGCTCTCCTCGATCAACTGCTCAATGAAATGCCGCCGGTTGCTGACCCCCGTCAGCGGGTCGGTCCGCGCCAGGCGCAGCAATTCGGCATTCAGGATATGCAGCTCGTTCGTGACCCGCCGCAGGGCGAGGTGGTTGCGAACCCGCATGCGCACGACCGCCGGCACGAAAGGTTTGGTGATGTAGTCGATGGCACCGACCTCGAGCCCGCGCGTCTCGTCGGTCGAATCGGCCAGCCCGGTCACGAAGATGACCGGGACGTCGCGAGTCGCCGGATCGGCCTTCAGCGCACGGCAGACCTCGTAGCCATCCATATCCGGCATCATGACGTCGAGCAGGATCAGATCGGGCTCCTGGCTGCGCGCGCTGGCCAATGCGTCGCCGCCGCTCGTCGCGAACAGCACGCGCGCCTCGTCCTGCAACAGGTTCCGCAACACGCGGGATATTGCCCGGCGCGTCGTCGACGACCAGAAGCGTCGGCTTCCGATCGATCCCGGTCATTCCGGCCCCACGCCGAGCGCGTCGCGTTCGACCACCGCAAGGTGACGGAGCGCGGTGTCGAAATCGAGCGCGTCGACAGCCGCTTCCAGCTCGGCCAGCCTGTGCCGCAACGGCCGTCGGGACAGAGCGATTTCAATGCCGCCAGGCTTTCCTCCGCATCGAGATCCCGGACCTGCAGCAGCGCACGCAGGCGCGCGATTGCCGCGGCGAATTTGTTCCGGTCCAGGCGGAGGGCGGGCGCCGGCGCGCTGGCGGACGCGACCGGCTCGGGGCGCGGCAATTCGGCGAGGGCCGACCGCAGGATACCGAGCGAGTCGGCTCCGTCACTCCCGGCCAGGAGATCGGTTTCGAGCGTCTTCGCCGCTTCATAGATCCGCTTCGCCCCGATATTCCCGGCCACGCCCTTGATCGCATGCGCCAGGGCCGCGGCTCCCCCCGGGCGCCGGACGAAACGAATCGGCCGATCTCACCCGCAGCATCGACATAGAGGCGGCAGAAATCGAAATAAACCTTGTCGAGCAAGGGCCCGGTTGCCACCGAGCCGGGTCAGTGCGTCGAGCATATCGATGCCCGGCAGCGCGGACGGCGCCATCGCATCGGCAGGGCGACCTGGTGTCGCAGGGTTTGGCGCCGGACTCGTTCATACCCAACTCCAGGCAGCGTCGTCGATCTTCGCCCAGCATGCGCCGGGAGCGCGCCGGCCGACAATCGGATTTGCAACATCTGCCGTCGCGCCAGGCACTTGCAGTGCGCGGCGGCCGACATCGCCTTGTATAGAGCAATATACCAGGGTCGGTTGTATTTGTCTTCGTCATACCCCAGTACACTGGTGCCGTGTCGGGCGCGGCATTAACGAAGCGGTGGCGATGTGCTGTTAGCATGGTCGTTCGCCAGGCCGGTCCGTCGGCGGGTCGCGACGAGAGTCGGCGCCCGACAGACACGATCCGGCGTCACCATATCGACGGGACGGGCATGACATCCCAGGACGCTTTACGCATCACGGGGCTGACCAAGAGCTACGACAAACCTGCCGTGCGCGGTCTCGATCTTCATCTGCGCCAGGGCGAGTTCTACGGGTTGCTCGGTCCGAACGGTGCCGGGCAAGACGACGACGCTGCGGATGATCGTCGGTCTGCTGCCGCCCGACAGCGGGACGATCGAAATCTTCGGTGTCGACTCTCTCGCCGACCCGATCGCCGCCAAGCAGATGATCGCCTGGCTGCCCGACGAGCCTATGCTCTACGACAAGCTGACGCCGCTGGAATATCTCGAATTCGTCGCCGGCCTGTGGCGCATCGATCCGCGCCATGCCCAACAGCAGGCGCAGTTCCTGCTCGAAGCGCTGGAACTCTGGCCGCATCGGCACGAGCGCTGCGAGGATTTCTCGCGCGGCATGAAGCAGAAGGCGGCGCTGGCCGGGGCGTTGATCCACGATCCCAAGCTGCTGCTGCTCGACGAGCCGCTGACCGGGCTCGATGCCGCGATTTGCGCGGCAGGTCAAGAACCTGCTGACCGACCGCGCGCGCAATGGCTGCACCATCATCCTCACCACGCATATCCTGGAAGTGGCGGAACGGCTGGTCGACCGCATCGGCATCATCCAGCACGGCCGGCTCGTTGCCGAGGGTAGCCTGGGACGAGCTGCGCCAGCATTCGGGCCAGCACGGATCGAGTCTCGAGGACGTATTCCTGCATCTGGTCGCCGGGCCGGAGGCCGGGCCGGCATGATCGCCACGGCGCGCTCGATCGCGTGGCTGTTCCGCTACGAGCTCAAACTGCAATGGCGGTCCTTCGGCCGGCGCCGGAGCACCAGCCTCGTGGTCGGCGCCATGCTCGGCGGCTGGCAGCTTCTCGCGCTGCTCCTGGCCTTCGGCATCGATCGTGCCGACCTGCCTGCCTGCCGCCGCCCCTGACCCAGGCCGCCGCCAGCGCGGGCTGATCTTTCTGTTCCTCGGCATGGTCTCGACCGCGCTCGATGCATCGATCCAGGCGATCTATGCGCGCGGCGACATGGATCTGCTGCTGTCCTCGCCCTTTCCGCGCCATGCCATCATCCTGGTCCGGCTGACAGCGATCGCAGTCAGCGTCTGCGTCGGCGGCGCGCTCCTGGCCTTGCCGCTGGCCAATGCCTTCGTGCTGCTCGGCCATCGCGATTGGCTCGTCGCCTATGTCACGATCCCCTCCCTGGCCTGCTCGCGACCACCGCCGGTCTGATCCTGGCGATATCGCTGTTCGGGGTCCTGGGCGCGCGCACCACCCGTCTGGTCGCGCAGGTCCTGTCGGCGACGCTCGGCGTCACCTTCGGCATGGCTGCCCAGATCCCGAACATCATCCAGGTCTCCGGCGTCTCGGATTTGCCCGGCCTCACGCGCATCGCCGCGACGCTGCCGGGACCCGACAGCATCGCCTGGTGGCCGGCGCGGGCCGCGCTCGGTGAAAGCTGGGCCATGCGGCCCTGGTCGCGATCAGCGTCCTCTGCTTTACGACCACGGCCTTCGGCCTGTCCGACCGGTTCATCAAGAGCGCGATCGCCGCCGCCGGTATCGGCAGCGGCGGCATACGCAAGACCGCGCCGGTCGCGCGGCCGTTCCGGACCGAGCCGCTGTCGGCCTTGCGCCGCAAGGAAATCCGCCTGCTGATGCGCGACCCGTGGCTGCTGACCCAGATCGCCCGGCAGCTAGTGTTCCTCATGCCCCTGACCCTGCTCGTCTGGCGGGCCGAGGCCGGCGGCAGTTCCGGGCGCTGGCTCGTGCTGGTGATGACCGCCGGCTACATGGCGGGGCGGGCTGACCTGGTTGACCGTATCCGGAGAGGACGCTCGCGATCTGCTTGCTTCGGCGCCGCTGCCGCCGGGCGAAATCCTGCGCGCCAAGGTCCAGGCCGCCTTGCTGCCGGTCGCGCTGTTCATGATCCTGCCGCTGCTCGTCGCCGCCTATTTCAGCCCCTGGCTCGGCGTCTGCCTGACGATCTGCAGCATCGCAGCGCGCTGTGCTGCGCGACCTTGAACTACCTCTACCGCACTGCCGCCCGACGCAACCAATTCGCCCGCCGCGGTGCCGATAACATGATGCGTTCGCTGGGCGAGATGCTGATCGGCACGACCTGGTGCTTCGCCGCCTTCCTGATGCTGAAGCAAAGCCTATGGGCCCTTCTGCCGGTCGGGATCGCGCTTCTGCCGCTGCACCGGCTGCTGCGCCGCGCACGCTGACGGGGCGCGACTCGGCGACCGGTACGGGCGGTAGCCGCCCGCACCGGCAATCGATCAGACCTCGGTCAGCCGCTGGATATCCGGGCGGCCGTCCAGGAAGGCGCCCATCTTGCGGCCGAGCTCGCGGAAATGCTCGCTCGCGACATGGGCGTCGCTCGCGGCCTGGTCGTCATAGCGTTCCAGGAAGACATAGGTCTGCGGCGACGCGCTGCGCGTCAGGATATAAAGCCTGCACCCCGGCTCCTTGGCATTGACCTGCGCGGCCAACTCTTTGGCCACGGCTTCGAACTCCGCTTCGCTTCCCGCTTGACCTTGATGGTGGCGACGACTGCTAGCATGACTTCTCCTCCCCGTCTCGTATCTCATTGGTCCGTACGGAAGAGTTTAGGCTTGGTTCGAATGCGAATGCATCATCCGTTCAGCGCCGGCGCGCGCAGAACACAATTCGGGCACACGCCCGACGAGTGGATTGCGGCACGGCAATCGGCTGGATTAAGAAAACTTAATCCGGGGCAAACCCTCACTCAATGTCGGACGCCGTAAAACACCCGTCCGCACCTCATGGGGATCATGACCATCTCGCCACTCGACCCCACGCCCCGTCCCCTCCGCCGCGGGCGCTCTGCGCCGCTGGTCGGCACTGGCGGTTTCCCTGCTGCTTGTCGCTTGCAGTGTCGCCCGGACTACAAGCGCCCGGAAACGCCGGCGCCCGCGGATTGGCTGGCTGCCAACGGCCCCGGCGAATGGCCCTCGGTCGACTGGTGGCACGGCTTCAAATCCGCCAGGCTCGACGACTACATGAACCAGGCCAAGCAGGCCAATTTCGACCTCGCCGCTGCGATTTGCGCGCGTCCGCGAGGGCCGATGCCCAGGCGGAAATCGCCGGCGCGCCCCTGTTGCCCTCAATCGGCGCATCGGGTGCCGCGACGCATGAACGGACCTCGACCGGGTCCGGCCAGTTGAAGACCTTCACGAGCTTCGCGCCCGGCCTCAACGCCAGCTATGAGCTCGATTTCTGGGGCAAGAATCGCGCCGCGGCCGAGGCTGCCGTGGACACGGCAACGGCAAGCCGCTTCGATCAGGCCACGGTCGACCTCACCATCGTGACCAGCGTGGCGAACAGCTATTTCCAGGCGCTGGAGTTCCGCGACCGGCTCGCCGTCGCCCAGGACAACCTCACCAGCGCCGAGACGATCCTCAAGGGGGCTGCAGCTGCAGGAACAGACCGGCGTCGCCAATGCGCTCGACGTCGCCCAGCAGCAGACCACCGTGTCGACGCTCTACGCCGCCATCCCGCCGCTGCGCCAGCAGCTCGGCAAAATCTCGATGCCTTGGCGATCCTGATCGGCCAGCCGGCCGAATCGGTCGATCTCACCGACGGCACGCTCAGCGATCTGGCCGTGCCCAGCGTGGCACCGCGGCTGCCCTCCGAGCTCCTGGCACGGCGCCCGGACGTGGCCGAGGCCGAGGGCTCAGCTGCAATCGGCCAACGCCAATATCACGGTCGCTCGCGCGGCCTTCTTTCCCAGCATCCAGCTGACCAGCACGGCCGGCTTCGCCAGCACCGCGCTCGGCTCGGTCTTCAACCCGGCGAACGGCCTGTTTTCGATCGGCGCCGGGGCTGACCCAGCCGATCTTCGAAGGCGGCGCGCTCGAAGGCCAATTGGAATTCTCCAAGGCCCGCTACGACGAGCTGGTCGCCGACTACAAGAAATCCGTGATCTCCGCCTTCAGCAATGTCGAGGATGCGCTGACGGCGGTGCAGCAGACGACCGACCAGCTCGGCCGCCAGGAAAGCGCGACCGCCGCCGCCCGTTTCGCGCCTATGAGATCGCCCCAGTCGCAGCTACATGCGGGCACGATCAACATCCTCACCGTGCTGAATACCGAAGGCGCCCTGTTCACCGCACAGGATGCGCTGGTCCAGGCCCGACTCGAGCGCCTGCAGGCGCTCGTCTCTCTTTTCAACGCGCTCGGCGGCGGCTGGCAGCAGAGCTAGGACGACATGATGACCCCATCTCCGACTGAACTGCGCAAATTCGCCCTGAAGATCGGCCATACGCGTCTCGTCCTGTTCGGCGTCGGCACGGTCTCCCTGCTCGCGCTCACCGTCGCAGGCGGCCTGGATTCGAAGAGCTCGACCGCGGCGCCGCCCCGGCTGCCGACGGCAATCGCGGTCGATACCGCGCTCGCGACCGAAAGCGACGTGCCGGTCTATCTCGGCGGTCTCGGCACGGTGCAGGCCTTCTACACGGTGACGGTGTCGCCGCGGGTCGATGGCGAGCTGATGAAGGTCGGCTTCACCGAAGGCCAGATGGTCAAGCAGGGCGATCTCCTGGCGCAGATCGACCCACGGCCTTATCAGGCGACCTATGATCAGGCCGTGGCGACCAAGGACAAGGACGTGGCTCAGCTGGCGAATGCCCAGCGTGATCTCGATCGCTACGTCCACGCTTGCGCCGCAGAACTTCACCAGCAAGCAAGTGCTCGACACCCAGCGCGCCCTCGTCGCGCAGCTGCAGGCGCAGATCAAGGGCGACCAGGCCTCGATCGACAGCGCCAAGACCCAGCTCGACTATACGACGATCAGCTCGCCGATCCCCGGCCGTACCGGCATCCGCCTGGTCGATCCCGGCAACAATCTACATGCCGCCTCGACGACCGGCATCGTCGTCGTCACCCAGATGCAGCCGATCTCGGTGATCTTCACCCTGCCGGAAGAGGATCTGGCCGACGTCAATGCCGGCATGGTGAACGGCGCGCTGGCTGTAACGGCCATGTCGCGCGACGACAAGACGGTACTGGGCACCGGCTCTCTGACGCTGGTCGACAACCAGATCGACCAGACGACCGCACGATCAAGCTCAAGGCGACCTTCCCGAACCAGGACAACAAGCTCTGGCCGGGCGAATTCGTCAACGCCAAGGTCCTGGCGCAGACCCGGCGCGATGCGCTCAGCATCCCGAGCGCCGCCATACAGCGCGGCCCGACCGGCGTCTTTACCTATGTCGTGAAGCCCGATTCGACCGTCGAAATGCGGCAGATCGAAGTCGCCGACGACGTCAACGGCCGGACCGTCGTGACCGGCGGCCTGAAGGCCGGCGAACGCGTCACGGTCAGCAACGAGTACCGGCTGCAGCCCGGCACCAAGGTCAGCTACGCCCAACCCGGCGACGGACAGGCAGCGCCCGACCAGAAGCCGGCGCAAGGGCAGAGCCCGACGCCATGAGTATTTCAACACCCTTCATCGAACGGCCGATCGCGACCCTCGCTGCTGATGGTCGGCGTGTTTCTGGTCGGCCTGGTCGCCTATACGCAGCTGCCGGTGGCGCCCCTGCCCCAGGTCGACTTCCCGACTCTGGTGGTGTCGGCATCGCTGCCCGGCGCCAGCCCGAAACTATGGCCTCGTCGGTCGCGCAGCCCGCTCGAATACCAGTTCGCCGAAATTCCCGGCGTCTCGCAGATGACCTCGACCAGCGTGCTCGGTTCGACCCAGGTCACGCTGCAATTCGATCTGACCGCAACATCGACGCGGCGGCACAGGACGTCCAGACCGCGATCGACGCTGCCGGCGGCCAGCTGCCCAAGAACCTGCCGAGTCCGCCGACCTATCGCAAGGTCAACCCGGCCGATTCCGCGGTGCTGATCTATTCGGTGCATTCCGACACGCTGCCGATCACCACGGTCGACGACTACGCCGAGAACGTGATTTCCCCAGCAGATTTCGCAGATCCCGGGTGTCGCGCAGGTGCAGATCGGCGGCCAGCAGAAGCCGGCAGTGCGCGTCCAGATCGACCCGGCCAAGATCGCCGCCCTCGGCATTCAGCTCGAAGACGTCGCAAACGTCATCACGACCGCGACGACCGACGCGCCCAAGGGCTCGATCAACGGCAATACCCACAGCTTCGTCATCTATGACAACGACCAGCTGCTGAAGGCCAAGCCCTGGAACGACGTCATCATCGCCTATCGAAACGGCGCCGCGGTCCGCATCCGAGACATCGGCGTCGCCGTCGACGGGCCGGAGAACAACCAACTGACGGCGTGGCAGAGCGGCGGCGACGGCATCCTGCTGCTGCTCTACAAGCAGCCCGGCGCCAACATCATCGACATCGTGTCGCGGGTCGAAAGCGAGCTGCCGCACCTCCTGACCGCGGTGCCGTCCTCGATCAAGGTCGACAAGGTGATCGACCGCACGACGACGATCAAGTCGTCGGTTGAGGATGTCGAGTTCACGCTGGCCCTGACCATCGGCCTGGTGGTGGTCGTGATCTTTCTGTTCCTGCGCAATGTCTGGGCAACGCTGATCCCGGGCGTGACGGTGCCGCTGTCGCTGCTCGGCACGGCCGCGTTGATGTATGTGCTCGGCTACAGCCTCGATAATCTTTCGCTGATGGGCCTGACCATCGCCGTCGGCTTCGTGGTCGACGACGCCATCGTCATGGTCGAGAACATCTACCGCCATCTCGAAGACGGGCTGTCGCCGCTCGAGGCGTCGATCAAGGGCGCGGGTGAGATCGGCTTCACCATCATGTCGATCAGCATCTCGCTGGTCGCCGTGTTCATCCCGCTGCTGCTGATGGGCGGCATCATCGGCCGGCTGATGCGTGAATTCGCCATCACCGTAACCATGACCATCGCAGTCTCGGCCTTCGGTCTCGCTGACGCTGTCGCCGATGATGTGCGCCCTGTTCCTGCGCGACGAAAAGCATGTCAAGCACGGCCGGATGTACCTGTTCATCGAGGGCATCTTCGACTGGATGGTCGGGCGATACGCCCGCGGCCTGGATTTCGTGCTGGCGCATCAGCGCATCACGCTGGTCGTCTTCCTGCTGACCGTCGCATCTTCGGTCGGGCTCTACATGCTGGAGCCGAAGGGCTTCTTCCCGCAGCAGGACACGGGCATCATCGCCGGGCTGTCCGATGCGTCGCAGGACGTGTCCTTCGCCGAGATGGTGCGGCTGCAGCACAAATTGACCGATGTCGTCTCGCAGGATCCCGACGTGGCCGGCTTCGCGACCTCGGTCGGCGGCTCTCGCCCGCTCAACAACGGCTTCCTCGTGCTTGGCCTCAAGCCGCGCGACGAGCGCAGCGCCAATGCCGATCAGATCATTGCCCGGCTGCGCTCGAAGATCGCACAGGTCCAAGGCGCCACGCTGTTCCTGCAAGCCGCGCAGGACCTCAATGTCGGCGGCCGGCTGTCCCGCACGCAGTACCAATACACGGTGCAGGATTCCAATATCGCCGAGCTGAACGAGTGGGCGCCGAAGCTGCTCGACAAGATGAAGGAGCTGCCGCAGCTGCGTGACGTCGCCTCGGACCAGCAGACGAGTTCGACCACGCTGTCGCTCACCATCGACCGCGACCAGGCCGCCCGCTTCGGCATCCGCGCATATCATCGCTTCGGACGATCTCTATGGCGGCAGCTTCCGGCTGTTCAAGCGGGTGCGCGAACGCTCGGCCGGCCTCAAATTCAGCTTCGTCGACATGTCCGATCCGACCGCGATCGAGGCGGCAATCCGGCCTGAAACCAAGCTGATCTGGATCGAAACCCCGTCGAATCCGATGCTCAAGCTGATCGATCTCGACGCGGTCGCCGGCATCGCGCGCAAGCACGGCCTGATCGCCGCGGCCGACAACACCTTCGCGACACCGGTCGTGCAACGGCCGATCGAGCACGGCTTCCACATGGTCATGCATTCGGCGACCAAGTATCTGAACGGCCATTCCGACATGGTCGGCGGCGTCGTCGTCGTCGGCGACCATCCGGAGCTGGCCGATCAGCTCGCCTTCCTGCACAACGCCGTCGGCGGCATCCAGGGTCCGTTCGACAGCTTCCTGGCGCTGCGCGGCCTGAAGACCCTGCCGCTCCGCCTGCGCCAGCATTGCGCCAGCGCCCTCGCCGTCGCCCAATGGCTCGAACGGCATCCCAAGGTCGAGCGCGTCTATTACCCCGGCCTCGCCAGCCATCCGCAGCACGAATTGGCCCGACGCCAGATGGAAGGCTATGGCGGCATGGTGACGGCCGTGCTCAAGGGCGGGCTCGACGACGCGCGACGCTTCCTCGAGCGCTGCCACCTCTTCGCCCTGGCCGAGAGCCTGGGCGGGGTCGAGAGCCTGATCGAGCATCCGGCGATCATGACCCATTCCTCGATCCCGCCCGAACAGCGCGCCGCGCTCGGCATTTCCGATATGCTGTGCCGGCTGTCCGTCGGCATCGAGGATGTCGACGATCTGATTGCCGATCTGGACGGGGCATTGGCCTAGCCCCGGGGTGCGTCAAGCCCGCTCCCGGGCGGCCCCGAAGCCGCGGATGAATACGGCGTAGATCGCGGCCAGCCCGGCGAGCCAGGCGAGTCCCAAAAGGGTCGCCGGGCGCAGATGCTCATTCCCGACCATCAGCGCCAGGACCGCGACGATGAAGAGGATCACGGCGTAGTTGGAAACGGGCGCCCACGGCATGCGCAGCGCCGTGGTTGCCCCATCGTTGCCGTGCCGGCGCAAATGGGCGGCGACGATCATCAGCCAAGTCCACATCAGCGGCACAGCGGAACTGATCACCAGCAGGTGAAAGGCTTGCGTCGGAAAGAGGTAATTGATGACGACGGCGCCGAGCTCAAGCACGAGTGCCAGCCTGATCGCTTGCGCCGGCACGCCGCGCCCGTTCCAGTTCTGGAAAGCCGGGTCGGAGCCTGCCCGCGCTTGGCAAGCGCGCGCAATAGGCGCCCCGAGGCGAACATGTTCGAATTGCTGGACGACAGAAGAGCCGTGATCACGACGAAATTGACCAGCCCGGCGGCCGCTGGAATGCCGATCTGGCTGAAAAGGGTGACGAAGGGACTGGTGTCCGGCGCCACGCGCTGCCAGGGAAAGAGCGACAGGATAATCGCCACCGCACCGATATAGAAGATCAGGATGCGCAGGATCATGCCGTTGATCGCTTTCGGCACGGTGCGCTGCGGATCCTCTGCCTCGGCCGCCGCGAGGCCGATCGTCTCGATGCCGCCGAAGGCGAAGAGTGCAATCGGCAGGACCGCGATGAAGCCACCCCAGCCTGCGGGGAACAGCCCGTCGTAGCGCCAGAGATTGCCAATGCTCGCATCGATCTCGCCGCCCCGATATCCGACCAGGAGAAGCACGAGGCCGATCGCGATCAAAGCCAGGATGGTCAGGATCTTGATCGAGGCGAACCAGAATTCGGTCTCGCCGAAAACGCGTGCGCCAAGACCGTTGACGGCATAGAGCACGGCCAGTACCGCCAACGCCGGAATCCATTGCGGCAAGCCCGGAAACCAGAAATGCATCAACAAACCGACCGCGGTAAGCTCGGCCATGCTCGCGATCAGGCTGCCCAGCCAATAGGCCCAACCGGTAATAAAGCCGAAGCAAGGGCCGAGATATTCGTCGGCATAGGCAGCGAAAGAAGCGCCGCGCGGCGCTTCCAACGTCATCTGACCAAGCGCTCGGGCGATCAGGAAGACGATCAGGCCGGTCAGCGCATAAGCAAAGAGGAGAGCCGGTCCGGCTGTGTGAATCCCCTCGGCAGTGCCGAGAAACAATCCCGAACCGATGGCCCCGCCGAGGGCGATGAACTGCAAATGCCGCGAGGAAAGCTTCGGCATTAGGGCTGAAGATGTATTCACGGCGCGCTCTTTCGAAATGCCAATATGGAATTGGTTAGCGAATGACCATTACTAGGCGGCGGCTTATATTGATGAGCCACACGCCATGTCCGAATAATACGCAGTCGTGTTACGAGGTCGTGCCGATATCCAGAGTTCTCGTTACGCCTGTACGGCAGCATCCCGCCACTCGGCGATCCTCCTCGTAGTTTTGTTTGCACGCGAAGACATCGCTGCTGCCAAGCCTGTTGCCGAATGTCTCACGATTAGAGAACCGCGCGACCAGTATTGCGGCACTGCATCGGGACGCTTTTCCTCGGCCAGCGGCGTCGGGGTCTGATTTACGGGGTCGTCGCACGGGCGATGAGGAGGTCATACTTTTCATCCAACGCCTTGGCTGCGGCGAGTAGCGGCGGGTTGTCCGCGATCACCATGAGGGTGGACGGGCGTAGATAGGTCAGGGTCGTGCCCCGGGCGACTTCGGCTTCGGTCACCAAAAGCTCGACCGGCACAAACAGGCCTGCGGTGATGTCGTGCCGGATCATGGTGATGGCGATCAGCGGGTTGCCCAGAATCCAGCGCACGGTGCGTCGGTTGATCCCGAACTTCTGGAACCACCCGCCGTGATCGAGCTCAGCGAAGAGCATGAAGCCGCTTTCGCCCATGAACCGCTCTTTCACTTCACGGACATATTCCGTCTCGGTGATCGGCGTCTTAGCCAAAGCCACAATTTCTTGAAGGTCGGCGCGGCCCATCTGGCTGCGAAGGCGCGCCAGCACTTCGTCGAAGCCGACCGATGTCGTAACCTCTGTCCGGACGCCATTGAAGGGCCTATTGCCGGTCTGATGTGTCATGGCCTGCTCCTTCAAACATTGCTGAACACCGGAGCTGCTCCCCGAGAGCAGGAGGGAAGACAGGCTTCGGCGAACGCCGCAGCGGTGTGAAGGCGGAGCGACGAGATCGCCCCGCCTTTGTGTCTTGGATCGATCGTGAACTGCTTATTTCGCGGCCGCCTCGATCGCGTTGGCCAAGCCGTCCGGGTCGGTGAGGAACGGAGTATGACCAGTCTGCAGGGTATACTGGCTGCGCACGGGGGTGCTGGCGACCATCTGGGCCTGAAACGACGGGCTGATGACCTGGTCCAGCGCGGTGTGCACATAGACCTTGTCCACGCGGCCGAAGTGGGCGGCAGTCACATGCACGGGGGTGGCCAGCGGGGCCAGAGGCTCATCCAGGATGAGGTCCGGGATCGCCTTTCGAAGTCCGTCGGGACCGCCATTGGCGAACAGATCGGCGCGGGCCGAGTATTCGATGGAGGCTATGCCCTTCTCCTTGTTGATCTGCAGATGGGGACCGATCTTGGCGTCGGCGTCCTTGTTGGCCATCGATACCAGGGAGTCGCCGTCATGCGGCAGGTAGGCGGCGACGAACACCAGGGTCTTCACCTTCTCCGAGGCCTTTTCCGCGGCGTCGGAGATGACGATGCCGCCGAAGCTGTGGCCGACCACGACGACGGGACGATCGAACTTGCCCAGAGCCGTGACCACGGTGTCGCGGTAGAGGTCGAGGCTGACCTTGTCCGGCGCTGCGGGCGCGCCGGGGCGGCCCGGTAGATCGACGGCCACGACCTTATAGCCGTCGGCCTGAAGCTTGGCCGTGACATGACCCCAGACCTGAGCGTCTTCGAAGGCGCCGTGAACCAGGACGATAGGCGGCTTTTCCGCGGCCATCGCACTGGCGCTAAAAACAAGCATGGAAGTGGCGAGGACTGAGAGGACGGGTTTCACTTTGGTGTTTTCCTTTTCCTTTAAGATTCAGATGCCGACACTGTGAGATGAAGGCAGGTTTTCAGGCGAAAATGTCGACCATGTCGCGACATTTTGATTCTGAGACGAACCATCTGTATTTTCTTTTTATTTCGACACGAGAGGCCTACCCTTGCGCCGAAGAAAAAACGCTCGCGACCGTCTATGCGCTCAAGAAGATCCAGGCGTGGCTGACGAAGAACTCGTCGTACTGGAACCGGGCGCTATGGCCGGCGTCGCCCCGCATCGACGTCCTGGTGCGGTTGCGGTGTTGATCGCATCCTCAGTCGCGGAGCACGAGCTAAGACCCGCGAAATTGCGCGAAAGTTTGTTAGCTGAAGTCGAATGCCTGGAAATGATTCGATGTGCGCGCGAAGACCCGAATATCATCGAGTTCAGGTCAAACTCATCGGAGCGATTTAGGTCGCTTGCGCTCGATCTGTAACTTCGAGACGTTGCCGCGAGCGTCTGTCTCGACTATGAGCGGGGGATGAGGCGGCAGAGCAGCTTGACCGGCTGGCTCCTTGAAGAGGCGTTTGGGGGGCCCCTCGGTGCCAGCCAATTAGCATGCGTATGCGGAAGCGAAACGAGCGGCTTCGCGCCGTCATGGCCCGGTCATGCCCGCACGGAACCAGGCCGAGGGACCAGCCGGCTCGACGCAAATTGGATGGCCTCGGATCTGATCCAGCGTGCGCCTTCCGCCCTAAGACGTTCTATGTCGGCGCGCGGGAGTTCCGCCTCGAGCATCTCCGGAACCAGGTCATAGGTCCGGTGCTCAGTCGGGTCCAACATCCCGTTTCTGCCTCCACGGTTCGCCTCGATGAAGCCAATGAGTTGTGCGGCTTCCACGAAACGCCCGTCGAACGCGCCGAAAACCACCCATTGCGGCAAGCACGCCATTGCTTCGAACTCCCCTTGATTGCCGAGAAGCGCAAAGGCTTCCTCGGCAAAGGGTCGGGCTTCCGCCGGGTTCTTGAACACGAGCAGAAATGACGCGAGATTGCGCAGCGCCAGTCCGAGGCAAGGATGCCGGGGCGTCGCTCTCGCGCAATCCAGCGTCTCTCGGCCATATTCGAGCGCTCGCCCGATATCCCCGGCTCTGAACTCGAGTTCTGCCAGATTCAGGCGATACGCAGCCTCGGAAATGTGTTTGAGCTTTTGTGCGATCTCGATCGAATTCGCCATCAAGCGCCGCCCCTCGGCGATGTCATTCATATGCATCGCGGCCAAGCCGAGAGTATTCATGGCTAAAGCCCGGATTTTGTCGGAGACACTGCCCGACAGTAGCTCAAGGGCCTCGGCGCATGCGGCTCTAGCCTCGGTGTAGCGGCCGAGTAGGCCAAGGTTGCCACCAACGGCCGCCAGCATCAGGACCAAACCCGACCGATCACCGAGCACGCGATAAAGAGCCGCTGCGCGCTCGGCGTATTCCAGCGCCCGCCCATTGTCGATAGACCACCAGAGGTCGTGGGCACGCCGCAAGAGCCGAGCGGAAATGGCGGGGTGGCGTGTCCTGATCGATTAAAGGGATAACTTCGTCGAAATATCGTCGGCTCTCGCCCTCGAGGGACCAGAAACGGAGGAATCCGCCCGCAGCGCCCGCGAGCGTGATCGCGGTCTGCCGCCGCCCCGGCTCGGCCAGAGCCCAGTCCAGCGCCGTCCGCAAATTATCGAGTTCGGGCCGATAGAGCCCAGCCCGATCGGCGGCCGGCCTGGCGTCCGGAGCAGCATCGGCGCGGTCGAAAAGATCGGCAAAATGCCGCGCATGCCGCTCAGCGATGGCGTCGCTTTCGCCACTCGCGAGCAGCCGTTCCATGGCATAGAACCGCAGCGTCTCCAGCAGCCGATAGCGCGGCGGGTTGCGGCTCTCCAGCGCGACCAAAGACTTGTCGAGCAGCCGGCCGAGCGCATCGACGATGTCCCAATAATCGGACGCGTCTTCGCCTGCCACAGCGACGGCAGCGTCGAGAGCGAAGCTGCCGGGGAATACGGCAAGGCGGCGAAAGATCTGCTGGTCAGGCACATCGAGCAACCCGTGGCTCCATTCCATCATGGCGCGCAGCGAGTCGTGCCGCGCACCGCGATCGCGCGGCGCGCCCTTCAGCAGCTTCAGCGGGCATCCAGGCCCGTGCGAAGACCTTCGATCCCCAATGTGCGCAAGCGGGCAGCCGCCATCTCGAGCGCCAGCGGAACGCCGTCCAGGCGGCGGCAGATTTCGCCGACCGCGGCGGCGTTGTCGCCGCTGAGTGCGAACAGCCGATCGGCGGCGCCGGCACGCTCGACGAAGAGATCGGCCGCGCCATAGCCGGCGATCTCGATCGCGTATGGGGGCGGCACGGCCAGCGGATCAAGATGGTAGAGCTGCTCGGCCTGCAGATGAAGTTCCTGCTGGCTGGTCGCGAGTACGGACAAGCCGGGAACCCGCTGCAAAAGGGCATTGATCAGCCCGGCCACGGCGCCGACCAGATACTCGCAATTGTCGAAGATCAGGAGCCGCAGCTCCCCGCCGAGCGCGGTCGCGATGGCCTCGACTGCCCTGTCGGCATTCGGCAACGACACTCCGAGCACTGCGGCAGTCGCGCTCAACACTGCGGCCGGGTCAGTCAGCGGCGCCAGATCGATCAGCCAAACCCCGCCGGGAAACTCTTCGGCCACCTGCCAGCCGACAGCCACGGCCAGCCGTGTCTTGCCCACGCCGCCGGGGCCGATCAGCGTCACGAGCCGGTTGCGCTGCAGCAGCTCCCGCAGCTCGGCCAATTCGAGCGTGCGGCCGATGATGGACGTGAGCTCTTGCGGCAGCTTACCCTCAGCTGTCCCAAACTTCGGCGCAGCCATGGATTGGGCCGCATCTCCAGGGCTCCGGCTTCCCGGCGGCATGTGGGGCTGCTCGGACGCACCCAATCTCGACCGCGAGAGCGGCGCTACGAAGCAGTAGCCCCGGCCGGAAATGTTGGAAATGCACAGCTTGCCCCCCTCGCCGCCGCCGAGCGCCTTGCGCAGTGCGACCATCTGGATGCGCAGATTGCTTTCATCGACAAACAGGCCCGGCCAGACCTGCTCGAACAGCGTTCGCTTGCTGACGAGGTTGGGCGCGTGCGCAATCACGACCAGGAGAACGTCCAGGGCGCGATCACCGAGAGGAACAGGAACCCCCTGGCGCGTCAGACTCCGTCGCGCCGGCACGAGCCGGAACGGACCGAAATCAATGACCTCATCACCATCCTGTCCCAATTGATCAGACTCGGCCCAGGCGCTGTTTGAGACTACCTTGAACCCTTCGCCCATGGGGCCCCCGCTCCTCCGATACATCACGCACCAACGTCGTTCTCAAACAAACCGACTCCGGACACCGACATCCAAGCGCAGGCAAACGACGCCGGTGAAACTCACCGATAATGCAACGCCGATGCCAAACGGCGTTGCGTTCTTGAGCAGCTCAGGCTCAAGCCTCCAGAAATATTTGCCCGCCTGGAACGCTGATGACTCGTTATCGCATATGTCAATCGGCCCATCGGTCGCAGGTCTCCTGTCAACCGCCGAGGCCTACACGTCAAATCACCCCGATCTGAGAAAAAGGTTAGATCAATACACCCAATAACCCCAGGTCCATGACAGCCCCTCAGGTCGAGAGTCATGGATTTTATGAGCTTCTATACTTGAAGCACCATCCGAAATTGCTCCGGCCGCTCATCGCTTTACCGCCGCGGCACGGCAGAGCGGATACAGGAATTGCGGGATAAACAGCAGTCGAACAGCCGGCCCCTACCCGTCGAGCGCGCCACCATCGCGCCGCCTGTTGCCAAATATCCGGCGATTGCCGAACCACACGGACCGCGACCGCTCCTGTGCAACGCAATCTTAATGCAAAGCTGGGACACAGATACGGTCGCATCCCGGTACGGTTATGGCCAAGTCGAACGCAATCATCATCAAGCGGATCAAGAAAGGCGGCCATGCCCATCATGGCGGCGCCTGGAAGGTCGCCTATGCCGATTTCGTGACGGCGATGATGGCGTTCTTCCTGCTGCTCTGGCTGCTGAACGCGACGACCGATGCGCAGAAGCGCGGCATCGCGGATTACTTCTCGCCGACGCTGGCGACCAAATCGACGACCAGCGGCTCGGGCGGCGTGCTTGGCGGCCAGACCATGACCGTGCAGGGCTCGCAGGTCAGCAACGCCGCTCCCCCGGCGATCAGCACGGAACTCAACACGCCGCAGGATTTCGAGGAAAGCGACGAGGACGAGACCCCCGGCCGCGTCGTCAACCCGAATGAATATTCCTACAATGCTGCGGGCGACCCGAATTCCGACAAGGCGACACCTAAGCCGAACGATACCCCCAACGGTGCCGCGGCAGAGAAGCTGACCGTCCAGGAACGCGCCATGCTCCAGAAGCTGTCGCCCGGCCAGGCGGTCGATCCGAACAAGCTGACCGAGGCACAGTTCCAGGCACTCAAGGAGAGCCGCGAAGACAAGCAGTTCGAAAAGGCCCAATTCCAGCTGCAGCAGGCGATCCAGCAGGTGCCGGATCTGAAATCCCTGGGCGCAGAATCTGGTCGTCGACCGGACGGCCGAGGGGTTGCGCATCCAGCTGGTCGATCAGGACAAGAGCTCGATGTTCGCCTCGGGCTCGACCGATATGAACGACTCCGCCCGCAAGCTGATGGGGCTGGTGGCGCAGGCCATCGCCAAGCTGCCGAACAAAGTATCGATCAGCGGGCATACCGATTCGACGCCGTTCGCGCGGCCGGGCGCCATGGATAACTGGGATCTCTCGACACAGCGCGCCAATGCCAGCCGCCGCGCCCTGGTCGCCGCCGGCCTGCCGGAAGGGCGGATCGAGACTGTGCTCGGCAAGGCCGATACCGATCCGATGATTGCCGACGATCCGAACAACCCACGGAACCGCCGGGTCAGCATCGTCGTGCTGCGCGACGCGGCCACGCCAGCCGCATCGCCGCCCGTCACGCACTGATAGGCCCTTACATCCTGTCTCCGCCCGGCCCATCTGTTCCCTGTTGGGCCGCTGCGAGATTCAGATTTGCGTCACCGTAATCCGTCGCCGAGACTCCCCGAGGATTTGCCACGCTGGTCGCTGCGTGCCGATCCGTTCGAAGACGTGCTGTCGCGTCGCATCGTCGCCTACCTCATCGATCTCGTGCCGATCGGCATTTTCACCCTGATCGCTTCGGTCACGCTTTCCGTGCTGACGGTGTTGAGCTTCGGGCTGCTCGGCTTCCTGTGGCGGCTGCTGCCTCTCATCGCGATCCTCTACACTGCCTTCTGGATCGCCGCGCCCGGCTCGGCGACGATCGGCATGCGCTTCACCAGCCTGACCGTAAGACGACTCGACGGCGGCCGGCCGACACCGTTGCAAGCGGGGCTCTTCGCCGTGCTGTTCTATGTCACGATTGCCCTGACCGGCTGGATCATCCTGCTGCTGCCACTGGTGACGGCGCGGCATCGCGCCGCGCATGACCTGCTCTCCGGCACCCTTGTGCTGCGCAGCGATCGGGCCGCAATCTACTGATCTTTGCGCGCATATGCGATCAAGAGACTCGCATCCGACGCCGACACGTTGCAATAATTCGACAGAATGAACAAACCGCTCGTCACAACCCTCCAGCACTTCTATCGGACAAGCTCCCAGCCTTGCCCGTATGTGCCGGGGCGGGTCGAACGCAAGGTCATCACCGAGCTGGCGATGCATCGTTCGCTCGACCTCTACAACGATCTGAGCCGGGCCGGCTTCCGCCGTAGCCATCAGCTCGCCTATCGCCCGGCCTGCCCGAACTGCAACGCCTGCACGCCGGTCCGGATCGACACGGCAGGCTTCGTGCCTGGCCGCTCGATCCGCCGCTTGGGCCAGATCAACGCCGATCTGACCGTGTTCGAGGCCGAGCCGATCGCAACCATCGAGCAATATCGGTTGTTCAGCCGCTACCAGCGCGCCCGCCACGGTGAGAGCGACATGGCGGGAATGAGCTTCGGCGATTTCCGCGCCATGATCGAGGACAGCCCGGTCGACACGCTGCTGATGATCCTGCGCGACAGTGCCGGCCGGCTAGTCGGCGTCTGCCTGACCGATGCGCTGGATGACGGCGTCTCCGCGGTCTACAGCTTCTTCGATCCGGACGAGACGCGGCGCAGCCTGGGGACGTGGCTGGTCGTGCAGTTGATCGAGCGCGTCCGCCGCCTCGGCAGACGCTATGTCTATCTCGGCTATTGGATCGCCGAGAGCCGGAAGATGGGTTACAAGACCCGCTTCCAACCGCTCGAGGCGCTCGGGCCCGGCGGCTGGGCCTTGCTCGACCCGCCGGGCTGAACCGGCACATCCTTCCCCCAGGGGTTCTTCATGCTGCGTAACGTTGCGCTCGCCTCGCTGCTGTCGCTTGCCTTCACCGCTGGCGCCTGCGCCGACACGATCCATGCCGGCAATTGGGAGTTCACGACCGAGACCAAGATGCCGGGCATGTCAGTGCCGACCCCGACGGCCGGCGCGCGCCTGCCGCCCGGGGTGACGATCGGCCCGAACGGCATCAGCCGGGTCCATAACGGCTGCATCAGCGCCGCCCAGCCCTTTCCCGCAGAGCCGGGCAACCAATGCACGCTGGAAAAGAACGAGCGTCACGGCAACACGGTGATCTGGGCCGCGACCTGCACGACTGCACATGGCCAGGTCCATGCCGAAGGTGCCGCGACCTATACTGGCGATACGATGGACGGCCGGGCCAGTTTCCAAATCATGGGCAAGAATGGCCAGACGGTCGATACGACGACGCACACGACTGGCCACTATCTCGGCGCCTGCCCCGGATAATATGCGTTTCCCTGCAATATCCGCTAATCTCTTGTCGTTTGCGTAGATTTTCTAGATGATTCCGTACGTTTCCGGCCGATGTGACGGCCGCCTCACGTCGGGACATCGAGCGCATGCCTTCAACCGCCGCTTTCAGCCCGCTGCAAATCGGACCGCTTGCGCTGCGCAACCGGTTCATCAAGTCGGCAACCAATGAAGGCATGGCGAAGGGCGGCGTGCCGTCGCGGCTGCTGGTACAGTGGCATGCCCGCTTCGCGGCCGGCGGCGTTGCGCTGACGACAGTCGCTTATTGCGCGGTGGCGCCGGACGGCAGGACTTTCGTCGACCAGGTGACTTTGGACGAAGCATCCCTGCCGGATCTGCGCGCACTGACGTCGGCAGTGCATCGCCATGGCGGCGCTGTTTCCGCCCAGATCACCCATGGCGGTTGTTTCAGCTTCGTTCCACCGCAACAGTCACGACGGCCGCTCTCGGCGAGCGGCGGCTTCAACAAGGTCGGCATCATGAGCGGGCGCTGGCTGAAAAGCGCCATGACCGAGGCCGACATGGCGCGCATCGCCGGAGAGTTCGAACGCGCTGCCCGGCTGGCGCGCGAGGCGGGTTTCGATGCGGTCGAGATCCATATGGGCCACGGCTATCTGCTGAGCCAATTCCTCTCGCCGCTCTACAATAAACGTCGAGACCGCTATGGCGGCAGCATCGAGAACCGTGCGCGCTTTCCGGCCGAGGTGCTCCGCCAGGTGCTCGACGCGGTCGGGCGCGATCTGGCGGTGATCTGCAAGCTCAGCATCACGGACGGCGTGGCCGGCGGCAACACCGCCGAAGACGGCGCCGCGATCGCCCGGATCCTGGAGCGCGAAGGCGCGCATCTGCTGGTGCTGAGCGCGGGTCTCAACATCGAATCGATCACGACGATGTTCGGCTCATCCTTCCCGAAAGAGAGCCGCGGTCGGCCGGCCAATCCAATCATTGCCGCCGCGATGTTCCTGCAGAGCCTGACGGAGCCAAAGGCCGTCGCGTTCCGCGAACTTTACCTGATCGATCATGCCCGCCTGCTGCGCGCCGCCGTGACCATGCCGCTCGCCTATCTGGGCGGCGTCGAATCGCTGGCCAATGTCGAGCAGATCCTGGCAGAAGGCTTCGACGCCGTCGCCCTCGGCCGGGCGCTGATCTTCGATCCCGATCTGGTCGAGCGGTTCCGCACCGGCACTGCCGAGAAGTCCGGCTGCATCCGCTGCAATCGCTGCGTCACCATGATGTATACGCCGGGCGGCACGAGCTGCGTCCTCCACGACCCGAACGATGCGGGGTTGAACGCGGTCCCGGCACGGTCGGGAGAAGCGTGAGGGAACCATATATGGTCCAGCTCGCGGCGAATGATGCGAGCTATGCCACCGGCCAAGTCTACGGCGCGGCCGGCGGCAGCGGACAGCCATAGAACGAGCGGCCCTTCTCCTGCGTCAGGTGAAGGGCCGCCCGGCACCGGCTCAGGCGAAGGCGCCGTACTCGACTTGCAGGATCTCGCCGGTTGTCGTGTTCACCAGCAGGGCGTCGTTGGCGTCGCGCACCCATTCATAGCCGGCCGGCGGGACTTCGAGGGCGAAGAGCCAATAATCGGCGATCAGGTATTGCGGCCCCCAATAGGCGCGCGGCAGGATCTCGCCGAAGCCCCAATGATGCGCCGACCAGCCATGTGGCGGATGGTAGGGGCCGATATGGTAGTTCCGGGCTGCCTGGAAATTATGCTGGTAGGCGCCGCGATCCACATTGGCCGGCCGGTTGTTCCAGCCCTCGGGCTCGGTCACACGCTTATAGCCGTTCGGTCCCGGATGCGGCTCTGCCGGGTGCGGCGCCGCATGCGGCGCGGGCCGGCCGCCGCCCTCATGACCATGCTCCGGTTCGGCCGCCAGGGCGCTGCCGGCAAGGGCCAGAGCAAGAGCCAGGGACAAACCCGTCTTCAATCCATACGCCATCGATCCCTCCAATCGTTTGCGTCGAAACGCAAATGTCAGTCAACGAGGAGCTAACGCTCGACGGCAGGGATATCTCACCGGGCAACGCAAAAGTTTTACAAACATCTGGGCATGCACCCGGTGCGCGCCCATGACGCAGCCTCCTACGGGAATTTCACCGGCTTCTGCGGGAAGCCGGTCGGCGCCATCCGGCCGCTCGAGCCGCGGCCGGTGCGCCAGGCCGTAAGATCCGGTTCGGAACGGGTGCGCGATCCCGACTGCCAGGAGATGCCCTCGGCCAGCTTCAGCATGCGGACATCGGCCAGGCCGCCGTCGCGGTATTTCTGCAGGATGACGCCACGGCCGCGCTGCATATCCGCGATCTCGTCGAGCGGCAGGACCAGCAGCTTGCGGTTCTCGCCCAGAAGGCCGACCGCATCCGGAGCGCCCTCGCCGCCGACGGCGAAGCACCAGCGCGCGACCGCGCCGTCGGACGGGTTCATGACCTGCTTGCCGGCACGGGTCTGCGCCGCCGCCTCGTCCTGGGCCGCCAGGAAGCCGCGGCCATCCGACGAGATCAGCAGCAGCTTCTGGCCCTCGCGATAGGGCAGCAGCGTCACGATATCGGCATCGTTCGGCAGGTCGATCATCAGCCGCAGCGGCTCGCCCATGCCGCGGCCGCCCGGCAGCTTGTCGACACCCAGCGTATAGAAACGGCCGGTATTGGCGAAGACCAGGATGCGGTCCGTGGTCTGCGCCTCGACCGAGAACCGCGGCCCGTCGCCTTCCTTGTAGCGCTGGTCGCCGAGCGGGACGTTATGGCCCTTGACCGTGCGGATCCAACCCTTGGCCGAGCACAGCACGGTGACCGGCTCGCGCTCGACGAAAGCGTGGACAGGCACGGCGATCTCGCCCGGCGGCCCGCCGATCTCCGTGCGCCGCGCGCCGCGCGGCGTGCCCTGGCCGAACTCCGCCTTGAGCTGGACCAGCTCCTTGTCGATTGCCTTCCAGCGCTTGGCCGGATCGGCCAGCAGCGCTTCGAGCTTGGCCTTCTCGGCCTGCAGCTCGGCCGTCTCCTTCTCGATCGCCAGCTGCTCCAGCTTGTGCAGCGCGCGCAGCCGGATGTTCAGGATCGCTTCCGCCTGCTCGTCGCTCAGATCCCAGCGCGCCATCAACGCCTGCTTCGGGTGGTCCTCGAAGCGGATGATGCGGATCACCTCGTCGATATTGAGATAGGCGATCAGGAAACCGGCCAGCACATGCAGCCGCCGCTCGATCTCGGCCAGACGCGAGCGGGGTACGCCGTTCCAGCACTTCCAGGCGATGGTCGAGGAAGGCGCGCATCGCCTCCTTGAGGCTCATCACCCTGGGCGCGCCGGTCGCGTCGAGCACATTCATGTTGAGCGGGATGCGCGTCTCCAGATCGCTCGCCCGGAACAGCGATTCCATCAGCACATCGGCATCGACATTGCGCGTCTTGGGCTCGAAGACGAGACGGATCGTTTCAGCCGATTCCTCGCGCATATCGGCCAGCAGCGGCAGCTTCTTCTCTTCCAGCAGCTGGGCGATACGCTCGATCAGCCGGGATTTCGGCACCATATACGGGATCTCGGTGACGACGATCTGATAGGCGCCGAGCGGCAGCGTCTCTTTCACCCAGCGTGCGCGCAGCCGGAAGCTGCCACGGCCCGTCATATAGGCCTGGCGGATATTCTCCGGCGTCTCGACCAGCACGCCGCCGGTCGGGAAATCGGGGCCCAGCACATGCTGCAGCAGATCCTCGCTGCTGCAATCCGGCTGCTTCACGATCAGGCGGAGGCCGTCGACGAGTTCGCCCAGATTATGCGGCGGGATGCTGGTCGCCATGCCGACGGCGATGCCCGTGGCGCCATTGGCCAGCAGGTTGGGCAGCCGGGCCGGCAGCACGACCGGCTCCTCGCCGGTGCCGTCATAGCTTGGCCGGAAATCGACCGTGTCGTTGGCGATGCCATCCATCAGCGCCTGGGCGACCGCGGTCAGCCGGCTCTCCGTGTAACGCATGGCCGCGGCGTTATCGCCGTCGATATTGCCGAAATTGCCCTGGCCGTCGATCAGCGGATAGCGCTGCGAGAAATCCTGCGCCAGGCGCACCAGCGCCTCGTAGATCGCCTGATCGCCATGCGGATGATAGTTGCCCATCACGTCGCCGACGACCTTGGCGCATTTGCGATAGGCGGCGCCGGGATCGAGCCGCAGCTCGCGCATCGCCCAGAGCAGCCGGCGATGCACCGGCTTCAGCCCGTCGCGCACATCCGGCAGCGAGCGCGCCATGATGGTCGACAGCGCGTAGGACAGATAGCGCTGCGACAGCGCGTCATAGAGTTCGGTATCGCGGATCTCGCCCGCGCTGCTCATCGATGCCATGCCGTCTCGTTCCCGGATTTCCTCAGGATATAGTCATGAGCCGCGCGACCCGGTCAATATATCGCGTCAGCTCGTCCGTGCCGCGCTGTCGAGCCGCGCCAGCCGATCGAGATAGCGAAGCCGGGCTTCCGGCAAGCCATGGCCGCCAGGTGCGAAGAGCTGGCGATCGAGGAAGCTGCCCGTGAGCCGCAGCCCATCGAGCAGATCGGCGACCTCGCTAGTCCCCGGTCGGCCAGTGCCGCCGAGCAGCCGCGGCAGGACCAGCAACCGATCGCGGTATTCGGCGCCGGCCGCTTCCGAGACGGCCCGGCCGGTGCGCGGCGAAACCCAGGCAAGCCCTTCCGTCACACCGGTCACGGCGCAGGAGCCAAGATCGAGGCCGTAGCCGAGGTCGGCGAGGACGCGCAGCTCCCAGCGCAGATGCTCGGTAGCATAGCCATCATCGGCGCCGAGCCGCTGCAGCACCGCCTGCAGCCCGTCGAAGATGCCGGGATAGGGCGAACGCTCTGGCAGCGCCGCCTCCGCGACCGCAACGGTCGCTTCAAGACAGGCGAGACGCAGCGGATCGTCGAGCAGCGCCGCCGCGTAGAACTGCCCCGGCTCGATCTGCAGCAGCCCGAGATGTTCGGCCAGACGCGCGTGCCAGGACGCGGTCACCAGATTGCCCGGCTCGTAGAGCCCGCGCTGCCGGCTCTTGGCCCCGCCGCGCACCAGCCCCTTGTGCCGGCCATGGCCACGGGTCAGCAGCGACAGGATCAGGCTGCCCTCGCCCTGGCGCCGCGTGCCCAGCATGATCGCCTGATCGGTCCATTCCATGCCCGGTACGCTACGGGAAAACCGCCCGCCTCGCCCCTCGGAAATTTGGCGATACCGGAATGCAACGGGCTGTTACCACCACCCTGTGGCGACGGCCCGACCGTGTCGATATGGTGCCGCCCGTCTCCATTCGAGGATCCGCTTCGTTGAGCCAAGCCGCGACCCAACCCATCGGTTTCCTCCATCGGCACGCCGGCATCGCGGCCATCCTGGTCCTCGCTCTCGCCATCAGGCTGTGGCAGCTCGACCGCAATGGCTGGGGCACGGAATATTACAGCGCGGCCGTGCGCAGCATGCTGGAAAGCTGGCACAATTTCTTCTTCAACGCCTTCGATCCGGCGGGCTTCGTATCGATCGACAAGCCGCCGATCGCGTTCTGGATCCAGACGGCGAGCTCGCGCCTGCTCGGCTTCTGCAGCTTCAGCCTGCTGCTGCCGCAGGTGCTCGAAGGCGCCGCCGGCATCCTGATCCTGCACCATCTGGTGCGGCGGCGCTTCGGTGCGACGGCCGGGCTGCTGGCCGCGCTGTTCCTGGCGCTGACGCCGATCAGCGTCGCGGTCGACCGCGCCAACAACACCGATGCCTGCCTGGTCCTGGTCCTGCTGCTCTCGGGCTGGGCCATGACCCTGGCCGCCGAGCGCGGCAGCTTCGGCTGGCTGGTCGCGGCCATGGCGCTGGTCGGACTCGGCTTCAACGTCAAGATGCTGGCCGCCTGCGTCGTGCTGCCGGGCTTCGCCGCGCTCTATCTCTATGGCGCGCCGATCGGCTTCGCACGCCGGATCGTTCATCTCGCCGGCGCCGGGCTGGTCTTCGCCGTGATCGCGCTCTCCTGGTGCGTGGCCTATGACGTGGCGGCGCCCGAAACACGCCCCTATGTCGACAGCACAGCCGAGAATTCCATGCTGGAACTGGCGATCGGCCATAATGGCGTGCAGCGTTTCCTGCCGCGGCTCCGGCGCAATCGCCCCGCCGCGGCAGCGCGACAAGCCGCCGCTCCGGCGCCCGATGCAAGCGCCGAGACGCCGCCGCAAAGCGCCGACCCAGCCGTCGCGGCGCAACGACGTCAGGCGATCGGCGCCCTGCGCCAACTCGACAACCCGCCCGCCGGGCCGCTGCGGCTGATCAATCGACATCTCGCCGGGCAAGTTCTCTGGCTGCTGCCGCTGGCCCTGATCGGTTTCGCCGCCGCTTTGCGGCAATCCGGCCTGCGCCGACCGCTCGCACCGATTCAGCCTCGCTCCTGCTCTGGTTCGGCTGGGCGCTGACCTATGGCATCGTCTACAGCGCCGCAGACGGCATCTTTCACACCTATTATCTCGTCACGATGGCGCCGCCATTGGCCGCGCTCGCAGGTATTGCCGTCGTCCATCTGCGCGCCCGCGCCGGTCGGGCGGCGTGGCTGCTGCCGCTGGCATTTGCCGCGACCGCCGCTTGGCAGGTCTATATCGAAGCGCCCTATATTGGGCCCGGCTCGGCGGAGAACTGGCGGTTCTGGCTGTTCGTACTGCTGCTCGGTGGTTCACTCCTCGCCGTGCTCGGCTTGGCAGCGACCATTGGATTCCGCTGGGACGGTACCGTCCGGCATCTCCTTCGCCGCAGCGCGATTACACTGGCCCTGCTTGCCCTACTCGCAACGCCGACCGCCTGGGCGCTCAGTACCGTGATCGGGCAAGGCAACAATGTCAGCGCCCCGGCGGCAACGATCGCGCTGTTCGCGCCAGCGACCGAGCTGACCGATCTCCGGCCGCGTTTCGGCGCCATGCGCGAGGTGCCGCCGGCAAAGCTGCTGCCTTTCCTGGAAGCGCATCGCCAGGATGAAACCTACCTGCTGGCGACGGCCAATTCCTGGCTCGCGGCGCCGCTGATCATCACGAGCGGCCAGGCCGTCATGGCGATGGGTGGGTTCACCGGCCGAAATCCGATCCTCACCCCGGAAGAACTGGCCGATCTGGTCGGGAAGAACCAGTTGCGGTACGTGCTGCTGACCGAACCGGATCTGATCGACCGCGCCTTCAATGCGCAAATCGTGCAGGCGCCGCTGGCCGATTGGGTCCGCACGCATGGCAAGCCGGTCGATCCGGCCGAGTGGCGCGGCCCCGTCGAGCCGGCAACGCCAACGACGCCCCGGCGGCGCGGCGGCGGCTTCGCCCAGGCCCAACTTTACGATCTGCGGCCGGCGCCGATTTCGTAACGGTCAGCTGTCGAAATCGAGCCCGATCGCCTGGAAACGCTCGCGATCCTCAAGCCAGTTCTCGCGCACCTTGACGAACAGGAACAGGTGGATCCGCCGCTCGAACATGGTTTCGAGTTCGGCCCGTGCCTTCTCGCTGATGCTCTTGATCTTGCGGCCGCCCTTGCCGAGCACGATCGCCTTCTGACTCGGGCGCTGCACGAAGATCGCCTGCTGGATCTTGGCGCTGCCGTCCTTGAACTCCTCCCAGGTCTCGGTCTCGACCGTCGCCTCATAGGGCAGTTCGTCATGGAGCTGCAGATAGATCTGCTCGCGCGTCACCTCGGCGGCGAGCAGACGCTGCGGCATGTCGGAGAGCTGATCTTCCGGAAACAGCCAGGGGCCTTCCGGCATATGCGCGATCAGATGCCGCTCCAGATCCTCGACGCCGTCGCCGGTCAAAGCAGAGATCATGAAGACCCGGTCGAAGATCCCTTCGGCATCGAGATCCTGGGCCAGCGCCAACAGCTTATCCCGCTTCAGCGCGTCGATCTTGTTCAGCGCCAGCAGGGCCCGGCGCTTCTGGGTCTTGAGCTGGGCGACGATGGCCCGGACGCCGTCATCGATGCCTTCGACCGCATCGATCAGCAACACGACCTGATCGGCATCGGCCGCACCGGTCCAGGCCGCGGCCACCATGGCGCGGTCGAGCCGGCGCTTCGGCCGGAAAATGCCGGGCGTATCGACGTAGATGATCTGGGCGTTGTCCTTGACCTGGATGCCCAGCACCTTGGTCCTGGTCGTCTGGACCTTAGGCGAAACGATCGACACCTTGGCGCCGACCATGCGGTTGAGCAGGTCGATTTCCCGGCATTGGGCGCGCCCAGTATCGCGGCATAGCCGCAGCGCTTCGCCTGCTCCTCGCTCATGAAACTCCCTTACCGATGTGCTGCAGCAGCAGCGTCGCCGCTGCCGCTTCGGCCTGGCGCTTCGAGGCGCCACTCGCCTCGATCGCCGCCACGCCTTCGACTTCGACCGCTACCGTGAAGACCGGCTGGTGCGGCGGCCCTTCGGATCTCACCAACCGATAGGCCGGCAGCTTCCGCCCGCGGCCCTGCGCCCATTCCTGCAACGCCGTCTTCGGATCCTTGGGCGGCGCGACCAGAGCCGCCATGCGTGGTGTCCAGTGCCGGGTGACGAAAGCCTGCGCCACGACGAAACCGCCATCCAGGTAAAGCGCCGCGATCACTGCCTCGCAGACATCGGCGAGCAGGCTCGGATTGCTGCGTGCCGCCGTTCCTCGATCGCCGGCAGACGGATATGCTGCGCCAGATCGATCTCGCCGGCAACGGCCGCCAGCGTCTCCTTGCGCACCAGATCGGCATGGCGGCGCGCAAGCGCGCCTTCCGGCTCATCCGGATAAGCCGACAAGAGCATCTCGGCAATGACCAGGCCGAGTACCCGATCACCGAGAAACTCCAGCCGCTCATAGCTCCGGCCGGTATGCCGACGAGGTGCCGCGAGATGGCTGGCGCTGCTATGGGTCAGCGCCTGGACGAGCAGCTCGGGCTTCTCGAAGCGGTGCCCTAGGGCCGCCTCCAGAGCTGCCAGCATCAGCGCGACGCCGTTTCAGTGCACCCCGGTGAAGAGGCGCGAATAGCGGATGCCAAACGGGCCATACCACCAGGGATCCTTGTTCTCGAAGGAGAACCAGCGGATTTCCGCCCGGCCCACCAGATTCTCGACGGGAATATAGCCGACACCGTCCTGCTGCGGCGGCACGCGGCTGTCGAGAGAATTGTCGCGATTGTCGCCCATGGCGAAGACATTGCCTTCCGGCACGGTGAACACGGCCGTGTCGTCATAAGGCTGATGTCCGACATGCTTGAAGATCGGGTGCTGCACGCCGTTCGGCAGCGTCTCGATAAATTGCTGGACGTCGCCGATATTCGGATCGGTATCGAAACCATCCTCGATGCGCTGCAGCTTGACCGGCTGGCTGTTGATGTTGAGCACGCCGTCGATCATCTGGATCTTGTCGCCGGGCAGACCGACGATGCGCTTGATGTAATCGACCGAGGTGTCACGCGGCAGCTTGAATACCACCACGTCACCACGCTTGGGCAGGCTGCCGAACACGCGGCCGCCGATTGGCGGGCGGATCCAGGGGAAGGAATATTTGCTGTAGCCGTAGCTGAATTTCGAGACGAAGACGAAATCACCGACCAGCAGTGTCGGCTTCATCGAGCCGGACGGTATGTTGAACGGCTCGAACACGAAGGTGCGCACGACCAGCACGATGGCAACGACCGACACCACCGTCTTGATGATGTCGAGAATGCTTTCTTCCTGCTTGACCTTCTTGCCCTTGGCGCCTCCGGTCTTGCCAGGCTGGGGCTTGGCAGGCTGAGGCTTCGCCGACTGGGCTTGTGCCGGCTGGCTCTGGGCGGGGACGGCCAGCTTCTTCGCATCTTCGGTCATTCGTTCGATATCCGGGCAGTCCTGATCGGCGAAAGGCGGCCATCAAGCAGGGCCGGCCATGCGACGTCAAGCGTCATGGGGTCACGGGTTACTCATCGTCCCGGCGGGCACGGCCACGATCAGGACCATGGCCTGGGCCATCGGCGGCTCGTCGGTGATGGTCAGGTGGATCTCGGCGCGCATGCCGGGCGGCGTCATTTCGTCGAGCCGCGCCTTGGCACCACCGGTCAGCGCCAGCGTCGGCTGGCCCGATGGCAGGTTGACCACGCCGATATCGCGCCAGAATACGCCGCGTCGGAAGCCGGTGCCGAGCGCCTTGGAGCAGGCCTCCTTGGCCGCATAGCGCTTGGCATAGCTGGCTGCCCGCGTTGCACGCCGGTCGGATTTGGCGCGCTCGACTGGGGTGAAGACGCGCTCGACGAAGCGGTCGCCATAGCGCTGCAGGGTCTTTTCGATCCGCGTGATGTCGATCAGGTCGGAACCCATGCCCAACACGATCATGATGCAGCGCCGTGTCGCGCCGCGTCCATCGCCGCTCGCATGCCGGCAATCGAGGTTTCAAGCCCGACGAAGATCGCCTCGCCGATCAGGAAATGCCCGATATTGAGTTCCGCCATTTCCGGGATCGCCGCGACCGGGCCGACGGTCTCGTAGTCCAGCCCATGTCCAGCATGACACTCGATGCCGAGCGCATTGGCCTGCGCCGCCGCTCGACGCAAACGATCGAGCTCGGAGAGCCGCGCCGCGCCTTCGGCATGGCAATAGCTGCCGGTGTGCAACTCGACCACCGGAGCACCGATCCGTTTGGCGCCATCGATCTGGGCCGGATCAGGCGCGATGAACAGCGACACGCGGATGCCGCGGTCCAGCAGCTTGGCGACATAAGGCGCCAGGTGGTTGTGGCCGCCGACGACATCCAGCCCGCCTTCCGTCGTGCGCTCTTCGCGCCGCTCCGGCACCAGGCAGGCGGCGTGCGGCCGATGTCTAAGCGCGATCGCCAGCATTTCTTCCGTCGCGGCCATCTCAAGATTGAGCGGGCGGTCGATCTCGTGCCGCAGCTTCTCGATATCGACGTCGGTGATGTGCCGGCGATCCTCGCGCAGATGCGCGGTGATGCCGTCGGCGCCGGCAGCAACGGCCAGCTTGGCTGCGCGCAACGGATCCGGATGGCGGCCGCCGCGTGCATTCCGAATCGTCGCGACGTGGTCGATATTCACGCCGAGCCGCAGATGCTCATGCAGGAAACCCATGGAAACGGCCTCCTTCAGCCGGTTTTCTCAGCCGCGCGCCCGTTCGACCGAGTTGATCACCGGGGTCGCCCGGAGCGCCGCGATGAGGTTGGACAGATGCTTGACGTCCTGCACCTCGATATCCACCAGGATCTCGAAGAAATCCTGCGAGCGATTGGTAATCTTGAGATTGGTGATATTGCCGTTGTTCTTGCCGATCACCGTGGTCAGGCTGGCCAGGCTGCCGGGCTCGTTGCCGAGCATGACCGCAATCCGGCCGACATGGCCGCCGCCGGATTCGTCGCTGTCCCAGGCAACGTCGAGCCAGCGTTCCGGCGTATCGGCAAAACTCTCCAGCGTCTCGCAATCGATGGTGTGGATGGTGACGCCCTTACCCGTGGTCACGATGCCGACAATGCGGTCGCCCGGCAGGGGATGGCAGCACCCGGCGAAATGCAGCGCCATGCCCGGGATCAGGCCGCGGATCGGCACGGCATTGTCGGATGGCTTGCGCGTGCGCGGCAGCGGCACGATCTTGGCGGTCTTCGGCTCGGCCCGGTTCGGATGGACGGCGTTGATCACCTCGCCTTTGGTGACCAACCCCTCGCCGATTGCCGCATAGAGATCCTCGGCCGTTTGCGCGCCGAAATTCTTCAGCACCGGATCCAGCGCCTTTTCGCTGAAATCCAGATGGTCGTGCCGGAAGGCCTTGGTCAGGATCTCCTTGCCGAGATTGACATATTGCACGCGCTGCTGCGCCCGGATGAAGCGGCGGATCCGCGCCCGCGCCTTGCCGGTGACGACGAAGCGCTCCCAGGTCGGTGACGGCGTCTGCGCCTTCGAGGTGATGATCTCGACCTGGTCGCCGTTCGACAATGCTGTCCGCAACGGAACAATTCTTCCGTTGATCTTGGCGCCGACGCAGGTATCGCCGACCTGGCTGTGCACGGCATAGGCAAAATCGACCGGCGTGGCACCGCGCGGCAGGGCGATCAGATCCCCCTTCGGCGTGAAGCAGAACACCTGGTCCTGATACATCTCGAGCTTGGTATTCTCGAGGAATTCTTCTGGATTGGAGGCGTGCTCCAGGATGTCGAGCAGCTCGCGCAGCCAGCGATATTGCTTGCCCTCGGTCCGTGCGCCGTCCTGCTTGTAGCTCCAATGTGCCGCGACGCCGAGCTCCGAGACCTCGTGCATTTCTCGGGTGCGGATCTGGATCTCGATGCGCTTGCGCTCAGGCCCGATGACGCCGGTGTGGAGCGAGCGGTAGCCGTTCGGCTTCGGCGTCGAGATGTAGTCCTTGAACCGGCCCGGCACGACCGGATAGTGGCTGTGGATAATGCCGAGCGCCTGGTAGCACTCTTCGAGCGTATCGACGATGACGCGAAACGCCATGATATCGGACAGCTGCTCGAAGCCGATATTCTTGCGCTGCATCTTGCGCCAGATCGAATAGGGCGATTTCTCGCGCCCGGTGACGACCACTTCCAGGCCACCGGAATCCAGCGTGGTCTGCAGCTCGGCGAGCACGCGCTTGACCAGGCCGCCGCCCTGTTCCTTCAGGAAGGCGAGCCTGGTCATGACGCTGTCGCGCCCTTCCGGCTCCAGCTCGGCAAAGGCCAGGTCTTCCAGCTCGTCCTTCATCCGATGGATGCCGATGCGCTCGGCCAGCGGCGCATAGATATCCATCGTCTCGCGGGCGATGCGCCGGCGCTTTTCCGGCGCCTTGATGAAGTGCAACGTCTGCATGTTGTGCAGCCGATCGGCCAGCTTCACCAGCAGGACGCGGATATCCTCGGACATGGCGAGGACGAGCTTGCGGAAATTCTCCGCCTGCTTGGTCTGGTCGGATTGCAGCTCGATCCGCGACAGCTTGGTGACGCCGTCGACCAGCCGCGCAATATCCTTGCCGAACAGCCGCTCGATATCGTCGAGCGTCGCGACCGTGTCCTCGACCGTGTCGTGCAGCAGCCCCGTGATGATCGAGGCCGCATCGAGTTTCATGCCGGCGAGGATACCGGCGACCTCGACCGGGTGAGAGAAATAGGGATCGCCCGAGGCCCGCTTCTGCGAGCCATGCGACTGCACCGAGAAGACATAGGCGCGATTGATCGCGTCTTCATCGGCATTCGGGTCGTAGGATTTGACCCGCTCGACCAGCTCGAATTGGCGGATCATGGCAGCCCGGGCGCTCCCGGATCGGCACTGCCGGCGCGGGGTTGCGCCGGCAGGATGGGTGTCAGTCCAGGACGGAGGGCCCCGGGCACGTCAACGCCTGGAGGCTCAGAGATCGTCGTCGGCCAGTTCGTCCGGAATCTCGAGCTTGTCGTCGGCGAGATCGTCGGCCTCGGCATCGCCCTCCAGCTCGCCCTCGACATCCGTTTCACCCTCTTCATCGGTGGTGAAGAGCATGTCCTCCTTGAGCTCCTCGTCGATCGCGGATTCGCCGGCGCCGAGCGGCCAAGTCGGCTCGGTGATGCTGATGTCGCGGTCTTCCTCGGGCTCGTCCACTTCGGGCTGCTTCTGCAGGCGGTCACCAGCGCGTTCTTCAGCGTATCGACTTCGATCGTCGAATCGGCGATCTCACGCAGCGCCACAACCGGGTTCTTGTCGTTGTCGCGATCGACCGAAATCGGCGTTCCGGAGGCGATGTCGCGTGCCCGCTGCGCCGCCACGAGCACCAGCTCGAAGCGGTTCGGCACCTTCATCACACAGTCTTCAACCGTTACACGCGCCATCGTCTAAAACCCGCCGAATTTATGGGAGCCCAAAGATATACGACGCGCCCCTGCGCAGCGCAACCACGTCAGCCTCATAGCTGCTCGGCACTGGGCAAGAACAGGCGCGTCTGCTGCTCCGGCCCGATCCGCGAGAGCATTTCGCCGATCGAAGCTCCGTTCGCCGGGTGGCGCCACTCCGAGGCGACGTCGCGCAACGGCAGTAAGACAAAGGCGCGCTCATGCAGACGCGGATGCGGCAGCACTGGCCAGCTGTGCTCCACCTGATCGTGATATGCTAGTAAATCAAGATCGAGGATTCGCGCGGCATTCGCCATGCCGCGAACGCGGCCGAATGCCGCCTCGATGTCATGCAGGCGCGAGAGCAACGGACCCGCAGCGAGATCCGTTGCGACGGATACGACACCATTGACATACCAGGGCTGATCAGAGATCGGCACCGGCGCAGTCTCGTACCAGTGCGATCTATCCAGGATTTCAATACCTTGCGAGTGAATCTCGGCAAGCGCAGCGGTCAGCGTCTCGACTGGGCCACCATAAATCGGGCTCGGCAAATTGGCCCCGAGGGCCACCAAAATCATTCTCGCATACCCTCCGTCACACGATGCAGCGGTCGCGACACTTTCGCCACTTACTATAGGTCGTTCAACTAAAATTAACTGTTTCCAGCCAAGCGTAGCTGCGATATGGCTGGCAGGAATTTTGGAGATTTTGAGAGATGACATTTTATCCGCAGGAACGCATTGGCTTGTTCATCGACGGGTCGAACCTCTACGCTGCGGCGCGCGCGCTTGGTTTCGACATAGATTATCGTCGGCTGCTTGATGTTTTCAAGTCGTACGGGCATCTCGTCCGTGCCTTTTATTATACTGCGCTAGTCGAAGATCAGGAGTACTCGCCGATCCGGCCATTGGTCGACTGGCTCGACTATAACGGGTATACCATGGTCACCAAGCCCACCAAGGAGTTTACCGACGCCATGGGGCGCCGGAAGATAAAGGGCAATATGGATATCGAGCTGGCCATCGATGTGATGGAGATGGCGCAGTACCTCGACCATGTCGTCCTGTTCTCCGGCGACGGCGATTTTCGTCGGCTGGTCGAGGCGATCCAGCGCAAGGGCGTGCGTGTCACCGTCGTGTCCACGATCCGCTCCTCGCCGCCGATGGTGGCCGACGAATTGCGGCGTCAGGCCGACACCTTCATGGAGCTGCAGGATCTGGCACAGAGCATCATGCGCGTCCACGCCCATCGCGACGAGCACGGCAGCCAGCAGCCGAGCCATCCGAATGGCCGGAACGACAGTCAAACCATGGTATAAAAAGAGTGAACGAGGATTGGGCAGCGGCCGGTCCGCCGCATGACTGCGACCGCTGCCCCCGTCTGGCCGGTTTTCGCAGCGAGCAGCGTGCGACTTTTCCCGACTGGTTCAACGGTCCCGTCCCGTCATTCGGGCCGGCCGATGCCCGGTTGCTGATCGTCGGGCTCGCCCCCGGGCTGCGCGGGGCGAATCGCACCGGCCGGCCCTTCACTGGCGACTACGCTGGTGATCTGCTCTATGCGACCTTGACCAAATTCGGTCTAACCGAGGGCCGCTACGATCGCCGCCCCGACGATGGGTTCAGCTTGACCGGCAGCCGGATCACCAATGCGGTGCGCTGCGTGCCACCGGAAAACAAGCCCCTGCCGGCGGAGATCGCCGCGTGCCGGCCCTACTTCCGAACCGAATTGACCCGATTGCCGCGCTTGAAGGCTTTGCTGGCGCTGGGACAGATCGCCCATCAGCAGGTGCTTGCCACGCTCGGCCTGCGTCAGGCCGCGTATCGCTTCGCGCATGGCTCGATCCACACCCTGCCCTCCGGCCTTTATCTAGCCGACAGCTATCACTGCTCGCGCTACAATACCAACACCGGCCGGCTGACTGCGGAGATGTTCGAATCCGTCTTCGTAGGGCTGATGCCGCTGCTGCAGGATTAGGGCGCTAGCGGGTCATGCGCAAGTTTCAGCGGAAGATCGAGAATTTCGTCTGCGAGCATTGCGGCCGGACCGTGACCGGCAACGGCTATACCAATCACTGCCCCGACTGCCTCTACAGCAAGCATGTCGATATCGCACCGGGCGATCGCGCGGCCGAGTGCGGCGGCTTGATGCGACCGATCGGCAGTGAACTCAAAGGCGGCGACTATTTCGTGCAGCACGAATGCACGCGCTGCGGTTTCCGGCGGAAGAACAAGATCGGCGCAGGGGAGATGGCGCCGCTGATCCGCGTCACCCGCTCCCTGGCCTGACCCTCCTGAGTCAGGCGACGCCTTCGGTATCCATCCGATTCGAGCTTCGGAGTAGTTCGAGCAGTGGCCGGAGCAGACGGTCATCTGCATATTGCAGCTCCCGCCCGACCTCGAGCCGCAACCGATAATGCGTGTTCTGCGAATTGTGCCGCTCGCTATCGGCTGCCGTCGAAGGCGGCAACAGATCGGTCGGGACTTCTTCGAAGAACCAAGCAATCGGCATGTCGTAGTGGCGGGCTATGTTGAGCAGCTTATCTGGGGATATCCGACTAGCTCCGCTTTCGAATTTCTGCACCTGCTGAAACGAAAGACCAAGAATCTGGGCGAGATGCTCCTGCGAATGTCCACTCGCCGTCCGAATCGTGCGCACGCGCCGCCCAACGCATTGGTTGATGACACGCGCGGTCTCCGGCGCTTTACGACGCCGGACCGGCATTGGCTCTATCAAAATATGCATCCTTCCTGCCTCGACGAGAGATTGCTCGTGCTGAAGGGTTCACTGGTAAACGAGCCCTTAATGTCCTAGAGTTCTAACGACGTCAATAACCCACATGGTTAATATCGTGTTTGTTCAGATTTTAGAGGAACTTGCACTTTCAGTTGTGGTTAATGAAAGGTAAATTCCACTGAAGGATGCCGTTCTTTCCCCAGACGGTCGGCAAAAACCATTGAAAATAACAGGGACTTGGCGATCGGCGCGCGAATCGGCATGCTCGCTGCCATTCAGCAACGCCCGCGCAAGACGGGCTCGGTCGGAAGGTGCAGCACCAGGTGTCGGGATCCCTTGACCACGCCGGAACCGATATCGTCACCATGCTTCATCTGGCGGTCGCGGTCGTCATCACCGGCCATGTACTGTTGACCAAGCGGGACGTCGGCGCCTCGATCGGCTGGATCGGCACTGCTTGGTTGTCGCCTTTCTTCGGCGGGCTGTTCTATCTGATCTTTGGCATCAATCGCGTCGTCCGCCGGGCGCGCCGGCTGCGGCCGCGGCCGCGGGGCAGCGTGGCCAGAAGCGCCGAGGTGATCGATCAGCACCGCAAGGATCATCTCGAACCGCTCGATCGCGCGGCGTACCGGCTGACCCGGCGCCCGGCTGAAACGGGCAATGCCGTGGCGCTGCTGCTCCATGGCGACGCTGCCTACCCCGAAATGATCGCGGCGATCGCCAAAGCGCGCGCCAGCGTCGCGCTATCGAGCTATATCCTGCGATCCGACGCAGCCGGCGATCGCTTCATCGCGGCGCTGATCGAGGCACAGGCCCGCGGCGTCGCGGTGCGCGTGCTGATCGACGGAGTCGGGAGCGGCTATTTCAATTCACCGGCCTTTCGCGCCTTGCGGCGCGGCGGCGTGCCGGTCGCCCGCTTCCTGCATTCCATGCTGCCCTGGCGCATGCCGTTCCTCAACCTGCGGACCCATAAGAAGATCCTGTGCATAGACGGCCGAATCGGCTTCACCGGCGGCCTCAATATCGGCGCCGAGAACGTTCTGGCCGGTCGGCCGCGGCACCCTGTGCGCGACGCGCATTTCCGCTTGGAGGGCCCGCTCGTGGCCCAGCTGGTCGAAACCTTCGCCGAGGATTGGCAATTCACCACGGGCGAAGAGCTCGACGGGCGCGCCTGGTTCCCTGCCTTGGCTACGGCAGGCGCCGTAACCGGTCGGGTCGTGACCTCCGGACCGGACCGGGATATCGAGAAGATCGAGATGCTGGCGCTGCAGGCGATCGGCTGCGCGCGCCACAGCGTCGCGATCATGACGCCCTATTTCCTGCCCGATGACCGGCTGGTGACGGCGCTGGCCCTCGCGGCGATGCGTGGCGTCGAAGTCGACATCGTGCTGCCGGAGCACAGCAACCATCCTCTGGTGGATTGGGCGGTCGGCGCCGAAATCGCGCCGCTGCTCGTCGCCGGCTGCCGCATCTGGCGCAACCCGCCGCCCTTCGAGCATTCCAAGCTGATGACCATTGACGGGGCCTGGTGCCTGATCGGCAGCACCAATTGGGACACGCGCAGTTTCCGGCTGAATTTCGAACTGAATGTCGAGCTTTACGATCCCGAACTGGCCGCGCGGCTCGACCGGCTGATGGCGGAAAAGCGCAGCCGCCGCTACGGCGAAAAGGAACTCGCCAGCCGCCCGCTGCCCGTGCGGCTGCGCGACGCCGGGGCCCGGCTGCTGCTTCCTTACCTCTGACCTATTCGGCTTCGACCGCAACGCTGGTCGAACCGTGCAGCCCGCCGCCGGCATCTTCGAACCGGACGAAGATGCGCGACGCGCCCGGCGCGAAGGCGATTGCCGCCGTCGATTGCACGAAGACCGAAAAAGTCGGCGCAGCCCCGCCGGCATAGTTCAGGGCGACCGATGTGGACGGCGCGGCGAGGCACTGCCCATTACCCGGATCAGTCTGGCACAGCGCCGCAACGAGCGGCAGGACGGCGTTGCCGGTGTCGACGGAGACGGTGATCGCATCGGTCGCACCGATATTCGTGCTGGCAACCGCAAAGGCGCCGGCGCCCCCCGCCGGCGTTTCGATGACGCCATTATTGGTCGGCGTCGCCGCCAGCGCGATGATATCGGCAACCGGCGTGCTGGACATGGCCAGATCGACCGTGTCGACGCCGGGTATGCTCGCGGCCAGCGGCGCACCGGCGCAGCCGAACACGATCGGCATGGCCGGCGCGGCAAAGGGCGCCGCGCCCTGGAACGACAAGAGGAAACTCTGCAAGCCCCCGCCGCCGGCCAGCGTCACCGGCGTATTAACCGTACCGGTCAGGGCGTTGGTCGTCGGATCGGTCGTCTGATAATTCAGGGTCAGCCCGGCTGGAGCCGAGCCGGATAGCGCGACGACGCAGCCGCCCAGCGTTGCGGTGCCGCCGTTGATCATGGTGGCGAAGATCGTCGCCGGCGCGCCCAGCTGCACCGAGCGCGAGCCGGGCAGCACCGAAGCGACCAGCGGCGATGGCGCCGCTATATCCTTCACCGCATTGTGGCCGGTATCGGCAATGATGACGTCGCCGTTGCCATCGACCGCGACGCCATAGGGAAATGCGAAGCCGCTGCCCAGCGTGTTGACCGCCGCGTAGCCGCTCGAAGCCAGGATTTCCTTGACGGCATTGTTGCCGCTATCCGCGACATAGACGTTCCCGCTGCCGTCGACCGCCACGCCGTAAGGCAAGCTAAAACCGCTGCCCAGCGTGTTCACTGTCACATAACCGCTGGATGCCAGGATCTCCTTGACCGCGTTATTGGCATTGTCGGCGACATAGACATTGCCACCCGCATCGACTGCGACGCCGGTCGGATAGCTGAAGCCGCTGCCGATCGTCTTGACGGTGACATAGCCGCCGGCCGCCAGGATCTGCTTCACGGCACTGTTGCCGGTATCGGCGACATAGACATTGTCGCTCGCATCGACCGCAACGCCGAACGGACCGTTGAAGCCGGCGCCGATCGTGTTGATCGTCACATAGCCGCCGGCCGCGACGATCTCCTCGATCGAATTGTTGCCGGCATCCGCGACGAAGACATTCCCCACGGCATCGACCGCGACGCCGGGCGGCCCATTGAAGCCGGTGCCGAGATTGGCGACGTCGCGATAGCCGCCCGACGCCAGAACTTCCTTCACCGCGCTGTTGAAAGTGTCGGCGACGAAGATGTTGCCGCTGCCATCGACGGCGACTCCTTCGGGAGATTTGAAACCGCTGCCGAGCGACAGGATCGTCTGGGCTTGCGCGGCGCCGCTGACGACACACGATATGGCCACAGCGAACATTGCGACCGTCGAAAGACCGAAGCCGCCGGAAGAAGATCTACGACCGAACACCCTGACGCCCCACCCTAGCGGTTGCACCGTTTGCCACGGGTGCTCCGCAGGATAGCGGGTTCGAGATCGAAAGTCGCGTATCGAGAACCATGCCGCGCTGCACTCAGGACGCGTTGAGGATTGGCTTCTGCGGGTAGAAAACCTTAAACACCCTGCAGAAAAGCTTGCGCGGAACCGCCACCTTCGTCGCCATGGTCGGACCCAGATCGGCCGGCGTGGCATACGCGAAGCCCGACAGCATCCGGCCGAGCGATTTCCGACCGCGCCGCATTGGTGCCACGGGCCGGGTCCATAAAACCGACAGTCTGCGTCTCGTCATCATAGGAATAGACGAACAGCGCATGCCGGAACTTCACGATGCCGCTGCCGTCAAGCAATTCCAGCCCCGGACTGTCGGATGTCGTATACCGAACACGACCGGCCGACCGGCATCGAGGGCGGCGGCGAGCGCAGTATCCAAGCCGGAAATCCAATTCGATTTGTCTGCGTAGCTGGTGACCTTTACGCTTTCGCCCGGACATTTGACATTGCGGGCGTCCAAGGCCTTGTCGACGCTGAATTGCCCCCGCGTCAGATCCGACGACTGATTGGCCTGTGCCGAGAACTCGTCGCGCAGCCCGGTTTGAGTCGGCGCGGTAAGTTCGAACTGGGTCAGGACGGCCCTCGTGATGCTCGCCCAACACAGCGTACTGTCCTGCTGCTTCTCGACCGTGACGTCCTTGAGCTTGTGAACAGTCATCGCAATCCTCCAACTCGGCAACCCTACGACATATGCCGGCGGGTTCCCGTGAGCAGGACATGGTAGACGAACCAGATCATTTCCATACTTCGACCGGCGCGCTCGCGGGCGGCGGCATTTCGACCGGTTGGGCTTGATATTTCTCAGCCGGTTCTGCGGTGTACGCTCTTCTGCTCCACCAAATGTTCAGCCAGGCGGAAGGCGAGAGCCACGGCGGTCAGGGTTGGATTGGCAAAACTGGATGTCGGGAAGATTGCGGTGCCCGCCACAAACAATCCTCTCGTGCCCCAAACTTCCGCATTCGGATCCACAACGCCGGATTTGGGATCCGAACTCATCCGAACCGTACCGATGTGATGGCCTCCCTGAGCCACGAGAGCCTTTCGCACGGAACCTGGAAGGTCCAGGTCAAGCTTCACCTCCCCCAAACCAGATTTTTCGACCGCATGGGAAAGAGCTTGGTAGCCGCGGCAAATTCCATCGAGCTCGTGATCCCGAAATCTCCAGCGAACGACAAGCCGCGGCATTCCCAAAGCATCGGCTTCGGCGCCCAGCAGCACCCGCGACTCTGGATTCGGCATGTGCTCGGCGTTGAACTCGAGAGGATAGCTTCCATCGGGTCTATAGAGAAATACAGACGGAAGCTTCCGTCCTGCGAGAATTCTCCTCCGCGTCCAGTCAAGACCGAAGCCGAAGATTTTGGGAACTCCGGCGGCGATATTCGCGCCATGATCCCGCCAGGCAAGGGACTGGAAAATACCGCGGGTATCACGCGCGAGGCTTCGGGCATATTCTGGCGGGATCAGAAGGCTCTTGAGGAGAAACATCGTCGAAAGCACCGGGTCTCGATGTGATGCGTCATCCATCGCCGGGCGGCCTGGCCGGAAGACGATATTCGGAATTCCTTGCCGGTGCCGCACGTCGGGCGGCAAGAGAATCATCCTTCGACCGTAGACCCCATCCCGCGTCTTGTTAAAATCGAAGGCTCTCGCGGTGTTGGCCTTAGAAAACCTAATCGACCCTACGTTGCTCGCATTGCTCACCAGATGAGTCATGTAGTGACGACCGACGAGATCGTGATCATTTCCCAACCCGCATGGCTTGGTCCAGCGCGATGCCAGCAACAAACGAGGGGTCTCAAGACCGCCGCACGCCAATACGATCATCGGCGCCAGGATCTTGTGACAACGGGTCTCCGGCGTTTTGATCTCTATGCCTGTCACCCTCGTCCCATCGCCCGTGGTGAGGATATTCGTGCAGACCGCCCGATGAATGACCGTCACATCTGGCGAGCGGGCAAGCGCTTCTCGCCACTTTTGCCAAGCGTTCGTGGGCTTGCTGTACCGTTCAATCCGATCGATGACGATGCCTGCATCCGATTCGTCGAGCTTGACGGCATGAGTCGGGATTGTCTCGGATGCGGAGAATTGCGGTTGCCCTGCATCGAAAAACGCAAGAGCATCTGGAATATTGGCTTCGTATTCAGCGAATGAAATCGGCCATCCAGGGCGATCCGCCGCAGGCAAGAAGTCCTCTGGATCGAACGGGATACAACGGCCGCCCCAGACGGCGGTCGTACCGCCGAGCATTCTGCGGCGATAGAGTTCCGTTCCTGCATGCCTGGAATCATCGACCTCGTTCGCCTTGAAGAATTTCAAACTCTCGGCCGGTTCGAATTTCGAATCCCCCGCTTCGATCAGAGCGATTCGTCCTGCTCGCCCCATAAGTCGGACGGCAAGGGCAATACCGATAGCCCCGGCTCCAACGATTGCCACATCAAATTGCGTGACCCCGCCATCCGGCAGGCTTGCGCCGGCGCGGATCAT
>JBBCHB010000056.1:0-66988 GCA_037200015.1 Aliidongia sp. | reverse complement strand
AGATAGATTTGTTGCTCTATTAGATCAACTTCTGATTTATCGATCTAATTTATGGCGATCGCCGTGTCAACCCCTCAACCGTCGGTACGATCGGGCTTCCAAAGCCGAAACGCTACGGCCCGACGGAACAAACCTATAGATTGGGTAGGGCAGCGTCAAATCGCGCATTTAGCGCACCCCCGGCAGAACCACTACCCGCCGAGCCCGCCCGTCAGCAGCCGCGCTTCGCGCAGCGCAGCGACATCGGTCAGCGAGGCGATGTGATCCATCATCTCCCGGACCCAGCCGGCCCGGTCATGCGCCATCGGCTCGGCCTTGCGGTTGCGCGTCAGGATCGACAGCACGGCCTGATCATGGATCGACAGCTCGCTATCCTGCTCGGTCGACTCGCGCCGCAGCAGCACGCTTGCGAAATTGTCGAGCAGCACGGTCAGCGTCTTGTTGGCGATCAGCACCGTCTCCGCCCGCCCCTCGCCCCGATAGATCTTGCGCCGGCTGATCGCGGCGATGAGATCGGTCTGGCTGCGATGGCTCGACTGGTCGAGCAGCGGCGGCACGTCCTCGCCTTCGAGCATGCGGTCATGACGATCGCACCAGACGCTGATCGTGTCGGCGATCAGCGTCGAGATGGCCCGGGCGCGCAGATAGGTCAGCTTGCGTTCGCTGCCCTGCAGCTCGCGATATTCATCGGGTTTGATATCGGCGAGCGGTGCCAGCAACTCCTCGCCCTCGGCGAAATTCAACGCGCCGACCTGAACCGCATCCTCGATATCGACGATCAGGTAGCAGATGTCGTCCGCGGCCTCGGTCAGATGGGCCAGCGGGTGACGGCACCAGCGTCCCGGCACCAGCTCGATCAAGCCCAGCGCCTCGGCGACCTCGCGGAACAATTCGAGTTCGCTGGAGAAGATGCCGTATTTCATCGGATGCGGCCGATGCTCCGGTGCCAGGCCGCCCGACCAGGGATATTTCGAGAAGGCGCCCAGCATGGCGCAGGTCAGCTGCAGCCCGCCATTGGGTTGCCAGCCTTCGAGCCGGGTCAGCAGCCGGAAGCCGAAGGCGTTGCCGTCGAAGCGGGTCAGCTCCCGGCCGAATTCCGCGGGCAACCCACCCAGGATCCGGCGGCCGACCGCGCTGTCCGCCCACCAGGCCGAAATCGCCTGCTCCGCCTCGTGGCTGAACGGCGTCTGGCCGATATCATGCGCAATGGCGGCGCCGGACACGATATGGCCGACATCGGCGGCCGAGATGCCCTGGACGAAGCGCCGCTCGATCAGGAAGCGGCCGGCCAGCTGGCCCAGGCTGCGCCCGACGCGCGAGGCTTCGAGCGAATGGGTTAGCCGGTTGCGCACGAAATCGCCCGGCTGGTCGGATCCGAGCGACGGGCCATGGACTTGCATCTTCGACTGCAGCCGCCGAAAGGCGCTGCAGAACACGAAGCGGTCGACGTCGATCTCGAAGGGCGAGCGATGCTCGTCCAGCGGCCGCGGCTCGCTCCTCCCGAGACGCCGGGTCGATAGCAGCTCCTGCCAACGCATCATCGCCAATCGCCCCTCCTGCACTGCATGGCGCCTGCCGGGCCTTGGGGCTTGGCCCGTGCCGCCAGACATCCTACATATGGTGCGAGCGTTTATCGGGCGAGTCCCCGTGCGGAGGCAAGAGATGGCGGATGGTGGCGACGCAGACGGCACGCAGCAGCTGCTGATCAGCGCGAGCGCGGCGCGGCGCGTGGCGGCGATCGCGGCGGCCGAAGCGGCAGGAACCTTCCTGCGCATTTCCGTCTCGGGCGGCGGCTGCTCCGGCTTCCAGTATAATTTCGAGCTGGAGCGGACGCGCAACGAAGACGATCACAGCTTTACCCGCGACGGCGCCGAGGTCGTGGTGACGAAACCTCGCTCGACCTGTTGGGCGGCGCGGAACTCGATTTCATCGAAGACCTGTCGGGCGCCTTCTTCCAGATGCGCAACCCCAACGCCAGCTCCTCCTGCGGCTGCGGCATGTCGTTCTCGGTCTGACGCAACGGCCGGTGGCCGAAAACGGACGGTTCTTGCTAAAACTCGCGAGAACCATCCGGAAGCCGAGGCCATGAAGATCGCGACCTGGAACGTCAATTCACTGAAGGCCAGGCTGCCGAATGTCCTGGCTTGGCTCGATTCGGCCAAGCCGGATGTCGTCTGTCTGCAGGAGACCAAGTGCCAGGACGCCGAGTTCCCCGAGCTGGAGCTGCGCGGCGCCGGTTATCACTGCGTCATCCACGGTCAGAAGAGCTATAACGGCGTCGCCCTGCTGTCGCGCGAGCCGGCGACGGATGTCCTGATCGGCCTGCCCGGCACGCCGGAGGATGTCCAGGCGCGCTATGTCGAGGGCAGCTTCGGTTCCGTCCGGATCGCTTCGCTTTATTTGCCCAACGGCAATCCGGTCGAGACCGAGAAATATCCCTACAAGCTGGCCTGGATGGCGCGGCTGCAGCAGCGGGCGGCGGCGCTGCTCAAGACCGAAGGCGTCTTCGTGCTGGCCGGCGACTACAATGTCTGCCCGACCGATGACGACGTCTACGACCCGGTCGGCTGGCGCGACGATGCCCTGTGCCGGCCGGAAAGCCGCGCCGCCTTTCGCAGCCTGCTCAATCTCGGCCTGGTCGAAGCCTTCCGCACCGTGCATGCCGAGCCGCATCGCTACACCTTCTGGGACTACCAGGCCGGGCGCTGGTATCGCGACGAGGGGCTGCGCATCGATCATTTCCTGCTGTCGCCGCAGGCCGCGGATCGCCTTGCCGCCTGCGATATCGACAAGGAGCCGCGGGGCCGGGAGAAGGCATCCGACCACACCCCCGTCTGGTGCGAGCTGCAATGACCGAAGGACCTTTTACCGGCAGCTGCCTGTGTGGCGCCGTCCGCTATAGCGCCGCCCGGCTCGGCGATCCCGGCTGGTGCCACTGCCGGCAATGCCAGCGCGCTTCGGGCGCACCGGCCGTCGTCTGGGCCGATTGCACGAAGCCGGAGTTCACGGTCAAGGGACCGGTGGCCCGCATCAAATCGTCGAACCATACCCACCGGCTGTTCTGCCTCTATTGCGGCTCGACCCTGTTCATGGTCGAGGACGCCACGGATGGGCTGGTCAACATCGCCGTCGCCACGCTCGACGAGCCGGCGCGCATCCGGCCGGAATTCCATATCTGGGACAGCGCGCGCTTGCCCTGGTTCGACCCGCCGGACCAGCTGCCGCGCCACGCCGAGGAACGCTGAAGCCCCGACCGGGAAAGGTTTCGGCATGCTGTCGCATACCCATATCGGCATCACGGATTTTCCACGCGCCCTCGCCTTCTATTCCACCCTGATGGCGGAACTCGGTCATGTCCTGAAGTTCTCCGATGCCGATCGTGGCTGGGCCGGGTGGATGCCGGTCGATACAGCGCGACCGCTGTTTCTGATCGGCCGCCCCTATGACGGTGCTGCCGCCAGCCCAGGCAACGGCCAGATGGTCGCCCTGCTCGCCGCAAGCCGGGAGACCGTGCGGCGCTGCCACGCCGTCGCCCTCGCAGCCGGCGGGACGGATGAAGGCGCGCCGGGGCTGCGGCCGCATTATCACTCCGACTATTACGGCGCCTATTTCCGCGATCCCGACGCAATAAGCTCTGCGTCTGCTGCCATCATCACGAGGAAACGAATTAGCACCGAAAGGCCGTCGACGGTCCAAACGGCCGTCAAGAACGTCGCAGGCTGAATTCGCAATTGCAACTCACTCGCAATCTTATTAAGAGTGACTCGCAGAAGCCGGTGGGACTACCGCCCCGTCGGCAGCTCGCCTCGCCATCCGGGAGTCCTTCATGCCTGCCACACCCTTGCCGACCAGCGTCGCCGCCTTGCCCTTCGCCGAGCGTCTGCTGCTCTGGACGATGCGGGCCTGGGTCATGGGCGTGCATCGCCGGAGCTCGACGGAGCCGCAGATCCGCGCCGCCTTCACCAAGGCAGGCACGCCGGACTCGACCGAGGATCTCGAGCGCTTCATGACCCGCTTCGCCGCCGGCGCGTCGCGGCAAATTCAGGTCGACTGCATCTGCAAGCAGGAGATCAGCGATGATGAAAGGCGGTTGCTCGACATCCTGTCGTTCCTTCAGCAGGACCGTTCCTTCGAGGCGATGATCCTGCTGCGCACCATGATGACGCCGAACGCAGCCGTCGCCGCAAGCTGGGATGCCGGCCGGCTGGCCGATCGATTGAAGGCGGCCGGCTGCCTACTGGCCCAGCGCCGCCGGAAACCTGCCGCCACGCCTTCGCCGGCGCGGAAACGGCCGGGGCGGGATTTTCCCCAACCCTGCATTGAGATGTTTAGAGCACTATGAATCTTGGTTCGATTCGGATCGCTCCAACCACCCCTCGTCCGCTTGGCGGCTGCGACATGCTCTGGTTTTGTCTATATAATGCAATAACCTAGAGAATAGGTCGTCATCCCCGGGCTTGTCCGGAGATCTACGTCGGGCCGACGCCTCTTTGCAGGAGAGCCTCAAGCGTCGGCCCGACGTGGATGGCCGGGACAAGCCCACGGCTGTCCGGCACATGTTTTGCTGGACGCGGTGCATGACATTGATTCTACTCGCTCTTGAGCATCTGGCCGGTGTTCGAGATACGAAATAGGACCAACGTCATGCGCCATCAGGATAACGTTTTTCAGGGTCTGGTGAAGCTTCTTCCGTGGGATGCTTTCGACCGCTTGGTCGAGGCACACGGCAGCGACGTGGATGCCCGGCGGCTTCGGACCAAGGATCAGTTGGTCGCGCTGCTCTATGGACAGTTTTGCGGGGCGGCGAGCCTGCGGGAGATCGAAGCGGGGCTGCAGAGCCACGCCGCCCAACTCTATCACCTCGGCGGCCGCAGGGTCGCACGCTCGACCCTTGCCGAAGCCAACGCTTATCGCCCTGCTGACGTGTTCAGCGGCTTGTTCTCGGCGCTGCTTGGGCAATTCGAGCGCGGCTGGCGGCGCAAGGTCGGCGATGCCGTGCGGCTGATCGATTCCAGCGGCTTGCCGCTCAACGGCTTGAGCCGCGACTGGGCAAGCTTCTCGACCGGGGTCTGCGGCGCGAAGATGCACATCGTTTACGATCCGGACGCCGATTGCCCGATCTATGCCGCCGTCACCCCGGCCAATGTCAATGACATCACCGCCGCCAAGGAAATGCCGATCGAATCGGGAGCGACCTACGTCTTCGACCTCGGCTATTATGACTTCGGCTGGTGGGCAAAGCTCCATGCCGCCGGCTGCCGTATCGTGACCCGCCTCAAGGCCAATACGCCCTTCAGCGTTGTCGAAACACACGCCGTACCGGCCAATTCCTGTGTGCTCAGCGATCACCTCGGCCACCTGCCCAAGCGCCTAGCCGCATCCCGCAAAAACCCGATGTCCGGTCTGGTCCGCGAGATCCGCGTCGTCATCGAAACCGGCAAGATCCTGCGGATCTTCACCAATGACCTAAACGCCAGCGCCGAGGAAATTGCCGCCCTCTACAAAAGACGCTGGGCGATCGAGCTGTTCTTCCGATGGGTCAAGCAAACCCTCAAGATCCGCCACTTCTTCGGAACCTCCCAGAACGCCGTGCGCATCCAGATCGCCGTCGCGCTCATCGCCTTCCTGCTGTTGCGCTTGGCTCAGCAAGCCAACAAACTCGTCGAAAGCCCGCTCGCCTTCGCTAGGCTGATCCGAGCCAATCTCATGCACCGCAGGCAGATCCCGACGCTCCTCAACAAACCACAACCACCAAGGCCGGCAACCGGGCAAATGGAGTTCACCTTCCACGATCGACGAGCAATCAAAAGGCCGACCGCAACCCAAAGGCTCAAAAATGCCGCATAGCAAGCCGCGTGCCGGACAGCCGTGGGACAAGCCCGGCCATGACGACTTCTTTATTTTTTAATGGCTTGAGTAACATGAAGAGATCGTTGGCCGACCCGGCGATCGATACGGCAGCCAAATGGTGTGAGCATTCCCCAACGCCGGGCGGGCGAGGGCTCTTGTCGAGCGAACCTAAAATCATATAGTGCCGTTCAGCGCGGCGGCTTGATCGTTTCCAGCCGGACTCGGTCGGCTTCCTCGGCGTCGCCGGCCAGTTCGAGCATCCGGACGCACCAATAAAGGTCGCGCTCCAGTCCTGCGCGATCGGGCGGATCGGCGGCGTTGCGCGCTTCGAACAGCCGGATCGATTTGATCTTCAGCTCCCGGATGATCGTCGACAGCATCTGGTTCACGATGCGGTCGAGTTCGACCTGACGCGCGAAGGCCTGGCATTTGCGCAGAGCGGTCAGCGCCGTCTCGACCGCGACCAACTCTTCGACCGAGGCGGCTCCACCGCCGGGTAGCGCTGCGCGGACCCGGCCCGATGCCTCGTTGACCAGCATTGCGCAGGCTTCTTCGGCCGCCTCGTGCAGCTGGGCCAGTTGCTGCTTGGTCGTCGGATCGGTATCGCGCAGGACCTGGTCGGCAGCAATCAGCTCCGCCACCAGTCGCTGCGCCCGGTCGACCCGGTCGGCATAGGCGTCGCTCGCCTGGATCCCCAGCGCTTTGGCCTGTTTCTCCATATCGGCCAGGATGGTCTTGCCCAGCCGCGCGAAGACGGTCTGCTTGACCGGCATCGGCAGGTCGAGATTGAGATGCATGATCCGGCGCAGGAATTCAGCCGGCGCCGACATGCGCACCATGACGGTCAGCAGCATCGCATAGGCACGGTCGGGCTTGCCGTCATGGCTGTTCGCCACGGTCTGGCGGATAAAACGCCATCTGCGAGATGTCGAGCCCGCGAATCGGCTTCGGCGGCAAGGCCTCCTTGAGCAGCAGGATATCCTCGCCGGCCGCGAGCATCCGGCAGCCAGCTGGCGAATTTCCTCGATCAGCGCGGTCTGGTCGCCGACCAGTTCCTGGCGTACCGGCTTGTTGGTCGCCGCCGCGATCGACGCCTCGTCCAGCAGGTTCGAAGCCGGCGGCCACATGCGCCGGGCCAGGACGCTCTGGCCGCGCGCATCGCCGGGTTCCAGCCCGCGCAGCCTCGTCTCCATCACCTTGTAGATCCGGCGTTCCGCAGCATCGTTCTTCGCCTGCACGAACTCCCAGGCCCGCTGGGCCGCGCGGCGGGTAACACGGCCGTCATCGGTCTTGGCCGCCTCGTTCACCAGAAGATCTTCGAACGGCAGATAGAACAGACGCTGGAGATTGGGTTTGCGTGCCGGCCGGACGCGCTGCAGCCGCGGCCGGATCCGCTCCATGATGGTCTGCACTTCCGGCTGGTCGCGTGCCTCTTCGAGCAGCAGCGCGATCTCGCGGAATTTCGCCTCGGAAATCTGTTCGAGCGGGTATTCGAGATCGAAGAGGCCGGATAGCGGGGGCGAGCTCATCGGGCCAGCACCTTGGCCTTGGCCATCTCGATTCGCGCCGTCAGATCGAGATCGGTCCGGGCGCGCCGCCAATCGGCATTGGCCTGCAGCTGCCTGCCCTGCAGCTGCTGCTGGCGCAGCTCCAGCTCGTCCTGCGGCCCGTCGGCCTCGTTGCGCGGGAATCAGCGGAAGGACCCGGACGATCCGCCCGACTGCTTCGCGCTGGATCTCGATCGGCTCGCCCTGCACCTGGTGCCAGAATTCGAAAATGAAGTCCCAGCTGTCGAGCAGCCAGCACAGCTTGCCGGCGACGCCGACCACTGCCTTGGCATGGGTATTCCAGTCGCGCACGATCGAGACCATGTCGCGCACACCGGCGTCCAGCTGCCGGAACATGCGGTCGGCGGCCTTGAGCGTGTCATGGGCAATGAAGCCGGCAAAATTGGCAAAGGGCGCCAATTCGGATTTCTCGCCTTCGCTCCATTCCGTGACGCCATCACGGAAATCCGCAAAATCGTCGAGCAGGGCGCGCAGCCGGCCCTCCTGCCGGCCGCCGAAAGACCGAGCGGCACCATCACCCGTGCGAGGGCGGCGATCCGGGCATAGATGTCGTTGACCTCGACGCCGAGCCGTTGGCCCGCCTGACCGAGCAATGTCTTGACCCGCGCCCGCCAGGTCTCCGTGCCGGAACCGAGCGCCGTCAGATCCTCGGTCGCGAGGCCGAGCGAATTCAGCAGGCCGATGATCAGCAGGAAATGCAGCTCGACCGTCTTGCGCTTCTCGGCCTCGACCGCACTGCGCGACGCTTCTGCCACGACCGGGCCGGCGAGCCCGGTCAGGCCGATGCGCAGCGCGCAGCCGCGCAGCTGCTCCGGCGTCACCGCCTCGACCGTTTCGATCTCTTCATGCAGCGCCCGGTCGTGGATCGACATGGAGGTGACTTCGGCGACCGAGTTCCAGGGCACGACGAAAGCCCCCCTCGGTTCCACCGAAATTCGGCATCAGCAGGATCATGCGCTGCCGCTGATCGCGTCGCACGCGGGCCAGCGAGAGCGCAGGCGTAGTAAAGGGTACGACCGCCCCTCGTTCCTCGAAGGTCGCCGGAAGCATGGCGCTGCCGGATCGGCCGGTCATCTGTCGATCGTCCTGCGAAAATACTGCCTGCGCATCAAATATCCGAATAAATCACGGATCCGAATCGGCCTCGCACCGCGCTATATCGAGCCGCCCTGCCCCGTCAGCCCGCAAGCTTAGCCTTGCCCGCGAGAATAGCGAGCGAGCTTTTATCAATCAGTTAAGGGCGGGTAGTGGTGTACGTCGCCGCGATAGTCGGTGACCCGCCACGTGCCGTCGTCGTTACGGGCGAGATAGTTCGGGCCGATCGGCACTTTGCCGTAACCGCCGGGCACGTCGAGCACGTTCGGCTGGCACAGTCCGGAGACGCGGCCGCGCAAGGCGCCGACCACCGCCTGGCCTTCGTCGATCGTGGTGCGAAAATGCGCCGTGCCCGGCGCCAGATCGCCATGATGCAGGTAGTAGGGCTTGACCCGAAGGCTGACCAGCCGCCGGAGCAGCTGTTCCAGCACCGCCGGCTCGTCATTGATCCCCTTGAGCAGCATGCTTTGGCTCAGCAGCGCGATTCCCGCCCGGTTAAGCCGCCGAATCGCGGCGGCGGCCTCGGTAGTCAGCTCGCGCGGATGATCGGCGTGCAGCACCAGGAACACGCCCTTCTCGCTCTCGAGCGCCCCGACCAGCGCGGCATCGATCCGCTCGGGATCGACGACCGGCACGCGCGAATGGATCCGGATCACGCCCAGATGCGGGATTGCCGACAGCTCCGCAATCATCGCCGCGAGTCGCCGGGAGGAGAGCATGAGCGGATCGCCGCCGGTGATCACCACTTCGAAGATCGCCGGGCGCTCCCGGATATAGTCGTAGGCAGCCTCGAGCTCGGTCGGATTTCAGCGCCTCACCGCCTGGCCCGACCATCTCGCGCCGGAAGCAGAACCGGCAATAGACCGGGCAGACATGGGACGGCTTGAGCAGCACCCGGTCGGGATAGCGATGGACAACGCCTTTGACCGGCATATGCCGGTGATCGCCGATCGGATCGGCCGATTCCTCGGGACGATGATCGAGTTCGGCATCGCTCGGGATGAACTGCCGGGCGATCGGATCGGCCGGATCGGCCGGATCGATCAACGCCGCCATGGCGGGAGTAATGGCGATGGCATAGCTGGCGGCGACTCGCTCCAGCTCGGCCAGCCGCTCCGGCGGCACCAGACCAGCCCCGACCAGCTCCGCCGGCTGGCGGAGGACGGGCGGGCGGATAGGCTTCGCGGAAACGGCGCTCATGATGGGACCGGCTTATAACGCACTCTGCGGTGCCCGCCGGATGTTGAGATATCGGTCGAGATATGCGCCCGGTCGGCCTGGGCCCTAGCGGAGTCGTTCTGACACTTGTCGCCCCACTTTTCTTCGTCATGGCCGGGACAAGCCCACGGCTGTCCGGCACATGTTTTGCTGGACGCGGTGCATGACATTGATTCTACTCGCTCTTGAGCATCTGGCCGGTGTTCGAGATACGAAATAGGACCAACGTCATGCGCCATCAGGATAACGTTTTTCAGGGTCTGGTGAAGCTTCTTCCGTGGGATGCTTTTGACCGCTTGGTCGAGGCACACGGCAGCGACGTGGATGCCCGGCGGCTTCGGACCAAGGATCAGTTGGTCGCGCTGCTCTATGGACAGTTTTGCGGGGCGGCGAGCCTGCGGGAGATCGAAGCGGGGCTGCAGAGCCACGCCGCCCAACTCTATCACCTCGGCGGCCGCAGGGTCGCACGCTCGACCCTTGCCGAAGCCAACGCTTATCGCCCTGCTGACGTGTTCAGCGGCTTGTTCTCGGCGCTGCTTGGGCAATTCGAGCGCGGCTGGCGGCGCAAGGTCGGCGATGCCGTGCGGCTGATCGATTCCAGCGGCTTGCCGCTCAACGGCTTGAGCCGCGACTGGGCAAGCTTCTCGACCGGGGTCTGCGGCGCGAAGATGCACATCGTTTACGATCCGGACGCCGATTGCCCGATCTATGCCGCCGTCACCCCGGCCAATGTCAATGACATCACCGCCGCCAAGGAAATGCCGATCGAATCGGGAGCGACCTACGTCTTCGACCTCGGCTATTATGACTTCGGCTGGTGGGCAAAGCTCCATGCCGCCGGCTGCCGTATCGTGACCCGCCTCAAGGCCAATACGCCCTTCAGCGTTGTCGAAACACACGCCGTACCGGCCAATTCCTGTGTGCTCAGCGATCACCTCGGCCACCTGCCCAAGCGCCTAGCCGCATCCCGCAAAAACCCGATGTCCGGTCTGGTCCGCGAGATCCGCGTCGTCATCGAAACCGGCAAGATCCTGCGGATCTTCACCAATGACCTAAACGCCAGCGCCGAGGAAATTGCCGCCCTCTACAAAAGACGCTGGGCGATCGAGCTGTTCTTCCGATGGGTCAAGCAAACCCTCAAGATCCGCCACTTCTTCGGAACCTCCCAGAACGCCGTGCGCATCCAGATCGCCGTCGCGCTCATCGCCTTCCTGCTGTTGCGCTTGGCTCAGCAAGCCAACAAACTCGTCGAAAGCCCGCTCGCCTTCGCTAGGCTGATCCGAGCCAATCTCATGCACCGCAGGCAGATCCCGACGCTCCTCAACAAACCACAACCACCAAGGCCGGCAACCGGGCAAATGGAGTTCACCTTCCACGATCGACGAGCAATCAAAAGGCCGACCGCAACCCAAAGGCTCAAAAATGCCGCATAGCAAGCCGCGTGCCGGACAGCCGTGGGACAAGCCCGGGGATGACGGTCAGAGGGAAGCGAGCATCGGCAACATTTGTTAGAGACACAGCACTAAAGGGCTTCGCGGGCGATCCCGCTTGATCTCCTCATGCACCAGCCGCTCGACCAGCGATGGCAGATTGTCGTCGAGCCAGTCGCGCAGCATCGGCTTCAGCAGCTCGCGCACGATCTCTTCCAGGGTGACGGCGCCATTGCCCAGGAACACTTCGCTACTACGCCGCTCGCGCAGCTTGCTGGTGATCTCGGCGAAGGCGGCGGAGGATGCGGCGGCCGGGCTGGCGGAGACAATATGCTCCTCCTCGACTTCGATTTGCGGTTCGACCCGACGCGGCCGGGGCGGCGGCGGGCGATAGGGTTCCGGCTCGGGCACGGGGTCCCGCATGACCGGCGGCGGCTCGTCGGCCACCACCTCGGTCAGCTCAAGGACGTCCTCCTCTTCGACCGGCAGCAGATCCGGCTCCTGAATCGGCGCCTTCCCCGTATCGCTGTCCTCGGCGATGATCCGGCGGATCGATGCGAGGATCTCCTCCATCGATGGTTCTTGTTGGCCTTTAGCCTCGGACATCAGCCCTGCACCCGGTTCGAGAATATCGGCGAATTCTAGCCGTCCCGCCCCCGGAAAGCCAAGAGTTCCGTTTCGCGCCGCAAGTTTACCGGCCCGGGCCGGCTACTTGCCGTCGCCGAAACCGATCCATTTGTCGCGCACCGCTTCGAAATGCTCTTCCGGATCATAGAAGACGACCGGCAGGTTCAGCTGTTTCGCGGTGAGACGGCCCAGTGACGCGGCAAGCGAGAATTGTGCAACGACCTCGTCATGCTGCGAGGCCACCAGATTGACGCGCGACTGGAACAGGATCTGTTCGGCATTGAGGATGTCGAGCACGGTGCGCGAGCCGACCGACGCTTCCTGCTGCACGCCGTCGAGCGCGATCTCATTGGCCTTGATCTGCGAGCGTTCCGAGGTGATCTGCGCGCGGTCGGAGACGAGCTGCTCCCAGGACTGCGCCGCCAGCTGGACCGCCGCGACACGGGCCGTATCGACCTGGCCGCGCCGCTGCGCCACGTTCTGGCTCGCCTGGCGCGACTGGGAGTAGATCGCGCCGCCCTCGTAGAGCGGCATGCTGAGCTGTCCCACGAGAGAGAAATCGTCGATCACCTTGCCGGCGCCCTGCGTTTCCGAGACGCGCTGGGCCGTGGCGTTGAGCGAGATCGTCGGCAGCAGCTGGCCGCGCACCAGCCGGACATTGTCCTCGGCCGCCTGTTGCGCGAATTGCGCCGAGATCACATCCGGATTCGCATTGACCGCCAGCCCGGTCGCCTCGTCGCGGCTGGTCGGCAGTTCCGGCACGCCGTTGGGCGGCGCCAGCTTGCCCGGCGCCTGGCCGACGTCGCGCTCATAAGCCGAACGGGAGATCTGCAGATTGCCGTCAGCCTGCTCGCGCCCGGCAATGGCTGCAGCATAGGCCCGCCTCGGCCTGCGCCACATCGGTGCGCGTCACCTCGCCGACCCGAAACGGTCCTGCGCCGCTTCGAGCTGGCGACGCAGCACCTGCTCATTGTTGATGTTGAGATCGAGCGTCGCCTGGTCGCGCACGACATTCATATAGTCGGTGACGGCGCTGAGCAGCACGGTCTGCTCGACCGAACCGAGATGCGCCCGCTCCGAGCGGACCAGATTCAGCGCCTGTTCGGTCTGCGCCTCGGTCCGGCCGCCGCGATAGATCGGCTGCGAGACGGTCAACGCCTCGGTCTGCGGCGACAGATTCTGGGTGATCGAGAGGTTCTGCGGCGAAGAGCCGAGCGCACCGAGACCGGCCGCCTCTTGCGGCGTGAGGCCGGTACAGGGGTTCTCGCCGTCGACCAGCTTCGAACAATCCTGATGCGAGGAGTTGTGATCGATCCCCTGGGTGCCCGAAATCTGCACCGTCGGCCGCCAATTGGCCAATGCCTGAGGCACGTTTTCGTCGGTCGCCCGCAGGGTCGCGCGCTCGGCCTGAAGCTGCGGATTGGTGTTGTAGGCGCTGGTCAACGCATCCTGGAGCGTCTGCGAGCGGGCGACACCCGGCGCCAGGGCCAGGAGGGCGACGCCGACGACGGCGACGGCGCACGACCGATTCGGGATCGGGGAGTTCGACCGCTTCGACATCAATATACTCCAATGGACGGGTCGATCTCCCGCGCCCCAGGCATCGATTCCGCCGGCCAGGTTGACCGCATTCTCGACGCCGGCGCGGTGCAGCCAGGCCACCGCCTGCAGGCTGCGCATGCCGTGATGGCACAGCACGACGAGCGGCCGATCGGTCGGCAGCTCCCCGAATCGGGCCGGGAGGCTCTGGAGCGGAATCGACGCCGCGCCGGCGATGCTGCAGATCTCGACTTCCCACGGTTCGCGCACGTCGAGCACGGTGATTTCCCGACCCGCGCGGCGCCATTCGTCGAGTTCCTGAACCGAGATCTCTTTGGCGCCGTCAGTCATCGAATCAATCCGTTCAGAAGGCGAAGCTGGGTGCTGGCCGGAATCCGGGCAGGCTCTGCACGCCGGCTTCGAACAGCGCGCGGCGCGCAATCCCGGTCGGGCCGCGTTGCAGCAGCACCGCCTCGCCGAGCTGGCCCGCACGCGTCTCGATCACGGTCACCAGCCGACCACCCTCGGCGAGCTGATCGAGCAGCGCCGGCGAGATCTCGGCCACCGCGCCAGAAATCAGAATGACGTCATAGGGTGCACGCTCGGCATAACCCAGGTCGAGCCGCTGCTCGAACAGCGCGACATTGCGCTGTCCGGCCAGATTGGTCCGGGCCTGCTGCAGCAGCTTGGCATCGGATTCGACAGCGACGACGCTTTTGGCCAGCCGCGCCAAAATGGCGGCGCCGTAGCCGGTCGCGCTGCCGAGTTCGAGCACGACGTCGCCTGGCCGGATACCGGCGGAATGGATCAGCCGCCCGAGCACCATCGGCTCCAGCAGATAGCGACCGCCGCCGAGCGGCAAATCCTCGTCGACATAGGCGGTGCCTTTTGAGCGCCTCGGGAACGAAGGACTCGCGCGGCACTGCGAGGAAGGCGTCGAGCACCGCGGGGTCGCTGATCTTGTTCGGTCGCAGTTGGCTGTCGACCATATTAATGCGGATTTTGGCGTAATCGGTCATGTTTTGGATCGGGGGTCTGAGGCCGCGGCAGCGGCGGAGCGGGCGATGGCGCCACCGGCCTTCGAACGGGCGCGGAATGAATTGGCTCAGTTTGTATATAACCAGCCCGCCCAGATGACAATCCGATGGCCGTGGCGGTAGCCGAGGAACGGATGAATTCGATGTAATCCGGGACGGCCTGCAGGCGCTGCATCGGCCCCTGCGCGCCACGCCGTGCGCACGGCTTGACCCATTCGGGCTTTGATGCCTATATCGGCCGCCCATCCGGCCGGATGGCAGAGTGGCTATGCAGAGGACTGCAAATCCTCGTATCCGAGTTCGATTCTCGGTCCGGCCTCCATACCTTCCTTCAACAGCATTCAAGCCCGCGCCAGACCGGCGCGGTGTCTAAAGATGCTCTCGAATCCCACGGATGATACGGGAACTTCCGCGACCATCCGATGTTCACTGAGCCATGCATCCTTGCGTGGTTCTCCATGTCAGAAAAATTTCTTGGTGCCACGCGGTCCTATCGCTATAACCCGCGGACGCTGATCGGCGCACGACCATTCCGGGGTAGCTCAGCGTAGAGCAATCGGCTGTTAACCGATCGGTCGTCGGTTCGAATCCGACCCCCGGAGCCACGTCTCCGATACATCGTCGTTACGTTGCGCGGGCCGCCGAAAGCCGGCCCGCCGCAGCGGCTTCCGCCCTCCGTTGCGGGTCGAGGCAGCCAGCCGCCAGACAAACGTTGACCGGCGGCCGAAATCTGCGGCAAAACCAGGAGCGACGCACCTTGTCGGGTAGATCCCCGACGATTTCGAGGCCTGCGGGCCGATCCGCCGGGTATACCGTGCGCGTCGATTTGCAAGGCCGCACGCAAGACGAGGAGGCGCTCCTGGACGACATGCCACGTCCCCGCGCGATCGATAACCTGCTTTCCGCTCTCGGCTCGTCCGTAGCCCGTGGAAAGCTGCGTCGTCCCTTTTCGTCGCTGCGCTGGTCGGCAGCCTGATCGGCTGCACTTCGGCCGACCAGCCGACGCCGGCGACCCCGCCGCAAAAGATTGCTTTGGTCCCGCCGCCGGGTGCGGCCGAGCAGCGTCCGCCTGTCCCAAAGCGCAAGCCGGCGACTCCGGCCTCCCAAGTCGCCGCGAGCGGAAACGATGCTGCCGGAACCGATACCGCCGGTTCCGAACCTCCTGCGCCGGCAGAAGTCACCACGGCCAATCTCGAAACGACCCCTTCAACTCCCGACAAGCCAATGGACATGCCGCCCGATCTCATCGGCATGGAGTCGAACGCGATCGAGCAAAGCATGGGTCAGCCCGAATCGCGGCGCGACGTACCGCCGGCCGTCGTCTGGCGCTATGCCAACGACGCCTGCGGACTCGACGTTTGGCTTTATAGGGACCTTCAGAGTGGCGCTCTGCGCGCTCTTTTCGTCGAAGTGAAAGGCGATGACCGAACAGACCAGCGACGTCAGTTTTGCATTAAGCAGCTCGCTCTCCAGTCCACCGGCGGAGCTCGCCGTCCGGACACAGAGCCGGCTTCTGCTCGTTGACGACGACGATTTCTTCCGCGAATCGCTCGGCCTGAATCTGATCGACGAAGGCTTTGCCGTGACGAGTTTCTCGAACGGCAGCGATACGCTGAAGTATTTCGAAGCCGGCGGCGACGCCGACGTGCTGTTGCTCGACTGGCGCATGCCGGGAATGGACGGGCTCGAGGTTCTGCGCCAATTGCGGCGCCGCGGCCTGCAGACCCCGGTCATCTTCCTGACGGTGTTGAGCGACGACATCTATGAGGAGGCGGCGCTCGAAGGCGGAGCCGTCGACTTCATCGACAAGTCGAAACGGCTGTCGATCCTGCTGAAGCGCGTCAATCTTATCGCCGAAGGGCGTCGTGCCGCGCAAGACGCCGCCGGTACCGCACAAGGCACCATCGAGTTCGGACAGCTGACTCTGCGCACCGACACAAGTCGAGCGTACTGGAAAACTCAGGAACTCGAACTCACCCTGACCGAATTCAACATCGTGGTGCTGATGGCGACACGGGCCGGTCAGGATGTGCCGTATCGTGATATATATGATCTGGTCCATGGCAAGGATTTTATCGCCGGCTATGGAGCGGAAGGGTACCGTGCCAATGTCCGGACTTTCATCAAGCGCATCCGGAAAAAGTTCCGGGATCTCGACCCCGATTTCGATGGGATCGGCAACTACGCCGGATTCGGCTATCGATGGATCGCGGAGACCTGACCCGCAGCCGGCCACGCCGGCATCGCGGGTCAGGGCGCATATGTCCCTGGCCTCGAAGGCGGCGCTGCTTGCGCTGATCTTCCTTGTCGTGCCGGTGATCCTGTACGACCAGTTCCGGGCGGCCGATCAGCAAAAGCGCCAATTGGTCATGAACAGCGTGCGCGACCAGGGCCGCACCATCACCGTCGCGCTGTCGCCGATGCTGAATGCGCCCGGTGCGCCGAACCTGCCGGCAATCGGCCAGGAATTGGGCCGCTTCGACAATGATCTGACTACGGTCAAGCTGCTCTATCAGCCGGCGACGGATGCCAGCCAGGGTTTTTTCTACGTCGCCTCCTCGGCCCCGCTGACCAACGCGGCACTCGATACCGAACGCGAAACGCTGCGTCAGCAGGGCGTGCTCGACCGGCTGCAGGACAGTTGCGCCGGCGACGTGCCCGTCGAACTGCGCTACACCGCCCCCGACGGGCATGACGAAGTCGTTACGTCGCTCATCCCCGTGCTCTCGCCTTCCGGTTGCTGGGCGGTGGTAACGTCCCTTTCTGCCACAGCCGTGCCCGGCGTTGCCCTCGGCGTTCCCTATTACGACACGCCGGAAGTCAGGCTTGCCGCGTTAATTTACCTGGCCATGGCAGCCCTGACCTTCACGATGTTCTGGAGCATTTGGCGCGGCCTGCTGCAATTCGGCGAACGGGCCCGCGCGATCCGCTCCAGAAACGCGCCCGGCCCAACCTTCGTCGCGCGCAATGAGGTCCCCGAACTCTCGAGCGTCGCCGAGGAATTCGACCGCATGGTCGAGGCGCTGCAGAACGCCGCGCGCGATATCCGGCGGGCCGCCGAGGACAATGCGCACGCCTTCAAGACCCCGGTGGCGATCATCCGGCAGTCGCTCGAGCCGATCGGACGCGCGATCGGCCCGGACAATACCCGCGCCGTCCGCGCCCTGGGCCTGATCGAACGGTCGCTCGACAAGCTGGACGGGCTGGTCGCCTCGTCGCGCCGGCTCGACGAGGCGACGGCCAATCTGCTCGACATGCCGCGCGTGGACTTCGATCTCTCGCTCTTTCTCGATCGCCTGCTGTCGGCCCATTCCGAGATCTTCCGGCAGCGCAATATCCGCCTGCGCGGGTCGATCGAATCCGGTGTGGTCGTGCGCGCCAATGAGGAGATGCTGGAGATCGTGGTCGAGAACGTGCTCGAAAACGCCATCTCCTTCTCCTGTGATGCCGATGCGATCGGCGTCAAACTCGAGGCGCGCGGCGACTGGGCCGAACTGCTGATCGCCGATGAAGGGCCCGGCGTGCGAAGTCCGGATTTGCCGCGCATCTTCGACCGCTATTTCTCTTCACGCGCCGAAGCGCCGAGCGGCGACGATCCCTCGGTGCATTATGGCGTCGGGCTGTGGATCGTCCGGCGCAATGTCGAGGCGCTCGGCGGCCGTGTCACCGCGGAAAACCGCGAGCCGCACGGCCTGCTGCTGCGCATCGTGCTGCCGCTGCGCCGTGCCAGCGGTCGCGATCTGGCGAACGAACCGCAACGCCGCGCGACCATCGCCCGCGGCGACCCGTTCCAGACCCGCAACAACTAGCCCCTACCCGTTCCGCACGATCTCGGTGAAGCGGTCGACTTCCTCGCGCAGCGCGGCGGATTGTTCCGCCAGTTCGCCCGCAGCCATGAGCAGCTCGCCGGCGGCCTGACCGGTTTCGCTGGCGCCGGCCGTGACGTCGGCGATATTGGCCGAGACCTCGTTGGTGCCGGCCGCGGCGAGCTGGACGTTGCGCGCAATCTCTTCGGTCGCGGCCCCCTGCTGGTCGATGGCCTGGGCCACCGAATCGGTGATCTGGCTGATATCACCGATCGTCCGGACAATCTCGTTGATCGCGCCAACCGCGCTGCCGGTCTCGTTCTGGATGGCGTTGACCTGGGCCTGGATGTCGCCGGTCGCCGCCTCGGTCTGGGTCGCCAGCTGCTTGACCTCGCTGGCGACGACGGCGAAGCCCTTGCCGGCATCGCCGGCTCGCGCCGCTTCGATCGTCGCGTTGAGCGCCAGGAGATTGGTCTGGTTCGCGATGGCGCGAATCAGCTTCACCACTTCGCCGATCTTCATCGCCGAGGTCGAAAGGCCGCGCACCGTGACGTCCGTCGCCTTGGCCTGCTTGACCGCCCGCTCCGCCACCGCGCTGGCGCTCGACATCTGCCGGCTGATTTCTGCGATCGAGGCGTGCAGCTCCTCGGCTGCGGCAGAGACGGTCTGGACGTTGACCGAGGCGTCCTCGGACGCCGCGGCAACGACAGTCGATTGCTGCGACGTCGCATCCGCCGTTGCGCGCAAAGTCTCTGCATTAACTCGCAAATGCTCGACGGCGCTCGACAAACGATCGATCACGCCCCGTACATTGGCCTCGAAGGTGTCGGTCACCGCACCGAGCGCTTCGGCCTTCTCGGCCAGCGTCGCCTCGGTCAGCGAGATCTGGGCGTCCTTGACCGTCGCCGTTTCGACCATGCGGTCGCGAAACCGGGCGATGTCGCGCGCCATGTCGCCGAGCAGGTCGAGGCGTTCGACACCGGGAATTTCCGTCCGATCGGCGCCGGACGCCAAGTCGCGGGCGGCTCGTGCCAGCCTCTCGACCGGCAGCGCGATATCCCGGAAGGCGTAATAGACCGCCGTCAGGACCAGCATCTGCAGCAGCGCCGCCGTGACGATCGCCGTCCAGAACCCGGTACTGCCGGAGTCGGCGATCCATAGCGTCACGAGAAAGGTCACGACCAGTGCGGTCAGCCCAAGCCCGGCCGCGCCCAGCATGCGCTCGCGCAGCGTCGGCCGATCGGTCATCGCCGCCAGGATCAGCGCCTGTCCGCGCTGCACCATGATCGCCAAGCGGCTGCGGAGACCAGGCGGCACTCGACGCCAGCCGGCCTTAGCCGCCGCTGCGAACCGCGCGAGACCGGAACGGCGCCATTGGCCCAGGGTATGGAGCACAATTGTCAATCTGCCGAAAACCCACTCGGCAGCCCGATTGGCGGGAGGTGCTTGCATATATCTCGCCCCGTCTCGGCTGCCTGGACGGCGCCGCACATGTCAAATGGCCCGGTCGCGCCGCGAAAGGCCGCGGCGCCCGGCGATTTGCACAGCTTGATCCCGCTGCTCCTCGCTTCTACCCTCAGCGGAGTTGCGGGATGGTAAAGGAGTTGTAGGCAAATGGGTGTGCGTACCGAGCTGCTGTTTCGCGACGACGCCTATCTTCAGCGCTGCACGGCGCAGATCCTGTCGGTCGACGAGCATGGGATCCGGCTCGACCGTACGGTGTTCTATCCTACGGGCGGCGGGCAACCCGGCGATCGCGGCACGCTGCGCCTATCGGACGGGCGCGCGGTCGCGATCGTCGATACCCGCAAGGGCGAGACGCCGGAGGACATCCTGCATATAGCCGCGCCCGAATCGGTGTTGCCTGAGCCCGGCATGCCGGTCGAGGCCGAACTCGACTGGGCCTATCGCCATCGCCTCATGCGCCTGCACACCTGCTTGCATCTGCTGTGCTCGGTCGTGCCCGGTGCCGTGACCGGCGGACAGATTTCCGATGGCAAGGCGCGGCTGGATTTCGATGTGCCGGGCGACGCCCTGGACAAGGAGCGCATCGAGGCGGCACTGAATGAACGGATCCGCGCGGGCCATGACGTCCGCACGCGCTGGATCACCGATGACGAACTCGCAGCAACGCCGGAGCTGGTCCGCACCATGTCGGTCAAACCGCCGAGCGGTCAGGGCCGCGTCCGGCTGCTCGACATTGTCGGTATCGATCTGCAGCCTTGCGGCGGGACCCATATCCGCAACACGGCCGAGATCGGGCCGATCGTCCCTGACCAAAATCGAGAACAAGGGCCGGCAGAACCGGCGCATCAACCTGGCCTTCGCCGGCTGAAACGGGAGGAATCCAATGTCCGAAACGCTCGTTTCGACCGAGTGGCTCGCCGCGCGTGTCAGCGCCCCCGATATCCGGGTCGTCGATGCGTCATTCAAGATGCCCGGCGTCACGCCGACGGCCCGGGGAAGACTATCAGCGCGAGCACATTCCCAGTGCCGTCTTCTTCGATATCGACGAGATCGCCGATACCAGTTCGCCCCTGCCCCATATGCTGCCCAGCCCCGAGAAAATCGCCTCGCGCCTGCGCCGTCTGGGTCTGGGCGACGGCAATCGAATCGTTCTCTACGACGCCAATGGCGTCGCCGGCGCCGCACGGGTCTGGTGGACGCTCCGCGCGTTCGGCCATCAGGATGTCAGTGTGCTCGATGGCGGGCTGCGGCGCTGGAAGGAAGAAGGCCGGCCGGTCGACGATTTGCCGCCGATGCCGCGCGAACGGCATTTCACCGCGCGGCTCAACACTCTGATGGTGCGCGACAAAGGCCAGATCCTGGCCAATATCGAGAGGCGCCGGGAACAGGTGCTCGATGCCCGCGCGGCCGGCCGCTTTACCGGCGAGGCGCCGGAGCCCTGGCCCGGCCGCCGGCAGGGCCATATCCCCGGCAGTTTGAACCTCGACCACACGCGTCTGGTCGACCCGACGACCGGCCTATTCAAACCGGCGGAAGAGCTGACGCAGCTTTTCGCCGAAGCTGGGATCGATCCGAAAAAGCCGGTCGTCGCCTCCTGCGGCTCCGGCATTACGGCCTGCGTGCTAGCGCTCGGCCTGCATCTGACGGGGCATCGGGACGTCGCCGTCTATGACGGCTCCTGGGCCGAATGGGGCTTGCCAGACGGGCCACCGATCGAGACCGGTCCGGCCAAGACCTAAATCGGATCGGCACGGAACCCGCTCTCCGCTCGCCTGTTGGGTTCGAAGTCCCATTCGGGATGGCCACGGCTCGGAGATTTGCAAATGCTGTCGAATATCAGGATCATCGCCCTGCGCGCCGCCTTGCTGCTCGTCGTCCTGGCGCCTCTCACCATGGCGCTTTCCGCCTGCGACACCACGGAAGGCTTCGGCAAGGACGTCAGCCATACCGGCAACGCGATCACGGATACCGCCCGCGACGCCAAGTAAAGCAAATGGATCCGCGCTGCTCAGTTATGGAGGATCTGACTGAGGAAGGCGCGGGTCCGATCGCTTTGCGGCGAGTCGAAGAAAGGACCTGGCGCGCCGCGCTCGACGATCTCGCCGCGATCCATGAACACCATCGTGTCGGCCACGGTCCGCGCGAAGCTCATCTCATGGGTCACGCAGATCATGGTCATGCCCTCTTCGGCGAGGGCGACCATGGTGTCGAGCACTTCCTTGACCATCTCGGATCGAGCGCCGAGGTCGGTTCGTCGAACAACATGATCGAGGGCTTCATGCACAGCGAGCGTGCGATGGCGACGCGCTGTTGCTGACCGCCGGATAGCTGTCCGGGATATTTATTGGCCTGCTCCGGAATCCGGACCCGGCTCAGATAATACATCGCCGTCTCTTCCGCCTCCTTGCGCGGCACCTTGCGTACCCAGATCGGCGCCAGCGTCAGGTTTTCCAGCACGGTCAGATGCGGGAAGAGATTGAACTGCTGGAACACCATGCCGACTTCGCGGCGGATTGCGTCGATATTCTTAAGATCGGCAGTCAACTCGATACCGTCGACCAGGATCTGGCCCTTCTGGTGCTCCTCAAGCCGGTTGATGCAGCGGATTGCGGTCGATTTGCCCGAGCCCGACGGGCCGATGACCACGACTTTCTCGCCGCGGCGGACCGTCAGGTTGATGCCCTTCAGGACGTGGAAATCGCCATACCATTTGTTGACGTCCCGCATCTCGATGATCGGCCCGCCGAGCGCGGCCGGGCGCTTGGAGCCGGAGGCGGTGGTCGAGGGCGGTCGCGTCTGACATGGGCGTCACTTCTCCTGGGTGTCTTTAGCGGCGCTTGCCGCGGTTGAGCCGGCGCTCCAGCCACTGGCTGTATTGCGACATCGAATAGCAGACGATGAAATAGATCACGCAGACGAAGATATAGGCCTCGGTCGTCAAGCCACGCCAGTTCGGATCGACCAGGGACTGCTTGGCGTCTTCGAGCAGGTCGTAAAGACTGATGATCGACACGAGAGAGGTATTCTTGAAATTGCCGATCAGGTTAGAGACCAGCGGCGGGATCACGACGGTGATCGCCTGGGGCAGGATCACCTTGTACATCTTCTGCCAATAGCCCCAGGCCGAGCGCATCGGCAGCCTCGAACTGTCCGCGCGGGATCGATTGCAACCCGCCGCGTACATCCTCGGCCTGATAGGCGGCGAGAAACAGCGTGATGCCGATCAGCGCACGCAGCGTCTTGTCGACCGTGACCCCAGGCGGCAGGAAAATCGGCAGCATCAGCGAGGCGGTGTAGAGCATGGTGATGAGCGGCACGCCGCGCATGAACTCAATCGCCGCCGTGCACAGATACTTGATGATCGGCAAATGCGAGCGCCGTCCGAGCGCAAGCAGGACAGCGAGCGGGAACGCGAAGATCATGCTGAACAAGGCGAGGATCAGGGTCAGCGGCAAGCCGCTCCACAGATCGGTCGGGACATAGTCGAGGCCGAGCACGCCGCCGAACATCAGTGCGACCGAAATGACGATGCCGGCAACCCAGACATAGAGCAGTTCCCGCCGCCACAGCCGCGGAATAAAGGACAACCCGGTCAGTCCGAACAGCAGGACCGTGACCAGCGCCGCGCGCCACTGGTCCTGGAACGGATAGCGTCCGAAGAGGATGAAGCGCCATTTCTCGCGGATGAAGGCCCAGCACGCGCCCGAACCGGCGGCGTGGCAGGCGCGCATATTGGGCGCATCCCATACGGCGTCGAAGACGAGCCAGCCCAGCAGGGCCGACAGCACGCGGTACAGCACATAGAGCAATATCAGCGTCGTGACGCCGTTGCCGATGGAGCTGAACAAATTGGCCCGCGCCCAGGCAAAGGCGGGCGGGAGCTTAGCGGGTGCCGTGATTGCCGCCATGATCTCAGCGCCCCTTGAGCGCGATGCGCGCATTGTAGATGTTCATCAGTAGCGAGATGGTCAGGCTGACCGACAGATAGGCGGCCATGATGCAGAGCATGCCCTCGATCGCCTGCCCGGTCTGGTTCATCTGGGTGTTCACCACTGAGAAGAACTCCGGGAAGCCGATCGCAACGGCGAGCGTCGAGTTCTTGGTCAGGTTGAGATATTGGCTGGTCATCGGCGGCACGATGATGCGGACCGCCTGCGGCAGCACGACCAGCCGCAGGATGAGGCCGCGCTTCAGCCCCAGCGCGCCGGCCGCCTCCGTCTGCCCGTGGCTGACTGCGAGAATGCCGCTGCGCACGATTTCACCGATATAGGAGGTCGTATAGATCACGAGGCCACCGAGCAGCGCCGTCAGCTCGGGCGACATGCTGACGCCGCCATTGAAGTTGAAGCCGGCCAGTTCCGGGAAGCTGACCGCCGAAGGCGCGCCGAAGGCCAGCCAGGTCAGGATCGGCAGGCCGAGGATCACGGCCGTGCCGACCGGCAGCACCGGAAAGATCTGTCCGGTGCTGTCCTGGCGCTTGCGCGCCCAACGGTCGAGGAAGACGACCGCGACGATGCCGGCCAGAAAGGCGATGCCGATATAGAGATGGCTCGGATCGGCCGTCGGCGCCGGCAGGAAGACGCCGCGATTCGAGATGTAGACGCCGGGCACGGGATGCCATGCGTCGCGCGGTCCCGGCGCGACGACATTCAGCACGGAATAGAGAAACAGCAGCTGCAACAGCAGCGGGATATTGCGCACCACCTCGACATAGATCAGCGCCAGGCGCGACAACAGCCAATTGGGCGACAGCCGCGCGATGCCGAGCAGCACGCCGAAGATGGTCGAGAACACGATGCCGAGCACCGCAACCTCGATCGTATTGAGCAATCCGACCAGGAAGGCGTCGCGATAGGTGCTCGACGGCGAGTACGGGATCAGCGCCTCGCCAATGTCGAAACCGGATTCCCGGCCGAGGAAGCCGAAGCCGGTCGCGATCGACTGGCGCTGCAGATTGATCAAGCTGTTATGAATGAAATACCAGACGACGAGGACAAGGGCGAGCAACGTCAGCACCTGCCAGAAGGCGCTGCGGATCGTCGGATTGTTCCAGAAGGACGGGGCCGCCCCTGTCGGCGCCGTGGATCCGGACATGGTCATCGCTGGACAGCTCCTTTTCGCCGTGGCGGCACGAACAGGCTGAAGACGGGACCCGCACGCCCCCCGGCGGCGGGCCCCGGCCCCGCTGCAGCGTGGCGAGACTTAGCGCGCGGGCGGCGAATACATCAGGCCGCCGGCATTCCACAACGAATTCAGCCCCCGCTCTAGCTTGAGCGGGCTGTCCTTGCCGACATTGCGATCGAAAATCTGACCATAATTGCCGACTGCCTTGATGGCATTGTAGGCCCATTTCTCATCGAGGCCGAGCGCCTTGCCGTTGCCTTCGGTGACACCGAGCAGGCGCTGGACGTTCGGGTCCTGGCTCTTCAGCATCTCGTCGACGTTGTCCGAGGTAATGCCGAGTTCCTCGGCATCGATGAGCGCGTAGACGGTCCAACGCACGATATCGAACCACTGGTCGTCGCCCTGCCGCACCACTGGAGCCAAAGGTTCCTTGGAGATGCGCTCCGGCAGGATTACGTAATCGTCGGGATTGGGCGCCTTGGAGACGCGCGTACCGGCAAGGCCCGAGGAATCGGTCGTATAGGGCATCGCAGCGCCCGGAGAAGAAGGCGTTTTCAACCTCGTCCAGATTCTCGATCGTCACCGATTTCAGGGTCAGCTTGTTCGCCCGGAAATAATCCGCGAGATTAAGTTCAGTCGTCGTGCCCGGCTGCACGCAAACCGTGGCGCCCGACAACTCCTTAGCACTTTTTATGCCAAGCTTCTTTGCGACGATGAAGCCCTGGCCGTCATAGAACGTGACCGGCGCGAACACCAGCCCGAGCGACGCCTCGCGCTGCAGAGTCCAGGTCGTATTCCGCGACAACACATCCACTTCGCCCGATTGGAGTGCCGTGAAGCGCTGCGGTGCCGACAGGGGCACGTAGCGCACCTTCTCGGGTTTCCCGAAGATCGCGGCCGACAGGGCGTGGCAGACATCGACATCCAGCCCCTTGAAGGCGCCTTGACTGTCGGCCATCGCGAAGCCTGCCGTTCCGGTCGATACGCCACATACCAATTGGCCTTTGCTCTTAATATTATCGAGCGTCTGTCCGGCCTCCGCGTGACCGACGATACCAAGGGTTAGACTGAGAACAGCCGATGCCAGGATCCGTTTCATTTGCCACCCCTATTAGGAATTGTCTCCGAATATGCGTCATGCCATCGGAGTTTCTTTGTGACGATCGAATTTTGGGCGAGTTCTATTGTGCAGCTCGCACCCGAACACGGAAATTTTCCAAGACCGTAGCATGCGGCGGCAGCCTGCCGCAACATACGCGGCATGAGCTACGGCGATACTCCTGGCGCGGTCGGCTCGCCCGAAGCGCGCGCTCACCCAGGAAGCGAGCGGCAAAGCAGCGCGCCGCACCGAATCAGATAGGGGAGGATTCACTACCCAAGGCTGAACCCGCCGGCACTAGAAAGTGCAGGGCGAGACATTGGCCGCGAATCGACTCATTCTGTGATCATTTATTCTCGCTTCCCGTCGTGCGGGATACTGCGCCGCGGTAAGCCGCCGATCCTGCGGCCTGCTGGCCGGTCACGCGTGCGACGCGGTGACGCATACTTTACCGTAAGTTGCTTATAAAATTGAGATAGATCAGGTCAACCCACGATTTGCATGGCTGATGCCACAACAAAAGCCTTTATCCGCGGCCTCTTGGTTAACTACACTAATGTACAGGCAAGGGCCTAAAACCACATGAGGATTCAGTCGTGGCACGTTCATTCCATCTCCACCCGTTGCATCCGCTGGCCGCAGTCAAGTCCGCGGTCAACTCACCGCCGAACAGCTCAAGGCAATTGACGTCGCCGTAGGCGCCCAGGTTCGGCTCCGTCGCATTCTTCTCGGCCTCTCGCAAGAAGCCCGTCAGCAAGGTCATCGGGGCTGACCTTCCAGCAGTTGCAGAAATACGAGCACGGCACCAATCGGATCAGCGCGTCCCGACTGTATCAGCTGTCGCTCATTCTGCACGTTCCGGTGTCGTATTTCTTCGAGACGGTCGACATCGAGGGGGGCGCCGAGGCGGCTCAGGAAGCCTATGAGATGTCCAATCTCCAGGACGTCGAAGGCATGCCGAGCGACCTGATGAAGAAGCGCAAGACCGTCGAACTCGTGCGTGCCCTTCTACGGCATCGAGGATGACCGCCAGCGCGCGGCCGCTCTCACGCTGATGAAGACCCTGGCGAAAGCCAGCGCCAAGTAATACAGGCGGTCGAATCGCAGATATGCTCAGGGCCGGTCGCGCTCAAGTGGGCCGGCCCTATAATACGATTGCTCGACCTGTCGCTCTGGCGACCCCGGCAGGGGTTCGAACCTGCAACCCCCGGCTTAGAAGGCCGGTGTTCTATCCAGTTGAACTACGGGGCCTATCCGTCGGGGCCGCGTCAGCGGATGCGGTCGAATCTGAAATATCGGCGTAGGCCTTGGGCTTGATCGAGCGGCTATGCGGCTCCTCGACGGAATAGGTCATCCCGTGCTTCTCGGCATAGTCGCGCGCCTCTTCGAGCGTCGCGAAGCGCAGCCGCACCTGATTGAGCGTATCTTCTGCGCTGATCCAGCCCATCAACGGCTCGGCCTGACGCCGGGTCGCCTGTTCGAATTCCAGGATCCAGTTCTTGGTGCGGGCCGTACCGGAAGACATTGCGGTCTTCGCCGGACGGAGGATGCGCGCAGAAGCCATCGACCGACTCATTCTCCTGATGCCCGGCTGCTGCAGCCGGGGCCTGACGACTGGTCGGGGGCGACATGATTCGAACATGCGACTTCCAGTTCCCAAAACTGGCGCTCTACCAGGCTGAGCTACGCCCCCGACCGCGGTTAGTGATTTAGAGGGTTTCCCGCCGGACGGCGCAACCCGCCGCATGGCTTCCCACCATCACGCGCAGGGCCGCCGTTTCGCCCGGCGAGCCGGGATGTTCGATGGAAGGCAGGCTTTCCTGCCGACTTGAAGCATCGCTGCATTCGGGTTGGATAGGCCAAATGCAAGATGTATTCTCGGCATATTTTCTTTTCTTGGTTGCGTTTCGCGGCTATGCTCACCGGACGCGGGCGCTCCTTGGCCATTGCGACGCTGGCCGATTGCCGGATGAGCCCTGACCGTTGGCGGAGTGAAGGCGTATGGGAATTGCCGAGGCCACGCGGAGCCTCGATCGGGGCGACCCGCCATTCGGTATGGCGCCGATCGGCCGTTTTCCTGCAGGTCTACAATCGGCAGCTAAGTGATGCCAAGCCGACCATGGAAGAGTGGTGGGTGTTGGCGGCTTTCTCGACGAATTGCCGGAACGAGGACGAGCGGCGCAATGCCGAGGCGATGCTGCGGCAACTGGCGGCAGCGAGTGCCGATTGCTTCGATCGGGTGTGCAGCGAGGTCGAGGCCCTCGCGGCGCCGGCCTGGCACCGCCGGATGCGCGTTCAGATGGCGGCGAATTTGGACGAATTGCAATTCGACCAGACCGGCGCGCGCCTCGCTGCACTGGCGGCAATCGCCGAGTTGCTGGGCTGGGATACAGGGGCCGATACGAGGGCGACGGGTTTCGGCACGCGACGGACGAACTGGCGCTTTTCGCCGCGCGGCGATGCGCCAGGTCCCTGACTTTGTCGGTTCGGGTCGGCGGGCCGCGACTGTTCAGCGCGCTTGCCGATCCCGTCGATCTCGAGTTCGCCCTGACGCCTGACGACCATGCATCTTCGGTCGTTGCGCGCCGCATTCCGACGTCTCGCCGAATTGACGGTGCCGGCCAGTCCAGTCCGCGACGCTCATCGATTTGCCGCTGCGCCGGCGGCTGGAAATGCTGGCGCCGGCTCTGACGGTACCCATGCGGCTCGGGCCGTGCAGCCCCGCGACGGTTGGCCCGCCCGATGGCGCGTGATAGAAGGCGCGCCTTTCACGGCGTCAGAGTTCAGTGTCCATGCGGGTCGAAGCCTTCGATTTTACGTTGCCGGCCGACCGGATCGCGCAGCGGCCGGTCGAGCCGCGTGACGCATCGCACCTCTTACGCGTGACCGAGGAGGCGTTGACCGATTTCGCCACGCTCGACCTCCTGCCCTGCTCTCGAGGCACCGGCGATCTGCTCGTGTTCAACGATACGCGTGTCGTGCCGGCTCGGCTGGCAGGGGCAGCGCGATGCGGTGCGGGTGTCGATCACGCTGCACCAGGCTCTGGGGTTGGACAGCTGGCGCGTCTTCGCCAAGCCGGCCAAGAGGCTGCGCCCCGGCGACCGCCTCGATTTCGCGCCCGGCTTTTCCGCGGAGGTGATCGAGAAGCGGCCCGAAGGCGATGTTACGCTGCGCTTCCAGCCGGGCGGTCCCGCGCTGCTCGAGGCGCTGCATCGTCACGGTACCATCCCCCTTGCCGCCTTATATCCGCGGCGGCGTTGCGGACGAGCGCGACCTTGAGGACTACCAGACGCTGTTCGCGCGGGAGGAAGGCGCGGTGGCCGCTCCGACGGCGGCGCTGCATTTCACACCGCGGCTCATGTCGGCTTTGGCGGAACGCGGCGTCAGGTCGACCCTGCTGACGCTCCATGTCGGCGCCGGCACCTTCCTGCCGATGAAGGTGGACGACACCGCCGATCATGTGATGCATGAGGAGATCGGCATCCTGTCCGCCGAGGCGGCCGAGGGCCGTCAACCGGACGCGCGCAGCCGGCGGCCGCATCGTCGCTGTCGGGACGACCAGCCTGCGCGCCTGCTGGAAACCGCCTCGGACGAGAACGGCGTCCGTGACGCCTTACACCGGCTCGACCGCGCTTTTCATCACTCCGGGCTATCGCTTCAAGGTGGTCGACCGGCTGTTGACCAATTTCCATCTGCCGCGCCTCGACCCTGTTCATGCTGGTCGCCGCCTTGGCCGGGCTGGACCGGATGAAGGCGGCCTATGAACATGCCAAGACGGCGGGGTATCGGTTCTATTCCTATGGCGATTGCTGCCTGATCGATCGGGTGTCCCACACGATGAGCGCGTTCGGCTTTACTCTTCTCGCCCGTGACGGCGCCGCCCGGCGCGGACGGGTCGCGACCGCGCATGGCACGATCGAAACCCCAGTCTTCATGCGGTCGGCACCGCCGGTACGGTCAAGGGCATGATGCCCGAGGCCGTCGCCGCGACCGGCGCCGAGATCCTGCTCGGCAACACCTATCACCTCATGCTGCGTCCGGCGCCGAACGGGGTCGAGCGGTTGGGCGGGCTGCATCGCATGATGAACTGGCCGCGCCCGATTCTGACCGATTCCGGCGGCTTCCAGGTCATGTCGCTCACGGGCTTGCGCGAGCTGAATGAGCATGGCGTAACCTTCCGCTCGCATATCGACGGCAGCAAACACGAGCTTACGCCGGAGCGCTCGATCGAGATCCAGCGCATGCTGGACGCCGACATCACCATGGCGCTCGACGAATGCACGCCGCACCCGGCGACCTATGAGCAGACCGCCCGCCTCGCTCGGCCTGTCGATGCGCTGGGCCGAGCGCTCCAAGCAAGCCTTCACGCGCCGGCCCGGCTACGGGCTTTTCGGCATTGTCCAGGGCGGCGTCCATCTCGATCTGCGCACGCAATCGGTCGAGCAGCTGCGCACGATCGGCTTCGACGGCTACGCGGTCGGCGGGCTCGCCGTCGGCGAGGGTCAGGAGACGATGTTCGCGGTGCTCGACACACTGCGCCGGCCCTGCCCGAGGATCATCCGCGCTATCTCATGGGCGTCGGTACGCCGGCCGATCTGGTCGGTGCCGTCCAGCGCGGCATCGACATGTTCGATTGTGTCATGCCGACCCGCTCGGGCCGGACCGGCCAGGCCTTTACGCGCCGCGGCAAGGTCAATATCCGCAATGCCCGGCATTTGGACGATCCCCGGCCGCTCGATGCCGAGTGCCGCTGCCCCGCCTGCACCGGCTTCAGCCGCGCCTATCTGCATCATCTGCACCGGTCCGAAGAAATGCTGGGGCCGATCCTGCTGACCTGGCATAATCTGACCTATTATCAGGATCTGATGGCGAGTTTGCGTGCGGCAATCGAGGCCGGAAGCCTGGCCGATACCGCTGCGGCCTTTTCACGAGATGCAAGGCGCCGGCGATGTTCCGGCGCTGTAGGTGAGGAATGACCGACGACCTTTATAACGGCCTGACCCAGCTCGGCCGCGCTTCGACGATTGCCGCGAGCCCCGATGCCGCGGTGATCGAGAAGGTGCCGAACCCGGAGCCGGCACACACCTATGCCGTGCGCTTCGTGGCGCCGGAATTCACTTCGCTCTGTCCCGCTGACCGGCCAGCCGGACTTCGCCCATCTGGTGATCGACTACGTGCCCGGCCCCTACCTGGTCGAAAGCAAGTCGCTGAAGCTGTTCCTCGCCTCCTCCGCAATCACGGCGCCTTTCACGAGGCCTGCACGGTGGGCATCGCCCGCCCGCCTGGTCGCCGAGATTGCACCCGTCTGGCTGCGCATCGGCGGCTACTGGTATCCGCGCGGCGGCATCCCGATCGGACGTGTTCTACCAGACCGGCCCGGCCCCCGCCGGGCTGTGGCTTGCCCGATCAGGGGAGTGCCGCCCTATCGTGGACGCGGCTGAACTCAAGCACGCCCTCATTCGGCGTGCCCGCGAGGCGGGCTTCGACGTCGTCCGCGTCGCGCCCGCCGTTCTCGCGCCGGAAATCGGCGCCGGGCTCGACGCGTATCTGGCCGCCGGACATCAGGGCGACATGGATTGGCTGGCGCGCGAGCCGGAACGGCGCAAGACGCCGAACGGGCTCTGGCCCGAAGCCCGGTCTGTCATCGTGCTGGGCGTCAATTACGGTCCCGAAACGCACCCTCTGGACGATGCGAAAAATCGCGATGTCGGCGTGATCTCGGCCTATGCCCGAGGCAAGGGATTACCACGATCTGATCAAAAGCCGGCTCAAGGCGCTCGGGCGCTGGCTGCATCATGAATCGGGCGCCGAACTCAAGGTCTTCGTCGACACCGCGCCGGTCATGGAAAAGCCGCTGGCCCAATCGGCCGGACTCGGCTGGCAGGGCAAGCATACCAACCTCGTCTCCCGCGCGAATTCGGCTCCTGGCTGTTCCCTGGCCGAGATCTACACGGCCGTCGCGCTGCCGCCCGATCCATCGGACGGCGATCATTGCGGGCAGTGCCGGCGCTGTCTCGACGCCTGCCCGACCGATGCCTTTCCGGCGCCCTACCGGCTCGATGCGCGGCGCTGCATCTCCTATCTCACGATCGAGCACAAAGGGCCGATTCCCGTCGAGTTCCCGCGCGGAGATGGGCAACCGTATCTATGGTTGCGACGACTGCCTGGCCGTCTGCCCCTGGAATAAATTCGCCCAGCGCACCAGTGAGGCTCGCTTTCCACGCGCGCGAGGAATTGACAGCGCCATTGCTGGCCGACCTCGCGGCACTCCGATGAATGCTGCATTCCGAAAGCTCTTCGCCGGCTCACCGATCAAGCGGATCGGGCGCGCGCGGTTTATACGCAATGTTCTGATTGCGCTGGGGAATTCCGAAGAGCGGGACGGGGCGACCATCGTCCGGCAGTTGCTGGACGATGAATCTCCGCTGGTCAGGGGGTATGGCGGTCTGGGCCTTGGCACGGTTGGATCCGGCGTGCTTTTCCGCCTTCGCCGCAACCAGAGCGGCTCATGAGGCCGAGCCGATGGTGTTGGAAGAATGGCGTCCTCGGCGGGATTCATTTAGATTATGTTCATAGAACGACCCTATTTTCTTCGAGCCGCATTGTCTGACTCTGCGGGGCGAGTTCTTCACTAAGTGACATCTATTGCGGGCTTCGACACTCGAAAATATAGTGCGGATAGGGCGATCAACGGGTACCGCTATATATCGTGTGCCGAGCACATTGGGGGGAAATGATGCGTTTCAGTCGTGTCCATAAGTTGCGCGTTGCAATGATGGCTGCCAGTTGTGCTGCAATATGTTCGGCACCCGGCGTGGCACAGGCGCAGTCGGAAGCCCTGACGCTCCTCCAAATATCCGGCAGGTTTCCGATACGACGCCCGCCCCCGCACGCCCCGACCAGCATCGCTGCCGGCGCCGACGGGAATATGTGGTTCACGGATAAGGACGCCCACGGCCGCAGATCGGTGTAATCACGCCGGACGGCACGATCAATTATTACACTGAGGTTTCTCGAAGGGCGCAGTCCCCGGCCTGATCACCGCCGGCGGCGATCGCAGCCAGATCGTCGCCGCAGGGCTCCGGCGCGCTTTTGCGCCATTCCGCCAGATAGGCATCGGCGTCCTTGGCGCCGATCTTCATCAGAATGCCAGAGCCCGGGCGCGGGGAGTTCCGCCATTCGCGACGGTTGAGCTGCTGTCTCAGCCCAACCGATCCGCATGCGCATCGGCGGCGCGCAGCAGGCGGTCGAGCGTGCCCGGTTCGCTCGCGGCGTGGCCCGCGTCCGGAATCAGGTGGAATTCGGCTCGGGCCAGGCGCGATGCAGATCCCAGGCGCTGCGGACCGGGCTCGCAAGGTCGTAGCCGCCCCTGGACGATGGTCCCGGGAATATTGCGGATGCGGCCCGCGTTGCGCAGCAGCTGCTCCTCCTCCAGCCAGCTCCCGGAAATGAAATAATGGGCGGCGATGCTGGCGAAGGAGAGGGCGAGCTTCTCTTCGTTGAACATCGCCGCCACCGCCGGATTGGGCAGCAGCGTCGCCGTCTGGCCTTCCCAGGCGCTCCAAGCGCGCGCGAATTCGAGCCGCTCCGCCGCATCCCCGCCGGTCAAGCGGCGGCGATACGCGCCGAGGAGATCGCTGCGCTCCTCCTCGGGTATCGGCGCCAAGAACCGCTCCCACTTTTCCGGATAGAGCCAGTTGGCCCCGTCTCGGTAGAGCCAATCGATCTCGACCTGCCGCGCCAAGAAGATGCCGCGCAGGATCAGGCCGGTGACCCGCTCGGGATGCGTCTCGGCATAGGCGAGCGCCAGGGTCGCTCCCCAGCTGCCGCCGAACACCAACCAGCTTTTGTGCCCGCACATGGCGCGCAGCCGCTCGATATCGGCAACAAGGTGCCAGGTGGTGTTGGCCTCGAGCCCGGCATGGGGCAGCGAACGCCCGCAGCCGCGCTGGTCGAACAGCAGCACGTCGTAGCGCGCCGGATCGAAGAACTGCCGGTTGGCGGCCATGCATCCTACGCCGGGGCCGCCATGCAGGAAGACTGCCGGTATGCCGCCCGGCCGGCCACACCGTTCCCAATAGACCTGATGCCCGTCGCCGACATCGAGCCGACCGGAGGCATAGGGCTCGATCGGCGGATAGGGGTGACGTAGCGTCTCGGTCATCGCGTTCTCCTGGGGTCGCTTCCATAGGACGGGCCGCGAGCCTACCTTTCGACGACCGTGGCGAGCCAGCGCCGTTCACATCTGGATACCTAGGCAAGTTGCCGCATCGGCGTGCGGTGAGCCGGATGTAGTGCGGCTGGCTGCTGAAGGCACAGTCCAAGATCGACTGCATATGGCACTTGGACAATACACTTGGATCGGATCGCCGCCGGCGCCCAACTTCCGATGCCTTCCACGAATAGAGCATCGCGGAAGCGACGACTTTCACTTAATGCGGACGGAACTGAAACGGTCGCATCCGAAAGCAAGCATCCTTAAGGGGAGCCGTGTGGTGTTCAATATCAAGGCCAACGACTTCGGCTGGTCGCGATCGTGCAATATCGAGCGGGTGTTCTGGCGATCCGGTTCTTCGGCACCCATGCGGAATATGACGAAATCAACGCGGAGACAGTGTAATGCGGACGGAGCTGATCGTCATCGAGAACGACGCCGACCTGGCCGAGGCGAACAAGCTGGTTGCCCGACTGATGAATTCCGAGGCGGACGACGATCTGGCGCGGCTGCGAGCGCAAGCCAAGCTCGTCGAGGATTACGAGCGGCGCCGCTGGCCGCGCAGGGCGCCGAGCGTACCCGAGCTGCTGGTCTATCTCATGGACCAGCACGGCATGACGCGCGCTGACCTCGTCCCTCTCCTGGGCGGGGCCGGTCGGGTCAGCGAAGTGCTCAACGGCAAAACCGGCTTGAGCATGACGATGGTGCGCCGGCTGCGCGAGCGGTTCGGCATATCCGCCGATCTCCTGATCCCTCGCGGCACGCCAGGAAGCGTGGCGGCATAACCGGACTCCCGGACGTCCCCGTCGAGGTCGAGAGATCGGGCTCTCGGCCGCAGGGAAGCGGCGGGCGTGTCTGTGTCGTTCCGTCTGATCCGGACCCGGCTCGCTTATTTTTGCTGCCTTTCCGGCAATCCAAAAAGGGCCTTCCGTGACCGGCGCCTAGTCAGGCCTTGTCCCAGCCTTCTGCGGCGACCAGGCGGTTGAGCCGCTCCTGGTCGTAGGCTTCGATCAACCGCGCCATTTCGGCATCCGCGATCGCGGCCAGGTCGTCGCCGCAGGGCTCGGGCGCGCCTTTGCGCCATTCCGCCAGATAGGCATCGGCATCCTTGGCGCCGACGCGCATCGCGGTCCGGTCGATCGCCTGGATGAACTGCGGCGGCAGCTCGCGCTTTTCCGCCGTGCGGGCCTTGCTTGACGATGATCTGCGCGGGGATATCCCGCCAGTAGACGATGGTCTTCTGCGCCATGCCTGGTTCCGTCGATCGGTTGCGGTGGAGATCTCTAGCCGGCGTCGGTGGCCGAAGCCGGCAGATGGTCGAGCGGGTCGATCGCCTTGGTGCCGCGGCGCAGTTCGAAATGCAACTGGGCCTGCGTGACGCCGCCGCTGCTGCCGACCCGCGCGATCGGCTCGCCGCGCCGGACCTTCTGGCCCTTCTTGACCAGCAGCACGTCATTATGGGCATAGGCGGTAACCCAGCCATCGGCATGCTTGATCAGCAGCAGATTGCCGAAGCCGCGCAGCTCGTTGCCGGCATAGGCGACGACGCCGCCCTCCGCCGCGCTGACCGTGGTGCCGGCCGGCGCGGCAATATTGATGCCGTCATTATGCGTACCGCCCGCGGCCGTGCCGAACACCGACAGGAGATGTCCGCGCACCGGCCACAGGAAAATCGGCGAGACCGGATCGGCATGGTTCGCGACAGCCGCTGCGACGGCCGCGGCCGAGGCGTCGGCCACCGGCCCGGGCTTGGCGCGGTCTCGGGCTCAGCCGGCGGCGGCGCGGCCGGGGCAGCCGCCGGGTTCGTCACCGGAGCGGCCGCAGGCGGCGGGGGACTTGCCGGTGGCGGGGGCGCGGGCGACGGCGTCGGCGGTTGGACCACCAGCGTCGGCGGGTTGGGGGGCGGCGCCGCCGGCGGGGGTGCGGCAGCGGGTGCCGGCGAGGGTGTGGGCGGCGGCAAGACCGCCGTCTGGATCGTGCTGCCCGATGGTTTGCAACGGCGTCGGCGGCCGTGTGGCAGCCACGGGCGGCGGCGGCGCGGCCGGCGGGACAGACGATGCCGGCTTCTCGGGCGGCGGCAGCGGTGCGACCGTGATGCCCGACGCGCCGGTGGCGGGTGGCGGAAGCGGCACTGCAGCAGGCGGCGGTGCAAGCGACGCTGTCGCAGCGACTGGTCCGGCGCCGGCTGTCTCGACCGGAGCCGGCAGCATCAGCACGGCGCCGTTCTTGATCGTGTAGGGTGGGTTGAGATGGTTTTCGCGCGCCAGGCTGGACGCCTCGACGCCGTAGTCGCGCGCCACGGCGTAGAGCGTCTCGCCCGGCTGCACGACATGCTGGCGCGTACCCGGCACCGTCAGCGTCTGGCCCGACCTGCAGCTTGTAGGGCGGCTGCAAATGATTGGCGTCGATGATCGCGCGCACCGGCACCTTGGCCTCGCGGGCCAGGGCATAGAGCGTCTGGCCCGGCCGCACGGTCAGCTTGGTTGCCGCCGTCTCGACCGGGGCCGGCGGCGGCGCATGAGCCGGCGCCGCGTTCTGCGAAGCCTCGGCATCGACCACCGGCGCCGGCGGCTCGTCGCGGATACAGCCCGCGAGCAAGGCCGCGACAAGCGAAAAGGCGAGCAGCCTGAGCGGTGTCATGCGTCCTCCTTGCGGCGGGCGGCGACAGGATCGCGCGGCAGGCCAGGCACCAGCGGAACGAAGCGCACCACGCAGAGCTCCTCGCAAAACACCGCCCCATCGGCATTGCGACGGGCACGGACCAGCTTCTGATCATGCCGCTCGCGGCCGAGCGGCCCGACCAGAATGCCATCTGGCGCCAGAAGATCAACGAGCGCTTGCGGCAGCTCCGGCGCGGCGGCGGTCATGAGGATCCGGTCGAACGGCGCCGGCTCCTTCCAGCCCCTTGCTGCCGTCGCCGAAGCGACTCGTGACATTGCCCAGGCGCAGCCGGGCGAAACGCTCATCGGCCTCGCGCAGCAAGGCGCGGTGGCCGCTCGATGGTGAAGACCCGCCGGCACAGCCGCGCCAGCACGGCAGTCTGGTAGCCGGAACCGGTGCCGATCTCCAGGACAGTGTGCCGGTCGCCCACTTCCAGCGCCTCGGTCATGCAGGCGACGACCAGCGGCTGGCTGATGGTCTGGCCATGGCCGATCGGCAGAGCGACATTGTCCCAGGCATGTTCGGCGAAGGTCGGCGGCACGAACAGGTCGCGCGGCACCTGCGCCATCGCGGCCAGCACCCGCGAATCGCGGATCCCGGCGCGCGCCAATTCGGCGGCCAGATCCGCGGCCTGGCTCACGGGAAGATCTTCCGCAGCGCGTCGAGGCCGGCCCGATGAGTCATGTCGAGATGGATCGGCACGATCGCGACGCCGCCCTGCGCCACGACTTCGATATCGGTGCCGGGCAATGCCGCGTCGTCATTGCGATTCGGACCGATCCAGTAGATGCGCCGGCCGCGCGGATCGGTCGCCTCGATCGTATTGTCACCGATCATGCGCTGGCCTTGCGCTGCGGCGCGGATGCCCGTCAGGCGATCGGCCGGCAGATTCGGGATGTTGACGTTCATCAGCGTATTGGCTGGCCAGGACACGGCGGCAAGCCGCTGCACCACGTCGCTGACCGCTGCCGCCGCCGTATCCCAAAGCGGCGCGGCGCCGTTCGAGACCGCAAGGCTGAACGCAATCGAGGGCACGGTCAGCAGCGTGCCTTCCATTGCGGCGGACACCGTCCCGGAATAGGTGGACGTCCTCGCCCATATTGCCGCCGAGATTGATTGCCGGAGACCAGCAGGGCGGGCGGCTTCTCGCGCATGATCTGCTTGATCGCCAGGAGCACGCAATCGGTCGGCGTGCCGTCGACGGCGAAGCGTTTCGGCCCGAGCTTGCGGATCCGCACCGGCAAGCGCAGCGTCAGCGAATGCCCGGCGCCGCTCTGCTCGCGCTCGGGCGCCACGACCCAGACATCCCGGCTGATCTTGCGCATTGCGCGTTCCAGGGCCTTCAGGCCCGGTGCTCCGATCCCGTCATCGTTCGACAGCAGGATGCGCGCCTTCGACAGGTCGAGCGGAGCCTGGAACATCAGGCGCCGATCACTTCGAGCCCACCCATATAGGGCCGCAGCGCCGGCGGCACGGCGATCGTCCCGTTGCCCTGCTGGTAGTTCTCCAGCACCGCGACGAGGGTCCGGCCGACGGCGAGGCCGCTGCCGTTCAGCGTATGGACGGCGCGCGTGTTCTTGCTGTCCTTCGGCCGGAACCGCGCCTTCATGCGCCGGGCCTGGAACTCGCCGCAATTGGAGCAGCTCGAGATCTCGCGATACGTCCCCTGCCCCGGCAGCCAGACTTCGAGATCGTAGGTCTTGCGTGCGCTGAAGCCCATATCGCCGGCGCAAAGCAGCATGACGCGATAGGGCAGCCCGAGCCGCTGCAGGATGGTCTCGGCCGCCGAGGTCATGCGCTCATGCTCGGCATCCGAATGGTCCGGATGCGCGATCGAGACCAGCTCGACCTTGCTGAACTGGTGCTGGCGGATCATGCCGCGCGTTGTCGCGGCCCGCGGCCCCGGCCTCGGCCCGGAAGCAGGCGGTGAAGGCGGTCACACGCTGCGGCAGCGCCGCCTCGTCCAGGATCTCGTCGGCCGCCAGATTGGTCAGCGACACTTCGGCCGTCGGGATCAGCCAGCGGCCATCGGTGGTGCGGAACTGGTCCTCGGCGAATTTAGGCAGCTGGCCGGTGCCGAACATGGTCTGGTCGCTGACCAGCAGCGGCGGCGCCACTTCAGTATAGCCGAACTCGCCGGTATGGACGTCGAGCATGAAGGCGCCGAGCGCGCGCTCCATCCGGGCCAACGCCCCCTTGAGCACGACGAATCGGGCGCCCGACAGCTTGGCCGCGCGCTCGAAATCCATCAGGCCGAGTTGCTCGCCCAGCTCGAAATGCTGCTTCGGCGTAAAGGGCAGTTCGGGCGGCGTGCCCCAGCGGCGCAGCTCGACATTGCCATGTTCGTCCAAGCCCTCGGGAACCTCGTCGGCCGGGATGTTCGGCAGTGCCGACAGCTTGCCGTCGAGCTCCTCGGCTAGACGGCGATCCTCGGTTTCCAGCTCAGCCATGCGGTCCTTGGCGGCGGCGACCTCGGCCATCAGCGCCTCGGCCGATTCGCCCTTGGCCTTGGCCTGCCCGATCCGGCGCGAGGCGTCGTTGCGTCGGCTCTGCAGCTCCTGCAGCGCGGTCTGCGCGCTGCGGCGCGCCGTATCGAGTGCCAGGATGTCCTGCGCGACGGGCGCTAAGCCCCGCCTGGCAAGGCCGCGATCGAACGCCTCGGCATCGTCACGGATGGGACTTCAGATCATGGCATGAGAATCGTGCGCTGTCGTTGCGATGGCGGTCGTTATAGGGAGTTCGGCCGGCAGCGTCCATCATCGGCACCGGAGATCAGATCCCCAGTGCCGCCTCGCGCTTCTGCTTTTGCCGTTCGACCCAGCGGCAGCTCCAGATCGAAATCTCGTAGAGCAGGCAGAGCGGCAGCGCCAAGCCGCACATGCTGATGGCGTCCGGCGGCGTGACCAGCGCGGCGGCGACGAAGTTCAGCACGATGGCGTAACGGCGCTGCGCCGAGAGGAATTTCGAGGTGATCAGCCCGACCCGCGCCATCAGGGTCAGCGCCACCGGCATCTGGAATGCCAGGCCGAAGGCGAAGATCAGCGTAAGCGACAGCGACAGGTACTCGCTGATCCGCGGCATCGCCTCGATCGCGACCATGCCCGGCGTGGCCGCCTGCTGGAAGCTCAGGAAGAAGTGCCAGGCCGCCGGAAAGATCATGTAATAGACCAGCGCCCCGCCCATGAAGAACAGGATCGGCGTCGCCAGCAGATACGGCATGAACGCGCTGCGCTCGTTCTTGTAGAGCCCGGGGCGCTACGAACATCCAGACCTGGCTGGCGATGATCGGGAACGACACGAAGCAGGCCGCCCAGAAGGAGACCTTGACCCGCGTCACGAAAGCCTCGGTCAGCGCGGTATAGATCAGGCCGTGGCCCGGCTGATCGCCGAGCTGGTCGGCAGCGGCCGGATCAGGAAATCGAGCAGCTGGGCGCCGAAATAATAGCAGACGGCCCAGGCCACGATCAGCCCCGCGAAGGAAATGATCAGCCGGCGGCGCAGCTCGATCAGATGGTCGAGCAGCGGCATGCGGCCTTGTTCGAGCTCGTCGCTCATGGTGCGGACGGGATCCTGGGCGCGATAAAGGGTTCGGACAGTGGCGGCGGATCCTGCGACGCCAGGGCCTCCGGCGCTTTATCCGCTGCCGCTCCGGCTTGGCGAGCGCCGCCGGCGCCGGGGTCGTCGGCTCGGGGATCAGCGGCTGCCTCAGCTGCCCATCGGGGTCGATCGTATTCTGAATCTTCTTTTCGAGGTCGAAGCGCGTCGCTTCCTGCACGGTCTTGCGCACATCGTCGAGTTCGGCTTCGCGGATCATGTCCTCGACGCTGTTCTGGAACTCCCGCGCCATGCCGCGAGCCCGCCGGACGAGGATGCCCGCGGTCTTCAACGCCTTGGGCAAGTCCTTCGGGCCGATCACGACCAGGGCGACGGCGCCGATGACCATCAGCTCTGACCATGCAAAATCGAACATTGCTACGTGCAATCCTGTCGGTGCGGGGACGGCGTGGCTCAGCGGCCGGAGCCGTCGCGGGAGCGGCTGATGGCGAAGCCACCACCCACGGCAATCAGGCATGCGATCACGAGGACCATGAAGACTTGCCAGATACTGAGCGCGACCACGAGGCTCCTGCCCGCTTCCCGTTGAGCGGCGCGGATCATGGCAGAAACCCCCTACCCTGGCAACGCCGCGGGACCTGCCTAATCGGCAAGTCCGGCATCCGCGCGCGCGCCCAAGGCAATCGCCGGACCAGTCGATATCGCCATGCCCCTTCGCGATGGATGCGAGGAAGCGGTCGCGCAGCAGGCTGGCAAACGGCATGGGCGTCTCGCTGCTGCCGCCATGCGACAGCGCGAGGCCGACATCCTTGGCGCCGAGCCGCAGCTTGAACCCGGCCGCTCGAATTTCCGGTCGAGGATGAAGCGGCCGTAATTCTGATAGATGATGCTGGCAAACAGGGTCTGGCTGATCATCTCGTGGAAGCGGCGCGCATCGACACCGCTCTTCTCCATCAGCGCGAACGCCTCACCCATCGCTTCCATCGCCGCAGCGATCAGGAAATTGCCGCCGATCTTGGCGACGAGGGCCGCCTCGGCTTTGCGCCGAAATCGAAGATGCCTTGCGAGGGTCGCGTCATGCACCGGCTTCGCCCGGGCCTTGGCCGCGTCGCTGCCCGAGAGCGCGATCCACAGCTTGCCGGCCGCCGCCGCATCCGGCCGGCCGAACACCGGCGAGCCGAGAAACTCGCCGCCGACTGCCCGATGCCGTTCCGCCAGCCTTTCGCCGAGGGCGGGCGTGATCGTGCTCATCGAGATATGCAGCCCGCCGCTGCCGAGCGGTTCCAGGAAGCCGTCCGGGCCGGCGGCCGTCACGGCCTCCACGGCGTCGTCATTGGCCAGCATGGTAATGGCGATGCCGCCGGGCACGACTGCCTCCGCCGGACTCGCCGCCCGCTTGGCGCCGCGCGCGACCAGTTCGTCGGCCGCGGCTGCGGTCCGGTTATAGACCGTCACCTCATGGCCGGCGGCGAGCAGCCGTCCGGCAATGCCGCTGCCCATGCCGCCGATGCCGAGCACTGCCACTTGAAGCTTTGTCATGTCGAGATCTCCTGTGTTCACACGATCGAAACCGGCGTCCGATCGACAGGCTCAGAGCCTCGTCGGCCCGGCCCATGTTCACGGCGATCTCGATCAAGCCATTTGAATTCACGTACCAGAACGCCGTGCCGGGCAGCACGGACGAGAAGGTCACTGCAGACGCGATCTGCCTGCCGCGCACGGACAAGGCCGCGCCGGCCGGTACGGCATCGGCGCGCAGGCCGGTCATAGCGTTGCCGTAGTGATCGAGATAGACGATTTCGGCCAGATCGTCCGGCCAATCCGGCGCGCGCTGCCACTCGGCGCCGCGTTCGATCAGCGGCGGCGTCTCGCCGCGGGCCAGCATGGCTGCGACGGGGGCGAACAGATCCCGGCCGTGGAAGCTCGCCGACAGCGTCGGCGGCTGCCACGCGATCTCGGCAACGGCCACGACGGCGGCCCGGCGCCGCACCTGCTCGAACAGACCGTTCCCCGGCCCGACGAAATGGAGCCCATCCGCCGTGACGGTCACGGGCGGGCGCGCCCCGCCGACTCCGGGATCGACGACGGCGAGCATCACGGTCCCGGCGGAAACCATGCGGCATATGCGGCAAGCAGATAGCCCGCCGTGCGCGGATCGCGCATCGGCGCGTCGGCAAACAGATCGATCACCGGGACGCCCGGCGCCTGCCGGTGCAGTACGGCCTTCATCTGTCCGATATAGGGGCCGGCGGACCGAAATCGGTGAACAACACGATCATGTGGCCAATATGTGGAGGCGGCGGCAGGCCGGCAACCGGTCCAGGCCGTTCGATCCCGGACAATTGATCGCGGCCCGGTGTCCTCCTACACTCGCGCACGCCCAGCCGGCGCCTCGACGCCTCGTCACCAGGATCCCGATATGCGGTTCTATTCGTCATCCGGCCAGGACCGCTTCCTGCTCGACCATTTCTTCAGGCCAAACGCGACGGCGTGTTCGTAGATATCGGGGCCGGCGACGAGACGGACAGCAACACTTTGTTCTTCGAGCGCGCCATGGCCTGGCGCGGTTTGTGTACGGGCGCAACGCCGGCCGACGCGGCTCGCCTGTCGGCGACACGGGGCGTGCCTTGCGTCACTTTCGATCCGTCGACACCCGGCGCCCTCGCCGAGCTGCTTGCCGGCCACGGCTTCGCCGCCGTGGATTATTGCGCAATCGAGTCTGCGGCTGCATCGGCTCTGATGGCCGGGCTCGATTCCGCGCGGTTTCGGCTCGGCGTCGTGACCATCCGCCATGCCGCGAGCGATCCGCAATTGCCGGCGCTGATGGCCGAAAAAGGGTTACGAGCTGGTTGGCCGACTCGGCGCGGACGATATCTTCCGGCGTCGCGACCAGCCCCGCCTCGCCCAGACTTCGGTGATCTGCGCGGTGTGGAGCGGTGATCCGAAACGGGCCGATCTGCTGCGCGGGCACATTGCCAATCTGGCGCGGCAGACCGTGCCGGTCGAGCCGATCTATGTGTTCGACGGCAATGACAAGATCCCGCCCTGGGTCAAAGGCCGCGCCGTTTCCGTTCGCGAGCCGCTGGGATTGTACCGGCGTGGAATGTCGCCCTGTCGCTGGCGCAGACGAATTATGTGATGAATCTGAACCTCGACGACCGGCTGGCGGATGACGCGGTGGAGTTGCTGGAACGGGCCATGGCCCAGCATGACGCCGCCCTGGTCGGCGGCGAATGGAACATCACCTATTCGCAAAAGGAGACCGACGCGATCGAGCGCGCCTATCCCGCGGAGTTTCTGCCGTCCATAGCCGATTGGGAACAGCGTGGGCCGGGCACGCGGACGCGGCTAGGCAGCGGGACCGGCGAACAGGGCACCTATGGTCCGGCGACGATTGTGGCGGCTCGACGCGCATATCGGCGCACCGCGCTATCCTTGGCGTTTCCCGGACGGCACGGTGATCCGCTCCGCCGCCGATGCAGCCTGGTGGCTTATCCTGGCCAACCATCTCAAGAAGCCGCTGGTCCGCCTGCCGATCGTCATCGGCAACTACCACTACCATCCCCGGGAACAGGGCGCAGTATCGGTCCCGGCCCCACGACGAATTGGCTTTGATCCAGCAATTGGGCGTTTCGCTCGTGTGACCGGGTTACTGCGCCGCCTGGGACGCGCGGTGGGACGGTTCGTCGACCTTGATCTCACCGCGCAGCGTCGCCAAGGCCACGCCGCAGCAGAGTTCGAGATTGGTTTTGTATTTGCCCGACCATTTGTCGCTGCGGTCGGCGAGCGCCCGGTCGCGGGTCCACTGGCGGATTTCCTTGACCGCGCGCGGCGCCAATTCGCGCACCCGTTCGATCAGCGGCGTGAGCACCGGCGCAACGAGAGCGCCGGTGCTCGCCTGCTGTTGCACGAAGTCGACGAATTGCGCGCCCATATACTCCCACATGGCCGATCGTATTTGATCGGATGGACCAAATGACCCGCCGCGGGCCCCTCCATGTGGGCGATGCGATAGCCCTTCAGCGCCAGCGCGATCGGCAGCCAGAAATCCCACCACGGCATGCCCATGGAAAACCAGCGCGCGGCGCCGCCTGCGGAAAGACAGTCCGGGATTATGCTCTTTTCGAAGAAGAACAGGTCGAAACCGCCAGTATAGGGCACGCCGGTCGCAACCAGCTCGCCCGATTGGGTCGACCAGCCTGTCGACGTCGAGCCGGTGGCCGATCAGGATGCTCGACGACACAGCGCCCCGGATGGCCTCGGCCCAATCCCGGCCGATCTCCATGCAGAGATCGCATTGATGATGCCGACGATCGATTGCGGTTGACGCGCCAAGGTCAGCAGCAGGTCGTCGATCAGAGGCGTCTTGCGGCCGGCGATCGGTCCGGCATCGCGATCCGTCGGCACGAACTCGACCTGCGGATAACGCTCGGCCAGGATCGGAATCTCGTCGGGAGAGTTGACCGACAGCACCTTGAAGCCGGCGGCGAACCAGGACCTGACACAATACCGCCTGGTAGTGCTCGCCGATTTGCGACCCGCCTGCTCCCGCCAGATCTTCGGCGGGATCGATGTAACGATCGCAATCTCAGGCTCCAACGGCATCGGTACTGATCACCTTCTGGGGATTGGATCCGGGATTGCTCCCGTTGCGTCTATGTATCGCATGCCTTGCACGGTAACAAGAAGACGCGCCGCGGAGCAGCGCAATGATGGCTCCGTCCTATTCTGATGACTCATCCCGGTCCTGGTCTTCGTCGGGACCTTCGAGCGCAATAGATCTCAATTGCACGGAGACCAGACGCCCATCCGGCGGCGGCAGATGGTCGGCGCCGGTCATTTCCAACTCGATGGAACGGGTCCCGGTCGCTGCCGGGATCGGGAGAACCAGATCGAAGCTGCCGCTTGCCTCCGGCCGCTCGAGTATGACGGTTCCGTCGACTTTGATCTTCATGACGCCCGCAGAGATTTTCGGGCTGAAATCAGGGACATCGCCGACCAGGTGGAGCCGGTCGGAGCCATTCAGCCGCCAAAGGCGGGCCCGTGCCTTGCCGGTCAGCCAGCCATCCTGGGACACACCGGCGAACAGCAGATCCGGCGCCCGCAGGCCGTCCGGAAAACTCGGCACGCCGGCAGGCGGACCAGGCAGCGCCGGATGACGGGACAAGCCAAGCTGAACCACTCGCAACGCGACGTGACCGGCACCGCGGTCATGGCGCCGAGATTTTTCCCGGCACCGAAATATGCATTCACCGGTTCCGTATAGAAAAACGGTTGCCCGGCCTCGTAGAGGGAAACGGCAACATAGTGCCGGAAGAACGGCTCGGTCGCGATGATCCGGACGACCGGGCAGCCGCGTACGCGGTGCAATTGCTGGGCGATATCCCACCGGCCGTCGGCCTTGAGCTGAGGATCCTGGATTGCCGGATAGGAGCCGGCAAGCGAATTCCCGACGGGTCGCACAATCCCAGGAGGATGAGGACCGCGAAGCAGGCCTGGGCCGCGCACCATGGCACCGCGCTCAGCCAGGCATGCCGGGCACCGTTCAGCGCGGGCGCTACGATGGCCAGGCACAGCAACGGCGCCGCGAAGCTGAGCGCCTTGCCGCTTGACCAGGCTTCGCCGTGCATCAGGAGGAGCGCCGCACCCAGCAGGCCGAGCGCAGCCGCGCTCGAGAGAAGCCGATAGCGGCCAGTCCGTTCTTCAATCCGGAACGGACGCTTGCGGCAACGCCGATCAAAACCAGAAGCAGAAGGCTGCCCTTTGCTGCGTCGAAAAGGGTGACTGCGCCATAGTGCTCGGGCGTCAGGAAATACACGCCGAGCACGCCGCTGATCCCGGTCAGGAGAGCGGTCAACGGCGCCATTGATCCGGCTGAGATCCGGCGGCGAGGAATTGAGCGCATTCGACCAGGCATCCTGCAGCGATTGATTGATCTGCGGATCGAGACCGAACAGGTAGCGATCGAAATAGCCCCACCAGTTGACATGAGCCGTCGTCGCGAAATGCGATTGCGCGGCGGCAAAGCCGATGGTCCCGCGCCAGAACAGTGCCGAGAGTACCAGGCCACGGCGAATGCCCCGAGCAATGTCGGGAGCTGCCGGACGGCGGAACGCCATGCGAGGATTGCTACGCCGAGCAGGATCAGGACGTTGTAGACGCTGCCTTCAGGGTAGAAATAGAGCGAGCCGGCAATGAGCAGCCCAAGCGCCGCAACGAGGCCTGCCCGTCGGTCCCGGCCGATCGGCACGGGCTCGGTCAGTATCGCGAAGATGAGAGCCCAGGCCGACATAAGCAGCGGCGTGGCCGCCACCTGGCTCCAGGCGTCGATATCCAGCGAGTATTGGCCCCAGAATCCGCACGCGTAAGATCCCGAGACCAGGAGCGCGGCCAAGACGCCGCGTGAGCCGGCCGGGCCGAATATCTGCAGCAGGAAGCCTTTGAACGCCAGCAGCCCGGCTATCGCGAAACTGCAAAGAAACGCGTAGCCGCCCACGGCAATGCCGCCCGGCACCAGGACGCCGATCAGCGCGAACACGATATGCACCGCCGGCCGCGCGTAGCAATTTCGCCAATGCCACGGGCTGCAAAGGGTTGGACAACATCTCTGCCGGCACGGTGCCTACAACATCGCGGAACGGCATTTTCGAGAACACGGCGGCCGAGGTGACGTAGCCGAAATGGTCCCACTGATTCCCCTGGAACACCGTGAATGCCGGGCGATTTGTCAGAAGCGGCGATGCTATGGATCGCCGAGAACAGCAGGAACAGGCCTGTCGCCCATGGCTGCCGGATGGCCTCCCTGATCAGCTGGAGCACTATCGTCCGGAAGCAGGCGACGGAGAGGAGCGCGAGGACGACTGTCATTGCCGCGACGGCCTGCATACTCAGTCGGACGTGTAGAGCAGCGTCGCGAAGATCGCCCAGGACCGCCGCGCCGAAGGCCGGTGCAGCGTGAACCATTGCCGGCATGCTGCGTCTGAGCAGGGCGGTCACGGGTAGTCCGCATGCCGTGAACAGGGCAAGCGATAGCAGCAGCACCGCGAGTTGCAGACCCATCGCGGCGCTACCCGATCCCGTCGAAACTCAATGTCCGATAATTTCGGCTCATGGTCTCGACCCGGCCTGCGACGGACAAGGGTGCCGCTCCCTTCCCGTCCAGCGAAATGGGGACGTCAGATGCAGCGAGACCAGACGCCCGTCCGGCGCCGGCAACCGTGCGGCACCGCTCATCTCGAACTCGATCCGGCGCGGACCGGGCTTCGCCGTGATCGGGACAACGACCTCGAAATCGCCGGCGACCAACCGTCGCTCCGCAACCGGCTCGCCATCGACCAAAATCCGCGCCGCGCCGCCCGCCATTTTCTGGCCGAAGTTGGGAACATCGCCTTTGATATGGAGCTGGTTGCCGATATCCGACGTGCCCAGCCTGATCCATTGCCCGATCCGCAATCCAGCCATCCTCCGAAACGCCGCTGAACAGCAGCCCCGGCGCCAGCAGCCCGGCGGGAAAGCTCGCAACCGCCGAAGGTGGTTGTAGTGCGGCGGCCTGTTCGGGGGTGAGCATGATATGTTGCGGACGAAGCCGACAAGATATCTTGGGTCGAGGCTAGCCGTACATTGTAAAGTGCCTGCAACCCTCGGCGCTCGCTGTGAAAACGGGTCGCAGCCCTGTCCCATATCCAGCGCGATGTAGTAATGGCCGGCGATCTCCCGAGGCTCGACCGGATCGGATAACAGGCGCCCCCGCGCCACGGCCGGCAAAGCCGAACTCGTGCCGATCGTTGCCGAACACCGCTGCAGGCGGCAGCGCCACATCCTGCCCGGCTAGACCGGCACTTGTGAAGTCGAGAAGAAACCGCGAGCCGGGAACGGGATTGAGCACCTCGAAGAGGAGATGCCGGCCGACCCCCTGCATGCCGCCGCGCGAGCCGGCAAAATCGCCCCTCGAGCTGCAGAGACCGATATCTTCGAAGCGCCCCGGTATAATGATGTGCCCGAGACTGCTGTCGACCTGGACCAATGTGTCACGCTGATCCGATCGAGCCGCGGTATAGATCACTCCGCTCGGCGGCCTGTTCTGGCTCCCGTTCAGGACGGTTTCGTCGCCCGCCGGCAGGGACGACGACGCCGGCCTGCTCGGCCGCACCGTCAGGCGGGACAAACGCTGGAAACTATGCGCGGGCCGTCCGGACCAAGATCGAAGCTAAACTCGGGAAACGCTGCGAGACGTCTTTTTGCAGCGTCCGGACGCCGTTCAGGCGTTCGCTCGGATCGCGATCCGGATAAGTCGGCGTCGCCGCGCGTCCGCCAAGATTCCATGTCGGCCGGCCCTCGGAGTAGCGAGCCACGAGGAGAGGCGTCGGCGTATCCTGCAATCCGATCATCACGGGAGTTGTGCGATCGAGCCCGCTCAAGTCCCGCATTCTGTCGAGCATCGTCTCCCACTGCTTGCGGGCCGACCCGGCAAGGTAGCCCTTCTGCGTGACCATGTGGCTGTGCCAAGTGCTGCGACGAGCGCGATCGCGACAAGCGACCGAGGACGCGCTTCACCGCGCGACCCTCAGCAGGCGACAGGCCGCCAAAGCCATGGTCGTCATCAGGAAAGGTTGGGCATACATAGCCAGCTTGAAGATACCGAGCCGGCTTCACGCTCGGCGAGCGCCACCGCGAGAACGGCCATCACGGCCAGGAGCGCAGCGCAAGCCTGCCGCTGCAGGACCAGCCAGATGGTTGCCGGCACGGCTGCGCCGGTCAGGCCGAGGCCGATCATGATCGCAGTGTCCGGCCGATAGAGCACCGCCGCTCGATGAGAATGGCGACAATCCCCACAAAGCGGACAGCCCGGATGGAATGAGGAAATAGGGAAACAGTTCCGGGTACAGCATCTTGGAATTCGATGCAGCCGCCTGGTCGAAGAGGAATTTTACCAGCGCCCAGACGTCCGGCGCCGTCGCTGCCGCAGCCAGCCCGCCGATTGCAAACGCGCCGGCCAAAGCCGGTCGCCAGTACCGTCGCAGCTCGCGCAGTTGAACGCCGTGATAGATCAGGAACCCCAGCCCGAGGAAAGGCAGCATTTCCGGATAGCTCAGCAGGAAGCCGGCCATGACGAAACCGGTTAGCACGACGAAGCGGGTCAGTGCCGGTCGAGCCAGGCGATAGAACGGGCTGAGCAACAGCACCGCGGCCAAGCTGAGACAGGTAAGCCCCAATTCTTGGCCGAGCAGCTGAGACGTCACGCCGAGCGTGGACAGTGCCGACACCGTCAAGAGGAAAGCGCCGAGAAGCCGGGCGAACCGATGGGCAGTACCGACCAGCGCCGCCGCCGCCGCCAGCGCGGCAACATGCCAGGACACGATCAGCGGCATATAGATGGCTGTCTCGTCACGCCCGACCACGGCCACGGCCCAGGCAAACAAGAGATCGGTGCCGGTCCGGATGCCAAGCAGCGGTAGATCACAAAGTAGCTCGCCCAATCCGTCTGATTGCGCCACGTCGCAGCGTCGGTAATCTCGGCAAAAGGCAGACGAAGCAGGCGGTTGGTATCCAGCATGTAGTTTGCGGCGGTCCGGATTGAGTGCGACAGCCAGGCAAACCCATTCTCGAACAGCGGCCAGCCCGATGCCACGAAGGCCAGCGCCAGCACCAGCAGATACGGCAATCCCCGCCAACCCGGCAGCTTCGGCCGTTGCCAGATCAGTGCCGCGATCGCCATCAGCGCCAAAATCATCGCGAGCGGCTGCGCGACCGTGCCGATGGCGAACCCCGCCCGGCTCAGCGCATAATTGGCATGGAGGACCGTGACGATGCCGACCGCCGGCGCGATCAGTGTCGAACGAACCAGATCGTTCCGCCGATACAGCACGCCCAGCACGGCGAAGCCGACGATCCAGAAATATGCGAACAATCCAATCGAGACGAGGAACGCCACGCTATCTCCCTATCCGCGTCGTCTCGCCGTCACCAGACAGCGTATGCCCGAAGGGCAGATAGACGCGCTGCCGCAACCAGGCCTCGAACCGCATGACGCTGTGCCCGAGGCCGCCTGTCCGATGGGTCGCCGACATCGAGGTCTCGACCAATTGCTCGGCCTCGCCTCGGATTTCGGCGGGCGCAGGCGGTCAATTTCTTGGTCAGCCAGAACGGCGGAAACAGCTGGCATCCGAGATGGCTGAGCTCCAGCACGTCGAACCCGCCGGCCGTCACCGAAGCGAGAGATCGGGCATGTCGTAAGCGCCGGAAATGCATGAGGTGTCGGTCATAGGCGTCGTAGAGCGACGATGCGGCCGGGACCTCCAGGACCATCACGCCGCCCGGGCGGAGGATGCGGTGAAGCTGCGCGATGGCGCTGTCGTCGCGCTCGATATGTTCGAGCACGTTCAGCAGCACGACGGCCGTCGACCGAGCCGTCCGGCAAGGGACAGCGCGTCAGGTCGATTGCAGGAGCGGGATGTCGGCGATCCTCCGCCCCAGATAGTCGAGCGCGCCGAGCGTGTAGTCGGCGCCGATGATCTCCGCGTCCGGGACGGGCTGCGGCGAGATCACGCAGGAAATAGCCGCCCGAGCAGCCGACCTCCAGAACGGTGCCGTCGCGCGCCGGCACCCAGCGGTCGAGCTGCTGCAGCGCATGTCGGCGCGACGCGTCATCGATGAAATTGGTCGCCGCGGGCATGTTTCTGGTGAAGCTCGAAAAGGTCCTCCGACCAGCCCGACTCGCCGAGATCGAAGGCAAGCACACGATGGCTTGTCCCACCGAGCCGGAACTCCCTGCCGGTCCAGACCGGGGCCTCGCGCGAGCCCGGCGGCGGCGGCAAGGCTACCGACAATTTCGACATTTCACGCCCACAACCCCCGTCTGGCATTCGCAGACTATTCCTAGCCCAGAACCGGCGGCATCGCCACGCCCCGTAGCGGGCGTTGCAAAAGCCTGTGGGCTTCGCTATCCCCTGGCCTCGATCGCCTCTGAACCATGCTGGGATTGCCGTTATTTTGTCCGAATCGAACGCCGACCGCAGTGCTGCCATGAAGATCTGCGTTCAGGGACTTTGGCATCTGGGCTCGGTTACCGCGGCCTGTCTGGCACGTGCCGGGTTTTCGACCTTCGGCCTGGATGCCGATGCGGAGATCGTCGGCCGGCTGGCACAGGGTCACGCACCGTTGTTCGAGCCAGGGCTCGATGCGCTGATCCAGGACGGTCTGGCGGCCGGCCGGCTCAGCTTCGGCACCGACCCGGCCGCGGTGAGCGAAGCCGATCTCGTCTGGGTAACCTTCGATACGCCGGTCGACGAGGAAGACCGGGCCGATGCCGGTGGCGTGGTCACGGCGGTCGAGAGCCTCTTTCCCCTGCTGAAGGAGGGCGCCGTCGTCCTGATCTCGGCGCAGGTCCCGGTCGGCACGACGCGCATCCTGGCCGCAGCTTCGCCGAGAAGCACCCCGGCCGACGCGTCGGCTTCGCCTATTCGCCGGAAAATCTCCGGCTCGGCAAGGCGATCGAAGTGTTCGAGCATCCGAGCGGATCATCGTCGGCTGCGACGATGCCACGACCCGCGCCGCGCTGGAGCCCGTGCTGGCGCGCTCTGCGACCGGCTCATCTGGGTCTCGATCGAATCGGCCGAGGTCGCGAAGCACGGCGTCAATGCCTTCCTCGCCGTCTCCGTCACCTTCATGAACGAGCTCGCCACGCTGTGCGAGCAGGTCGGGGCGGACGCAGCCGAGGTCGAACAGGCACTGCGGTCCGAGCCGCGGATCGGCGCCCCGCGCCTATATCCATCCCGGCGCCGGATTTGCCGGCGGCACGCTGGCGCGGGATATCAATGACCCTGAACCGGCTGGCCGCGGAGCACAGCCTGACGCTGCGATGCTGGGCGGGGTCATGCCGAGCAATCGGCAGCATCTCGACTGGCCGGCGCGGCAACTCGCAACGCGGCTCGGCGAGCTGGCCGGACGCGCATCGCGATCCTCGGCCTGACGTACAAGCCGGGCACGGATTCGCTGCGCCGCTCGCCCGGTCTCGATCTCTGCCGCTTTCTGGCCGGAGCGGGCGCGGATGTCGTCGCGCATGATCCCCGCGCCGAGCCCCTGCCCGCCGACCTGCACGGCGTGGACCCGTGCTCACACGATCGACGAGGCACTGGCCGGCGCCGAGGCCTTGGTGCTGATGACGGAATGGCCGGACTACCGTGCGCTGGAACCGGACCAGCTGTCGCGCGGCATGGCGAAGCCGCTGGTGCTCGATCAGGGGCGGGTTCCTCGCCGAGCGTCTGGCCGGACAGGCGGCGATCACCTACGTCACAGTCGGGACGCCGCGTCCTGCGGCAATGAGCGGCGTGCCCCGTTCGGCGCACCCGTCTACCGTGACCGGACTGGTGCGCAACGGGAGGAAAGCATGAACGGCGCCGAAAGCCTGGTCCGGACTCTGGTCGAATCGGGCATCGATACGTGCTTTGCCAATCCCGGCACCTCCGAGATGCATTTCGTCGCGGCGCTCGACAAGGTCGACGGCATCCGCCCGGTGCTGGCCCTGTTCGAAGGCGTGGTGACCGGTGCCGCCGACGGCTATTGCGCGCATGGCCGGCAAGCCGGCGGCGACGCTGCTGCATCTCGGACCGGCCTGGCCAACGGCCTGGCCAATCTGCACAATGCCCGGCGCGCGGCCAGCCCGATCGTCAACATCGTCGGCGACCACGCAACCTATCACCTGCAATATGACGCGCCGCTGGCGTCCGACCTCGCCGGTTTCGCACGGCCGGTCTCAGGCTGGCTGCATGCCTCGACCGATGCCCGCAGCGTTGCCGCGGATGGCGCGCGCGCCGTCCAGGCCGCGCGCCAGGCACCGGGACAGATCGCCACGCTGATCCTGCCGGCCGACACGGCATGGCTCGAGGCCGACCGCCCGGCCGCACCGCTGCCCGTCGCCGGCCCTGCCCCGGTCGCAAGCCTCGCCGTCGATCAGGCGGCCGGGGCGCTGCGCAACGGCAAGCGCACGGCGATCCTGATGCGCGGCGCACCGCTGCTGGAGCGCGGGCTCAACGCGGCCGGCCGCATTGCCGCCCAGACCGGAGCCCGCCTGCTGTGCGACACCTTCGCACCGCGGCTGCAGCGCGGCGCCGGACGGGTCGCCGTCGAGCGCATCCCGTATTTCGCCGAGCAGATCGTCGAGTTCCTGAAAGATACCGAGCAACTGATCCTGGTCGGCGCCAAGCCGCCGGTCGCGTTCTTCGCCTATCCGGACAAGCCGAGCTGGCCGGCGCCGGCCGGCTGCCGCATCCATTACCTGTCCTACGCCCATGAAGACGGGACGAGCGCGCTCGAAGCGCTGGCCGAGACGCTCTGTACCCGGGACGAGGGCAGCGGCGGCGTCGCCTATGCCCCGCCGGCGCTGCCGAGCGGCCGGCTGAGCAGCGGCAGCGCCGGGCAGATCATCGGCCATTTCCTGCCCGAAGGCGCCATCATCTCGGACGAGGCGGCGACGTCCGGCATGCCCGCGCAGATCCACACGATGAATGCAGCGCCGCACGATCACCTGGCGCTGACCGGCGGCTCGATCGGCCAGGGCATACCGGTCGGCACCGGCGCCGCGGTCGCCTGCCCGGACCGGAAGGTCGTGTGCCTGCAAGGCGATGGCGGCGGCATGTACACGCTGCAGGCGCTGTGGACCCAGGCGCGCGAGCGGCTCGATGCCACCACGGTGATCTTCGCCAACCGCTCCTATGCCATCCTCAATGTCGAGATGATGCGCGTCGGCGCCGAGAATCCCGGCCCCAAGGCGCTGTCGATGTTCGATCTGCGCAATCCCGAGCTCAACTGGGTCAGCCTGGCCCAGGGCATGGGCGTCGAAGCCTCGCGCGCCGAGACGGTCGAGGAGTTCGCCGCGCAATTCAGCTCCGCCATGCGCGGGCGCGGGCCGCGGCTGATCGAAGTGATGCTGTAGCCCCGGTTCGGGGCCTATCTCGAGTCCACGGCAAGCGCGTCGAGCGCATCGGCGTTCGCGCGCGCCCAGTCGTAGAGCAGATCGATCGGCTCGACGAACCGCGAGCCTAACGGTGTCAGCGTATAGTCGACCGCCGGCGGCACCGTGCCATGGACATGCCGGGTGACGAGGCCGCTGGCCTCCATGTCGCGCAGGGTTTGAATCAGCATCTTCTTGGAAATGCCGGGCAGGCTGCGCAACAGGACACCGGTCCGCGCGCAGCCGCCGAGCCTTGTGTGCAGGACATGCAGGACCATGCTGGTCCATTTGCTGGAGAAGATCTCCAGAACGCGGCGCGTCCCGCAATCTTCGCGCCCTTCATGGTCCGGCGAGCCGGGCTGCATGGTGGTCACCTCCTGGTGTCTATGTCCCGTTCGGGTGCCTTCTAGAACCGCCTCGCCGCAAGGACCAGATCATGTCGAGCATGGCTGTATCCAATGGGAGTTATCATGGCGAAGAACGCGCTTATCGTCGGCGCAAGCGGCATCGTCGGCAGTGCGGTGGCCGAAGTTCTGAATGAGGATGGCTGGCAGGTTTCCGGTCTGGCCCGAAAAGGCACCGCCCAACCCGGAATCGTCTCGATCGGTGCGGATCTGCTCGATCCGGCCTCGCTTCACGCCGCGCTCGCCGGCCGGAAGCCGTCCCATGTCTTCTTCGCAAGCTGGCTGCGCCAGAAGACCGAGGCGGAGAATATCCGGATCAATTCCGCGATGGTCCGCAATCTGCTCGACGCCCTGTGCCCAGGGGGCTCGGTCGAGCATGTCGCGCTGGTCACCGGCCTCAAGCACTATCTCGGCCCGTTCGAGGCCTATGGCAAAGGCGTGTTGCCGCAGACGCCGTTCCGCGAGGAGCAAGGTCGGCTCGATATCGAGAACTTCTATTACGCCCAGGAGGACGAGGTGTTCGCCGCGGCCGAGCGCGACGGCTTCACCTGGAGCGTCCACCGCCCGCACACGATCATCGGCAAGGCCGTCGGCAATGCCATGAACATGGGCACGACCTTGGCAGTCTACGCCACGATCTGCCGCGAGACCGGTCGCCCATTCCGCTTCCCCGGCTCGGCCGTGCAATGGAACAGCCTGACCGACATGACCGATGCGCGGCTGCTCGGCCGGCACCAGCTCTGGGCCGCCACAACACCGGCGGCGGCGAACCGTGCGTTCAACGTCGTGAACGGCGATGTCTTCCGCTGGAGCTGGATGTGGAGCCGGCTGGCCTCCTGGTTCTGCATCGAAGCGGCGCCGTTCGACGGCGTGGTCCGGCCGCTCGAACAGCAGATGGCGGAAGACGCCGTGATCTGGCGCGACATCGCGGCACGCCTGGACTTGGCCGAACGGGATATCGGCCGCCTCATCTCGCCCTGGCACACCGACGCCGATCTCGGCCGGCCGATCGAGGTCGTCACCGATATGTCGAAGAGCCGGCGGCTCGGCTTCAATCTCTTCCAGCCGACCGACGACGCTTTCTTTGCGCTGTTCGAGCAGCTGCGGCGCGACCGGCTGATTCCCTGAAGCTAAAGCGATGTGATTTAGGATCGCTCGGATCGCTTCAACTAGCCTTCGCCCGCTTAGCGGGCTACCCGTGTACACACAAGTACTTCCGGGTCGGCTGTTTCGGGCAGGAGGTAAAATCCCTGACACGGCGGAATTCCGTTTGGTTCCAGAAGACCGTCATCCCCGGCTTGTCCCCTTAGGCGCTAGGATAAGCGCATTGGCGACCTTTGAGCGTTCCCCACCTCACCCCAACCCTCTCCCCCCAATGGGGCGGAGAGGGAGCTAAAGGAAGCGCCGGCGCTAAAATCTCCCTCTCCGCCCTTCAGGGGGGAGAGGGCCGGGGTGAGGTGGGTCGTGCCGACAACAAGGCCTATCCATCTTATCCTAGCGCCTATGGGGCTTGTCCCGGGGATCCACGTCGGGCCGACGCCTGAGTCTTTGCAGGAGAGTCTCAAGCGTCGGCCCGACGTGGATGACCGGGACAAGCCCGGCTATGACGGGGTGGGAAGAAAGCCCAGAAATCAAAAACAAAACTACAGCCGATCCAGAAATGCTTGTGTGTACACGGTAGTCCGCTTAGCGGGAGATGGTGGTGAGCGAAGCGAACCGGGTGAGGGTTATTGTCGAGCGATCCTAAAATGATCTCGTTCTAAAGCTCTTCGTCGTCGACCGACCCCTCGTCCCGCTCCGGCGCGCCTTCGCCGAGCGATACGGGGGTCGGGCTGGCGTCAAGCAGCCCGGCAGCCTTCAGCTCCTCGCGATTGGGCAGGTCGCGCAGCGAATCCAGGCCGAAATGCAGCAGGAAGCCTTCGGTCGTCACCCAGGTGATCGGTCGGCCCGGCGTCTCGCGCCGTCCCTTGGGCTGGACCCAGCCGGCTTCCATCAGCAGATCGAGCGTGCCCTTGTGCAGGGTCACGCCGCGGATCTCCTCGATCTCGGCACGGGTGACCGGCTGGTGATAGGCGATGATCGCCAGCGTCTCGATCTGGGCGCGGCTGAGCTTGCGGGTCTGGACCGTTTCGATGGCGAGATGACCGGCCAGATCGGCCGCGGTCCGGAAGGTCCAGGCCTCGGCGACGCGCACCAGATTGATCCCGCGAAAGCGGTAGACGCGCTGCAACTCGTCGAGCAGCGGCGCCAGCGCCATGTCTTCCGGCAAGCGGGCGGCAAGCTGCGCATCGGTCAGCGGCGCCGGCGAGGCAAAGAGCAATGCTTCGAGCAGGCGGAGAGCATGTTCGCGGTCGCGCTCGGCATCGGTCGGCTCATGCGGCGGTTCGGGCTCGATCCGGTTGCCGCCGATGGAAACGACGCGATCGCTCATGCTATCGCTCTCAAGCCTGCGGCCGGGCGGCGCGCAGGAAGATCGGGCCGAACGGCTCGTCCTGCTTCAGCTCGATACGCCCGCTCTTGGCCATTTCCAGGCTGGCGACGAAGGTCGCGGCCAGCGCCGACCGGCCCATGGCGCCTTCGCGCAGCTGCGGCGGCAGGAAGGCCTGCAGGCGCCGCCACTCGACGACAGTGCCGATCAGGCTGCCCATGCGGTGCAGCGCATCCTCGACCGTGTAATATTCCGGCGCCTTGATCTGCAGCACCGTGGCGGTCTCGCGCGAACAATTCGCGGCATAAGCCTTGAGCAGATCATGCAGGCTGGCAGCATAGACCGGGCTGCCGGCCGGCTTCAGCCCCTCGGGCGCGCCATGGGAAAGACGTCGCGGCCGAGCAGCGCGCGGCCGAACAGGGTGGTGCCGACCTTCTGCATCGCCGCCAACCGTTGCAGGCGGAATTGCAGTGCTGCGGCCAGCTCCGCGCCGGAAGGCTCGTCATCCGGCGGCGGATCGGGCAGCAGCATGCGCGATTTGAGATAGGCCAACCAGGCGGCCATCACGAGGTAATCGGCCGCCAGCTCCAGGCGCATGCGATGCGCTTCAGCGATGAAAGCCAGGTACTGGTCGGCCAGCGCCAGGATCGAGATGTGCTTCAGATCGAGCTTCTGATCGCGCGCCAGCGTCAGCAGCAGGCTGATCGGCCCTTCGAAACCATCGAGATCGACCAGCAGCTCCACGCCGATTGAGGGACCGGCCGGCAGAGTCTCCGTGAAGCCTTCGGTCGCGGTCATCACCCGACACCGAGCAGCGAGATCAGGAACTGGCCGAGCCATGCAGCCGGCCGTTGCACCAGCGGCTCGAACAAATTCAGGTCGTGATGGATCACTTCACCCAGCATGGGCACGAGGAACAGCACGCCCAGGATGATCGGAATGCCGATCGGCTCCAGCTCGGCCAATTGGCGCGACAGCGGATTGGGCAGCAGGCCGACGGCGACGCGCCCGCCATCGAGCGGCGGCAGAGGCAGCATGTTGAACACGGCCAGGATCAGGTTCAGCTCGACGCTGTTCCGCAAATTCTGGATCGTCCAATCCCGCGCCACCTCCGGCACGAAGCCGACGCCCCGGAAGGCCAGGATGCAGATTGCAGCCAACAGCACATTCGTGCCCGGCCCGGCCAGCGCCACCAGCACGGCATCACGGCGCGGATGGTTGAGCGCCCGGTAATTGACCGGCACCGGCTTGGCCCAGCCGAACAGGAAAGTGCTGGTCAGCACGCCCAGCGCCGGCACCAGGATCGTGCCGACCGGATCGACATGGCGCAGCGGGTTGAGGCTGACGCGCCCCAGCATATAAGCGGTGCGGTCGCCGCACAGCTTCGCGACGATGCCATGCGCCGCCTCATGCATCGTGACGGCGAACAGGATCGGCAGGATCCAGACTGTGACTTCCTGCAGCCCGGCCATGATCATGCTGCCACCTCCGCCGCCATCAGCGCGTCGAGTTCGGCAAGCAGCGCCGAAGCGTCGGCCGGCTCCGGCGCACGGCGATGCGCGAGCGCCCGGGCAAAGCGTTCGGTGCCGGCGGCGCTCAGCGGCCCGACCGCCGCGGCGAGCGCGATCATCTCGTCGAGATTGCCGTTGCAATGCAGGGCAAGGTCGCAGCCGGCAGCGAGCGCGCCCAGCGCCCTTTCGGGCAGCGTTCCGCCCAGCGCCTTCATGCTGAGATCGTCGCTGATCAGGGTGCCGGTGAAGCCGATCCGGCCGCGGATGATCTCGCCGATGATTTTGGCGGACAGCGTCGCCGGACGATCGGGATCCCAGGCGGTGTAGACGACATGAGCGGTCATGGCGAAGGGCGCATCGGCCAGAGCCTCGAACGGCGACACATCGCGCGCCAGCAGCGCCGCTTCCGGCGCGTCGACCACTGGGCAATGTTCATGACTGTCGACCAGCGCGCGGCCATGGCCCGGCAGATGCTTGATCACCGGCAGCACGCCGCCCGCTTCGAGACCGCGCATGACCGCGCGGCCCAGCCGGACGACCTGCTCCGGCTCCGTACCGAGCGCGCGGTTGCCGATCACCTCATGGGCGCCCGGCACCGGCAGGTCGAGCACGGGCATGCAATCGACCGTGACGCCGAGCGCCGCCAGATCGGCCGCGATCAGCCGGGCATTGATCCAGGCGGCGCGTTCGGCCGCGGCCGGCGGCAATTGCGCGATGCGGCCGGCGGAAGGTGCTGCGCGCCAATGCGGTGGCTTCAGCCGCTGCACCCGGCCGCCTTCCTGGTCGATCAGCACCGGCGTATCGGCCCGGCCGCTCGCCGATTTGAGATCGGCAACGAGGGCGGCGAGCTGGGCGGGGTCGACGCAATTGCGCTGGAACAGGATGAAGCCGGCCGGGTCGGCCGACCGGAAGAACTCCCGTTCGGCCGGGCTCAGGACCGGCCCGGCACAGCCGAGGATCAGCGCTTTCGGCGCGGCATCACGGTTTGACAATGATGCACGCGATGGCGAACTTCTTCAGCTCGCTGCAAAGTTTCTCGGCCTTTTCGTGATCCGCGACCGGCCCGGCCTGGACGCGGTAGAACACGCCCTTGTCGCCCAGATCGGCCTTGACCACGGTCGGCGACAGATCGCCCAGCAGATCGGCATGGGCCTTCTTCAGCCGTTCCCATTCCGACTTCGCCGCCGCATCGTCGCGGGTCGCGGCGATCTGGACCCGGAAGCTGCCGCCGGCGCTGGCAGCCGAAGCGGTCTGGGTCGGCGGCTTGGCCGGGGTGAGCGGCACGGGTTTCGCTGCCGGGGCAGCCGGCGTCGGGGCGGGCGCAGCGATCGGCGCGCTCGTCGTGGCCGGTCCGGATGGCAGCGTGATCGTCCCGCTGCTGGTAACCTGCTTGATCTCCTCGCCCGGCGGGCTGGGCGGCGCCGCCTTGGGCGCCGCGGTCGGACCGATCGATTCGACCGGCAGCGGCGCCGAGGCGTCCGAGGCCGGCGGCAAAGGCTTGGCCAGCGGCTGCTCCGGCGGCGGCAACAGCCGCTCGACCTTGGCGCCGGGCTGGCTCGGATTATAGACCAGCTTATCCTGATCGGGCACGGAGGCGCCGCCGGTGTCGGTCGGCTTGACCTTGGTCGCGCCCTGATCCGCACGGATCAGCGGCACGGTGCCGGTGCCGCCGGCGCCGACATCGCGCCCCTTGTTATAGGCGTACCAGAGCGCCCCGGCGCAGCCGATCGCGAACAGGCCATAGACCAGCGGGCGCAGATACGCGGTAAAGCCGCGCCGCGGCAGTTCATCGCCGTAGTTAGGCCGGTCCTCCGGGTCGATCGACCAGCCGCCGCCGGATGGCGGCGGTGGCGGATCCGACTCGTCGGGATAAAGCCGCGGTCCCATCAGCGCATCTCCATGACCGGTTCGACCCCAAACACCTGCAGGCCGGACGCCACGACAAGCCCGACGGCCTGCACCAGTGCCAACCGCGCCAGGGTGGCGGCGCGGTCCTCGGGATTGATGAAGCGCAGCGTCGCATCATCATTGCCCATGTTCCACAGACCGTGGAATCCGGCCGCAATATCGTAGAGGTAAAAGGCGACGCGATGCGGCTCATGGGCATCGGCCGCACTTTCGACCAGACGCGGCCAGCTTGCCAGCTGACGAATCAGCGCAATCTGCGCCGGATGCGTCAAATGCGCCAGATCCGCATTGGCGAGATCCGAAGCGCTGATTGCCGGACCGCCGAGCTTTTCGGCCGCGACGCGCAGCACGGACTGCACGCGCGCATGAGCATACTGGACATACCACAGCATGTTGTCGCGCGACTGTTCCTGCACTTTGGCAAAATCGAAATCGAGCGTCTGGTCGTTCTTGCGCGTCAGCATCATGAAGCGGACGATGTCCTTGCCGACTTCTTCGACGACATCGCGCAGCGTGACGAAGGTGCCGGCCCGCTTCGACATCTTGACCGGCAGGCCGTTCTCGAAGAGATGCACCAGTTGGCAGATCTTGACGTCGAGCGATCCCTCGCCGCCGGTGATCGCCGTCACCGCCGCCTGCATGCGCTTGACGTAGCCGCCGTGATCGGCGCCCAGCACGTCGATCTGCCGGGCGAAGCCGCGCCGGTATTTGTCGAGGTGATAGGCGATATCGGCGGCGAAATAGGTCCAGCTGCCGTCGGATTTCTTGAGCGCCCGATCGGTGTCGTCGCCGAAGCGGGGTCGCGGCGAACAGCGTCTGCGGCCGCGGCTCCCAATCCTCCGGCGCCGGCTTGCCCTTGGGCGGCTCCAGCACGCCGGTATAGATCAGTCCGGCCGCTTCGAGCGTCGCCAGCGCGCGGTCGATCGCGCCGGATTTGTGCAGCGCACGCTCCGAGGTGAAGACGTCGTGCCGGACGCCGAGCCCGGCCAGATCGTCGCGGATCATCGCCATCATCGTTTCGATGGCGACAGCCTTGACCGGCGCCAGCCAGCTCGCCTCCGGCCCGTCGCGCAGGCTCGACCCGTAGCGCTCGACCAGCGCCGTGCCGGCCGCCTTCAGATAGTCGCCTGGATAGAGCCCGGGCGGGATCTCGCCGATTGCTTCGCCGAGCGCCTCGCGATAGCGCAGATGAGCCGAGCGGGCGAGCACGTCGACCTGGGCGCCGGCATCGTTGATGTAGTATTCGCGGCAGACGTCGAAGCCGGCCTTGACCAGCAGATTGGCCAGCACGTCGCCGAACACGGCGCCGCGGGCGTGGCCGACATGCATCGGCCCGGTCGGGTTGGCCGAGACATATTCGACATTGACCCTGGCGCCCTGCCCTGCCGACGAATCGCCGTAACGCGTGCCGGCCGCGAGCACGTCGCGCAGCCGCGCATGCCAGAACCATGCCAGAACCCGTCAGCGAGGCGCCAGTTCAGGAAGCCCGGCCCGGCGATCGAGACCTCGGTCACCGCCTCATGGCTCTTGAGCGCCTCGGCCAGCAGCTCGGCCACGGCGCGCGGCGCCATTCCGGCCGGCTTCGACAGCACAAGCGCTGCATTGGTCGAGACATCGCCATGCGCGGGATCGCGTGGTGGCTCGACCGTGACGCGGCTGAAATCCAGTCCGGATGGCAGCTTGCCGGCCGTCTCCAGCCGCGCCAGGCTCGCCGCGATTTCGGCCCGGAAATACGTAAACAGATTCATCCGACCCAACCACTCACTCGACGCGGCAACGGGCCGCGCCAGCGATCATGTCTAGGGCCGAACCGAGCGGAAAGGTCCACTGTTTAACCCGCGCTCCAGCACCCTGTGCCGGCGACGCGAGTCGGGCTGCTTACCAATCGCCCTGTTTCTTATCGAGCAACGCCTTGGCGCCGGTTGCCGGAGCTTTAGCCTGATCGGTTCTCTTTCCCGCGGTGGCGCCCGCCACCTCAGGCTGGGCCGACGCATCGCTTTTCACCAGCCGAACGACAAGGTCGCCGGTATCGGCCGGCATGGTTTGCGGCGCGGGCCCGGCGAGCCGGGCCTTGGCCAGTTTGGGCTCGACCTCGAAGACCACGATCTGGCCGATATCATCCTCTTCCCGGCCGATGATCTCCTTGGTGTAACTGTCGACAATATCGTCGCCGAGCCGGACGACACGATATTGCTGGCCGGCCTTGACCGATTTGCCGCCTTGTCCGAGGTAGAACACGCCGTTGGAGATGTGCTCGACCCGCATCGGGAAGAGCGCTTCCAGGATGCTGCGCGACACCTCCTCGGCGGCCAGTTCGGCTGCATCGTCGATCTTGCCCATCGTCTTGCCGGCGGTTTCCCAATTGTCGGCGAGTTCGATCCGCCCAGTCGCCGTCTCGATGACGCGGTAGGTAATCTTTGCGGCCGTCGTGGACGCGCCGGTCACGGTCCGGCCGACCGACTGGATATAGGCGGATTCGGTCTTGACGCTCGCATCTGACACGACGCCGACGATGACGAAATCGGCGCCGAGCTTGTTGCCGAGCCGGGCCATCTCGTCCTTCTTGATGCCCTCGCTCTTGAGGAAATTCAGCTCGGACGCCTGTTCGCCCGAAAAGTCGCGATCGAGCAGCGCCAGCTTCGCGGATTGGGTGAGCTGGTTCACGAGATCGGTCCTGAACACGGTTTCGAACGCCTGGAACCGTCCATCCGCCTTGTCCAACCGCAGCGGCAGAACCGCCACCTTCTTCCGCTGGTCCGCCTCCGCGGCCTTGTATTTCGAGATCTCGGCCAGGACGACGACATGCATCCTGCTGCTTGCCCGAGGAGAGGATCTGGTAGCGGTTGATAATGCCGGATGTCGCGGATGCCATGGCGACAATGGTCCGATCCGCCGTGAATTCCTGCCGCGTCTCTTGCGCGGCAGCGCCGATTGCTACGGTCCGACTCCGCTCTTCCCCGGCACCCACCGCGACCACGGCTGTCGCTTTTGACCCGTTGTCATCGGCAGCCCCTGGGGAAACCGTCCCATCGTCGGCCACTGTATCTGTCCGCGGCGCGGCCGCCTGTTCGGTGCCATCGCCAACGGGTTTGGCCGCAACGACTGCCACGGCGGCGCGGTCGGTTGCGCTGGCAACGACAGCGGCCGCTTTCGTTTCGGTCGTCCCGGTCGCCGTCTGGTGGTCGGAGACGCTCAAGACCCGGCGCGCGACGTCGACACCATTGACCTGAGCGACGGCATGCGTCAGGGCCGATTGGAGGGCCGTGTCGTATTCCGCCCCGATCCCCTCCGCCTTGACCTTCTGATACTCGACGCCCTGAGCGCGACCCGCGCCGGATCCGAGAAGCGCAAAGGCGACGACCAGCGTCACGATCCGCGATCTGACCAACATCCCTACTCTCCCATCTCCGATGCGCGGGCCCTTATGCGGGCGTCCCCTAGAGTTCGCCGACCTTCGAGGACAGGTCGCCGGTGTCGATCTTCTGTTTATGCGTGAAGGTCACGAAGCCCTTGGTCACCGAGATCCATTTCGCGGTCAGGTCCGGCAAGCGCGTGGAGAGCTGCGCCACCTTGGGCACCTGGGTAACCAGCCCGGAATTGGACGCCAGCGCCACCGGATTGCTCTTCATGGTCGCCTGGGCGCGGGCGACCCAGGCCGCGTATTGCCCGGGCAGCGTCGCGGCATGGGCAGTGCCGACCGCGTAATACGGCGCCGCAGCGGAGAGCTGTTTCTTGGCGGCGGCATCCGTGGTCGTCGCGGCCGCCATCTTCTGGTCGATCTTGGCCTGGGTATCGGCCGCGACCGTCACGTCGCGGCCGACCTGGTCGTAATCCTCGATATTGCCCTTGCCGTAATAGGCGGCGGTCTTTTCGAGCTGCTCGGATTCGGCCTTGAGGCCGAACGCCTTCGCGCTCAGCGACTCGGCCAACAGCATGTTCTGGAACGACGCGGCGAAAGTGGTCGACAACCCACCCAAGCTGGTCGAGAGATCGGCCGGCGATGCGGCCGGCGCGCCACCGGCACCCGGGCCGGCCAGGCTGCCGACGGCGCTGCCGAGAAAGCCGTCGGCACGGGCTGAAGGCGGCGCGATGACGATAGCGGCTAGCAAGGCTGCCGCGCTGGCGGTCAACCAGTTCAGTTTCTTCATTTTTTATCCTTTCTCGGGGGATTCGCGTCAGTGAGCGCCCTTCGCGTTCATCTGATCGGAGATCGCGCGGGCAACCTCGGTTGCGGCGAGCTGCAAGGCATTCCGCGTCGCCACGGTCTGGTCCGGCCCAAGCCCGGCATATTGCACGGGGCCGACCGAGGCGATGATGCGCGGGAGCTTTCCGGTAATGTCGAGCAGCTGGGAGCGGACCGAGACATAGACCCGCTTGTTGCCGGTGACCGGGTCGACATCCTGCAGCCCGACATCGAGCGTGCCGAAGGCGAAGACCGAGATCGAGCATTGCCGCGCGGCGGTAAAGGCGCTGTTCCTTGTGTCGCGGGCCAGTTCGTCCGCCTTGGCGAACTCGGCATAGATCTTCTGCGGATCGACGCCGCCGCATTGGCTCACCACTTCGCGGTAGTCGTAGACCTCGAAGCCGTTGCTGGCGAAGATCTCGGTCATCGCCGTGTTGATGTTCTCGGGCGACGTGACGCGGTAGCTGACCTCGTCCGCCTTCCGCAGCGCGCTGCCGCCAGTCGTCAGGCTGCTCGTCGCCTCCGCCGATTCGGAGAAATTGGCCTTGCCGCCGGATACGCCCTGGCCCTGGCTGGCGGAGACGGCCTTTTGAGCGTCCGCCACGATGGTCCGCCTGGTGTCGAACGCCTTGCTGCTCTCGGTTTCCCGCGCCACGAACAGATAGGAAATCGCCGTGCCCCCGGCACCCGATGCCCGGCATTGGCGACGCCGCGGTCGTTCAGCAACGCATCCAGCCTGGTATCGTTGATCGTCGCGCGGACCACGGTGAAATAGGTCTTCGCGGCTTTTATTCGCGCCTTCGTCGACGACGACTGCGTCGATCACATACTGTTCGAGCTGCGCGTAGATCTTGGGCTCATCGGCCTGGAACAGCGCGTATTTCGCGGCTGAGAAGCCTGATGCGTAGCGGGTAAGGGCGTTCTTCTTCGCCTCCGTCACCGCCGATTGCCGCGCCGCCGCGTCGGGCTTGCTCGAGAACAGGCTGGTGTCGTACGGCACCTCGCCGCGTCCTTCGGCCTGGACCGCCGCCAAGGCGTCACGACCGACGCCCGACAGCACCAGGGCGAGCGTCACGATCAGCAAAGCGATTTGCCGTGGCATCTGTTGACTCCTTGAAAATCTAACGACAGCGGGCCAGCGCCTTGGCGGCGGCGGCAAGTTGGGGACGCGTGGCAGCGCCGCCGCCCCATTTCTCGATCCAGTCATCGTCAGGCGCCGACAGCTGCTTGCTCAGACCATCGAGCAGGGACAGCATGGATTCCTGATAGGCGCCCCAATCATCCGGATGCTCGACCGCCTTGGGCACCACCTTGGTGACGGCGTACTTGAAATCCGTATCGAGATACGGCTTCCCGGCGAGCGGCTGATCGATGCCGATCTTGAAGTAACTGGCATAGGCAAAACCCGTCTCCGCCGAATTCGAATCGATCTCGACTTTCTTGAATCCGCGCAACGCCAGGCGGATCTGGTAATCCGGCGCCGGCAGAGCGAGATTGTAGACATTGCCATTGGCAAACCTGGCGGACATCTTGCCGCCGATGGCCTGCCCCTTGAGATAGGGCAGTACGGGAATGCCGACATTCTTGGAGAGAGAAGCGTCGAATGCTTCGGCGATGAAGCCCTTCAATTGGTCCGGGTCGACCTGGAAGCCGGCGAATGTTTTCGCCGCCTTGTCTTCGATATCAACCGCCGTGACCTGGGCGTAGGCGCCGTAGGAGCGCTTGATGTCGGTTGATTTCAGGGTCCGGATGAAGGCGTCGAAGATGCTGCCCTGCGACCCGAAATACATCGATCTGAAGATTTCGCGGATGGCGCCGGGCGATGGTGCAGCGGGCAGTACCTGGCGGCTTTGCAGGCCAAAGGGATAGGCCGCGATTACTTTCATCGCCTGGAAGTCGAAGACTAACGCCTCGGCGCGGAGATCGGCGGTAACCTTGACGTCGCGGCCGACCGGTTCTTGCGCCAGATTCTCCCATGTCAGGACGAAAGCAAGCGCCAAGGCGTCGCCCGTCTTGGTGTTGCCGAGATCGCCGGTCAGGACGAAATGGTCGAATTTCGCGCTGTTGACCAGAAGGTTCAGCTGCCGATCGAGCGGGCTTATGCCCGATGCATCCGCCGCCTCGTTTATCGCAACGGAATTCGGGAAGGTCTTCCCGATACGCCCCGCTTCTCCGGCAAACGCAAAGCCGGCGTAATGCAATTTTGGGAGATCTTGGCCTCTGCTCGAACCCGACATCGCAACCGTCAGGATAACAAACAGACATGCCACGCTTGCACGCCGCAAGGTTCTTGCCAGGATCACGCGCAACACCAT